>CALJDU010000055.1 GCA_938024995.1 uncultured bacterium
TCAGCCCGCGGCTGCATTCCACGCTTCCTCCAGACGGTCGGTCGCCCTTCCGCCCTTGCGCTTCCTTTCCTTCGAGTTGGACTTCTTAGGAGAGGACTTTCACCTCCAAGTCAGCGCCCATGCTGGGCGCACAACGAAAAACGCCCGCACCGAAGCGCGGGCGTTTCTCAGCGTTTAGCGCGATTACTCGGCGCGAACGCCCCAGGCGGCGAAGAAGCCTTCGTCCTGAGCGGCGTTGTCGGAAACGGTGATGGTCCAGCGACCGCCAGCGTCGCCCTCGAAGGGCAACTCGTCGGCGGTGCGGCCGTCGAGGGTCCAGCTCTCGTTGAGGTCGTCTGCGCTGCCGCCGTCGCGGTTGTGAAGCACGCGCTCGTAGCCGCGGGGGCCGCTGATGGAGACCTTGAGGTCGCCGCGGTAGGAGTGGCTCGCCTGCATGAAGATGGTGATGTCACCCGTGGTGCCCGCGGGAACCGTGATGGTGTCGGAGACGGTGTTGTTGTCCGTGATGGCCACGTTCGGCTCGCTGACCCACTGGCCACCTTCCACCATCGGCTCTTCGCCCATGGTGCTGCTGTCCGTGCCGATGATGACCTTCCAGCGGTTGAGCGTTCCGACGTCGGCGCCAGCGCGGTCGATGACCTTGAGGCTCCAGGTGCCGTTCGCGACGTTGCCTTCGAATCCAACCACGTCGATGACCTCGTTGATGTCGTCGTTGCTGCCGCCAATCTGGCTACGGATCGTCTGGTCGACGCCGTCGTGCGAGAGGATGAGGACGAGGTCGCCCACGTAGGTGTGCGTGATGTCGACATCAACCTGAACCGCCGAGATGGCGCCCTCGAGGCCGGTGACCTCGACGGTGCTGGTCGCGCCGTTCGCGTCGTTGTCCGGAATCTCAAGGTTCGGGGTCGCTTCGCCGTTGCCGACCATGTCGCCGCCCGTGCCGCCATCGCCGATGTTCGGCGTCGTGCGCGACTCACGGACCATGTCGCGGATCTCAGCGAGGTCCATGTGCGGAACCGAGCTGGTGCGGAGGCGCTGCGTGGCCCAGAAGAAGTCCGGGTGGTCGGTGACGCTCGCACCGAAGTACTTGCCGCCGATGATCTTGCCGGCCGCGTCCACCTCAAGAATGTAGGTGTAGCGGCTCGTGCGGGTGTAGCGGTCAAGGTCAGCAGGCTCGGTGGAAGCGTGCGACTCCGTGATCCACTTCACGGTGAGGTTCGTCTCGTAGAGCGTCTTCGCGTCGACGTTGAACTCGGTCACGTACGAGTCGAGGTCCGTTCGCTCGATGAGCTCAAGCGCGCGCTCGTCGGTGATCTCTTCCATCTTCGTGATCTCGTATGCACGAATCGGCTGGTTCCAGACCTGAATGTCCCAGGTGCGGTCAAACGCGACCGGCTCCTGACGGAGACCGAGGTAGTTGGTCAAGAGGACGTGCATCGCGCCGGGGTTCGTGTCCTGGCACTCGTTGGCGACCGGCACACCGTGCTCGTCACGCTCAAGGAAACGATCGTGATCGACATCGTCTTCGTCGCCGTTGAGGTTGCAGCGACCCGCGATGAAGCCAGCCGAGGGCGCGCGGTTGTGCGTCGCGATGAGAAGGGCCTCAAGATCGCCGACGTCAAAGGTCACGCCGTTGCGGGTGACCGAGCGAAGCGGACGCGGCTCGGTGAGGTTCGCGGCGACCCAGGCGTGGCAAAGGCCCCACCAGGTCTCGACGGCATCATCGCCCTCGGGGTCGAAGTCGCCGGCAAGCGCGGCTTCACGGTCACGACGGTTACCCATGTTGCGCGAGACGTGGTTCGCAAGCGGGCCGAGAGCGTCGTAGTACTCGGCGTCCCAGTTGTCCGACTCCCAGTTGGAGCGGTTGAACGGGCGGAGCTCGTCGAAGTTGTCCGGCGGCTCCCAGCCGTTGAACGCCTTATCGTACTTCTCCGCGGCCGAGAGCGTGTCGCTTCCCTGCCAGCGCGCGTTGATGCTGTCCTCGTAGGTCGGGTAGTACGACGCGGGCCAAAGCTCCTGCTCGGTCGCACCCTCGCTCGGGAGATCTTCCAAGTTGTAGTTGAGGCCGTTGTCGAAACGACGCGGATCGTTCGACGAGTTCCAACGGTCCTCCTTGCCTTCCCCATCTGCGAAGTCGACAAGGTCCTTGCCAGCTCCGCCGTCAGCGGCGCAGCCGGCAATCGCCAGCATGGCTCCAAGAATAAGCGCGATTGACTTGTTCATCTTCTCTCCTCGGTCTCGCTCGAGACCCAAACTTCGTGTGCAGCTAAAAACTCGTATGCGGTTGTAGCCGCGGACTCGACCCTTCTTGAGCACGTTGCGTGCCGGAAGGCCTAAGCCGTAATCATTGTCTTTTTTCAGGTTTAGACGCGTAACAGTGGAAGGTGTAAACGCCGGTCAAGAGACCCTGGCTGCTCGACTGACCACCTGCCCCGCACCCATCTGGCTGTGGGGTAGCAGACGAGTGCGACAAGTAAAAGCAACCGCCAGGCTGTTCTCTCACACCTCCACGGCTGAGGGATGCTCAGAAAGCTCACACCACCCGGGAGTCGCGGTGGTGAGAGGTGTTGTGCCGATGGTAGGAATCGCCCATGCGGTACCTGTTTGATCCCAAGGTTCTTCACGAGTGCGCCCAAGTCGGCATCGGCAAGCCGCACGAAGAGATGTTCGACGTCGTGACCCAGGCGCTCGCGGAGCGATACCCCGGTCACATCGACACCGGGCGGCGAAACTGGATCTTCAACAACGCAGGTGGCGCGATGGGTCAGCTCACCCTGCTCCACGCGTCGCTGAGCGAGTACATCATCTTCTTTGGCACCCCGATCGGGACCGAGGGTCACTCTGGCCGGTACACCACCGACGTTCACGACTTCATGATGGAGGGTGAGATGTGGTGCTACTTGGAGGGCCACACCGAGCGCAAAGTCTACGTCCCTGGAGACCACGCCTACCTCGGCAGCAACCAGGTGAAGGGCTACCGGATCCCGGAGTCGGCCTACATGCTCGAGTACAGCCGCGGGAACATCCCGTCGATGCTGCCCTTCGGCGTCGCGGACACCGCCATGAGCACGCTCGACGTGAAGACGCTCGGTCGCACCTTCTACCACTACGGAAAGAAGACGGTCGGCTCGATGCTCAAGGGCAAGTTCTAAGGCTGAGCCTTCGCGGCTTAGCGCGGGCGACGGCGCTCGCGGAACCACGACCGGTACTGCGCCATCCGCATGCGTTGTTCACGCGGCGCGGTTCGACGGCATCCCGCCGCCTCCGGCGTTCCTTCCGGCGCGCCCCAGCGCCGCTCCACACAATCGTTCGGGTTGTAGGCCATCTCCATCGATTCGCGGCGATCGACCAGGTCCTTGAGCGTGAGCACCTGCGTCTCCCCATCGCTGCGCTGATATTGGAAGCGTCGCCCGGAGAGCTCCTCGTTCAGCTTCTCTTGGATCGCCGCGACGGAGGCGTCGACCTCGCTCGTGGGAACCGAAAAGCGCGACGGGTTGCGCCGCACCACGCCCGGGAAGCCGATGACCGCGTCGACGCTGATGAGCAAGCGCATGTCGCGTGAAGGCGTCGAGTAGTCCTCCCAGGGTCCGCTGGTCTGAAAGATCTCGCTCTGCTCCGGCATGATGATCGGCGCGTACTCGCGCTCGCGCATGAAGCGCTCACCGTTGTCGACCGAGCCGACGCGCCGCGCAACGGACTCTTCGAGCGCGTCCACCAGCGCCGACTGCATCGCGACTGGGTCGAGCGCCCGTGGATTGATGAGCCCCTGCATCTGATCGTAGAAGTCGTCGAGCGTGCCCTCGTACTGCGCCCGGGAGAACGCGAGATGATCACCACGGGTGCGCGGGTTGCTCAGCTCATCGTTGCTCAAGGTCGTGATCGTTTCCTCGATCCGATCGTAGATGACCGGTCGCCACGCTTTGAAGCCGGCGCCGACGTCGGTGGTGTCGGGCGTAAAAAGGAACGAACCACGCCAGAAGCGTCGCCGCCCGACCGTTCCGTCCGGCTGCGCATCTGCGCCGATCAGGACGCCGTAGTCGGAGGCGGTCTGCGGAACCCAGCGCGCGATGACCAGCAAGTGCCCGTACGGATCCGCAAACACGGTCCCGGGCCGGAGCCCTTCACGGGTCAGCTCGATCGGGTAGACGTCGGTGTTGCTCGAGCGCGGCACCGTCCGCGCGCTCGCCGAGTGGACCGTGCTCCCGACGCGCCGCATGAAGAGACGAAACGCCTCGATATCGTTGGCCGCCCGTGGCACGAGCGTGAGGTTCGTGAGCGGCTCGTCCCCGCAGGTCGGCGGGATCCCGGCGCGTCCGCGTGAGCAGACCCGAAAGGCAAAGGGCAGCCGAAACTTCCACGCGAAGTAGGCGCGCAAAAAGTACGGGAGGTCGGCGCAATCGGGTCGAAGGGACAGGAGCGCCTCTTCGTTCATCAAGCGATGGTCGTGAAGCAAGTTCCGGTTACGATCGCGAAGCAGAATCTGCAGGCCATCCCAGGTCGTGTCGTCGTCGGTCGGCTCCATAAAGAGCTGCTCCACGAACGCCGCGTAGAGGTTCTCGGTGTCTTGCTCCCAGCGCCAGTAGGCCGGCCACGCGACGTTTGGGATCTCCTCGTCGCGCGCGAGGATCTCCGGCGCATGTCGCACCACGCTGTAACGCTCGCAGGCGTAGATCCGCTCACCGTCGCCAAGCGCGACGGTCCAGTCGCCGACCTGTGGGTTCTCGAGGTCGGCCCAAAACGAAGTCGGGGGACCGTTCAGCCGATGCGTCTCCGGATGCGTGATCTCTCCATTGGGGGCGCGGAACGCGAGCTTCGCCGGCCCCGGGTTCTCGCTCATCGTCGCGATGACGCGAAGCGGGTGACCTTGGTGTGGGCGGAACGGCGTGCGAAAGAGCGCGCGCGCGTTGCTGTCTTCACAGTACTCGCCAGGACCCGGGACAACGACGGGTGCGGCCGCGCGCGGGACGGCGATGCCCGCCAGCTCGACGCCAGGGGTCCCGCCGAGGACCACGATCTTGGTGACGCGCTCTACGAAGCTCCCGCGTGAGCTCCCGGCGCCAAGGGAGAGGTCGCTCACGGTCACCTTGTCGACGCGGTTGATCGTCTCCGTCGGCGCGTCCTCGTCTTGCTCCACCTCAGGGCACGGCGTGACGTACTCACTGAAGGCGTGAATCGCCATGGGCGTGCCTTCTTCGCTTTGGCCAAGGTAGAGCATGATGTGGCCCGGGAAGTGGAGGAAGACCACGCCCTTGTCCGCTGCGGCGTCGATGATCCGCTGCTTCTCTTCCGGGTCCTCAATGTCTTCGACCGGCACCACGAAGGTCCCGGCCATCGCCTGCCGTGCGCTGTGTCGCGGCAGCGGCAGATCAAACGTCGAGAAGATATCGAGCAGGAAGCGAGAACAGTCACGCCCGCCATCTTGTCCACCCCATCCGTACGGCGTGTCCAGCAAGGCGAAGGCGCGAGTGAACACCTCGCGGCGCGTCAGGTCACGAACGGTCGGCACAGTCGTGAGCGCGCTGCTCGCGAAGACGCCCTCCGGCGACGCAAAGAACGCGCGCGTTCCATCGGGAGTCGGCACGAGCAAGGTGTCCGCGGGCACCGTGATGGAGACATCTTCGGCGGTGAGCGTGGTCGGCGATTCCACCCGTACGCGAGGCGCGCTCGCGAACGCGTCGATCATCGCGTCAGGCAACGCAGACGAGATCGCCGCCGTCTTCTCCACCCAGCCCATCGCGTAGCCGGTGCGCGCGAGCCAGAGCGTGTCGTTCCAGCTCGCGAGGATCTGAATCGCTTCTTGTTCGCGAACGGTCGAGCAGTTGTTGCGATCGAAGGCGAGATCGAGCGCCGCGGTGTAGAGCCCTTCCGCGCGTGGACCGCACCGCATCTTCACCTTCTGCAGCGCGACCACCCACTCGCCGCGGCCTCCGTTGAGCAGCGCCGGGACGTCGCGCGGATCGAACGCGGAAGCCTCCTCAGGTGACAGACGCGTCCCGGTGGACGTCAGGTACATCCCGGACTCAATCCGCCCCTTCATGAAGTCGAGGCGATCGCGCAGCTCCGTCTCGAGGAGCGCAGGATCGACCGGCGCGAGCGGATCGCCTTGCCCGATCGGCCGGCCGTCGTCAGCGGGCGAAGAGAGCGCGTTCGTGTGGGACGCGATGTCCTCGCGGGTCATGATGACCGCGTCCGCGTCGACCCGCGGGAGCCAGTAGTCGAGCTGTCGATGTTGCGGCTGCACGTTCGCGAGGAGCTCAGGCGCTGGCCGCGTGGCGGGACACGACGCGGGACGGTTGGACGTCGTGGTGACCGGTACCGTCAGTCCTTCGTCTCCGCTACCGCACGCGATGGACATGCACATCGCGAGGACCAAGCCCGCCCCTCCACTTCGCGCGTGGCTCCTTCTCGCGCTCGTCCGCTTCGCCGCGGTCATCACAGTCGCCGCGTCGCCGCGCGAACGGGATCTCTTCTCTCGCCGACTCTTCATCCGCTCCACCTCTATATACGGCTGAAGAGTGAACGTGTCCCGGGGTCGTCCGTGTTCCCTCCGCCCCGCGGAACGAAGGCGACCGATCGCCGCGGAAAATGGCCCGCTTAGAAGCGCTGCTTCGCGCGGAGGCTCAGCAGACGAGGATATCGAGGACCGGGCTCGTGATGAGGTCGCCGCGGAAACACATCGCGTCACCAGGAGCCGGGAGGCCCGCGCGGATGGACACCTCGTCCTCGAGGAAGCGGACCGAGCCGGCGAGTTCCCGATGGAGCGCCGCGTGATCGCCAACCGCTTTGCCGGTGCGTCGATCACGGATCTCGAAACAGAAACGGTCGCGCAGGTGGTACTCGGTGTTCTTCGTGAGGAAGATGGTTTCCGAGGACCAAGTGGGCGCGACGAGTTGCATGACGGGCGGACACTGCAACCGACGTGCCGTGCCGTTTCGAGCCGATTTCCCGGGGTGACCGACCAGAGTGGCTCCCCCGCTATCCACTTCGCGCGCCCGAGTGGCCAGTGCAGCCGCCGGCCCTCCGTTCACCGGAACGTAATGTTGTCTTCGACGGGCGAACGGACGGTCCGCGTGGCGTTCGCGGGGACGCTCTCGTCCTCTTTTCCGATCGCGATGCCGCACAAGACACCGAGCTCATCGGGGATGTTGAGGATCTCGCGCGTCAAGCGAGGGTACGTCGCGAGGCTCGCCTGCGCGCAGCTGTGCAACCCCTCTTCGCGAAGCAACAGCATCACCGTCTGTAGCCAACACCCCACGTCGAGCGCGCCGTAAAGACCAAAGCGTTTGTCGACGCACACGATCGCGATGTGCGGCGCCATAAACGCCTCGAAGTTTCGGACCCACGCCGCGTGCCGACCCGCGCGGTCATCCCGCGCGACGCCCATCGCTTCGTAGAGCGCCTTGCCGCACTCTTTCCGATGCGCGCCGTACGGTTCCGGGTAACTCGGGGGCCAGTCAAAATCGGGCGACGGCATCTCGGTCGTCGTCGCCGCGACCAACGCGTCGCGGAGCTTTCCGGTGGTCTCTCCCGAGGTCAGGAAGACACGCCACGGCTGGATGTTGCACCACGACGGAGCGCGCTGCGCCTTCTCGAAGACGCGCTGGAGCACCTCCTCGGGAACGGCGTCGGGGAGAAAGCCGCGAACGCTGCGGCGCGATGAAATGGCATCGTCGAGTTGCATCCTCGTTCTCTATGCCACGCGATCGTCCGCCGTGCGAGAAGCTCATCGCAACGGCTCAAGCGCCATCATGACGATCGCGTTGATCGCGGGTACGAAGCTATCTTCACAGATTGAGTGGAAGGTCGTCCGGACGCCCCGTACCTCGAGGCGCTGCCCGAGACGAACCAAGCGGCGCGCAGGTGACGCGGACCCCGACCCGCTCGCACAAGCAGGTCGGAGTTGAGTCATCTCTGCGTTGACCCGCTCTGTCATGTCGGGGTGCGCGAGAATCTCGTCGGGGTCCTCGCCCGCGGCTCCGGTCGGGATACCGGCGATGCTCGCGAACACGAGTCGCTCTGGCGGACGAACCGCGACCAGCCCGTCCGCGAATCTCGACACTGGATGGAGCGCTTCGGGATACGCGAAGCAGCGCAGGTTCGGCTGCCCCGGATAGCGAACGCTTCCGATGTTGTAGAGTTCGAGGTCGCTCGCCGAGCAGTCGTTCTCGTCGGTGAGCGCGATGATGACGAGCACCGCGTCCTCGCGAAGGAAGCCTTCGTTTCGACCATCCCCGTGACCGGGTTCCTCGTCGTCGTTGAAGCGAACGATGCTGGCTCTTGGTGTGACCGCTTTGAGGATCGCCTCGAGCGGTTGCTCGAATCCGCACCCGTCCGTACCCGTCGAGACCAGACATGCGGCGTCGTTGACGAACGACATCTCCGACGTCTCGCCTGGTCTAAAATTCAAGAACCGGGGGTACATCCCCGAACAGCCGGGCCCATCGCCGCCGCGACCGAGGAGCAACCCGTCGTCACCCCGGTTCGGCTCATCGCAGGTCACGACGTCAAACCCACCGCTGCCCATGTCGGTGGTGACCACGCCGAGGTTGAGCGACTCCACGGGGGCGAGGTCAGGTGTCCCGTCCCCATCTAGATCTCCCGTCGCGAACACGCTCACGACCCGCGCGAGTTCACTCGCGAGCTTTGCCTGCTCTTCTTCCATGGATATGGAGTTGTCGACCAGTAACAAGAGGTCGATCGGGGGCCCGGTGCACACCTCTCCAGTAAACTCGCAGCCATCGCTGAGGTCATCGTTGCAATCGAGACGCCCAGCCTCACAGATGAGCGTGCAGCTCGCCCCGATGCAGGTCGCCCTCGTTCCGTCCTCTTCGATGATGAGGTCGACGCATGGTGTACGGACACGCCTCCCCTCCACGCATGACGCGAGCACGGAGTCGCTCTCGCACTCCGTCGCGCCGGGGATGCACACACCCGCATCGCTCGCGTCAGCGGCGTCACCTGTGTCGCTCGCGTCGTCGCCGGCATCCGTTCCGCCATCTATCGGTGGATCAATCTCTCCGTCGAGGTTGATCGTGACGAACGTGGTCTCCCCTTCGACGAACCGTGCGTCGGGGAACTCGCCAATGTCGGATTCGGCTCCAACTTCCCCGACCACTCGAATCGCTCGACGCGCGCTCAGGTCCCCGCTCGGAACCAGCGTAAAGGAAAACGGCGTCGCGACCGGCTGGCCCTCGCCGAGGAGCACATCCGCCGCTGGAGCGCCGTCGATGAACACGGCGACTTGGACGCGTTCGTACGTCGCCACTCGCGACGTGACGTTTACCACGATCTGTGTAGCGTCACCGGTCTCGCACGCGGTGGCGAGCAAGACCGCAACGAACACCGAGGACACGAGAGACAAGCGAGTCACGAGGTCAACCTCACATCGCGTTCAAGAGTCGTCAAACACGCGACCCGCGCGGTCGCCATCAGCCCGCGCGGTCCGCGATCAAACGCAAAATCGAATCCACCGCGGGCCGAAGGTCATCCTGGCAGATCGACTGAATCGTCGTCAGCGCGCCGCGATCCTCGAGCCCTTGAGCGACCCGAACGACGCGGACCGGAGGAAACGCGAGCCCCGTCCCCGGACGGTTGCACGAGGGCACCAGGCGCGTTGGCATTCGCGGGTCGATCCGTTCCTGCATGTCGGGGTGCGCGAGCATCCGTCCGTACCCGAGCCCCGCGACGTCGCGGGGGACCCCGACGATGCCCGCGAAGACCAGGTTCGATGCCGCGCGCGCTTCGATCAGTCCGTCGACGTAACGATCGATCGGGTGGACCGCCTCGGGGAACGCGAAACAGCGCAAGTTGAGGTCGCCCGCGTAGGTCACGCTCCCGCGGTTGTAGAGATCGGGATCGCTCGCGGAGCAGTCGTCTTCGTCGGTGAGCGCGACGATGGCGAGGAGCGAGTCGCGACGAACGAAACCGTCGTTGGCGCCATCGCGATGCCCAACCGTTCCTGCGTGAAAACGGGTGCGGCTCGAGCTCCGCGTGACCGCTTTTAGGATCGCGTCGAGCGGTTGCTCAAACCCGCACCCGTTGACGCCCATCGCCGCGACGCAGGTCACGTCTTCCGCGTACCGATCGACGTTCGTCACGCCCGCGCTGAACGACAGGAACTTCGGGTAGGTCCCCATGCAACCCCGGCGCGCCGTGTTCCCGCGATCACGCAGCACGCCGTCATCGCCGAAGTTCGACTCGGAGCACGTCTCGACCGGGAAGCCCCCGGTGCCCATATCGCTGCTGATGACCCCGACCTGGATCGACTCGATCGGCGAGAAGTCTTCACGACCGTCTCCGTCCAGATCCCCCGACGCGAGCGCGGTGATCAGGTAGCCAAACTCCTGCGCCAGGTTCGCCTGCTCCTCGGTCATCGAGTTCGAGTTGTCGATCATGAAGAGGAGGTCGAGCCCGCTGAATGGACACGCGCCGCGTTGTTCACAACCATCACCGCCCGACCCGAGGTCCCCGTTGCAGTCGCTCCGCCCTTCGTCGCAACGGATCCCGCACTCGCCGCCGCGACAGACCGCGCTCGCGCCAGGTTCCTCGTCCACGAGCGCGTCGCAGGCGGTCCGAACAAAGACGCCAGACTCGCAGGTCAACACCGCGCCCGACCCCGCGCACTCCGTCGCGCCGCGGTCACACTCGCCGCCATCCACATCCCCGCCATCCACATCCCCGCCGTCATCGGTTCCGGTGTCGCGCGGAGAAGCGTCGGCGTCGGGACTGACAGAAACGAACGTCCGGCAGCCGAGGAGACAGACAACAACGAGGAGATAGTGGAGACGCATCCACGAAGAATCCGCGCGTGTTCTTGGGGGGTCAACCGTGGTGCGGAGCGGAGGAGCGCCGCGACCCGTCAGGGTGATCGACGAGCGCGCGCGCTACACGCCAACGACGTCCTCGTGTTTGGCGACGGTGTACCCCACCTCAACCTTTTGCTGACCGAAACCCACCACGGAAACCGGCAGCTCAACGATGCCGTCTTTGTCGGGGGTCGCGCCGCCGGTGGTCGCCTTTTCGTCGGGCTCGATTTTTACCTTCTCAACCTCGGAGACCGGAACACGCTCCCGGACCACGACTCGTTTCGTGTCCGGCCCGATGTTGCTCAAGCGAAGCGTCACGCGATGCGGAACCTTGGTCCACGCGCTCAGCATCCGAGACTTCTCTTTGAGCTGGGACGTCTCGCGGGACACCCGCAGATCCGGGTCGGGTCCGAATCCAAGATCAAAACGCTCTCCAGGCGCCACGAAGAGAATAGAGGTAACGCCAACGGGACCGCTCTCGCGGATCAGATCCACGGGCCCCGCCAAGATCGCGTGGCGGCCCGCGTGACTCAAGCGAGCGCGCACGAGCGCCGCTGGGGCGAGCTCCGCCGTGAGCACCAGCGCGACCTCTGCCGGTGCGCTGAAACGTTCGATGGGGACCCGGTGCGGTCGACCATCGCTCGCGACGCTCGCGCGATCACTCGCGCGGAGCCGCATCGCCTCGCCGCCGTCGTCGATCCCGAGGACCTCGGGTTCGCTGGCGCTCGCGCCAAGCCCGGTCGTGTGAATCGTCTGCTCTCGCGCCTCGACGACGATCTGCTCACGCTTCGCGCGGACGCGCAGGTGGTCGGACGCGAGACGCGGCGGGGCCGCTCCAAGCGAAGGTCGCTCCGTGGAGAAGAAGAGCTCGACGTCTTCCCACTCCTCGCCCGTCGACTGCCACACGCACCCCTCGGTCTCGAAGGTCACGGTCGACTCGCCGTCTTTTTCGGAAAGCGTCGCGCGATGTTGCGGACGCCAACACGCGCCCGGCGTGATGTACGACACCGTGAGCTCAGCCGCGCCGGTTCCTTCCACTTGCACGAGGAGCTCCGCGACCCGCTGGGTGCTCGGGTTCTCCAGCGTCGCGATCTGACGCTGGAGATCACGAAAGCGCGCGGCGCCTTCTTGTTCCTCAAAGGAGATCATGACCAGGGCTTCGCGCAGCTCGGCTTCCGCCGACCGAATGGCGTCGAGATCACGCGCCCAGTGCGACGTGTCCGCCCGCCCCCACGACACGTCGACTGCGAGCTCCTGGTGGGTCGTCTCCGAGAGCGACGCCAGCGACGCGGCTTCCTTCGCGAGTCGGTCGCGCTTGGCCCGGAGCGCCCCGAGCGCGTGGGACATCTCTCGCGCCCGTTCACGGAGCGCGCGGATGGCCTCCGGCTGATCCTCTGTCTTGTGAAGCACGCGACGCCGGACCACGACATCGATCAGCTCCGCGTTCGCTCCCGACAGCTCCGCTGCGAGTGTCTTGTCCGCGAGGATCGGCGCGACGCCTGCGATGACGAACGTCTGGCGCCCAGACGTAAGCGAGAGCGGACCGCTCCGCGTGACGTGCGCGCGATCCTCAAGGAGCGTGACGGACTTCACCGGGAGCGATGCGCGGCTCTCGTTCTTCGCTTCTTCGCTCATGACTCTCTCCGGTTTCCGCCGACCAATTCATGTTTCGGCGCGATGCGGATCGTGTACTCGGCGATCAACCGCTGCTTCTCACGTGGCTTGACCTTCACGAGCCAGCGCTTGCCGCCTTCGATCGGTTCGTCCTTCTGCTCATAGTCCTCCCAGCGCGGTTCGACGCGCTCGACCTTGAGCTCCACGTCGTCGTCGTTCTCGCGCTTGGTCGGGAGCCGATCACGTACCTCGATGAGCGCTTCGCGGCTGAGCAAGTTCTCCAGGTCGACGGTGATCTGGTGATGCAGATCAAGCGACCCACGCAGCAGCCCTGTCGTCTCTTCTTTGAAGTGTGTGTTCCGCGCGACCTTGATGCTCTGCTCGACCCCGAGCCCGAGGGCGAGCGCGCCTCCTGCGGGAACCGGATCCACCGGCACCGTCATCAAGAAGCTCCCGTCCACGTAGACGTCCGCGGGGCCGCGAAGGAGCGGACCGCCGAGCGGGTTTTTGATCTCGGCGAACCGGAACACGTCTTGGCTCTCGCGCGGCACGCAGACGTAACGCGGAGCGGAGGCGCCTTCGTGCGAACTGATCGCGACGTTGTGAAGCGAGCCGTCCGAGGGAAGGTCGACGCGATGCGAACCGACGTACGCGAAATCAAACCCATCGAAGGAAGACGGCGTGTTGAAGCCCGCCGGGAGCGGATCGATCTGGGTCGCGCGGGACCGCGCCTTCTTCATCACGACCGCGATGGTGGTCGAGTGCTGCTGGTGCACAAGGAGCGAAACGAGCTGCTCGTGCGGACTCAAAACGCGAAGGGAGCCTCGGCCCGAATCGGTCGGCGCAGGCATCCGCATCGCGCCGTAGTTCAAGAGCGCCGAGAGCTCTCCGGACATCGTCATCTCGTCGTCGCCGAGAGCTCCGCCGCCGGATGCTCCAAAGTAGCCCTCGTCCGCCTCCTCGAGCTCGACCGATAGATCTTCGCGCTTGTGGTCTATACGGCGCGCCTTCTGCTTTTTCGCCATCGCCCGACCACGCGACCGGCGCGGCGCGGGAGCGGACTTCGGCATCGGCGCCGACAACGCGGGCGCCCCGGGCGCCATGGCTTTTACTTCCGCCGCGTCCATCATCATCACTTGGGAGCGCGCGGCCGCCATGACCTCTTCAACGGGTGGTGGCGGCGGCGCGGGCTCCGGCGTCGGCGCGGCCATCGAAACTGGAGCGGCCGCCGCGGGGCGAGGCTTGGACTTCCGCGGGCGAACCACGTCTGCGTAACCACGATCATAGTCGGCGTAGAGCTCGGCGGCGCCTACTGGGGCGGGTCGATAACCGCGACGCGCGGGCGCCGGTTGCTGCCGGCCGATCCGGATCGAGCGCAGCTCCGGGAGATCGTAGAAGGACTGCGGGCTCGCGGTCGAGAGCGTGAGCGCCACATCGCTCCAGTCTTCCCCGCTCCGCTGCCCGACCATCGCGCGGACGCTCAGCTCCGCCGCGTCCATCTCCTGGTTCAGCCGCACGGTGTAGCTCGGTGACCAGGTCGCCCCCGGGACCAAGTACGAGACCGTCACCTTCGCGCCCGCGGTCGCGCCACGCATCGACACGTAGAGCGCCTTGCGGAGCTCGTCCGGACGTTCCTGCGTCGCGCTCGACGCTTCACGGAGCGCCTCTTCCTTCTTCGCGAGGTCTTCGTTCGCTTGGCGGAGCTGTTCGGTCTGCGCGGCGAGCTCGTCGCTCAGCGCTTCGGACCGTTCACGACGAAAGCGCAGCATCGCCAGCCGCGCGGTCGTATCGACAATGACGGGCGCCTCGTCTCGGGGTTGCGCCCGCCGGAGCGGCTCAAGCTCGGCGACTCGATTCAGCGCGTTCATTGTGATCGCGCGTCGCGCCTTGATCTTAGCGACGCGTTCACGGGCCTCTTTTACGTCCGCATCGCTCGGCGCAGGCTGGGACTCAGCAGCAGACATCACCTCAAGGCGAACATTGACCGCTTCCGCGATCGGCGCTTTGGTCAGGATGTCGTCGCTGTGCACGCGGACGCGAACCGAACCGTCGTCCATCGTCAGGGGCAGCGGCGCCAACCGGACCGTGCTGTCGGCAGCGAGCACGGCGGTTCGGGTCACCAAAGCGCCGCGCCGAAAGACGGTGACGGAATCAATCTGAGAAGTGAGCGTCGTGGTCACGCAACCTCGTGGGCAAGTCGTTGAATTGTGGATCGCATGGTCATTGGACCACGGAGCGGCCCTCGACTTGGGCCGACGGCCCTTTCCTGCGCAAGCCATTGTCGCCCAAGTCCGCCTCGCCCATACACGAGTAAAACAGTCGGGTACCCTTTCGGATTCATGGCTGTAATTACGGACGTTTTCCTACGCATCTCGAGTCCAGTTGCAATTCATCAGTAGATTGCTCAAGTTAGATTTATGGACGCCGCCGAAGAGCTCGACCTCGCAGGCGAGAACGCGCAGCTCAACGGGACGACCGCGGAAGAGGTCATCGCGTGGGCGGACGCGACCTTCGGCGAGGGGCTCGTCATGTCGACGAGCTTCGGTGCGACCTCGGCGGTGATGCTCCACTTGGTCACGCGGATCATTCCCGACATCCCCGTGATCTGTATCGATACGGGCTACCTCTTCCCGGAGACCTATCGCTTCGCGGACGAGCTGACGCGCCGCCTTTCGCTGAAGGTTCACTACGTGGCTCCCGCCATCACGGCCGCGCGCCAAGAGGCGATGTTCGGGAACATGTGGGAGCAAGGTGAAGAAGGTGTTCAGGAGTACCTGCGCATCAATAAGGTCGAGCCGATGCAGCGTGCGCTCGCGGACCTCGGCGCGACCGCGTGGATGGCGGGCTTGCGCGCACGTCAAACCGAGCACCGCGCTTCGCTCCGACGTGTGGAGCGACAGAACGACCGCGTGAAGGTCCACCCCATCCTCCCGTGGAACGACGAAGCGGTTGAGGCGTACCTCGCGAAACACGAGCTCCCCAAGCACCCGCTCGTCGCAAAGGGCTACCGCTCGATCGGCGACCATCACTCGACGTTGCCGACCACGCCCGACATGGATCCGCGCGCGGGTCGTATCTTGGGCAAGAAGCAAGAGTGCGGGTTGCATCTCCCGCTGACGCCTGGGCAAAACCAGAGCCTCAAGTCGTCGGGGCTCTAGTTTTCGGGGGACTTTTCGATCCCCCTCTCCGCCTTGGCGGATTCACCCCACACGACGACGCCCTCCGTCTGAATGGTACGCTCCACGCGGCAACCAATCGGTCGAATTGAGTGCGGGGGGAAGAATGAAAGTGCGTGTTGTGCTTACGTTCGCGTTGGCCGCGCTTGGATGGCTCGCGACCGACACCGTCAACGCTCAAGTTCCCCCGCTCTCCACCGTCGCGACACCGCTCATCGGAGAGGTGATCTCCCCGAGCGTCGACAACGGGCACCTCGTGTACGTTCAGTCCGATCCCGTCACGAGCGCGCGCACGATCGTCTCGTGGTCGCGAGGAGCGGATGGGCACTTCTCGTTTGAACAAGAGATCCCGGGGAACGCGTCGCGGGTCTTCCTCGTCGGGGGCAAGCTGCTCACGGTTTTTGGAGACGAGTGGCGAGTGTACTCGCGCGTCGCTGATTCCTGGGACCTGACCCAAACCCTCACGATCGCCGGCGGCTCCTTGATTACCGGCACCGCCATCGACGGGGACACGCTCGCGGTCGCGTTCGACGAAGACGTGTTCGCGATCCGCGTCGGCGCCACGGCGGTCGTCGAGGTCGTCACGCGAGACGCGCCATACGCTTGGCACGGGCTCGCGATCGACGGTGACCTGATCGGAATCGTCTCCGACCGGGTCATGGCGATCCGACGCGTTGGAGGAGCCTGGGTCGAAGAGCTCAACCGCTCGCTCCCCGACCCCACCGAAGACGGCCAGATCTTCTACCTCGGGGGCGCGCTGGACGTTCGCGGCGACGTGCTCCGCTTCATCGCGGAAGACTGGAACAACGACGATGTCTTCCCGATGACGTACCAGTACGACCCCGCAACGGGCACATGGCCCGAGCCCGGCTGCCAAGAGCCGTTGTCCGTGAGCTCGGCGGGCAACCGATGCCGGGTCGAAGAGGATTGCATCGGGGGGTGCGTCGACCTGTTCTCATGGCCCACCGTCAGCCAACGGACGCAACGGGGAGATGTCGCGATTCGCAACGTCAGCGACGGACTGGAGATCTGGGACTGGAACGGTGCGCGGTGGGCGCTCCGCGGGTTTCAGGCGACAGGACCACGAGCGTCGCAAGCGGTGAGCGAAACCGCGTTCGTTGGCGCGGGCGTGATCTATTCCATGTGCCCTGCGGGCGGATGTGAACTCGCTGGGGTCTGCGCCACATCAGAAGAGTGCAGCAGCGGGTTCTGCGTCGATGGCGTCTGCTGTGAGCGTGCCTGTCGCGGCGTCTGCAAAGCCTGCGACGTTCCCGGCAGTGAAGGCCGATGCACCGCGGTCACCGGCGCGCCACACGGCGTTCGTTTCGGATGCAGCGAGTGCGACGCGGGCGTATGCGTCGACGACTCGCTCTTTTCGGATGGCGACGCGTGCGCGGTCAACGCGGCGTGCGATAGCGGGAACTGTGTGGACGGCGTCTGCTGTGACCTCGCGTGCGAGGGCGCGTGTGAGGCGTGTGATGTCTCCGGCGCGGTCGGGACCTGCTCTCCGGTCACGGGGTCTCCACACGGAGAGCGCGACTGCGCGTCATGCGGCGCGGGCACGTGCCTCGACGGCGATGCGTGCGACTCCGAGCTCGACTGCGGCGGCGCCCCTTGTGTGGATGGAGTGTGCTGCGACCGCGAATGCGGACCCTGCGAGCGCTGCGATCAGAGTGGCTCGCTCGGCGCGTGCACATCGGTTAGCGGCACACCAAGAGAGCTCGCGGCCGGCTGCAGCGTATGCGAAGCGGGGACCTGCCGACCCGCGGCGCGCGGTGAGGCGTGCGTCGCGTCCGAACAGTGTGATGGGGACCCGTGCGTCGACGGCTATTGCTGCGAGCGCACTCGGTGACGCCTGCGTGAGCAACGATGGATGCGACAGCGCGCATTGCGTCGACGGTGTGTGTTGCGAACGCGCCTGTCGCGGGACCTGCAAGGCGTGTGGCGAACCGGGAAGCGAAGGATCGTGTGTGCCCGTCAGCGGCGCGCCCCGAGGCGACCGCGATGGGTGCGCGAGCTGCACCGCTGGCGTCTGTGTGGGCGCGGCTCCGCTTGGCGACGTCTGCGGGAGCAACGGCGAATGCGAGAGCGGTCAGTGCGTCGATGGCGTCTGCTGCGAGCGCGCCTGCCGCGGCACCTGCAAGGCGTGCAACGTCGCGGGACTCGAAGGTCAATGCGAACCGATCAGCGGAGACCCGGTTGGCGAGCGCGAAGGTTGCACCACGTGCATGACCGGCGTCTGCATCGAGGCGAGCGCGCTCGACGGGACCTGCGTCGGGACCTTTGCGGAGTGCGAGGCGTCGATCAACGCGCGCATCACGAGCGGAGAGCTCGAGCGCGACGTGCTCGCAGAACAGACTCGGTTGGAGGGTGAGGTCATGCTCGATCGCGGAGCCTCACCCCGCGCCTCAGGACTCTGCGCCGCGTCACCGGCGACGGGAACGGGGAGCGGATTCGGGTGGCTGTTCCTCGCGGCGATCCTCCTCAGGCGAACGCGCCGTTCCAAGTCGATGACTGAGGAGCTAGGCTGAACCGGCTGGTTCTTGAATGTCGGCGCTTCCGCCGGACACCATCAAGACTGGCGAAGAAAAGGTGGGGGTGGAGAGATGACTGGACGGTTTGGTTGGTGGAGCGGACTCGGTCTGTGTCTCGTCGCAGCACTGTTCTCCACAGCGGGGGTCGATGCCCAAGAGCTCCCGAGCCGCCGAACCGATTTCTCGCTTCGGGGACGCGCAACCGTCGCGGACGACCTCTTGGTCATCGCCAACGACGACGGCTGCTCGATCTTCCGAAAGCTCCCGACCGGCTACTTCGCAGAAGAGGCCACCCTTCCCTCTTGCACCGGGGTCCTGACGGGAGAGCGCATCGTCGACATCGAGACCAATCGAGTCGATCTCTACGAGCGAGTCGGAGGCACCTGGACCTTGGTCGACTCGGAGATGCCGTTCGACCTGCCCTTTACGGACGAGCTCATCTTCGACGGCACCACGGTGCTGGTGAAGGGCGACGGTTACTTCCACGTCATTGAGGCGACATCGAGCGTCCTCGACGTCGTTGAAACGGTCATCCCGGCAAGCGCGGACTTTGAGTTCACGAGCTACGGGATCAGCGCTGGGTTCATTGTCGTCGCCTACAACAGGCTCGGGCGCCTCCGCGTCCGCTCCTGGCGCAAGGAGCCGGGAGCGGTCGTCGCGGACGCATCGGTGTCTGAGGACGAGAGTTCCGGCTTTGGCCGAGACCTCTCCGTTCGCGCAAACAAAGCGCTGGTCGGTCCGTACCTCTACGTCGCGGGCGGCGCGCTCGTACCGATCAGCGGAACATCGGACGCGACGTTTGCCCCGCCACCGCTCGGCTTCCGTTTCATGTCCCCGCTGGCTGGCTTCCGCGAGGACCTCGAACGCACCGTGGTCAGTGTCTACGACTGGACCGGCAGCACGCATGTTCTTCGCGGCGAAGTCTCGACCGGGTTCGGCGGCTACGGTGATCGCACGACCGTGATCGCGAAGATGCCGTTCGGGATCGCGGCGTGGTCGATCTGCGTCGACGGAACGAGCGCGTGCTTCTCGGATCCATCGAGCGCACCTGCGGCCGGCACCAGCTGCGCCGAGCCGTCCGACTGCGGCGACCGACCTCTCTGTCACGACGGAGTCTGCTGCGCGGAAGCCTGCGCATCGCTTTGCCAGACGTGCGGCGCCGACGGCATGTGCGAAGCGCTTCCCGATGGCGCGGTCGATGGATGCGCGCGATGCGTCTCGGGCGTCTGCGCCGAACCTGCAGGGACGGACTGTACGTTCGACGAGCCCTGCGCGAGTCGTCGCTGCAATGAGGGGCGCTGCATGGGCGTCGCGGAAGCAGGTGACGCCTGCACATCGGACGACCAGTGTCTCTACAGCTCGTGTCGAGAAGGCTTCTGTTGTGACTCGTGCAACGGACAGTGCGAACGCTGCGACGTCCCAGGAAGCGAGGGCTTCTGCACGCCGCTGACCGGCGGCGAAGACCCACGGGAAGAGACCGACGATTGCGCGAGCTGCGAGGCCGGCATGTGCGTCGAGGCTGGCCGAGGCGACGGATGCGTCGACGACGGGCAGTGTCCCGGAGCCGACCGCTGTGTTGACGGCGTGTGCTGCGAGCGCGCGTGCGCCGGCGAGTGCAAAGCGTGCAACGTTCCGGGCGCCAAAGGCGAGTGCACACGAGTCACGGGACCGCCGCTGCGAGACACCGACTGCCTCTCGTGCAACGCGGGCGTCTGCGACGCGACGATCGGGAACTCATGCACCGACCCCGCGGCGTGCGGCTCCGGACACTGCGTCGATGACGTGTGTTGCGAGAGCGCCTGCGACGGAACGTGCGAGAGCTGCGACGCGGACGGGGCGTGCGTTCCCGTGAGTGGTCCGGACGGAGCGTGCGCGAGCTGCGACGCCGGGACCTGCACCGACGACAGTGGTGGCGCGCTCGGATCCGCGTGTGGCGACAACGCAGAGTGCGGGAGCGGGTTCTGCGTGGACGGCGTCTGTTGCGAGCGTGCCTGTCGCGGCGTCTGCAGAGCGTGCGATGTGGCGGGAAGCGAAGGCTTGTGTACGCCTGTGAGCGGCGCGCCACACGGGGAGCGAGACGGGTGCGCGACGTGTGACGCGGGCGTCTGCGCGGACACCGGCTCGCTCGGCGCGCTCGGAACGTCGTGCACCGAAGACACGGCGTGCGAGAGCGGAGAGTGCACCGACGGCTTCTGTTGCGAACGCGCCTGCCGCGGACTCTGCAAAGCGTGCGACGTCGCGGGAAGCGAGGGCATGTGCACGGCCGTAAGCGGCGCGCCTCATGGCGATCGCGAAGGATGCGCGACCTGCGACAGCGGCGTGTGCATCGACGACGGATCAAGCGGTGCACTCGGTGACGCCTGCGTGAGCAACGATGGATGCGACAGCGCGCATTGCGTCGACGGTGTGTGTTGCGAACGCGCCTGTCGCGGGACCTGCAAAGCGTGCGGCGAACCGGGAAGCGAAGGCTCGTGTGTGCCCGTGAGCGGCGCGCCCCGAGGCGACCGCGATGGGTGCGCGAACTGCACCGCTGGCGTCTGTGTGGGCGCGGCTCCGCTTGGCGACGTCTGCGGGAGCAACGGCGAATGCGAAAGCGGTCAGTGCGTCGATGGCGTCTGCTGCGAGCGCGCCTGCCGCGGCACCTGCAAGGCGTGCAACGTCGCGGGACTCGAGGGTCAATGCGAACCGATCAGCGGAGACCCGGTTGGCGATCGCGAAGGTTGCACCACGTGCATGACCGGCGTCTGCATCGAGGCGAGCGCGCTCGACGGGACCTGCGTCGGGACCTTTGCGGAGTGCGAGGCGTCGATCAACGCGCGCATCACGAGCGGAGAGCGCGAGCGCGACGTGCTCGCCGAACACACGCGACTCGAGCGCGAGGTGCTGCTTGAACGCGGTGAGCTTCCCCCGTCCACGCTCTGCACCGCATCACCGCGCGGTTCTGGCGGCGGGCTTGCGTTCCTCATGGTCCTGCTGGTGTGGGGACGACAGATGCGCCGACGAAGGTAGAGCCAAAGCGCGCACGACGCGCGGAAGACGACCTGCACAACGTCCGCGAGCGGTTCGCCCTCAGCGTCTTGCTCATGATGCCTCGTCGCCGCGCTCGTTGACGTCACGACAGCGCGGGGAGTAAGCAACGTCATGCGGTTGACCCTCTCGTGCGCGTTGCTCTTGCTGTCACTTGGCTGCGACGCTCTCTTCGGAAACAACGAGCAGGTCCCGCCCGCACCTGCTCCCGGCATCTCCGAAGCGCAGACCGCTGCGGAGCTACATCTCGGCAAGTGGCGCGAAGCGATCCGACCATCGCTCACGGCCGATCTCGCGTCGCTCTCCGCGCCCTGCCCGCACGACGTCCCGTGGCCAGAGCCGCCGAGCGGTCCGACCAACGTAACCGAGGCGTTCAATACCCCGAACGGCCTCGAGCTCCTCGCGCGGAACATGCGAGCGCTCACCTTTCACCTGGACCGGATGCGGCTCGTGTCGGTGAGCGAGGCGCCGACCATCACGCCGCCGCTCGTCAGCACGACCTTGACCCGCGTCCGCTCGAACTCCCCCGACCTGGCGCAGCCGTCGTGGTGGGACCTCGACATCGTACTCGTCGTGGACGAAGAGGTCGCCGCGCAACAAGGTGAAGACGGGTTCGTCCCAGGGCAGCTCCGCGGACGCGCGTTCCTCTTCGACTACCAGAACGACCGCATGGCGTGTGCGGGCGCGGTGACCGCGCACAACTCCGAGCGCATCCAGGTGACCGAACTGATTCAGCAAAACCGGACCTTCGGCATCACGTCTCAAGAGAGCCTCGGAGACGACTTCGCGCTCCAGGCTCGTGTCGATCTTCACAACAACGCGATGCGAGCCGCGGTCGCATCGCTCCGCGCGTTGCCGTGAGCGACTCGACAGATCAACGGGCTCACGAGGTTGTTCTCAAGGACGGCCGAGCGCTTTGCTTCGCCGAGTATGGCGATACCGATGGACGACCGGTCATCTACTGCCACGGGTCGCAGAGCTCGCGGCTCGAGATGCACTACGACAAGAGCTTCATCACCGCGCACGGCCTGCGCGTGATCGCGGTCGACCGACCCGGCCACGGACGCTCTGACTTCAACCCCGCTGGGACCATCGAGAGCTTCGCCGACGACCTCGCGCAGATGGCCGATCGGCTCGGGATCGACTCGTTCGCGGTCGCCGGGATGTCCGCCGGCTCAGCGTTCGCGCTCGGCGCCGCGCGCTTCCTTCCGCAGCGCGTCACACGCGTGGTGATCGTGAGCGGGTTCGCGCCCTACACGCCGGCGGCCAAAGAGCACCTCACCTCGTCTGTCCGCTTCCTGCTCGAGTTCGCCCGGCGCACCCCGTTCTTGCTCCGCCCGCTGCTCCGGCTCCAACGCAAACAGCTGCAGAAGAACCCGCGCAAGGTCGTCCGGCAGTTTCTCCAGGCCATGAGCGAGCCGGACCAAGCGGTGCTCGCGAACCCAAACGTCATGGAGGTGATCATCGCGATGTTCAGCGAAGCGTTTCGCGCGGGACACGAGGGCGTCGCGCACGAGATCACCAAGGTCTTAGTGAAGGACTGGGGCTTCGCTCTGAGCGATGTCACGCAGCCGGTGTTCATCTTCCAAGGCGAGGACGACGCGAACGTCCCTACGGACTGGGCACACGCGCTCGCCTCCGAAATCCCGAACGCGTCGTTGAAGACCTTTCCTCGCGAAGGTCACCTCATCATCTTCGGGCACGCCGACGAGATCTTCGCGCGCCTCGCGCACTAGAAACTCGCAGGCCCGCTTCGCGCGCGGCCTCGCACCTCCGTCGTCCGCCGCCGCTCAAAAATATCGTTTCCGCACAGGCGCTCAGGCGCGGGTTCCGGAGCGCAGCGGAGAACTCGCGGCGATGGCGCCGCAGGTGCGGAAACAAAGAATACTCGGCATTGTTGTCGGCGAGAGGACACGAACGAGATCGGGCAGCATCACAAATCGCGTCCAGCGACTTTTTCAGCAGCCTGCTAGCGCATCACGTCCGCCATGTCGTAAAGCCCTGGCGGCTGATCGATCACCCAGCGCGCCGCGCGGACCGCTCCACGCGCAAAGATCGTGCGATCGGTCGCGCGGTGGATGAGCTCAATTCGCTCGCCGTCTCCCGCAAGCACAAGCGTGTGCTCGCCGACCACATCGGATGCGCGAACCGCGTGAACGCCGACCTCGTCGCGCGGCCGGGGACCGACCTGCCCTTCCCGGCCGTGGCGCTGCTTCTCACGCGCGATCTCTTTCGCGTCACAGACGACCTCAGCCAAACGCGCCGCGGTTCCGCTCGGCGCGTCCACCTTGTGGCGGTGATGCACCTCGATGATCTCCGCGTCAAAGCCGCTCCCAAGGAGCTCACAGGCGACGCGCGCGAGCTCCATCATGACCGTCACGCCTTGGCTGTAGTTCGGGGCGGCGACCACCGGGGCGTGTTTGCTGAGCGCGACCAACGCGGATCGCTGCGCGGAAGTGAGCCCGGTCGTCCCGGTGACGACGGGGACCTTCGCGACGGTCGCGAGATCGAAGAGGCGCGCGGCGGGCGCCGGCGAGCTGAAGTCGATCACGACGTCGAGCTGATCCAGCGGCAACGCCTCGCGCACGATCGCTCCACCAATCTCGGCCCCGATGCTGTCGCTCTGTGCGCGATCTGCCGCCGCCACGACCGCGACGTCCACGTGCTCCGCGATCACCCGCGCGACCGCCCGCCCCATTCGGCCACCAGCTCCAAAGAGACCCACGCGCAGCGTGTTGGTCACGCTGAAGCCTGCGTCTGTGAAGCAGCCTGAACGACGCTTGGGGCAAACGGCGCGGCGGCCTTCACCACGCGCGCGATGGTGTCCGCTTCGGGCCACGCCATCGGTCCACGGATCTCGTTTTCGATGAAGCCGTGGTGCGCCATGAGCGCCTTGATCGGGCCAGGGTTGGTCTCGGCGAAGAGCGCCTCGTAGAGCGGCAACAAAGCGAGCTGTTTCGTCTTGGCAGCAGCGAAGTCGCCCTTGAGCGCGAGCGCCATCACCTCGCTCACCGACGCGGGCGCGAAGTTGGACGCGACGCTGACCACACCCTGCCCTCCGACCGCGATGGTACCGAGCGAGAGCACATCGTCGCCCGAGAGAATCGTGAGTCCGGGAACGCGCGCAGCGATCTGTTGCGGCTTGAGGATGTTACCGCTCGCTTCTTTGATCGCGACGACGTTGCTCAGCTTGGCGAGGGTCGCGATCGAATCGACGCTGAGGTCACAGCCGGTGCGGCTCGGGACGTTGTAGAGCATCACGGGCATGGGCACCGCGTTGGCGATGGCGGCGAAGTGCGCGACCAGGCCAGCTTGGGTCGGCTTGTTGTAGTACGGGCAGACCACGAGCAGCCCATCGGCGCCCGCTTCGCGAGTGAGCTCCGCGAGCGCGATCGACTTGGCCGTCGCGTTGGTCCCCGCGCCGCCAAAGATCGGAACGCGGCCGTTGGCCTGCTCGACGACGGTTTTGATGACGAGCAGGTGCTCTTCCGCCGAAAGCGCGACGCTCTCGCCCGTCGTGCCACAAGGTACAAGTCCGCTGATGCCACCTTCGATCTGGCGCTCGACCAGCGCGCGAAGGGCTTCGACGTCAACGTTCCCGTTTTTGAACGGGGTCACCAGCGCTGTGTGCGCACCACGAAGATCCATACGGGCGGGATCCCAAATCCACATCCGAGCGTCAACCAGCCTCCATGGATCTGCGTGCTACCCTCAATGCGTGCGTCACGCGGCCCTCACGTTTTCCCTGCTCGGCTTCATTGCCGCAGGAGCCTTCGCGCCCCCCGTCTCGCCGCTCAGCCCGCCAAACGCCGCGGCCGCGCCCACTCGTTCTCGCCACACGCAGCAACGTGTCGGGGTCGGAGATGTCGCGCCGCCGATCGCAGGACAACGGATCACGGGGACCAACCCGGTCGATCTCGAAGCGCTTCGCGGCAAGGTGGTCGTGCTCGATTTCTGGGCCACCTGGTGCGGCCCCTGCCTCGCGGTCATGCCGCACCTCAACTCGCTCTCGCAGCGCCACGCCGGACTCGCGGTCGTCGGGATCAGCGCGGAGCGAGCCGGCACCGTTCGGGCGATGCTCACGCGCCGCCCGGTGCACTACACCATCGCGGCCTCCGGCGGACAGACGACTCGCGCCTACGGCGTGACCGGGATCCCGACCATCGTTGTCATCGGACGCTCCGGGAAGATCCGCGCGATCGAGCGCGGCGCCGATCCCCGGTCGATGTCGCGGGTCGACCAGCTCGTGCAAACGTTGATGCGCGAGCCCGCGCCGACTCCCTAGCGCGACCATCGGCGCGTTCGTAAGCCGTCGAGCTGAATCTCGTTGCGCACCGCGCACCTGACTCTCGGCACATACGAATCGAGAGGTGAGGTAATGAGAGTCAAATCAACGTTAACCGCGTTCGCCGCGGTCGCGATCATGGGGTGCATTTCCGACGGACCCATCGTGGAGCCGCTCTACGTCGACGCGAGCGGACCTGGGCTGGAAGATGGCTTCAGTCACTACCTAATCCATGGCGAGGTCCCGTCGAATTTTTCGATCGAGGTCTTTCTCGCCGAGTCCCACCGCTACGGTGAGCTTCAGTTCAGCATCGATCAAGACTCAACGTCGATCGAGATCGCGGTCGACGAAACGGGCGAATCGAGAAGCATCGTGATGGCCCACGGCGAGCTCGTCGTCAGCGAGCGGGGTTCCGAAATTGTGCGGATGCTCGACGGCGAACGGGTCGCTGGAGAACTTCGGGGCAGCGACTATGTGTTCGCGCGATTGCTCGCGACAACATCTGACGATCTGCTCCTTCAGTCCGCTCTTCGCGTCGCCGACGTCGATGAGGAGAAGGCCGTCTGCGCACCCCTCGCGCCGGATATCGCGGGCGAAACCGGTGTCGGCGGACCCCCAGCGGAGGCGAAGCTCAAGTGCAGCTACGGTGGTTGCGTGGCGCGCATACTCCTAGCGGAAGCTGCGCTCGTCGCCGCCGTCGCTTTCGCGCCTGTGTGCGCCGGCGCGTGCCTCACGATCGCGGGTTGCGCGATATGCATCGCTGGATATGGAGCCGGTTCGTTTGTTGGCTACCAGGCGATCTGCAGCGCCTGCTGGAACGGCTGCGTTCCCGGCTGTGAAAACGTGGACTGGCGCTAGGGCGAGTTCGCTCAGCTCTGGCACTCCGGGCAGTAGAACGTCGCGCGCTGCGCTTGCACGTAGCGCGTGATCGTTCCGCTGCACTTTCGGCGGCCGCACGTCTCCCCTTCGCGGCCGTAGACGCGGAACGGGTTCTCGACGTGCGCGCCGTCGCTGGTGTAGGCGACCTGCTCGCCCTCTTTCGGGATCGTCGCGTCGAGCGTTCGCTTGATCGTCTCGCGGACGCCCTTCGCGAGTCGCTTGTAGTCCTCGTCGGTCAGCGACGAGAGCCGCGCTTCCGGTGAGCGCTCGGCGAAGTAGAGCGCCTCGGCCGCTTGGATGTTCCCGAGCCCCGCGACCCGCGCTTGGTCCATCAGCGCGACCTTGATCTCGGGATCGCCCTTCTTGCTCGTGAGCGCGCGCTTCCACGCCTTGCCGCCGCGCAGGTCGAGCGCATCGGGCCCGAGCGCCGCGACCTTGGCGAGCTTCTCGACTTCTTCTTTGTCGCCGGCCGCGACGCCGCCGAAGAGGCGCGCGTCCTCGAAGAAGACCCGGCGCTCGCTCTTGAGATCAAAGACGACGCGAGTGCTCTTGCTTGGCTCGGCTTTGGGCTTGTCCGCGAACGCGAACTTGCCGCTCATGCCGAAGTGGATCCACAAAAGACCTTCAACGTTCTTCACGGGCGAGAGATCGACGAAGAGGTTCTTGCCGTGGCGGCGCACGCTCTCGAGGGTCCGACCGCGCATGTTCTCCTCGAAGATCTTTACGCCTTGAGCACGCGCAGATCGATCACGAAGTACGGACGCTTTGGTGACCACGTCGCCTTCACAAAACGCGCGTAGCTGAAGCGCCGCGATCTCTAACTCGGGAAGCTCAGGCATCGCCGCACGTTACCACCGCTTGTTGGTCGGCGTCCGAACGCGTGTCCGTGATCACGTCGACGTTCACGTTCCCGTTCGTTCCCGCTCCCGTTCCCGGTTCCCGTTCTCGTTCTCGTTCCCGTTCTCGTTCCCGTTCCCGTTCCCGTTCCCGTTCCCGTTCCCGTTCTCGTTCTCGTTCCCGTTCTCGTTCTCGTTCTCGTTCT
>CALJDU010000056.1 GCA_938024995.1 uncultured bacterium
TACTGCGAGAGCGGAAGTGGCGACGCTAGGTGTCGTCTGAGCCGTCCGCGAGCGGCATCGATCCAACGCTTCGCGCCCAAAAACCCCGACGTTCCCCTCACCTTTCGTCAACAGTACGAGGTACTCGTTTGAAGCCCTCCAATTCTCTTGCTCATAGAGATTGGGTAGTCGAGAAGAGACAGGAACGTGATGATAGCTAGCGTCCTGAGCCACTTGATAGCACGGACCGAGTGTTCCCCTACTTACGTTGTAACCAGCAGAATGAAGCTCCTCTGCGCAGTCTGCATCTACGTCAACCAGCAATATCTTCGGTTTTTGCATCATTTCAACCATTTTCGACCCTCGGTTTCATTGATTCAGTCGTGTACCTAAGCAGTATCTCTCAACGCGCTTAATACTCGACCAGACACCAGGGCTGGCATCCCTAACGTATATTTTTTGATCTCCTAATGCAGCAGCCCTTATAGGCGCGTACAGTAGTGCATGAGCAAAACTGGGGCTCAACGCGTCATATCCCTGAAAGCTGAGTGAATACTCCACGTCGCCACGCCGGATGCGCGGCAACAAGTACTGTTCACGATAAGAACGAGCTTTCGACGTGTCCTCCCGCAAAAGTGCATGGATGCGCGTTTCTCGGATGACGGCCGTAGTAGGTCTTGTATCTATCTCGACTACCTCTTTGTCGCTCGTCAACTCATACAAGGCTGAAGTTTCATCCCTGAGATCCTCAACAACCGTCGCGTAGTCGTGGATCGTACCGACTTCGTACTCTACAACGACAAGTGTACCGGGAAGACGATGCGCGTTCGCAGTAGAATACCGAAAGCCTTCTTTCATTGTTTCATCGCCGATGATCGCGAGCGCATGCGAGCCTGACCAGACGAGCATACGTCCATCACTTCGCTTAACGAGTTCTGAGACAAAGTGCAGACCAAGACCAGCATTGTTCGCACCGTCAGGTGCCCGCTCGCCCGGCAGAAATGTGCTGGATATGTGTGGCTCGAGTGCCGTTTCGATTGCGATCGAGTCTGTTTCGACCCACGGATGTAGGCTTCCGAAAGACCCCAGAAGACCTACGCCAGCGTCGGCGACTGCAACTTGGACTGAGCCGTGCTTTGGACGTCCATGAGCGCCGGTGATCAGCTGCGCGCAGACAGTTGGTTTCGACCCCGAGTGATCAAAGACGTTCCGGATCAGTTCAACTTGAGAATACTTCGTGGCCCGACGTATTTCGCCGTCTGTTATTTCGAGGCGATCGCAGACTTCATCAACGAAGGCGTCCATCTCAGCGTAGTTGCGGATAGAAGATATTGGGATCGTCTTGGTAGCGTCTATCGGGCGGATTCGTTGTTGACCTTCAACATACACTCTTAGGCCAAGCGCCGTCGCGAACCGATTAGACGGATTGAGATGATTTAGATCGAAGCTTACGTTGACACCGGCCCGTGCAAACTGCTCAGCTTGCGCTGCAACAACCGCAAGAATGTAAGGCTCGATAGATTCACTCTTCGTGAGGTCGATTACCAACTCATCCCCTGGTTCAACATCGGTCGGTGCCAGTGAGACGATTGCGTCACGCGCATTACTCCATTTCGTTTTCTTCGGAAGGCGCCAACGGCGCCGACGGCCAAGTTTTCCGTTTCCCAATCTAGCGACTCCAAACGAAGGAAGGGCACTTCCCAAACAGGAAGCACCCTTCTTACTCCCCCAAGTAAATCTCGATTTCGCGATCTAACGGTCGCGCGTTACGAACAACCCATCGAGTTTCCGCAGTTCAAGCACTTATAACAAGTCCCATTCCGAACCGTAATGTGCCCACACTTATCGCACATCGGCGCGTCCCCCATCATCTCGCCAAGCTGCGCTGAAAGCACGTTCTTCGGCTCTGGGGTCAGACCCTCGCCCTCAAACGAGAAGCTCACCTGCTCGACAGGCTCCGTCGGCGGGGGCGGGACCATCGAGTCCTTGATGCCTTCGGCGCGCTGCACTGCGGAAACGTCCGTGCTGCTGAGGAGCTCGGCCTGCTCTTCGATCGGCGGCACCTGCGCGAACTCGTAGCGCTGCTGGTACTCCACTCCGAGGACGCGGAACACGTAGTCGATGATGGAGGTGCTGAACTTGATGTTCGGGTGACCTTGCACGACCCCGCCCGGCTCGAAGCGGGTGAAGGTGTACTGGTCGATGTAGCTGTCGAGCGGAACGCCGTGCTGCAGGCCCATGGAGACAGAGATGGCGAAGCAGTTCATCAAGGAGCGGAACGCGGCGCCTTCCTTGTGCATGTCGATGAAGATCTCGCCCAAGCTGCCGTCTTCGTATTCGCCGGTGCGGAGGAAGACCTTGTGGCCGCCGATGCGCGCTTCTTGGGTGAAGCCGCGGCGCTTCTTCGGGAGGCGGTGCCGACGGGACTCGGGAGGGCGCAGGCCTTCGTCACGCGCGGTGAGCACGGGGCGATCCTGGGTGACGCTCGGGACGACGCCTTCGTCGGTCTCGGTGGCGTCGTCGTCGCTGCCGGTGTTGAGCGGCTGGCTGGCTTTGCAACCGTCGCGGTAAAGCGCGATGGCCTTGAGGCCGAGCTTCCAGCCCTCCATGTAAACCTCTTCGACGTCCTCGACAGTGGCGTCGTTGGGGAGGTTGACGGTCTTGCTGATCGCGCCCGAGAGGAAGGGCTGCGCGGCGGCCATCATGCGCACGTGCGACATGGCCGGGAGGAAGCGCTTGCCGGTCTTGCCGCAGCGGTTGGCGCAGTCGAAGATGGGGAGGTCCTCGACGCGCATGTGCGGCGCGCCTTCGATGGTCATGCGGCCGATGACGACCTGGTTGACCTCGTCGACCTCCTTGGGCGTGAAGCCGAAGTGCTTGAGGAGGTGGAAGCTGGGCTGGTTGTAGACCTCGGCCTTGATGCCCATGCGCTCGAACGCGTCGGTACCGATGACCCAGGGGCCGAGCGCTTGGCCCACATCGAAGACGCCGCGGAGGGCTTGCTCGGCCATCTCGAGCTCGCGCTCTTCGAGGCCCTTCTCGAGGAGGTACTTGCGGCCGACGTGCGGCGCGCCCGTGAAGGTGTTGGTGCCGGAGACGAAGCTGACGATGTCTGCGACCTGGGCGTCGCTGTAACCGAGACGCTTGAGCGCCTTGGGCACGGACTGGTTGACGATCTTGAAGTAGCCGCCGCCCGCGAGCTTCTTGAACTTCACGAGCGCGAAGTCAGGCTCGATGCCGGTGGTGTCGCAGTCCATCAGCAAGCCGATGGTGCCGGTGGGCGCGAGCACGGTGGCCTGCGCGTTGCGGTAGCCGTACTTCTCGCCGAGCTGAACGGCGAGGTCCCAGGACTGACGCGCGGTGCGGACGAGCGAGTCGGGAACGCGGATGGGACCGTCGCCCTTGATGCCCGGGCCGTTCGGCTCGCCGATGGTGTAGGCGGCCGCGCGGTGCTTCTTCATGACCTCGAGCATGGGCGCGCGGTTTTTGTGGAAGCCGGGGAAGGGCGACTTGGTGGACGCGATCTCGGCGGACGCGGCGTAGGCGTCACCGCAGAGGATCGCGGTGAGCGACGCGCACCAGGCGCGGCCTTCGTCGCTGTCGTAGGGGATGCCGAGCTGCATGAGGACGGTGCCGAGGTTGGCGTAGCCCAAGCCGAGCGGGCGGTAGTCGTGGCTGTTCTTGGCGACCTGACGCGTCGGGTAGGACGCGAGGTCGACGAAGATCTCCATCGCGGTGATGAGCACGCGGATCGCGTGGCGGTAGCCGGCGATGTCGAAGTTGCCGTCTTGGTCGAGGAACTTGGTGAGGTTGATCGACGCGAGGTTGCAGGCGCTGTCGTCGAGGAACATGTACTCGCTGCACGGGTTGCTCGCGTTGATGCGATCCGTGTTGGAGCAGGTGTGCCACTCGTTGATGGTGCTGTCGTACTGCAAGCCGGGATCGGCGCACGACCACGCGGCCTCGGCGACCTTGCGCCAGAGATCACGCGCCTTGTAGGTGTCGACCGTCTCGCCGGTGGTGCGCATGGTGGTGCGCCACTCGCCGTCGGTCTCGACCGCCTTCATGAACTCGTCGTTGACGCGGATGCTGTTGTTGGAGTTTTGACCGCTGACGGTGTGGTAGGCCTCGCCGTTGAAGTCGGAGGAGTAACCGGCCGCGATGAGCGCGCGGACCTTGTTCTCTTCTTTGGTCTTCCACTCGATGAAGTCGACGATCTCGGGGTGGTCCATGTCGAGGCAGACCATCTTGGCGGCGCGGCGGGTGGTGCCGCCCGACTTGGTGGCGCCGGCCGCGCGATCGAAGACCTCGAGGAACGACATCAAGCCGCTTGAGGTGCCGCCGCCCGAGAGCATCTCTTGGCGACCGCGGATGCGGCTGAAGTTGGTGCCGGTGCCGGAACCGTACTTGAAGAGGCGTGCTTCGTTTTTGACGAGCTGGTAGATGGCCATGAGGTCATCGTCGACCGACTGGATGAAGCAGGCGGAGCACTGCGGACGGCTGTAGGCGTTGTCCGTTTGCTCCATCTGATCGGTGTCGGCGTTCCACGCCCAGTTCCCGCCGGCGCCTTCGATGCCGTACATGTGATAGAGGCCGCAGTTGAACCAAACCGGGCTGTTGAAGGCGGCCTTCTGGTGAACGAGAAGGTGGCTAAGCTCTTGCTCGAAGTTCTCGGCCGCGAGCTCGTCGGCGAAGTAGCCGCCGAACTCTTCACCGGCGATGCGGATGGTCTTGGCGACGCGGGTGACGAGCTGGCGGATGGAGCGCTCGCCCTTGTTCTTGTCGCCGTGGAGGCCGGCCTTGCGGAAGTACTTGGAGACCGCGATGTCGGTGGCGAGCTGCGACCAGTCGGCCGGGACCTCGGCGCCGCGAAGCTCGAAGACGATGTTGCCGTCCGCGCCGGTGATGACCGAGTTGCGGAGCTCGTAGCTGACGTTGTCGAGGGCGACTTCTCCGTCGCGGGTGAAGCTGCGCTCGAAGTGGAGCCCACCAAGCTGCTGGCTCGAAGCCGCGCGCTGTACCGCTGTGGGGGTGTCCATGGGTACGTTTTTCACGATCGTCGGTTCCACTACTTCTACCTCTGCTTCTGCGCGCCCGTCTTGAGAGTCCAAAACAAGGTTCGGGCGCGCGTTCTCGAATGTCGTCATCAGGGCTGCTCCAGCGTGGAAGGGATTGTGGGGAAGGCTGAGTTGCTGAACTGGGGATAAAGGGCGTTCTCGCGATGTACCCGTATGGGTGACAGATTTTGAAAACGCCCTTGCAGGGCTCGTTTCCGGCTGTGCGGCCGAAAAAGAATAAGAAACGCAAGACTCCGCGGCCTCCAGCGAACCCACATGGGGTCCCCAGGCCTTTCCACAAACTCCACACTGAAACCACAAGGGGTTGTGGTGAGCGACTTGTCGCGATCACCATCCCTAGTGGGAGTCCCGGGATAGCTGGGTGGTGGTGGAGTGGTCAAGCGGGTTTTCTTGCGAAGGGCACGCTTTTCTTCAAGTGCTTGATATTGTTTGGAAAAGCGTATGTGACGGAGCGCGTCAAAATGGCTCAAAATGGGGGGTCTCAGAGGAGAGACGGAATCGACATATCGAGCACGTGATGTCACGTCATGAACGCTACTAGGGGTTGTGGTTGTGCCCAAAAAAGCTGCAATCTGTTGTGGTTTTGGCGGTTTCTTGACTCACTTCTGGGATGTCTCGCCAGCTTCGAAAATTCCGGTGGTGTGGGCGACGATTGGGCTTCGAATTCGGGTCGATCGGGGGCACTTGCTCTGTAATCATTAGATTAATTCGTTGTCAGGCATGATTCACAGGATGGCGGTGACACGATTTTGGACGCGGCGATTTCGAACGGTGTTGTGATATTCGCGTTTTCTTTCGTACTTTCGGGTGTTTAGCGGCGCAAAAGCGTCTTTTGGAAAAATCCAACAGTGTAGGTGCCTGGAATGATTTCGGAATTCGCGAGATCTGCGTGATCTTGGGTGGATGCGCCTTTGGGGTGTGGTTCGCTGACGGTACTTCGTGGGTGTGACAAGTTTCGTGGTTGGGTGGGATCAAGCGTGCTGCTTTTGTTGGAGTGGGTTGTGCGTGCCTTGAGCGTTCTCTTTTGGACGTGAGTGGTCTGTTGCGATCGACTTGGCTCTGTCGTTCTTGAGTCCGCGCATGCTCCGGATGTCAGAAGGGGCGGCCGCGGTTTCGTGGGGAGCGCGGTCCTCGCGTGGTCGCGTTTGGACGTGAGTGTCCGTTGCGATCGAGTTGGCGCCGTCGTTCCTGAGTCCGCGCATGCTCCGGATGTCAGAAGGGGCGCGCCAGAACGCGAGCGCGCCGCACGCGTTTCTCTTCAGCGTTCTTCTGACCCCTCCCGCACATCCTCCGCGTTCTGAGCGGGCTCGCCGCTTGAGTGGGGAGCTCGCTCCTTTTGTTGGAGAGGGTCGCGCGGTCCTTGAGCGTCTTCTTTTGGACGTGGTCGTTCTTGGGCGTTCGGGTCTTAGCTGTCGTTCTTGAGTCCACGCATGCTCCGGATGTCAGAGGTCGTTCTTGAGCGATCGAGTTGGCGCCGTCGTTCCTGAGTCCGCGCATGCTCCGGATGTCAGAAGGGGCGCGCCAGAACGCGAGCGCGCCGAACGCGTTTCTCTTCAGCGTTCTTCTGACCCCTCCCGCACATCCTCCGCGTTCTGAGCGGGCTCGCCGCTTGAGTGGGGAGCTCGCTCCTTTTGTTGGAGAGGGTTGCGCGTGCCTTGAGTGTTCTCTTTTGGCCGTGGTCGTTCTTGAGCGTTCGGGTCTTCGCTGTCGTTCTTGAGTCCGCGCATGCTCCGGATGTCAGAAGGGGCGCGCCAGAACGCGAGCGCGCCTCACGCGTTTCTCTTCAGCGTTCTTCTGACCCCTCCCGCACATCCTCCGCGTTCCAAGCGGGCTCGCCGCCTGAGTGGTAGCGCGCTGCTTTGTTGGGAGAGCGTCGCGCGTCCCGCGAGTTTCTCTTTTGGACGTGGTCGTTCTTGATCGATCGAGTTGGCTCTGTCGTTCTTGAGTCCGTGCATGCTCCGGATGTCAGAAGGGGCGGCCGCGTCCTGCTCTTGTTTCGTGGGGAGCGCGTGCCTTGAGCGTTCTCTTTTGGACGTGGTCGTTCTTGGGCGTTCGGGTCTTCGCTGTCGTTCTTGAGTCGCGCATGCTCCGGATGTCAGAAGGGGCGCGCCAGAACGCGAGCGCGCACCGCGAGTTTCTCTTCAGCGTTCTTCTGACCTCCCGCACATCCTCCGCGTTCTGAGCGGGCTCGCCGCCTGAGTGGGACCGTGCTGCTTTGTTGGGAGAGGGTCGCGCGGTCCTTAGGTGGTCTCTTTTGGACGTGGTCGTTCTTGAGCGATCGAGTTGGCTCTGTCGTTCTTGAGTCCGCGCATGCTCCGGATGTCAGAAGGGGCGCGCCAGAACGCGAGCGCGCCGCACGCGTTTCTCTTCAGCGTTCTTCTGACCCCTCCCGCACATCCTTCGCATTCTGAGAGCGTTCGCCGCTCAGTTGGCCGTGTGCTGCTTTTGTTGGAGAGGGCCCTGAGCGATCGGGTCCGCTCGACGGTTCTTGAGTGAGCTCATGCACCGGATGTCCGGCGGCGAAGCGCGCCCACCTATTTTCGAATCGCGCTATCGCTAAAAGCGGGTGCCGAGCCGGAGCGCGAAGCCGAGGGTGATGACGGCGTCGTTTGCGGAGAGGTAGCCGACTTCGGCGACCGCGGCTTCGAGGTGCCATTGGTTCGCGAAGCGCCACGCGACGACCGGCGCGATGCGGGTCGAGAAGCTCGGGGTGCGGTTTCCGAGGAAGGGCTGGAAGAGACCCACTTCGAGGCTCACGCCGAGGTGGAGCGGGAAGCGGAACGGGGTGAGCAAGTACGCGCCGCCAACGTGGATCGCGATGCCGCCGGTCTTGCCGAAGACCGCGTCGAGCCCGAGGCGTAGCTCGAGGCCGGGGAGGTTTTCAAAGCTGCGACCGCCTCGTACTTCCACGCTTCCGATCGCGCCGCTGACGCGTGAGCGTAGGAGCGGGCGGACCGCTCCGCCGAGCTGGACCATCCACTGCGCGCCTTGTCCGTAGCGCGGACGGCTCGCGAAGGCTTCGCGCGCTTGGCGCTCACGTTCTTCGGCGCTCAAGCGCGCTTGTTCTTCTTCTTGTCGCGCGCGCTCGGCGGCTTCGCGTTCGGCTTCGACACGCGCGGCTTCGGCGGCTTCGCGTTCGGCGAGCGCGGCGGCTTCTTGGGCTTCTCTTTCGGCGAGCTCCTGAGACAAGGCGTTCTGTTCGAGCAGACGCGCGGCGGCGTCTTCGCCGGCGAGCTCTTCGGCGGCCGCCCCGAGGCCTTCGGGTCGCAGCATCGCGCGCAAGATCTCTTGCAGGCGTTCGGCGCGCCGGGAGTCGCGCACCTCGACGTCGAGCTCTTCGACGCGAGTCTCGGGCGCGTAGCCCACGCGGAGGGTCGCTTCCAAGCCGCCGGCGTTCGCGGAACGCACGATCGGCAACACGACCCACTGCGCGTTCTGGAGCTCGGCGACGGCGCGCATCTCGTTGGCGGTCTGCGGAATTGCTTGGCCTTCGATGGTGCCGTGCGCATCCGTCGCGACCTGGTGCGAGAGCGACGAAACGGCTTCGGCGACCGCGTCCTCGAACGCGTCGACCCGCTCGACCGCGACCTCGGTCGCGCCTTCTGCAGGCAACACAACGACGCGATCCGCGTTGGCCGGAGACGCGATCAGGACCACCGCCAGACAGGTCGTGAGCGCGCTCGCGCGCCTGATGGCTGTGACGCGACGGCACGAGATCCGCGAACTGTGGTTCACGCGACCCGGAAAAATCTCGAAACTCATGAGTTGTTCTCTGGTGGTTGCAATGCGCGATCCAGCTCCGCGCGATCCAGCTCCGCGCGATCCAGCTTCAACACGGGTCGGCTTCCGTCCGCGGTCAGCAGCGCTCCATAAAGCCCGGGACGCCGATCGCGGAAAAAGCCGAAGCCCGCGCGGTAGGTCGCCGATGCGCCGGGGTCGATGGTCGCGAGCGCGACGCCTTCCTCGCCCTTTTGATCCGCGAGCAGGTCGCCGCGGTGATCGGCGATGAACGAGGTGCCGTAAAACGTGATCGCGTCTTCCACACCGATGCGGTTGGCCGCCGCGACCGGGATCGCGTTGGCGACGGCGTGTCCGATCATGACGCGTCGCCACGGATCGCGGGTATCGAGGTCGGGCTCTTCCGGCTCGGAACCGATCGCGGTCGGGTAGAGCAGCAGGTCCGCCCCGAGCAAGGTCATCGCGCGGGCGCACTCGGGGAACCACTGGTCCCAACAGATGCCGACCCCGAGCTTCGCGTAACGCGTCGCGAACACCTGGAAGCCCGTGTCGCCCGGCCGGAAGTAGTACTTCTCTTCGTAGCCGGGCCCGTCGGGGATGTGCGCTTTGCGGTAGAGCCCGCGCTCGCTTCCGTCCGCGTCGATGACGACCACGCTGTTGTAGAACGCTTGGCCGGCGCGCTCGAAAAACGAAACGGGGATGACGACCTCGAGTTCGCGCGCGAGCGCGGAGAGCTCCGCGAGCAACGGGTGGCCGGAGCGAGGTCGCGCGAGCGCGAAGTGATCCTCGCGTTCGTGCTGCGGAAAGTATGGGGTCTCGAAGAGCTCCGGCGGGAGGATGACGTTCGCTCCCCGCGCGGCCGCGTCGCGAATGTGCGCGACGACCCGCGCCACGTTTTCATCGCGCGCGCTTCCAAGCGGACACTGGATCACGGCGAGCGAAAACGGCGCAGGCGTCATCGGGAGGGTCGTCATGCCGCGGACATCAAAGCGGCTCTTGTTGCGTCACGCAATGCAGCGCGCCTCCGCCGGTGATCAGCGCCTGGGCCGAGAGCGTTCGCGCGACGCGATCAGGGAAGCAAGACGCGAGGACGGCCCGGGCTTCTTCGTCTTCTTCGACCCCATACCCTGGCACCAAGACCGCGCCGTTCGTGAGGAAGTAGTTGCAATAGCTCGCCGGGAGCGGCTGACCCGCGTCTCCGAAGACCACGGGGCTCGGGAGCAAGGTGACGTCGAGGCGGCGTCCTCCGGCGTCACGGACGTCGCTGAGCTGCTCAAGTAAGGCCGCGCTCATCGCGGCGTTCGGGTCGCTCTGCTCCGACCGGTCACGGGGCCCGGCGCAGACCACCCTGCCCGGCGCGACGAAGCGCACGAGCGTGTCGATGTGCCCATCGGTGTGGTCGTTCTGCAGGCGCGCGTCCAAAAAGATCACGCGCTCGACCCCCAACGCGTCGCGCAGTCGCCTCGCGACCTCTTCTTCATCGTCTTCGCCGCGTCCCGTGAGCACGCAGTCGCGCGTCGTGAGGAGCGTGCCCTCACCGTCCACTTCGATGGCGCCGCCTTCCAACACAAAGGGCATCCGGAAGACCCGTGCGTCCGGTCTTCGCGAGAGGACACGTCGCGCGATGGTCTCGGCGACACGGTCGTCTCCTGGCATCAGGTACTTGCCGCCCCAGCCGTCGAACTGAAAGAGCGCGACGCCCAGCTCGTCTCCGCGCTTGAGAAAGATCGGCGCGGTGTCCCGGGTCCAGCAGTCGCCGTAGACATCGCCTGCCCCCAACATCGAGACCGGTTCGTGCTCGCCGATCGCATGCGCGAGCGCGTCGATCTCTCGGCGGGCGTTCCGCAGCTCGCCAGGCCACTCGTTCGCGAGGTGAGGCCTCGCCATGTGGCAGCGCGCGTGCGGGGACCATTCCGCCGGCATCATGAAGCCTGCTTCGCGTGGAGAGGTCGTCACGAGCCGAAGTGTACGCGCTCACTCGGGGCGAACGCGAGAGCGTCAGACCGAGGGAAGCGGCTTCGCGACGGCGCCAAGAACACGCGGTGCGTCAGGCCACGCGGCGACCGGCTCGCGGGCTCTCAACAAGACTGCGCGGGCCTCGGGGGCGAGCTCATCGAGGAAGCTGTCGGTTCGTCGCGTCAGGAGCGCGTGCACGTCGAGCTCGACCACATCGGCGTCGGTGACCTCCACGATCTCTGAGATCGGACCACCGAAATCGCTCGGCTCAAGCGGCTCCGCGCCGAGCTCCATCATGGGCTCCGAGACCAACTCTGAAACGGGCTCTGAAACATGCTCCGCGCCCGGAGCGATCCCGAGCATCGCGTGGGCCGCCGCGGTCAGTCGAGCCTGCGCCGCGAGGTGCGCGCGACGTGCTTCGGCGCGAACGTCGATGGGCTCAAAGACAGAGGTCTCCACGTCATCTTCAGCGTCATAGACGAAGTCGAGAAGGAAGTCGTTGCGGCTGGGGTCGTTGGCGGTGGTGCGCATAGCAAGTCTCGGAGCTCGGGAACGACCGGCCGATGTGCAGGTTCTGGGCCAGTTCATGACGCGCTGCGTAATTACTCACTTTCATGGAAATTTGCCTCCAAAAGGCCCTCGTTGAAACGTGGGAATGGCCACACGAGTGGCCAGCGGATCGCGCCAATCGATCGCAGTGAGAGATCACAGCAGGTGACTTTCTAACGGTCGCTTCCGGCTCTGACCGCGCCCTCTTGCGCGTTCTACTAGCGGACGTTTTGGGTTTGGGAGTATGCCGTCGACATGCTCGATCTTCGTTACGTCAGCGAGAACCTCGACGCGGTGGCTACGGCCCTCGCGTCACGCGGGTTCAACGATCAAGAAACGCTCGCCAAGCTCGAGTCGCTCGCCTCTGCGCGGCGCCTCGCGATCACCGAGGTGGAGACGCTCCAGGCGACCCGCAATGAAGCGAGCGCGGCGATGGGCAAGATCGCCGACAAGAAGTCTGAGGCCTTCACCGCCAAGCGCGTCGAGCTGCAAGGCTTGAAGGGGCGGATCAAAGAGCTCGAGAGCAAGAGCAAAGCGATCCAAGACGAGCTCGGCGAGCTTCTGCTGCACCTTCCCAATCTTCCGCACGAGAGCGCGCCGGTGGGCACCTCGGAAGACGACAACGTCGAGGTGCGCGTCGTCGGCGACAAGCCGAGCTTCGCGTTTGAACCGAAGGACCACGTCGACCTCGGCGTCGCGCTCGACATCATGGACTTCGAGCGTGGCGCCAAGGTGAGCGGCGCGCGCTTCGTGATCCTCAAGGGGATGGGCAGCCGGCTCGAGCGCGGGCTCTTGCAGTTCATGCTCGACATGCACGTCGACCAGCACGGTTACCAAGAAGTGTGGCCGCCCGCGCTCGTCAAAGACAGCAGCATGCTCGGGACGACGCAGCTCCCGAAGTTCGAGAAGGACGCCTTCAAGATCAAAAAGGACAGCGAGTGGGAGGAGAAGAACGAGGCCTCCCACGACCTCTACTTGTGCCCGACCGGTGAGGTCCCGATCACGAACATGCACGCGAACGAGATCCTCGACGCGTCGCAGCTCCCGCTCACCTACGCCGGTTACACCGCGTGCTTCCGAAGCGAAGCGGGCAGCTACGGCAAGGACACGCGCGGCATGATCCGGCAGCACCAGTTCGACAAGATCGAGCTGGTCCGCTTCGTCACGCCCGAAGACGCGCTTTCGGAACACGCGCTCTTGACCTCACACGCCGAGAACATCCTCAAGGCGCTCGGCCTTCACTACCGCGTTGTCGAGCTCTGCACCGGCGACATGGGTTTCGGCGCGCGCAAGTGTTTCGACATCGAGGTGTGGCTCCCAGGTCAAAACGCTTTCCGCGAGATCTCGAGCTGCTCCTGGTTCGGCGAGTTCCAGGCGCGCCGCATGTCGTGTCGCTACCGGCCCGCGCCCAAGGCCAAGCCCAAGCACGTCCACACCATCAACGGCTCCGGGCTCGCGATCGGGCGAACGCTGGTCGCGATCCTCGAGCAGTACCAGCGCGCGGACGGAAGCATCGAGGTGCCCGAAGCGCTTCGGCCCTACCTCGGCGGACGCGACTCGATCCGCGCCTAACGCGACCTTAAGCGAAGCCCGAGCGAGCGGCTGTGCTCGCTCGTGGGCGGTCGTTCTGCAGCGTCCGGCTAGGGACCGGTCACGAGGAAGGACTCGTGGATCTGGAGCAATGAGTCGTCCGTCTCGGTGTACGCGATCTCCGCGCTCGCTCCGTCCAGTTCGACCACTTCGTCGCCCGCCGGACCGCCGCCGACCAAAAAGAGGTTTCCGCGTTCGTCCAGCGCGGCGTTCTCCCCGTCGAAGGTGAAGCCATCGGGGAGGCTCGAGTACACGAAGCGCTCCTCCGCGAGGCCCGCGAACGTGATGTCCCAGAGCGCGCGCACACCGCTGCACTCGACCGCGGCCAAGAAGCCGGTGGGCTGAGCACGTGAAGCGATCAGCTCACATCCAGGGACGTACTGAAGGATGTTCACGATCGCGACGGAGTCGATGCGCTGCACCGAGAGCGTCTCGTCGTCCAACACGAGCACGTTGGCCGACGAGCCGAAGGTCTGGACCTGACCCGACACCGTCGAGACCTCCGTCGTGGTGCGGTAGCCGCTCGCGCATTGATAGAGGTACGTGCCTTCCGGGTTGATCCAAAACGCGGAGAAGCCATCACATGGGATGGTGGTGAGATCGTTGCCTGCCGGGTTGTCGACAAAGGTGTCGCGGGCGGCGGGGCAGACGTCACAGGCGAACGTCCGAAGCTCACCGCCTGCGCGGTATCGAAGCTGTCGCGTGATCGGGTCGATGTTCGGGTCCGCGAGCTCCGCCGGGAACCCCGCTCCGACCGAGAGCGGGCTTCCGAGATCGATCATCGCGCGCCGGTCCGTGCTGTCGGTGACGAGGTTCCCGATCAGGTAGATCTCGTTTGGGTTGAAGACCTCCTCAAACGGAGGAGGCGGCTCTGCGGTGTCCGTCGCGTCCATGGCGTCGGTCGCGTCGGTCGCATCCGCGTCCGTCGCGTCCTCCATCGCGTCCGCCGCGTCGGGGTCCATCGCGTCGGGAGGCGAGGTATCGGGACGCGGTGGCGGGTTCGTGTCAGACGGAGGTGGTGGCGGCGGGAGCGGGTCGTCTTCACAACCCAAGCAGAGCGCCGCGACAAAGAGCAATCCAACAAAGCGAGTCATCGCTTCATTTTTGCATACCGATCGGAGAAGCGAAAAAAGCGGCGTGCTTGGCCGACGTTACTCCGCAGACGGGGAGGGGCTCGCTTGGGTGGACTCCCAAAACGCCTCCACTTCACCCATCGAGTAGCAACGACTCGCGGGCGGGAGGCTCTCCAGGAACACGCGGCCGTAGCCCTTCTTCACGAGTCTCCGATCGAGAATCGCGACGACCCCGCGATCGCGTCGGCTCCGGATCAGTCGGCCGAAGCCCTGCTTCAAGGTGAGCGCGGCGGAAGGCACGAGCAGCTCCATGAACGGGTTCTCGCCCCGCTCCTTCATCTGCTCACAACGCGCCGCGATCAGCGGGTCACTCGGGACATCAAAGGGGAGCTTGTCGATGATCACCAAGCGCAGCGCATCACCCGGGACGTCCACCCCTTCCCAAAAGCTCATGGTCGCGAAGAGCACCGCGTCGCCGGCGCGCCGAAACGCGTCGAGCAACACCGACTTGGGCGCCTCGCCTTGCACGAAGACGCGCGTGTTCTGCTCTTCTTCGAGATGCGCGCGAGACAATCGCGCCAGCTCTCGCATCGCGCGAAACGACGTGCACAACACGAAGGCACCGCCGCGCACGATCGAGACGAGGGAGAGGATCTCTTCCACCGCGCAATCGAAGTAGGCGGCGTCTCGCGGATCAGGCAGCTGCTCGGGAATGTAGAGCGCCGCTTGCGCGCCATAGTCGAAGGGAGACGAGAGGAGGAGCTCTTTGGGATCGAAGTCCAGCCCGAGCCGACGCTTCATGAACTCGAGGCTCCCGCCCGTGCTGAGCGTCGCGCTGGTCAGGATGACGGCGCGCTTTTCAAAGAAGAGCTCTTCTCGGAGCAGCTCGCTCACGTCGACCGGGCTCGCGCCGATCGTCGTCTTGTCGTTCTTGCGCTGTAGGTAGGTAATGCGCCGCGCGCTTCGTCCCTGCGCGATTTGAGCGAGCTCATCGCGAATGCGACCCGCTCGACGCGCGACCTGCGCGCACGCTTCCGAGTCGCGGCTCTTGTTTCGGCAGCGCGCCTGCGCCAGCTCCAGCGCGTCGTCGAGCGCGAACATCTTGGTCTCGACCAAGCCATTGAAGGCTTCCCGCATGAGCACCTGACGCGTGCCCTCTGTGATGCGTGGGAAGGCGCCAAAGAACTCCTCGCTCGCGCGCGTGAGGCGGCTCGGGAGGCGCATCGACCCGTCGAGGTCTTGGGCCCCGCCGAGCGCCCGCGAGACGTCCCGCGCCAAGCGGTCGACCTTGCCGGGAGAGACCGTGACCCCGAAGAAGAGCGTCGCGATGTCTTCGATCTGATGCGCCTCGTCGAAGATCACGACGTCGTGGTCGGGGATCACCGAACCCAGCCCGCCGCCGACGCGCATCGCGACATCGGCGAAGTAGAGATGGTGGTTTACGACGACCAACTGGGCCGCGTCTGCGCGCTTGCGCATCTTGGTGACGAAGCAGTCCTCGAAGTAGTTGCACTTCTGCCCGATGCGGGTGTCGGTGCTGCTGTTGATCTGCGACCAAATGCCGGCGTCCTCAGGCAGCTCAAGCAGGTCCGCTCGATCCCCGCTCGCGGTCAGCTCGCGCCAACGTTCGACGATCGGGAGCTGCCGCAGCGACGCGCCCATCCGCGCTTCTGCGCTTCGGCCAAACTCCGCGAAGCGGCGCAGGCAGAGATAGTTCGCCAGACCCTTCATGCACGCCGCGTGGATCGGCTGACCGAGGTGCCGCTCGAGCATCGGGAGGTCGCCGTCCATGATCTGGTCCTGGAGCGTCTTGGTCCCGGTCGACACCACGACCTTCCGCCCAGAGAGGAGCGCAGGCACGAGGTACGCGAGCGTCTTCCCGGTGCCGGTCCCGGCCTCGACCATCAGCACACCGTCGCGGAGCATGGTCTCCTCGACCGCGTCCGCCATCGCGAGCTGGCTCTCGCGGTGCTCATAGCCCGCGATGCCGTTCGCGAGAGGGCCTCGGGGGCCGAGTACGTCTCCCGCGCGCACCTGCCGCTGATACCACGGCTTCCGCAAAGACGGGGCGCGAGGTACACCTCGCCTCATGAGCCGACCGACGCTTTCTTCAAAAACGTCACGCGCCGCTCACGTTCTCGGCGCGCTCGCCCTGGCCGCGTTCGTGGGAACGGGCTGCGATGGGTGCAACAACGGTTGCGCGCGGCGACCCACGGAGACGCTCGACCGCAGCCCCGCCCCGCAACCGGTCGGGGTCGAGGTCGAGGTCCACGTGGTCGGCGGCGGCGGAGAGCTCGCGCGGATCAAGCAGCTCTTCACGGATCCCGTGGCCAACGCGGCCCTGCCGGAGGACCTGACCTCCTTTGTCCGCAGCTACGTCGAGTTCCCGGGCGGCGTCGCCGGCGCGCTCCGCAACGACCTGAACGCTGTCTTCCTCACAGGCGCGCACGTCAACCCGAACCGGATCGACGACGTGACCTCGCTCCAAGCGGTCGCCTTCCAGGTGCGGCGCGAGCGCGGCGTCGCCTACCCCTTCGGCGAGGCCGTCGAGATGCGCCGCAACGGTCCGGCGGGCGGTCGCTGGCTACGCGACGAGGGCGCTCAGCGCGCCTCCACCGCTCTCTTTGACGACATCGTCGTCGCGGGAACCAACGACGCGGTGGTGGAAGAGTTCGCGCCCTACCTCGCGTTCAACGCGCTCCCCCGCGAGATGTCCCCGGGGCTCCATGTGTTTGTGATGGACCCACTGGTGGGCGGCATGAAGCGCTGGGTGGAGCTCGAGGCCGAAGAGCGCGTCGCGCCGCTCCGTGAATCCATTCGCCAAGCCCGCGCCGCCCGCGATGACGCGCCGGTCCTCGATCCGGACACCCTCCTCTCATACGTTGAGCAAACCGTCCTTCGGCTCGCCGCGTACTTGCCCGATCTCCGCGAGCTGGAGTTCGCGCTGCGCGCGGTCGACGACGGTCTCTCGATCCGGGTCAGCGCTGGCACCGCAGAAGGCTCTCCGCTTCGCGCCGCGGTCGAAAGCGCGCCTGTCGGTCCCCCTTCAGCGCTCTTGGGTTTTCGAAGCGACACCGCGCTCGGGATCTACAGCCCCGGTCCCGCTCCGGGCGGCGCGTCTTTGATCGACGTCATCAGCAGCCTCGCTGGCGGACCCCTCAGCGGCGACGATCGCGCGATGTTCGAGACCGCGCTCGACGCCTTCGCCAGCTCACGCGACGGCGCGTCGATGGTCGGCGTGGGCGCGGGCATCGATGGTCCTTGGTTCGCGTTTTCCCAAGCCACGGGCAGCGCGCTCAACCTCGCCGAGGTCAGCCCCGCGTTCTCCCATCCACTCGTCCGGCGTATCGGCGCGCACGTGAGCGGGTGCGAGTCGTGGCCAGAAGCCGTCGCGATCACGACCGAAAACGCCGTCCCGCTGTGCAACGAAACGTCGGTGTCGGCGGCTCAGTCGGAGGGCGCGTTCTCGCTCGCGATTGGGCGAGCCCCGCAGCTCGTTTCGAATACCTTCTCACAATCACTCCTGTTGCCGACCAACGGCACGCTCACGACCTTTCCCGACGTCGCGCGGCAAGCGGAGGGCGACGCAGAGGTGATCGTCGGCGTGGTGTTGACGCCCGCCCGCGTCATCCCCGCGCTCAAGCTCTTCGGCCCCTTCCGCGACTCCACCCAGACCACCAGCACAACCACCGTCGCCCCGATCGTCATCACGCTGGCGCGGACCGACAACGCTGGGCTCGCGCTTGAGAGCACCGTCTCCGTACGCGCGCTCACCCACCTCACCGAACTGATCCGCCAGTTCTCGATGTAGCGCGTGAGCGAGCCGCCCGAAGAACAGACCGCAGCAGACGACGCACCTGACGACGCACCTGACGACGCACCCGAAGCGTCTCCGGACGGTCGCGCGCAGACCCGTTCTCGGATCCGCGCCATTCATCTCATCATGGGGCTCGCGGTCTTGCTCCGGGTCGCGTACTTCCTCGACTACCTGGAGCTCCCCTTTCTCGGCGGCCCGGTCGGTGACTCCGCGGTCTACCTCGAACAAGCGCGCGCGGTTCGCGCGGGAGAGCTCGGCAACGCGGCCCTGCTCGCGTTCAGCCCGCTCTACGGCTACCTGCTCGCGTTTCTCGGCGCGCCGGCGATCACCGGGATCGTCGTCACGCTTCAGATCGCGCTCGGCGTCGCCACGACCTGGCTGCTGCATCGAGCCGTGACGCAGCGCTTTGGCGAGCTCGCGGGGCTGGTCAGCGCGCTTTGCTTCGTCACCTACGGGATGCCGATGTTCTACGAGACGAAGGTGCTCAGCGACGCGCTCGGGCTCTCGCTCACGTTCTTCGGTGCCGCGCTCTTTACCTCGGAGCGCGCACGTGAAGGCGGACGCTTCACGGTCCTCGCGTGCATCGCGGTCGCGCTCTCGGTGTGGGCCCGCGCGAGCGTGGTGTTCTCGGTCCCGATCTTTTGCTTGGTCGCGTTCGTGCCCTGGCGCGACGAGGCGCGTTCGCTCGCCTTCCGCCGCGGCGCGGTGGTCGTCGGGACCTTCGCGGTCCTTTTCCTTTCATACGGCGCGTACACGAAGTCGACCTCAGGCGCTTTCGTGATGGTCACGTACCAGTCGAGCGACTCAACGACCGCGGGGCGTGACTTTGACGGCGATCTTCGCTCAGTCGCGCTCGCGAACACGCCACCGTCCGCGTGGGATCTTGTTCGCGCGGTCGAAGCCGATCGCGAACGCGGGGAGCGCGATTCGTCACTGCTCTCCACCATCGCCGCGATCGACATCACGGGAGTGCTCCGCGGCGCGCCGTCCAAGCTCGCGCGCGCCTTCTCTCCGCTCGAGCGAACGTTCCAGTACGGCTACTACGCCGAGCGCACGATGTTCCGCTCGCTCGGGCTGCTGCCGATGAGCTTCACGCTCTTGCTCTTGCTCGGCGTGATCGGCCTCGCGTTCTTGGCCAAACGCGATGGTCCGCGCGCCCTCTTGCCCTACCTGCCGTACCTCCTCGGCTGCGTGATCACCTGCGTGCTCTATCTCCCGAGCAGCCGTTATCGCTTGGCGATGATCGCGCCGGCGCTCCTCCTCGCGGGCTTCGCGGTCGCTCAGTTGATCGCGCACCGTCGCGAGCGATTCGCGCAGGCTCTGGTCGGCTTCGTATTGGTCGTGGGGAGCTTCGGCGCGTTCCAGAACATCACCTACACGCTCAAGAACCCCGCGGCGTGGCAGCTCACGATCGCGGAGTCGTACGCGGTGCAGCGTGACGAGCTTCGGCTCGTGCATCACGTCAACCTCGCGCAGCGGCTCGCGCCTCAAGACCGCGCGATCCGAGAGCACGCGTTTACGTTACTGAGGAGCGCGGGGATAAAGGTCGAGGTCGTGCCTAGTCGTTAAGGGGCTTTTTCGAGCCCCCTCTGCCTTCGGCATTCACCCCAAACGTTCGCTTCGCTCAGATCTCGCTCCCGACGCGAAGCGTCTCGTTAGAAGAGCTTGGACTGACCCTTGGGTGGCTTGACGCCGAGGTGGTCGTAGCCTCGCTTTGTGACGACGCGTCCGCGCGCGGTTCGCGCGACGAACCCCTGCTGCAAGAGGTACGGCTCGTAGACGTCTTCGATGGTGTCGCGCGGTTCGCTGAGCGCCGCGCCGAGCGTCTCTACGCCGACCGGTCCGCCGTTGTAGAACTCGACGATTGTGCGCAGGTATTTGCGATCCATTTCGTCGAGGCCCGCCTTGTCGACGTCCAAGCGATCGAGCGCTTCGCCTGCGAGCTTGAGCGACACCGTTCCGTCGCTCAGCACTTCAGCAAAGTCGCGGATGCGTCGCAAGAGCCGGTTCGCGATCCGCGGGGTGCCTCGGGCGCGACGTGAGATCTCGTCCGCCGCCTTCGCCTCGATCGGGAGCTCAAGCAGCTTCGCGCTGCGCGTCACGATCTTCGCGAGGGCCTCGGCGGGGTAGTAGTCGAGCCGCGCGGCGTAGCCGAAGCGAGAGCGCATGGGGTTGGTCAACAGTCCCGTACGCGTCGTGGCGCCCACCAGTGTAAAGGGATGAAGCGGCAAGCTCAGCGTCTGCGCGTACGGACCGTCGCCCATCACCGTATCGATCCGGAAGTCCTCGATCGCGGTGTAGAGGTTCTCCTCGACGACGGCGGGCAGGCGATGAATCTCGTCGATGAAGAGCACATCATTGGGCTCGAGCTTCGTCAGCAACGACGCGAGCTGGCCCTTGTGTTCGATCGCGGGCGCGCTGGTCGCGTGAAGCATGACGCCGCGCTCGCCCGCCAAGATCATCGCGAGCGTGGTCTTGCCTAGGCCGGGCGGACCGCAAAAGAGAACATGGTCGACGGGATCGCCGCGGCGACGTGACGCCTCCACGAACACGCGGAGGTTGTCTTTGATCTTGTCCTGGCCGACGAACTCATCGAACCCGGACGGCCGCAGCGAGATGTCGTAGGTCGAGTCTTCAGGCCGCTCTTCGGCGGTTACGGTGCGCGCGTCGGTCATCTCTTCAGCGCAATCCCGCGAGCGCTTCGCGCATCAAGTTCTCGGCTGACTTCCCTTCGCGAGACTCAATCGCGAACACCGCGCGCTCGGCTTCGCCTCGCTTGTAGCCCATCGTGACCAGCGCACCGATTAGGGCCTCGTCACCATCGCTCCCGCTGGTCGCGCGGATCGGAACGACCTTGGCGCCCATCGTTTTGGGCGCGATGAGGAGCTTGTCCTTGAGGTCGAGCAAGATGCGCTCGACCGTCTTCTTGCCTACGCCGCTGATGCCCTTGAGCGCCGCGCGGTCTTCGGTGGCCACAGCGCGACTGAGCGCGCGCGCGTCGAGCTTGCCGAGCACCGAGAGCGCGAGCTTGGGCCCGATGCTCGAGACGGAGAGCAACGCGCGAAACGCGGTCCGATCGTCTTTGGTCGCGAAGCCGTAAAGCGCGAGCGCGTCTTCCCGCACGTGGGTGTGCACGTGGAGCTCAACGGTCGTGTCCTCCGGATCACCATCTGGGTTGAGCTTGCTCTTCCCAAGCAAACCAAGGGTGCCCACCGGCACGAAGAGCTCGTACCCGACGCCAGAAACGTCGACGATGATGGTGCCGTCGCTGCCGTCGTCGAGGAGCTGTCCTTTGATCCAGCCGATCACGCGCGGAAGCTAGCAGATCCCGATCAAATGTTCAGGCGCTCGCTCACCGCGGATCGCGCGTGATTCCGGCCGACCGATCAAACGCGTGATCCAGTCGGGGTCGTGCGCATACCCCGCAGCGGTAGGCCGCTCGTGGGTGTCGCTGGGCTTGATGTTCTCTGGTGCGAAGCGAACGATGGCCTCGTAGTAGGCATCCGGTGGTGCGATCGGCGACCGGAGCATGGCGGCGTACGCGGAGAGTTCGCGCTCTTCGACGACTCCCGTGGTCTCGTCAAGCGCGGGCGCCAGCGGGACCGCGGTCTCGATGCTGAGGTCACGCGCGAACGCGAGCGTCTCGTAACGCAGGTACTCGCGGGCGCTCGTGACGGCGCTTGTGGTCGTACCAAGCGCGCTCAGGACCTCATCGGTCGTTGCGTCCGTCGTGAACACACCGGCGTCGATCGTGAAGTCAAACCCCACATCCTCGCCGAGCACCAAGGCCGCTCGTCCGGCGATGCTCTCGGTTGGCGCCATTCCGCTTGCGACGGTCAGCGCGTCGAGCGCGACGTCGGTGCGGTCGCCGATCAACCCGTCGGGCAAGCCGGTCACGTCTCTGCTGTCGACGCCCAGCGCGCGGAAGAGGTCCGCCGCTTCTTTTGTCTCTTCGTCTGGTTCGTCGATCGGGCACACGCCCTCCCCCGTGAAACCGTAGAGCGCGTCTTCGTAGTCCTCACCGGT
>CALJDU010000057.1 GCA_938024995.1 uncultured bacterium
TCAGAAGTGAAGAAATCAGTGGCGTTCCAAAAAGGACACCCACTTTGAACCTTGTGCGTTGATGGACCGTGAGGACGCCCGCCGATCGATATCTGTGGGAGCCTGAAGAAGGCGGAGCCCGCTAGGCGACGTCACACCTCGGTGCTACAGACTCCCCGTGACCGACTTCGATTCAGAAACCGGCTTGTGCAAAGGATGCGCTCACGTCCGTGAGGTCGTCTCCGCGCGCGGGGCGGTCTTCTTCATGTGCAAGCACCCCGAGCGGCCCAAGTACCCGCCGCTTCCGGTCATGTCCTGCGACGCGCACGTTCCGCGGGAAGAAGCGCGTGTCGTCGTTCCCTACGAACGCTTGAGCGCAGACGCTTTGCGCGGCGTGATCGACGAGTTCGTCAGCCGCGAAGGCACCGAGCATGGTCTTGAGGACGTCGCGATCGAAGACAAGCGCGCGTCGATCGTTCGTCAGCTCAAAAAGGGTCTCGCTGTTGTGCTCTTCGATCGCACCGCAGGCACGGCGAACATCGTGCTCGCGCGCGACCTGCCGAGCTGACGCTCTGAGTCTGCGCTGTCGATGCGTGAACGATCACGCGTAGAAGTTTCAGGGTGGAGCGCGTGCACCGGGTACGGGTACGAGCACGGGTACGAGCACGGGTAAGGGTTCGGGTAGGATCTGGCCGGCGTCGAGATCGGCTGCTGGGGCGTGGACCCGTGTTTCTTTTCGTCTGCCTTAGGCGGCGCAACAGGCCCGCCAACGACAACGCGAGCGAGCTGCTCCGTGGAACACGCGCTGATCAGTTCGCGTGGTCATTGTCATGCCTCCTGCGCCGGGTTGGGCATGACGAAAAGAAACACGAGTCCACGCGATCCACTTGCGACGAACTTTCGAACCTTGCAGCGCGCGCTGGCAGCGATTCGCCTCGCGCAGCCGTTGCTCGGGAAGTTGAAAGGTCGGCACAAGGAGATCGCTTCTCAACTGGATCGCGCGCTAGTGCGCTGTGCACTAGGCATCGGTGAGGGCATGCGCCGCGAAGGCGGGAACCGCCAGGTACGGTTCCGCCAGGCGCGAGGCGAAGCGCACGAGGCGCTGGTCGCCTTGATGACGGCAGAAGCTGCAGGGGTTGCGAAGCGCGACGAGCTTCTGGAGCTCGCGAGCGAGCTTGACCTTCTCATTGGATGCCTCGTGAGACTCACGAGGTGAACGGTCAAAGCCAGCCGGAGGTTTCATCGCCTCCGGCTGCCTTTGCTTCTATCTCGCGAGCTTGCCGAGGTAGGCGACAAGCTTGTCGAGCTTCTTCGCGAGCGGCATGAGCTCGTCGCGCGTCGCGAGGCCGACTGCCTCCGCGATCATCAGCGCCACGAGGGCTTCGTTGGCTTCGCCTCGCGCCGTGCGAAAGCGTAGTGCTTTGTTGCCTCCTTCGCGCTTGCTGGCTTCGCCGATGCCCAATGCGCATCGTACGAGCGCGCGATGGAGCTGCGTGGCGACTTCCTTGTCTCCTTTCTTGAACCGCGCAATGAGCGGCCTGGCTTCGCGCGCGCATTCAAGCGCCAGCGCGAGTGTGTGAAAACGTGTGCGAAGTGGATCGCGTTCGTGTGTTGTTTGGTCGGACATACCCAACCCCGGCGCAGGAACCGTGACGGGGATGAAGCGCGAACGAGACGCGGCCGTTCACGAACGTTACTCGCGGCGATTCATCGCTGGCGCGGTTGTTGCGCCGCTTAAGGGTTGTCTGACCAAACGACACACGAACGCCCCTGCGGTTGTCGTCAACGTCGGAACGAGGACGGGAACGGGAACGGGAACGAGGACGGGAACGAGGACGGGAACGAGGACGGGAACGAGGACGGGAACGAGGACGGGAACGAGGACGGGAACGAGAACGGTCCTCAAACGCCCATCGCGCTTGAGGTCGCTTCGTTGCGGGCTGTGACCATCGCCTCTGGTGTGCTCAACTCCTGTTCATGAATGGGCTCGAGCTGCCGCGGCTCATCCTCAGTTGAGCGGGTACGCGGTCCAGCCGATCGTCCAGTCGTCTCCGCCCGGTTCGAACGCGCCCGCGTAGGTCCCGTTCGGATCGAAGCCGCTCGGCGGCGTGGCTTGTCCCATGAGCGCCGCGTTGCTCGGCACGTAGCTCGGGGTCGTGGAGCTCACGTCTGGGATCATGGGGTCGACATCGAAGACGTTCGCCCGCGCCGTGTCTGCGATCGCGTCTCCTTCGAGAAACCCACCGTCGTCATCGCGTTCGCCGACCTCTTCCGTGTCGTCACCGTTGTTGAAGAAGAAGCTGTTCTCGATCGAGAGGCTCGCGGGCCAGTCCGTCGCGAGGTCGACCTCGGCCGCCCGCAGGTCCACCGCTTCGCTTCCGAAGTCTGTGATGATGAAGTTGCGAAGCGTGCCGAGCGCGCCTTCTCTCAACACCATGCCGCGGGTGTCGGGTGTCCCGATGAAGGTCGCGTTGAAAATCGTCGGGCGGGTCCGCGGTGTCGCGCGCTCGTTGCTCCCGAGGTTGTCTCCCTCGATCCCGTTGTCGCCGACGCCGGGAAACTGATGCACCACGAGGAACTGGACGTTGCCGCGCCAGCCGAGGTCGAAGTCGAGCGAGTCGTCCGAGGCTCCGGTGATGACGACGTGGTCCATGCCCGCGGTGCCTCCGAAAAACTCGATGCCATCGTCTTTGCCGCGATGCACCTGCACGTGACTGATCGTGGTTCCTGATCCGCAGCCACCCACGGTCAGGCCATTGAGCTCGTTGTCGGGCGAGAGCTCGGCGCCGGCGAACTCGATGCGGACGTACTCGAGCGTGCCGCAGCTACTCGCATCGTCGCTCCCGCCGAAGAGCGCGCGCGGGTCTGTGGCGTCGAGGCCTTCCAAGCGACCCTCGAGCACGCCGTCCGCGTCCGCGCCGTTGTTGATCGTCGCGGCGCCGAGAAGCGCGAGACCTGCCCAGTCGCCAGTCGCGCGATCGCCGTCTGCGTTGCCGGAGGTAAAGACGATCGGCTCGGTCGCGGTGCCGCGCGCATCGATCGAGGAACCGCGCGTGACGATCAAGCCGGACTGCGGCGAGCCGGCGTCGCCGTAGATGCTCACGCCAGGCTCGATCGTGAGCGTCGCGCCGTTCGTCACGAAGACAGCGCCTTGGAGCAAGTAGTCCGGGCAGGTCCACGTCGTGTCGATGTCGATGTCGTCCGTGATGATCACGTCCGCGTCCACAGGACAACCGTCCGGGCCGATCATCACGTCGACCGCCGTGTCCGCTTGGAACGTGTCGTCATCGCCGCAAGCGCATAGCGCGAACGCGACCAGGATCATCAAGAAGAAGCGTCGCTCGATGTGCATTTTCTGTTCCTTGTTTCCGCGGCGCATCTAGTACGAGTAATCGAGGCCGATGGTCGCGCTCATGCCAGGTCGCACGGAGCTCTCAAGAAAGTCGCCCATGACGTAGCGCTGCGTCTGGAAGAGCAGGTTCTTCAGCTTGAGGTTGATCTTGAAGTGCTCGTTCGGCGCGTAGCTCGCGACGAAGTCCAAGCGATGAAAAGGCTCCTGCTCGATGTTCGGGAGGAGCTGGCCCGCGTTGAGCACGCCGACGTCGGTGATGCGCGGACCGACCACGTTGTAGACAAGCGACGCACCAAAGCCGGACTCCTCGTTGTCGTAGCGGAGCGCGAGGTTGAAGACGTACGGTGCCTGTCCCGGGATCCGGATCTGGTCGGCGACCGCGCCCGAGAGCTCTTCAGGCAGGTTGAGCTGCGAGTGAACCAACGCGAAGTTTCCGTAGAACGAGAAGTCCGAGAGCGACGAGTGAATCCGAGAAAGCGAGACCGCGGCCTCGACCTCGCCGCCGACCGCGAAGCCGGTGTCCGCGTTGATCATCTGCGTGGCGTACGACGCGGGGTCACGGATCTGCGCGTAGATGTAATCGTTGAGCTGCTTGTAGAACGCCGAGACCGTCACGCGCTCGGTGTCCGAGAAGAACCACTCCCAGCGGAGGTCGACGTTCTGCACGCGCATCCGGGAGAGGTCCGGGTTCCCGATCAGGTTCCGGTCGCGCTGAAAGTCGTAGTATTGGTACGGCGCGAGCTGCCGGATCTGCGGGCGGATGACCGTCATCGCGTAGGCGAGCCGAAGGTTCATCCCATCGCGCACGCCGTACTTCAGCGAGACCGCGGGAAGAACGTCTACGTCCACGCGGTCGGTTCCGTTTTCCGGGTCTGGCGCGGCGTTCGAGAACGGGTCGCGGCTCTGCACGTCCTGATTGAAGATCTCGAGCCGCGCGCCGGCCACCGCGGAGAGCTGACCGGCGATGGGCGTCTCCAGGTTGAGGAACGCGGAGTAAAGCGTCTGCGCAGCGACGTAACTGTCGGTCGCGCTGGTGAACTCGCGGAGCCGGGAGAGCGTCCCGATGTTGTCCGGCGCGAAGAGCTCTTCCGGAGGCGCCGCGTACGTCGTCTGATCGGGAGGAGGCGGCTGTTGCTGGAGCATCCGGAACCGGCGGTTGTCGAGCGTCCGATTCGTTTGGCGAACACCCACGCCAACTGTTCCGCGCGCTTCGCCGGCCGGGAGCGACCAGAGCGGAAACTGCAGGCTCGCGTCGCCGCCGAAGTCGGTCTGATCGAGATCGCTGAAGAAGCGCTCGCCCGAGCTCGCCTTCTCGAGCCAGCGGAAACCGCCGCCCTGAGGTCCGTAAATAATAGTTCGGCGATCGGGTTCGTCGCGCCGGCCGAGACCTCCGAAGAGCGTCCACTTAAGACGCATCTCGTCGCGCGAGCCGAGGCCTCGATGATCGCCGCGCAGCTGATTGAAGAAGAGCGTCCGCGCGATGTGGCGAAGCTGCCAGCGCTCGGTGGTTTCGCCGGCCGCGAGCTCCGCGTTCGTGCCGATCAAGCGCTCGACCTCGTCCTCCGTCGAGCGGTTGAACATCGACAAGAGAGTGAGCGAGTCGTCCGTCGTGAGATCCACGCTCGCGGTCCCGAGGAGGTTGATCGACACTTCGTCGACGCCGCGCTCCGACTCCATGTCGTTGAACACGCCGAGCGTCCCGTCGTCACGCACTGTTGGGCGTGAGCGATTCACGCCGACCTCGCGGCGTTGGTCGTTTCCGTAGCCGAAGCTCAACAGATAGCCGATGCGGCGCCCCTCGCCGAGCGATCGAGAGTCCCCAAGAGTTGCGCCGATGCCGACGTTCGGGAGCGCGGTGCTTCGCCGGTATTGCCACTCATTTTTGAAGCTCCGCGCGAACTCGTTCACGTCCGCGCTGGTCAAGTCTCCGCGCCGGCTCAGCTGAAGGCGACGATTTGGGATCGCGTCCGGGAGGTTCCGCGACTGATCGAAACCGGTCCAGTCGTTTGAGCCTCCGTCGTGATCGAGCTGCGGTCGAAACGTCGTGAGGTGGTCGCCGCCCAGGCTGATGCCGAGGTCAAACGTGAACTCGCGCGGGAACTGCACGGTGCGCACATCGACCACGCCGCCGGCCCACCCAGCGGTCATCTCCGCGCTCTGCGTCTTCAACACCGCGAGGTTCTCGATGATGCTCGTCGGGAAGAGATCGAGGTCGACCCCTGGGATGTCGGGGTCGGTGCTCGGAACCGGCGTGCCGTTGATAAGGACCGCGACGAGCTGTCCGCGCAGACCACGGATGACCGGCTGGTTGTTCTCGATCAAGACGCCCGCGACTTGGCCGGCGCCGTCGGAGGCGTCGCTCGCGCCCGACTCACTCAAGGCTTCTGCGCTCGCGACGTCCTGAACGGTGGTCGCCTCTTGTTGCAGCGCTTGGGTCGCGGCTTCACCCGAGGTGTCCGCGCGATAGGTCACCTCGACCTCATCGACCGCGACGTCTTCTTCTTCGTCGATCGGATCGAGCGCGAAGTTCCGCTCGGCAAAGCCGTTCGGCATCACGCGGACGCGCGGGAAGCGACCGCCGTGATAGAGGTCGTAGTAGCTGCGCAGCGTGTAGCGCCCCGGCGGGACGCGGATGAGATAGTTGCCCGCCTCGTCGGTGAGCGTGGTCTCGGTTCCGGCCGGCCCTTGAACGATGACCGGCGCTTGGGGAAGCGGCGCGCTGGTGTCGGCGTCAACCACGCTGCCGCGGATACCGGAGCGAAGCGTCTCGGCGTCTTCGGTCGGCGTCTCGGTCGCGGCTTCCGCCTCTTCCACGGCGGCGTCTTCGGCAGCGGGAGCGTCTTCGGCAGCGGGAGCGTCTTCCGCGGCAGGGGCGTCTTCCGTCGCCGGTGCGTCTCCTGTCGCCGGTCCCTCTTCCGTCGCCGCTGCTTCTTCTGGTACGGCTTCCGCTTCCGCCGGCGCTTCTTCTTCAGCCGACGCCTCTTCTTCGACCGGCGCCTCGATCGGCGCTTCGCTCGGCGCGCCTTCTTGCGCGAGCACGGCCGAACTCCACGCGGTCGCGAGGAGCATCCCGAGGATGCAGGTCAGGCGGGGCGCGTCTGATCGGGAGACACTGCTGGAAGCACACATGGTTGTCTTTGTTCGTCTACAGAGCGAGTCGAGAGAGCTACTGGAGTCGTTCGGTCATCACCGCGATGTGCGCGGCGCCGCCTCCTCGGGCGAGATCCATGACCGCCATCGCGCGTTCAAAGGGGACCTGATCGCTGGCGTCGAAATAGACTTTGCGGGTATCGCGCGCGACCAGCATTCCGCGAAGGCGCTGCGCGAAGACGTCGTCGGGGTACACGTCTTGGTTGATCTGGATGTGACCCTGCGGGTTCACGGTCACGGTGAGCGGTTGAAGCGCGTCCGGGTTCGGCGGGACGACCTCGGTGTTCTCGTCGGCCTTCGGCGGCACGTGGATCCAGAACTTCGAGTTCATCATTGGCATGACGACCATGAAGATGATCAAGAGCACGAGCACCACGTCGACCAGCGGCGTGACGTTCATCTCCGGGCTGTTCTGCTTCTTCTTTCCGAAGCCGCGCTTCTTTCCGGACGAGCCACTGTCGACTGACATGCCCATCGTTAGCTCTCGCCTTCTTGCTCGCGTGCGTTCACGCGGAGCGACACGCCGGGGAAACCGATCTGCCGGCACATGTGCATGAGCTCGCGGACCTTCACGTACTGAACCGCTCCATCGGCGCGAACGACGACCTTGCGACCCGGCTGCCGCTCATGACGCTCGGTCAAGAACGCTTCGTACTCCCCCGCTTGAATCGGCGTGGTGTCGAAGTAGTAGGTGCCATTCGCCGCGATGCTCAGCAGGAAGGGCTCGGCTTCGGAGTCGGTCGGCGTATCCGCGTTATCGACAGTGGGGATGTCAATCGACAGGCCCTCTTCCATGGCGGGCAGAACCACCATGAAGATGATCAAGAGCACAAGAACCACGTCGACCAGCGGCGTGACGTTCATCGACGGCTTCGGCCGCGACGACTTCCCTTTTCGTGAGAGGCCCATCAGAGGTTCGCTTTACGCCGCCGCCGTCGCGCCGACGTGAGGCTGAAGAACGGTCTCGCCAGATTCCTTGAGCGACCCAGACTCCTCAAGTGACTCTGCGCGGACCGCGTCTCGCGGAAGCGCGCCCGCTTCGAGCGAGTCGATGATCTCCGAGCCGGCGTTCGCGAGGCCCGCCTCGTACTTGCCGATCTTGCCGGAGAGGTAGTTGAAGATGAGCACCGAGGGAATCGCGACCATCAAGCCGTAGCCCGTCACGACCAGCGCTTCGCCGATCGCGGCGCCGATGGTGCCGATGCCGCCGCCGCCTTCGCTCGAGATCAGCGTGAAGGCGTTGAGGATGCCCAAGACCGTCCCGAGCAGCCCAACGAAAGGAGCGGTCGAGCCGGTGCTCGCGAGGATGTTCATGCCGCGGTTCAAGCTCTCGGCGAGCTGCTCTCCGCGACGCTCCAGCGCGCGGCCGGCGAACTCGGCCGCCTTGGCTCGGCTGTGCCCCTGGTCATGCCGCTTCGTGAAGACGCTGACGCCGGTCTCGATGAGCTCGGCGAGGTGCGCGCCCTTGGCCTCCTTGGCGAGCGCGACCACTTCGTCGTACTCGCCGGCCGCGAGCTTCGGTCCCGCTTCACGCGCGAAGGCCTTCGTCTTGCGCTTGGCGAGCGCGAGCAAGATGAGGCGATCGATCACGACCATCGTGCAGGCCACGGCCTGAATCGTCAGCACCACGACGACCCCGCGTACGAGGTTGTTCATGCTGGCCCAGAGATGAAAAATATCGAGTTCCATTTTGCTTCTTCTTCGCTTCTTCTGATCAGGTCCGAGGGCGGATGACGAAAGTTCGGATGGCCGGATAAGGAACGGCGGTTCCGTCCGGCAAGGTGGCGGGGGCGAACGCCCACTGCTCCGCGCATCGGAGAACGAGGTCTTCCGGGATCGCGGGGTGGCCGTTCACGATGCGCGCGCTCGCGACGTTTCCTTGTGGGTCGACCAGCGCGCGGATGCGCAAGCGCACCGTCTGCGCGCCGAGCGCGGCGGCGACATCGTCGGGAATGATGATGCGGCGACAGCCTGAGCGATCGGCGAGGAATCGCGCGCGGCGAATCGTCTCGCGAACCTGACCAGCCGGTCGCGGAGCGGGACGAGGCGCGGGAGGCTCTGGGGTCACGACGGGCGCGGGCTCGGGCGCAGGCGCTTCGCCATCGCCGCCTTCGCCCATCTCCGCGTCGTTGTCGACGGGACCGGTTCCTTCGGTCTCGCTCAGGTCGCCGTCGGCCTCTTCGGGGATCTCATCGGGGATCTCGGTCGGCGGACGATCGAGCACGGGACGACGACCGGCGGGACGATTGCGGCGAACGCGACGAGGCGGCGGCGGCGGAGGAGGCGGCGGCGGCTCTTCCACCTCAGGCTCCGGGAGCGGCTGCATCGGGAGGTCCGCGAAGGACACTTCCTGGTCACGCTCACGCTGAACCACGCGAACGGTCGCCATCGCCGCGGCGATCCCGGAACCGATCAACAAGAACATGATCGCGGCGACTCCGAGCGAGACTGCTTTGCGGCCTTTGCTTCCCTCTTCGGGTGCGCTGTCTTCGAAGTCGTTGAACATGGGTACCGAGTCGGTAACCAATTTGTACTCACGCCTCGTTCTCGGCGGGCGGCGGCCGCGAAACGTCCAAGTAGCAGACCGGTGACGAGGCGATCGCCCGTGTCACACGCCTGTCACCTCGGACGGCTACTCACCGCTAAAGAGCCGCTCACCCTCGATCGCGTTCGGAAGATCCTGAGAACCGGCAACGATGGCGTCGACCAGTGAGAACTCCACGGAAGGCGGGGCCGCGCCGCTCACTCGGGACAACCGAACCCTTCCGCCGTCGATCGCAACCGACACCTCAAAGGGAGCCGTGCCCTCGGCCATGTGGTTCGAGCCACCTCGGCGAGGACGTCCTTCACAGTCGAGTGAAACCGCGGGTTGTTCGATCGACACCTTCGTCGCGAACGCCGCGCAC
>CALJDU010000058.1 GCA_938024995.1 uncultured bacterium
CCGCCGACAAGGCTGCCGCCGACAAGGCTGCTGCTGACAAGGCTGCTGCTGTGGCTGCCGCCGACAAGGCTGCCGCCGACAAGGCTGCCGCCGACAAGGCTGCTGCTGACAAGGCTGCTGCTGTGGCTGCCGCCGACAAGGCTGCTGCTGACCAGGCCGCTGCTGACAAGGCCGCTGCTGACAAGGCCGCTGCTGACAAGTCCGCTGCTGACAAGGCCGCTGCTGACAAGGCCGCTGCCGAAGAAGACGATGACGATGATGACCTCGTGATTGGTGACGTGGCGCCGGCACCCAAGCGTGAGCGACGCCGGACCACCTCCGATCACGACAGCCGTCTCGCGACCGCGTTTGAGGCGTGTCAGGACCTCCTCTTCCTCGAGACGCCGATTGAAGGCCTCGAGTTCACGATTCGCCTCCTCTCTGAGCTCATCCCGTGCGAAGCCGCTGCGATTTGCCTCTACGACATCAACAACGATGAGCTTCGTTTTGTTGTCGCCGATGGACCCGCGGCAGACCGCCGTCGCGGGAACGCAGTGCATCCTCGGCAAGGGTTCTTCGGTGAGTCACTCGCGCTCGTCGGTCGCCCCTTCGTCGGAACCCCGAAGCACTCTTCCTTCACCGCAGAGGTGGATGGTCGCGATGGGGTCGACGTGAAGAGCGCGATGTACATGGCGCTCTTCCATCAGGGCCGCCTCCTCGGTGTCGTCCAGCAGTTGAACAGCCTCTCGAACGACGGTGTCTTCGGAGAGCCAGAAGCGGACCTGCTCGCCTACGTCGGAAACGCGCTCGCCGAGTTTCTCTACGAAGCTCGTATTCGAGAGAAGCCAAAGAACTAGCAAGCTAGCGCGCGTGACCGCGGATCAAAAAAGGCCCTCGCGTTTTGCGCGAGGGCCTTTTGACATGCTGCTCGTTTTGGCTACTCGGCGCTCGGCGGGCCAAGGAGCCGAACCACTGCGGCCTCGATATCCTCGGCGTCGCTCGCGCGGAACCCACGATGAACGACGCGCACAATGCCCTCGCGATCGATGATGTAGGACGAGGGCATGCTCCGCGGGCGGTACCGATCGGCAACAGCGTGCTCGCCATCGAAGACCACCGGGAACGTCACGGGAGTGCGGCGCAGGAAACGCCGCATGTTGTCGCGGTCACGGTCGATGTTGACGCCGACGACGACCAAACCGCGGTCCTTGTACTGGTCGTACAGGCGGTTGAGGACTGGGAGCTCTTCGCGGCACGGTCGACACCAAGACGCGAAGAAGTCGACAAGCACCACTTTGCCGCGAAGACCGGCGATGGTGACCTCGTTCCCGTCGTTGTCCTCGAGGCCAATCTCTGGAGCCGCGCTCCCGCGAGAAAGAGCCCCTGCACCCGACGGCAAGGCCAGCGCGACGCACAGAGCCGCGCTGATGAGGGAGAAACGAAGCGCGGTTCGATGCTGCATCAAAGCCATAGATGGTCCAAATCGAGGTTTATTCACCCCAAGGCCGCTATCGGGCCATTTCCAGTTCTTCGCGAAGGTACGCGGGGAGGTTCTCGATCGGCTCGGCGAAGCGGCGGTTCCCAACGAAGATGGTCGGCGTACTGTCCACGCCCAGCTCCATTCCTTGTGCCTTGTCGCGCTCCACCGCTGCCCGCAGCTCCTCCGACTGCAGATCCGCGCGGTACTGGTCCATGTCCAAGCCGAGCTCCTGCCCGTAGCGCTCAAGGTCGCTGGGGGTCAGCTCCGTTTGGTTCTCAAAGAGCACGTCGTGCATCTCCCAGAACTTGTTCTGACGGCCTGCCGCGTTGGTCGCGAGCGCGGCGTCGCCAGCGTGCTCATGCATCGAGAGCGGGAAGTGTTTGAAGACGAGCTGAACCTCGCCCGGAAACTGGCCGATGATCCGCTCCAGCTCGGGCGCCGCGCGACCACAGAAGGGACACTCAAAATCGCTGAACTCAACGATGCGAATCGGGGCCATCACCGCGCCGCGGACCGGAGCGCCTTCGACATCAATGGAGACCTCGGAATCGCGCCCGAAGCGCAGCCGGTAGAACTCGCGCAGCTCCGTGCGATCGAGCCCATCCCCTGCCAGTCGCGCCAAGTAACGCGCCGCTACGATGCACTTCCCGCAGCCTCGTGACTCCGCGACACAGCGCGCCACGCTCACGGGCTCGCCGCAAGGGGACAAGAGATCGTTGACCTCACGTACGAACACACGACGCGCAGACGCGGGCAGCGCCTCGGTGTCGACCCCTTCAAGCGTCTGAATCCGATCATCAGCCGGTTGAATGTCGACGCTCTCGACGGGTTCTGGCTTGTCCTCGTCACACGCCAACGCAAAAGCGCAGAGCGAGAGCACAAGGAGCCGAGTCACAATCTGTAGGCGCGAATCGTCCATTACCGCGGCTATATATCACTCAGTAGGTGCGCCGGCGAGGATCCACCGCGAGACCGTCTCTGCGTCTTCACGGGAGCTCTCGCCGTTGTGACCTGGCACTCGTTCGTCGCCGATCATCTTATACAGAAGGTAGCTGGTACCGGGACGCCCCCCGTCCGCGAGCACGTCCAGAATCGGAAAGCCCATCAGCCCGCGATCGCCGATGAAGTCGCGCCCGCCCGTTTGCGCCGCGGGAACGTTGAGGGCGGTTCTCGCGATGCCTTCTGCGCTCGACAAATCGAGACCCAATGCGGGACCGTCGGCGGAGTGGCAGGACGCCACCGCGCAGGTCTGAAGAACTGGCCTCACTTCACCGAAGGTCGCGGTCGGTTCGCGGTAGACCGGACCGACGTCAGGACCCGTCGTGAACGAGCTCGTGTACGGACGGGACGGAACGCCGCTCAGCGACGGAAGCGGGTCCAGCTCAATGCGATAGCGGACGTTCGGCTCAAGCGGACCACCGGAGAACCTCGCAGCGATCGCGCGACGCTCAATGGGGTCGTAGCGAACGGTCAGAAAAGGACGGCTCGGACCCGACTCAAGATGAATCGTCGCGCGCTCGACTGCGCGGGGCGCCATCGCTTGGTCAAAGAAGACTTGGATGGGCGCTTGGCGAAGAACACCGGTCGCCCCGTCACGCGGTGAAGTACTCACCACGGACGGAACGCTCTCAGAGTGTTCTGGGGGAAGGTCACACGCGAACATCGCGACGAGCGCGACGCACACGTGAATCGTCAGGACTCGCTGTATGTAATCAGCTGTTCCCGCACGATCTGTTCGTTGATGCCTGATCGGATGTACTCCTTCAGGCAGTCTGCAATTGTGACCATGAGATCATCAACGCCTTTGTCTTCAATCAGCTTTGAGAGGAGCGCGCGCGAGGCGCGGCTATCTTCATCGCGCAAGTACTGACGTACTTGTTCAATGGTGATTCCCCCGTCAAAGTCGATGATCGCGTTCTCGACCAGGTACCGGGCAAGCTCGTTCACCCTATCGTCCTCCGTCGTTTAAGTTGGCCCCTGTACTAGGCTCTAACACGCCGAAGATGCAAGGAATTCCTAAACTTTCTCCGCTCTCGGGCGGAAATCATGGGAGGATTCGGGAAGAAGATGACCCCGCGGATCCGAGTGCTGGTCGCCGCTTTCGACACGGTACCAGGCCAAAACAGCCACTCAAGCGCAGTGCTTGGGATGGCGAACGCGCTCCATGCGGAGATCGATGTGGTCACGTTGCGGGTGCCGGGCCTCGCCCACCAGACCCAGATCGGCGGAGCACGCGTCTTCCGCGTCTCGGTTCAAGGAACCCCGAGCGAGCGGCGACAGATGTTTCACCGCGCGGTGAAGCGCCAGATACAGGGACAGCCCTACGACATCGTGCACGTGCGCGGACCTCACGCCGGCATGGCCGCCATCTCCTTGCAGCGGCAGCTCGGCTTCTCTCTCATCTACGAAGTCGCGAGCTTCCCCAGCGAGAACGAGGGGCCGCAAGGTCAGCTCGAGTGGACGCAGTCGCACAATCACTGTCTTCAATCCGCATCCGCGATCCTCGTCGGGACCGAAGCCGCCGCGGACGCGCTCGCCGCGGACGAGTGTTCGCCGCGCGTCGAAGTGATCCCGCCCGGCATCGACATCGATCGATTCGACTGGAGACCACCGACCCACAGCGAGGACGTGACGCGTCTTCTCTATCTCGGACCGCTCGGCGGAGACCGCGACATCGGGACCTTGCTCGACGCGACCGCGCAGCTCGCCTCGCGACGCCCAGTGCACGTACTCATCGCGGGCGAAGTGGAACCGGCCCGACGAGACGCGGCGCGGCGCGCGTTGACTGAGCGCGGCATTGGCGCGCAGGTGGACATCCGCGGACGTCCGGAAGCGGCGTCCATCGCGAGCCTGATCGGCGGTTGTGACATCGGCTTGGTCACCGCGGCGCGCTCGCCACGCTTTCGAGATCTCGGCGATCTCCCGGAGCCCTTCCTGGAGTTCCTCGCGTGCAAGCGCCCCATCGTCGTCGCCGATGTGCCGGCGGTCCGAACCATCGTTCAGCAAGACACCGAGGCGCTCTTCTACACACCTGGGGACGCGCGCTCGCTCGCCTCTGCGGTCGAGCGCGCGATGAACCCCACGCGACGTTCCCAGCTCGCGCTCCGTGGCTACGAGAAGGTCCGGCGGAGCTTCACAAGCGCGGCCCGGCGACGCCGGATCGCAGAGGTCTATGAGCGTCTCGCGCCTGGAAGCCAGACCCACGATCCGTGGTCACTCCGCGAAGACTCGTCGGTCACCGAGCTCCCGAGCGACTTGCTGAAGGCCGAGACAGACTCCGTCTCGCAGGACGCTCTCGCGGGTGAACCAACGCGCGCGTTTGTCCCCAGCCAGATCGTCGCCACGTTCTCCCATGACGATCCGATCGACCACTTCGCCACCCCCGTACGCTCACGCCCGCCGAACGAAGAACGGACACAAATCGCGCCCAGCCCGCTCGCCGCGATGCCGGAGATGGACCTTGAACAGCTCGGCGGCGAGCTGCTCCCAGAAGGGACCTCCCCGGGCAAAGGCACGACGGGTCCGCACGAAGTGATCCCGTTCGGCCCCGACGAAGGAACGACCCCAGGGGAGTTCGTCGGAGAGCGGACGGATCTGTCGAAGATCGAGATCCCGATGCCGCGCGGGGAAGACGATCCGGAACTCGACGCCCCTCCGACCCCGCCGAAAACAAGTCCGTCGAAGAAGCGGCCGACCGCGGCGCAAGACACCGGCGAGGTCGACGCGGATACCGGCGAGGTCGACGTGGACACCGGTGAGGTCGACGCGGACACCGGCGAGGTCGACGCGGACACCGGCGAGGTCGGCACGGACACCGGCGAGGTCGACGCGGACACCGGCGAGGTCGACGCGGACACCGGCGAGGTCGGCACGGACACCGGCGAGGTCGACGCGCCCCCCCGCCGCGAGCGGCCAGCGAAACGAAAACCGCACGACACGAACCGGACACCGCTGACCGATCTCGGGAAACGCTCCGACCATCGCGACACCCAGCCGACCACACCCTCCGCCGCCCCCAACGCGAAACCGGGGCTCCCGCTGCTGAAGAAAGTTCGTCGCGTCCGCCCACAAGCGACGACGGTCGGGATGCCTCCGACACGTCCTGCACCGCGCGCGGGCAAGCAAGAGGACCACGACCCATTGCTCGATACCGTCGAGCACCAAGCGGAGCCGGACACGGGCGAGACGGAGTCCCCAGAGAGCAACGCCGAAGCCCCGCGCGATCACGGCAAAGCCCCGCGCGTTCAGAGAAAACCGCCTGAAGTCTCGCGCTCCCGAAAGCGCTTCCCGCGAACTCCGGTCCCGCCGTCGCGCGACGAGGAGGAGTGAGTCAGCGGCAGAGGTCCGCGACGTCTCCGTGACACGTCACGCAGGCGCGCGGGTTCTGCCGTACCGCGGAGGCACAACGCGAAGCGAACCCGGCGGGGTGCGGTGACACCCCCAAGCCGATCCCCGCGGCGCCGTGACACTGGACACAATCGCGCTCGACATGACAGCTCGCGCAGGCGGTCATGGACCGCTTCGCTTCGATCCCGTGCTGCGCTTCCCACATCGCCGCCGGAGGGTGCACGCGCGAGCCCGCGATCACAGAAGGCGCCGCGATCGGCGCGACCCCGATCCGCGCGTGGCACTCCGTGCAAAAGCGCTGAACCGTGTGACACGAGGCGCACCGTGGATTGTCTCGGCGCGCCTCCTGCGGATGCGTCGTGAGGTAGTCGTTCTCGTGCACGGACACGCGACCATCGCGGACGCGACCATCGTGACAATCGGCGCAGTCCGACTCTTCATGACAGCTCGCGCACGCGTCGCCGTGGTCCGCGCCGACCCAGCGATGGCGAACGAGAAAGTCCGCGTCGTGGTTCATCCCAGCCAGCGTCGACGGTGGGTTCATGACGCCTTCCGGATAGCGCGTCCGGAGGCGGCCGTCGGGCTGCGTGAAGTGACACGTAGCGCACTCGTTGTCGGCGCCGCGCTCCGCGTGGCAGCTGCGGCACTGCTGCATCGTTGGGAGATGCGCGCGCGTCGCCATCTCGCTCCCTTGAACGTCGTGACATGACACGCACCCCACCTGCGCCCGCGCGTGCTGCTGGTGCGAGAAGTGGAGCCGCGCGGTCGGGATGGCAGACGCGAGCACGTCGTCGCCGTCTTGGTAACCGGCGTGGCAATAGCCGCAGTTGCCCTCGCTCGCGGTGCGCCGATCGGTCTGCGACTCGTGACACGGTGAGCAGCTCGCTTCGGTCGGCAAGAGCGAGTCCGCCGCGCGTGTGCTGTCGGTGGCGCCCACGTGGCAACGTTCGCAGCGCAACGCGGCGTGCGCTGGCAGCGCGTGGTTCATCCTGACGCCGATGCGTTGCGGCGGATAGATCAAGGTCGAGCGGAGCGCGCGCGCCGACTGCGACTCCGACCCCTGCGCGCCAAGTGCCGCCGCGCACACGAGCAGACCCAGCGCCGCCCAGCGACTCGCGCTCAAGCTGCTCATCGCCACACCTGCGTCGAGAAGGTCGCGAGCATGCGGAAGCGATGACCCACGAGGCCGTTGTAGGCGTGCTCCAGCTCCGCGCCGACCCGCGTCAGCGGCGTCACCTCGAGCCGGAACCCAAGCGCGGTGCTGACCGAGGTCGCGGCCACGTTTTGTCGCCAGCCGTCCCGAAAGTGCCAGAGCGACGCGCGGCCGTAGAGCGCGCCGAGAATGAACCGTCTATTCACATGAAGCGTGAGCGACGCGAGGGGCATCAAGCTCCCTTCCGTCACCGATCCCGAGACCGAGACCTGAGCCGCGCGAACCGGGACCATCATGCTCACGTCGGCGCCAACGTCGCGCTCGGTCGCGTCTCCTGGGCGACTCCGTCGATAACGAACCGCGCCGCCAAAGGTCGCGCCGCGCACCTCGGCGTGCGTCCCGAGTGTCACGCGCGTGACCGGGACCCGCGGGAACCACGCCCAGATGGTCCCGAGATCAAAGCGCGGCTCGTGATGGTCTGCGCGAACGAAATAGCGGGCCCGGGCGTGGCGCAGCGTCACCTGCCCAAAGGCGTCCACCAAGCCCGGATCCGCGTCCACCGCGACCGCGGCGAACGCCTCGGCGCGAAGCGAGGTCCTCGGGGTAGCGCGTCGACCGAGCCGGCCTGACGGGCGCGCGCTTCCCGAAAGCGGGACATCGACCGAGGCGGCCGCGGCGACCCGTCGAGCGACCGAACCGATCTCGTCGCGGGTTTCGCGAAACATCACGCGCCCACGCACCCGGTCCTCCTTCGCGAGCTCCAGCTCCGCACCCAACGCATACGTCCGCGTCGGTTCGGCGACGAAAGGCGCGCGGTCCGGTGAGAGGAGCTCGGGGAGCTCGACCTGCAGCGAGCCCGACGGCTCGAACGCAGCGCTCCCTAACCATGAGCCGCTCCGAACCAGCAACCCACCATAAGCGCGGACGGTCAGCGCAGAGGTCGCCGCGGTCGACACGCTCAACCCGTCCAGGCGGAGCGCGCCGATCGGATCCATCCGAAGAACGCGTCCCAGTCGCAGCGTCGTTCGGTGTGGCCCACGTATGGTGGCCGAGAGCCGCCGCGCGTCGATCCGGGTGTTCCGCGCGAGCACCTGAAAATCGCGACGGTCACTGACGTCATCCGCTTGCACGCAGCGCTCCTCATCGAAGACGAGACAGGTGCTGCCGAAGTCATGGTCGAGGCGGAGATCGACATCGAGGGTCAGCGACCAGCGCCCTGCTTCGTCGAGGCGCCGCGCGTATCGGATCCCCAGGCGCGAGACCAGTCGGCGACGCGCGTAGACGACCCGGCTGCGCGGAGAACGCACCTCGTACGCCGCGAACGACGTGTCCGCGGTGACGCGCCAGTCGCCGGAACTCTCGGGATCATCAGGCCGAGGTTTTACGGTCGCGGCGCGCCCCGGCCAGCTCTCGCGACGCTGTGCATCGGCGCTGCTGGCGGTCATCACGAGGACCGCACAAGCGAAGAGCGAACCGATGTGTGCACGCCGCACGCCGCATTGGCGCAAATGAGCGGCGCCCGCGTCAAGCTGGAAGTCACGCCCGCTCTGGTCGATCACGCGCTTCGAAAATAAAAGCAGCACGCCGAAGCGTGCTGGTTGAAGAGTTCATAAGCCGAGTTTTGTTCCTCTGTTCGTCACCGAGACAGAGGTGAAGATCATTCATCTAGGACGGTTGTCACCAACCGCCTCCAGCGACGATACCCGGGAGCTCGAGCGGGCCGCTCTCAAACGCTCCTCTATTCCGTCTTGCTCCGAGTGGGGTTTACCTTGCGATCGACGTTACCGCCGATCCGGTGAGCTCTTACCTCACCCTTTCACCCTTTCCCCGAGACGCTCCGAAGAGACGCGACGAGGTGGTTTGCTTTCTGTGGCACTTTCCTCGGGGTCACCCCCACCAGGCGTTACCTGGCACCCTGCCCAATGGAGCTCGGACTTTCCTCCCGTGGCCGGACACGCCGACCACCGACGAACTTCCGAACCGCTTCAACGCGCCCGGGATAACCACCCCCGTCCTCAGCGTCAAAGCGCCGCATCATCCGCGATGCGTTTTTGTCGCTTTCTTGGTGCTTGTGCAGACCCGCGTAGTTTTGCCGGGTGTCCTCGCGCGCCCACTTCCTACGCATTGTCCTCTCGCTCGCCGCAGGAAGCGGAGTGTCCTGTGATCACGTCAACGACCTCGTGGGTCCGGCGGCTCATGACGGACAAGAGGAGATCGCGGTTGCCGAAGGCGGAGAGCACGACCAGCCCACGGAAGGGCCCGTCGAAGAGGAAGACAACGACGCGAGCGAGGTTGTTCATCGCGCGTCGGCGCTCACGCGGATCGAAACGGAATCACCGGCCGCCAAGCCGAGCGAACGGCCCGGTCCCGTCGCGGGAGAAATGGTGAGCTTCTCTTCAGAGAGCTTTCACGTTGGGAGCCTCCCGGGCACCGCAGGCCGAAACCCGCGCGCCGAAGCCGCCTGGGCCGAGGTCACCCTCCCCTCGTTCGAGATGGACCGGCTCCCGTATCCCAACGACCCCGACATGGACATCGTGACCGCGAACCACTCGCGCGCCGCGCAGCTCTGCGCCGCGGAAGGCAAGCACTTGTGCAGCGAGCTTCAGTGGGAGCGCGCGTGCAAAGGCGGCGTGGACGCGACGTATTCGTCGGGCGAAACCTACGAGTGCGAACGCGGACGCTGTGACTCCTTTGAGGGGGTCACCGGTCTCGGCGCGCGTCCTGAGTGGACCGGCGATGCAGCCGACCCTCGCTTGGGCGAAGTCGAAGGCTCGATGGTTCGCGGTTCTGCTCGCGCGTCCGTTACCGCTCATCGATGCGCTCGTCGCGCCTTTCGTCCGGATCGCGACCGGGACATCGCGTTCCGCTGTTGCTCCGGCGAAGGCGAGGTCAGCTATCCAGCTGCGCCCGCTCCGACCCGTTTTCGCGATCAAGAAAAGTCGCGTGAAGACCTGCGCGCCATCCTCGCTCAGGTCCCGGAGCTCGCGCGCTTTGCCGAAGGCTTCATGCCCTTTGGTTTGACCCAAGCAAACAACGCGGTGCTTCGCGGCGGCAAGACGCTCGAAGACCTCAACGGCTGGCACGTGGTCGAAGGTGTCCTGCGCTGGAACCCCGTGCGCGGTGAAGACGTCTACGTGTTCTCCGGACGCACCGGCGACACCACGATCCTCGCCGCGCTGTACCTTCTCGAAGACGGCAGCTATCGGCACGCCGCGAGCTTCCTCTTTGAAGAAGCGACCACGCTCGCGGTCGCCTGGACCGAACCGTCCCGCAACGAACTGCTGTGGAGCACGAACTGGGGACGCGCAGGCGAAGGCGGCGCGATCGAGTACGTCGACGGTCGCGTCCGGATCGTGCAACGCTAAGCGCCGATGACGCGCTACACGCGACTCCTTCGCGACGGTGTTCCCTGCTGGGTCGCGCTTGACGACGACGACGGCGCAACGTGGCTCTCCGCTGCGCCCTACGCCGGTGGCGTCTCCGATGCGCCCGTCGGTCCGTTGCCTGCGACGCGACTCCCGTGCGTGGCGCCGAGCAAGATCATCTGCGTCGGGCGGAACTACCGCGCGCACGCCGCCGAGCTAGGGAACGACGTCCCAACAGAGCCAATGCTTTTCATGAAGCCTCCGAGCGCGCTGATTGGACACGGGGAAGCGATCGTGTTGCCGGAGCAGAGCGAACGCGTGGAGCATGAAGGTGAGCTTGGGGTCGTGATCGGGACGAGGGTCCACCGGCCGGATCCCCGAGCTGCCGAGGAGAGCATTTTCGGCTTTACGATCGTCAACGATGTGACGGCGCGAGACCTTCAACGGCGCGACAAGAAATTTACGCGTGGCAAAGGCTTCGACACCTTCTGTCCAGTGGGTCCCGCCATCGTCCCGCGCGCCGAGGTTCCGAACGCTCAAGACCTCGAGATCACGCTCGAGGTCAGTGGCGTCAGGAAACAGCACGGACGAACCTCACAGATGGTCTTCGGTGTGGTTGAGCTCATCGTCTTCATCGCGGGCATCATGACGCTCGAGCCCGGGGACCTCATTTGCACGGGCACTCCCGCTGGGGTCGGACCGCTCGTGGATGGCGACTCGGTCATCATCACGATCGAAGGCATCGGGACCCTGCGAAACCCCGTCTCCTCGACACCAACGTAGTCGTCCAGAGACCATCTAGGAATCAGCTGCCGGATAGACCCGTCCCATGCTTCCTGATAGGCCTCACCCATGAGCCGCCCAGCGTCCTTTGCCCCCGTCGTTGGGTGCCTGATCTTCGTGACCCTTTGCGCGGGGTGCTACGACTCGTTCGGCCGCGGCGGTGACTCCGACAGCGGCGTCGACACCTCGCCTGACGTGCCGGACACCACCGTCCTCCCAGACGCCTTTGAAGACACGCTCGACGCGGGCGTGGACGCCGACGCTGAGCCCGATGCGGGCGAAGACACCTCGGTTCCCGAGGACACCAACCCGCCAGAGGACACCGCTCCCGACGCGCCGCCTCCGCTCCCCCGCGAGCCGAACCCTGCCAGCTGTCGCATCGAGCCGACCATCTTCCCTTTTGATGATCCGGTTCTCGAGTACCGCTGGCCCACCGGTCCGGTCACGCGCGCGGACTCGGTCCACGTTTCGATGACGCCGCTCGTGATCGATCTTGAGCCGAGCCGCGACGAAGACCTGGAGCCGGTCTTGGTGTTCACCAGCTACCCTTCCCTCGGTCGCGACAACCCGCCTGGTGTTCTGCGCATCGTGGACCCGCGAACGAACACGACCATCAGCAACCCCGACACCGAAGACGCGATGGGCGTCCTGGAAGCGACCGGGAACCTCGCCGCCGGTGACATCGATGGCGACGGGCGCAACGAAATCGTCGGACTCGGCGTGGTCGCGGGCACCTACGCCTACCGCAGCGACGGCACCTTGCTCTGGCAGGGCAACTACCCTCGTTTCATTGATCGGGGGAGCCTCTCGGGCACGTCGATCTCCGGCGGGCCGGTGCTCGCCGACTTGGAGGGCGATGGCACGGTCGAGGTGATCGTGGGTCGAAGCGTCATGCGTGGTTCCGACGGCACGCTCATCTGGACTGGAGACGACGACGCTGGACGCGCGACCAACCAGTTCTTCGGTCCGCTCTCGTGCGTCGCCGACTTGGACGGCGATGGCTTCCAGGAGGTCATCAGCGGGCAGACGGCGTTCCGCTTTGACGGTGAGGTGTACTGGGAGACCGACGCCCCAGATGGCCTCTGCGCGGTCGCCGACATCCTCGAAGATGTGCCCGGCCCCGAGGTCGTGCTCGTCTCGAACGGCTACGTTCGTTTGCTCAATGGCCAGACCGGAGAGCAAGCGTGGGTCAAGCAGCTGGAGGGCCGCGTCCGCTTGAGCCTGGGCGGCGCCCCGACCGTCGCGGACTTTGATGGCGACGGCGAGCCCGAGATCGGCGTCGCGCACGGCGCTGCCTACGGCGTCTACGATCCCGCCTGCGAGCGACGCGGGGACGGTTGCACGGACACCGGCTTGCTCTGGAAGTCCGACACCAGCGACGCCTCTTCGTCCGGCACCGGGAGCAGCGTCTTCGACTTCAACGGAGACGGCGCGGCGGAGGTCGTCTACAACGACGAGTACCACTTCCGCGTATACGACGGGACCACTGGAGACACGCTCTTTCAGCACCGCAACTCGTCGCGGACCCGGACCGAGAACCCAACCATCGCGGACATCGACAACGACGGCGACGCGGAGATCATCTTCAGCGCGAACGCCGAGGCGTTCTTCATCCGCGACTTCTGGACCGACCCCGGCGTCGAGATCTGGGGCGACCGGCGCGGCCGCTGGGTGGGCGCGCGACGGATCTGGAACCAGCACGCCTACTCGATCTCGAACGTCGAAGAAGACGGCTCGATCCCGCGGCGCCCCGAGCCGTCTTGGGAAGGTCACAACAGCTACCGCCAGAACCTCGTCGAGGGTGACGAGATGGAAGTGCTCAACGTGCCAGACCTCTGGGGCGGGCGAGGCGACTACTCGTGCGTCACCGCTGGCGTCGCCGAGTTCGTGATCAACGTGCAGAACTTCGGCTTGGAGCGCGCGGGGATCGTGACCGTCGCCTTCTACCGAGGCGACCCCGACCGTGACGGGGTGCGGATGGGTGAGGTGTCGACCGTGGCGCCGCTCGCCCCTGGAGACAGTCAGCGCGTGACGTATGTGGCGGAGCTCAGCGACCCGGTCGAAGACTGGTACGCGGTGATCGACGATCCCGAAGACCCCGAGATGACCAGCACCGTCTTTGAGTGCCGCGAAGGCAACAACAAGGTGCTCATCTGGCGCCCTGAGTGTCGCTAAGCGTATAGTCCGCGGAGATGAACGATATGAGCGACGACGACACCAACGAAGAACAAGACACAGCCGACGCGGCCAAAGAAGCCGCCGGCTCCGCGAGCGATGATCTCCTCGACGCTCTCGGGAGCCTCAAGAGCGCCGCGGGCAAGTTCTTCAAGACGATCGCGCCCGCCGTTGAGGACGTCACCAAGAAGGCCGCAGAGGTCACCGGCGACGTCGCTGAGTCGGTCGACCCGGCCGTCAAGCAGGTCAGCGCGCACGTCGACAAGGTCGCCGAGAAGCTCGACCCGACGGTGAAGTCCGTCGCGGCGGAAGCCGAGAAAGTGGTCGGCAAAGTCGCCGCCGCCGCGGGGCCCGTCGCTGATCAAATCGTGAGCGAGTTCGGGAAGTTCGCGAGCAAGCTGACCGGCACCGACGAACCCAAGCGCGAAGAAGAGTAACGCGCGAGCGGCGCGATGGAACCGCTCCAATGGATCGCGCGTTGGTCGATCGCCTTCGCGCTCACGCAGCTCGTCGAGACGCCGCTCTATGTCTACGCCCAGAGCGTCCGGACGAAGACCACCGCGGAGCTCCTGCCCTCTCCCGACGCGGTTCGACCTCTGCGGGAGCGCATCGCGTTGGCGTTCATCGCGAGCGCGATGACCCATCCGCTGCTCTGGTTCGTGTTCTGGCCGCTCGCCTCGAGCGCGTTCAGCTACAGCACGACCGTGTTCCTTGGCGAGGCGCTCGTGATGTTCATCGAGGGCAGCCTGTTCGTTGTCTTCGGGCTCCCGCGCCCCTACGTCTGGGCGATCCTCGTGAACACCGCGAGCGTGATCGTCGGGCTCGTCGTGCGCGAACTCTTCGGCTTCCCGTGAGCTGACAAGCTAGAGCGACGTGCGCTCCAGCAAGACGAACGAGTAGCCCGGCTCGTACTCGAAGGTCTGCGTCGCGCGGAAATTCGCGCGCACCCATGGGAGCGCCGCGACGCGCTCCTCGACCTTGAAGCCGTGGTACTCGACCAGGCGGCCGTCCTCGATGACCGGTGGCTCGCTCGCGTGAAGCAGGATCTGCTCGACCCCGCGCTCGCGCAGATACACCTCCGGGACCTCTTTTTCGATGTGCACCCCAGGCGCGTGCGCCACGACCGGATCCGTCACCCCGCCGAGGTCCACGATCGTGAGGTCCCGGTAGAGCGCGAAGAACCCAATGTCGACGACCGCGACGGTTCCGTGGAGCTCCTGCGCGATGGCGTGTCCGCGCGACTCGCGAACCTCGGCCACGCGCGGCAGCGGCGCATAGACGATGCTCGACCACACCGCGGGCCAGGCGACCGAGAGCACGAGCGCGACGATCGCGACGACCCGCGCGCCGCCCCCGCGCGAGACGCCATCGCCGACTGAGCGCGCGACCGCGAAGGCGTAGAGCGGGAGGATCGGGACGAGCAAACGAAACCCGACCATCCAGCAACCGCCTGCGTACGCGACCGCCGCGAGCTCGGTCACGATCACCAGCGCGACGACCCGCTCCTTGACGCCGAGCCGCGCCGCCGCGAGCGCCACCAAGAGCCCTGCTCCGCCCGTGCAGGCGACCACCCCATCGAACACGTAGCGCACGCCGTCCGCACGCACGGCGGGCTTGGCGTAGTAGCTGAGGGGGAGGACGTCCGAGAAGAGCACCGCTCGAAACGCCGCGACCAACACGCCCCCGGCGACCCAGGCAGCGACGACCGACGCGAGCGTCCGCCAGCGCGGCCCCCTGCCCTCTGCGTTGTCTTCTTCGTCACGCGGAAAGAACCACGCGCTCGCGCCCGCGAGCACCGCGAGCGTGGTCTCCGGCCGTAGGAAGAACATCAGCGGCGCGAGCCCGGCGAAGCGACGCGGCTTGTCCCCGATCGCGGCGAACGTCGACCCCGTCAACACCAAGCACGCCAGCCCGGTCTCGAGCCCCGCGCCGGACCAGAGCCAGAGCATCGGAGAGAGCGCGAGAACCAGCGCCGCGATGATCCGCTGGGCGCCGCGCAGCACAACCAAGACCATGAGCGACGAGGCGATGACACAGAGCGCGCCGAAGACCTTCTGCGCGAAGACCGGATCGCCAAAGAGCGCGCCGACCACCGCCGGGACGACGTAGAGCGGCCCCGTGATGCCGTCCGAGGGCTCGTTTGGGTTGAGCGCGTAGCCGTCACCCGCCGCCAGGTTCTCGGCGTACTTCGCGATGATGTAGGCGTCGTCGATCGTGAACGGCCAGGTCGCGATCGCGAGACCGCAGAAGACAACCAGCGCGACGAACAACGTGACGCGATCCAGGATCTCCCGCGTCATCGCACCTTCCCGAGAACGACGTACCAGTAACCCGGAGCGTAAGGCAGCACCGCTTGCACCTCGTAGTGTTCGCGAACCCATGGGAGCTGCGCCACGTGTCGCTCCACGGGGTAACCCAAGAGCGTCATGAGCTGCTTCCCCTCGACGGTCGGCGGCGCCGCAGCGTGCAACACGATCATGTCGGGGTCGCGCCGGATCAGGAACGACTCGGGGATCTCCTTACTGAGGTGCCCCCCGGGGAACGCCGCGACCTCGGGATCCGTCACGCCGCCGAGGTCGACGACGCGGACGCCGCTCGCGTAGCTCAGGAACCCGACATCGACGAGCGCGACGGTGCCGGACATGCGAGCGGCGAGAGCGCGTCCTTCGATCTCGCGCGAGTCTTCCGCGTTCGCGACCGACGGCGCCATCGCCACCCCGTTCAGGATCGGGAGCGCCAACATGACGACGAGCGCGACGACCCGCACCGCCGCGTGACGTATCGCGAACCATCCAAGCATCGCGAGCCAGGCGTAGAGCGGCAGCGCGGGGACGAGCAAACGAAACCCAGGCATCCAGCAGCCACCGGCTAAGACGACCGAGCCGAGGTAAACCGCGAGCACGAGCCCGATCCGGCGCGCTCCGGGCGCCGCTCGAACGCAGCTCCAGATCGCCAAAAGCGCGCCAAGGACCCCGGTGTGGACGAGGACGCCGCGCAGCAGGTAGCCCGCGCCGGAGAGCACGCTCGCCGGCTTGGCTTGAACACTGATCGGCAGCACCGAATCAAACATCACGAACCGAAACGCGACGACCGCGACCGCCCCGGCGATGACGACGACGTACGGGCCCACTTCTCGCGCGCTTCGCGGTCGACCCGCCAGGAGCACCACTGCGCACCCGCCCGCCGGTACCGCTTCCGGTCGCAGAAAGAAAAGGAGGCCAGTGATAACAGCCCCCAACCACGCGAGCCGCGCGTCTTTCTTCTCTCGCGCGACCGCCCAGGCGAGCGCGGTGATCGCGAGCGTGGCCGCGCCAGTCGCGAGCCCGGCGACCGCCCAGACCGCGAGGGTCGGCTGCGCCACCAAGAGCAGCGCGAGGAGCCAGCGCGCGCGGTCGCCATCCTGCGCCCGGAGGACCAGCGCAAGCGCCAGGAGCGTCAGCACGAGGCCCGTGATCTTTTGCGCGAGGATCGTCTTCCCCATCGACGCGCCGACGAGGGCCGGGATCAACCAGAGCGGGCCGGTCACGCCGTCGGCAGGCGCCCCGGGGTTCATCCCGTAGCCCTCCCCGGCGCTCACGTTCTCCGCGAACCGCGCGATGACATAGGCGTCGTCGATCGTAAATCCCCACGCCCAGGTCGCGAGCGCGCTGAGCGCGAGAACGGCGGCGGCGAGAGGGAGCACGGCGGCATAGTACAGACAGCGAGCGCGCGCGTGGTGGATTCAGGTGGTGCTGATAGGGTCTGAGCGTGACCGCGACCGCGAGCTTTATGAAGGCGCTCTTCCACGGCGTCATCGTGGAAGAGTCTCTGCTGCCCTTTCCCGAGACGTCTCCCCACGCACGCGAAGATGTCCTGTCGGTCCTCAGCGAGGTCGACGCGCTCTTTGAAGGGCGGGACCCCGCGGAGACCGACCGCGCCGCTGCGCTAGACCCCGCCCTGATCGATCGCCTCTCCCAAGCGCGCCTCTTTGGCCTGGTCGTCCCGCGCGCCTACGGAGGGCTCGGCCTCCCCCTCGGCGGCGCGACCCGCGTCCTGGCCGAGGTGGCCAAGAGGGACGCGGCGGTCGGGTTTTCGGTCGGCGCGCACGGAGTGCTCGGCACGCTCGCGGTCACCAAGCACGGAACGAGCGCGCAACGAGAGCGTCACCTCCCCGCCCTCGCGCGCGGTGAACGCTTCGCCTCCTTCGCGCTCGCTGAGCCTCACACTGGGAGCGACGCGAGCGCCTTCTCGACCTTCGCGACCGCGAGCGAGCGCGGGTACACCTTGGAGGGGCGCAAGGCGTGGGTGACCGGTGGGGATAGCGCGGACCTCTTCACCGTCTTCGCGCGCACGCAGCGTGAAGGGAAGCCGAAGATCACGGCGTTCCTGCTTGACCGGCGCGCGGGGCTCTCGACGACGGGCGAGATCCGCACCCTCGGCGTGCGCGCGGTCGCGACCACCACGCTCGACCTCGCCGGCGTCAGCGCCCTGAAGACAGACGTCCTGGGCCAGCCGGGGCGCGGGTTCCAGGTGGCGGTCGAGACGATGAGCGCGGCGCAGCTCACCCACGCCGCTTGGGCGCTCGGCGGCGCCCGCGCGGTGCTGTCCCTCGCCCTCGCCCGCGTTGATGAGCGTCGCGCCTTCGGACGCGTGATCGGCGAGCTCGGGATGATCAAAGAAAAGATCGCTTCGATGACGTGCGCGGTCTACGCGCTCGAGTCCGTCATCGGGTTCACCGCGGGACGCGTCGACCTGGGTGCCGACGCCGCTCTTGAGAGCGCCATCAGCAAGGTCCTCGCGACCGAGACGTACTCGTTCATCGCGAGCGAAGCGATGCAGATCGCGGGTAGCGCGGGGCTTCTCGTGGACCTTCCCTATGAGCGGCACCTCCGCGACGCCCGCGCCGGGCTCTCCTACCTCGGAACGAACGAGACCCTGCGCGCGTTCATCGCCCTCGCCGGCTTGCAAGGCCCCGGGCAAGGCGTTGACAAGGTCGCGCGCGCGATCCGGGAGCCGATCAAGGGCTTCGGCGTGTTGAGCGACTTCGCGTTGGCGCGTGCACGGGCGGTCTTGGGTCGCGAGCGTCTCGACAAGCTCCACCCCGCGTTGTCACGTGACGCGGTGGTCTTCGAGGAATGCGTCGCGCTGCTGGCCCGGGAGAGCGAACGCGTCCTTCGCAAACACGGAACCAACATCGCGGAGATGCAGTTCGTCCAACGGCGGGTCGCAGACGTCGCGATCGATCTCTTGGTGCTCGCGAGCACGCTCTCGCGAACAAACCTCGCGATTGAGCGACGCGGAGAAGAAGGCGCCCGCCGCGAGCTGGAGCTGTGTCGCGGCGTGACGGCCCTCGCGCGGCGTCGCCTCCGCGCGCGTCTCGACGACATGGAGCGCGATGAGGATGAGCTCCTCAAGTCGATCGCCGACCGCGCACGGCAACAAGGGATCAAGCCTCATGACATGGCGCTGTGATCACGCGCGTGTTCGTCGTTGTCCTGTTCTTGCTCGTCGGTTGCGACGAGTTCGGCAACCCCAAAAGCGCGGCCGAGACCTCTCCAACGCGCTGGGCGCAAGGCGGCGTCGAGACCGTGACCGAGAGCGTGTCAGTGCCCAGCGCGCTCGCCGAACGTCTGCTCCTCGGCCTCGACCGACCGCTGGACCACACCGACACCACGGCGTCCAACACGGGCGTCGTCACACGGGTCGGCGTGATGGTTCCGCAAGGCGCTCCGCGAATCCTCGCGACACACTTCGAGCTCCGCGACGGCGCCACCATCGAGCGTCGCTGGCGCGCGCCGGACCATCCCCCGCCGTACATCGCGGTCTTCTCGCTCCCCGACGCCCCACGCGCCGCGTTCACCCGCGCCCGCTAAAGAGAGACCACGCTGTTTGCGCTCACGATCGCGTCCTTGAGCGGCTCCGACACGTGCGCGCCGTCCCAGATGACGCAGCGCTCGATCGGGGCGCTCACTTCGGCTCCGTCGCCGACGACACAACCCGTGAACCCGCGCGTGAGTTCGGCGCGGTCGATTCCGGGCCAGGTCAGCGCGCCGCTCGCGAAGTCGAGGTTCGCCTGCAGGTATGCGCGCGGCGTCCCGAGATCCCGCCACGGAGACAGATCGACGAACGCGGCCACGACCTCGCCCTCGTCGATCCACTTTCGGTACGCGCGCTGGACGATGCAGCCCGATAGCGGGAGGTCAGCCCGAGCCCGCGGACTCAAAACGTGCACACCGGTGAACATGTAGTCGTCGAGACCCGCGACCGGAGCGCCGAGCAGGCGGCGGACGCGACCTTCGGAGTCGACCCCGAGCGACCCGAAGCGCGCGGCGTCGGGATCGGGACGCAAGATCATGGTGGCGATCGCGTCATGGGCCTGATGAACAGCCAGCGCGGCTTGGTAGTTGGGCGCAAAGACGATGTCGGAGTTGGTTACAAAAACCGGCTCCCCGTCGTCTCGCTGCCACATGTTCCGGACCCCACCACCGGTCCCGAGGAGCTCCGCCTCGAAGATCACATCCATACCGAGCCCCGCGGGGAGCACTTTTTCCAAACGAGGGGTCAACTGTGCCGCGAGATAATGAGCGTTCAACGTCGCGTGCGAGATCCCCGATCGCGCCAGATGGTCGAGGGCAAACCAGGCCAAAGGGCGGTTCGCGACGGGCACCGTCGGCTTCGGGCGTTCCTGAGTGAGAGGAGAAAGCCGTGACCCGAGCCCGGCGGACAGAACGAATGCGCGCACTCGTGCAACGTACCGTGAAGAGCGTGCACAACCGTGTTTTCGACCCAGGCAGGTGGTTTTCCACCACAAAGCCGCCACCGATGAGGGTGGTGCGGATCGAGCGCACATGCCCGTTTGCAGAACGAGTGCTGCGCGGCTATGTCCCCAGCACGAAAAGGCAGGAGATTACGTGAAAATCTGCATGGTCGGGACTGGTTACGTGGGACTCGTGAGCGGCGTTGGGTTCGCCGAAACGGGAAATCATGTCGTATGCGCCGACATCGACGCTGAGAAGATTGCGCGGCTCCGAGCCGGCGAGATTCCTATTTTTGAGCCTGGGCTCGACGAGCTCGTGGAGCGCAACGTCGCGGCTGGACGGCTGACGTTCAGCAACGATGTGCCCGCATCGATCGCGGAGGCGCAAGCCATCTTCGTCGCTGTCGGCACGCCGACCCGCGGGATGGGCGGAGCGGACCTAACGGCGGTGGACGCGGTCGCGCAAGCGGTCGCCGAGCACGTCGGCCGTGAGTGCGTCCTGGTGCTGAAGAGCACGGTTCCCGTTGGCACCAATCCGCGAGTGCGCCGCATTGTGGAAGGCGCGCCGCACCCGATTCACGTCGTGAGCAATCCGGAGTTCCTCAAAGAGGGCGACGCGATCCGCGACTTCATGCGTCCCGACCGCATCGTCATCGGCCTGAGTGAAGGCGATGAGTTCGCGCGGAACATCATGGAGCGGCTCTACCACCCCGTGACGCTCAACAAGGACCGCATCGTGTGGATGGATCCCGCCAGCGCGGAGCTCACCAAGTACGTCGCCAACACCATGCTCGCGATGCGTATCTCGTTCATGAACGAGGTCGCCGCCCTCTGTGAGAAGGTCGGCGCGGACGTCCACAACGTGCGTCACGGCGTCGGCAGCGACACGCGCATCGGCAGCAAGTTCTTGTACGCGGGTCCCGGCTACGGCGGCTCGTGTTTCCCGAAGGACGTCAAAGCGCTCGTTCACACCGCGCGCGAGCACGGTCTCGAGCTCGAGCTCCCGGGCGCGACCGACCGCGTCAACGATCGTCAGAAGGGCGTGCTTATGCGGAAGCTCCGCAAGGAGCTCGGGACGGATCTCCGCGGCCGACGCATCGGCGTCTGGGGCGTGTCGTTCAAGCCGCGCACCGACGACATTCGTGAGTCCGCCTCGATCGCGTTGATCGACGATTTGGTGAGCGATGGCGCGATCGTCCTGGCTCACGACCCGGAGGCGGTCGAGAACGCCAAGGCGCGCTTCGGCGATCGCGTTCAGTTCGTCGACGAGCAGTACGACGTCGCGAAGGACGCCGAGGCGCTCGTCTTGGTGACCGAGTGGCGCCAGTACCAAAACCCCGACTTCGACAAGCTGAAGTCCATCATGGCCACCCCCTTCCTGCTCGACGGCCGGAACATTTGGTCGGGCTACGGTCTCCGCGGAATGGGTTTCACCTATGAAGGCGTTGGGGTACGAGGCAGCTGATGACCGACATCTATCAAGCGCACCCTCGGGTCACCGATCAGTTCCAAGGCAAGACCGTGGTCGTGACCGGCGGCGCGGGCTTCATCGGGAGCCATCTCAGCGACGCCCTGCTCTCGCTTGGCGCGACCGTGCGCGTGTTGGATGACCTCTCTGCAGGCTCGCGCGACAACCTCGATCCGAGGGTGGAGCTCGTCGTCGGCGACATACGCGATGTGTCCGTGTGCCGGAACGTCATCTCCGGCGCGGATGTGGTTTTCCATCAAGCCGCCGTGGGCTCTGTTCCGCGTTCGGTCAAAGAGCCGGAGCTCACGCTGTCGGTCAACGTCGCGGGCACGACCAACATCTTCGTCGCCGCGCGCGACGCCGGCACCAAGCGCGTCGTCTATGCCTCCTCGTCGAGCGTGTACGGCGACAGCGCCGCCCTCCCCAAGAAGGAAGGCGAAGAAGGCGACCCGCTCTCGCCCTACGCGCTCTCGAAGTGGATGAATGAGGAGCTCGCCTCCACGTTCACGCGCTGCTTTCCGGAGATGAGCTTCGTCGGCCTGCGCTACTTCAACGTCTACGGACCGCGACAGTCCCCGACCGGCCCGTACGCGGCGGTGATCCCGAAGTTCTTTGAAGCATGTGACCTCAAGCGCGGCGTGACGATCAACGGAGACGGCGGTCAATCGCGCGACTTCACGTTCGTCGGCGACGCCGTCCAAGCGAACCTCCTCGCCGCGGTCGCTGAGCTGCCGGCCACCAACCGCGCCTACAACATCGGCGCTGGCGCGGTGACCACCGTCAACGAGCTCGCCGAGCAGATCTGTACGCTCACCGGAAACACCGAGCCGCCGACGTTCACCGAGCTTCGCCCCGGTGACGTGCGGGCGTCGCTCGCCGACATCACGGCGGCGCGTGACCTTCTGGGCTACGCGCCGCGTACCGAGCTCGCGCACGGCCTCGATCTCACGCGAGGATAGCGCGCCCATGTCGACCGTTTCGATCATGATCCCCGCGTATAACGCGGCCCACAGCCTCCCCATGGTGATCGCGTCGCTCCGCGCGCAGACCCATGATGATTGGGAAGCGGTCATCGTCGACGACGGCTCGACCGATCACACCTGGGATGTCCTGAACGGTTTTAGCGAACCGCGTTTGGTTCTTCATCGCTTTACGGAGAACCGGGGCCGCGGCGTCGCGCGTCAGAAGTGCCTCGAGCTCGCCGAGGGCGAGTTCCTCGCGATGATCGACGCCGACGATTGGATCTACCCAAAGAAGCTCGAGCACCAGATCGCGCTCCTCCGCGCGGAGCCCAGCGTCGACGCGGTCAGCAACGCCTCCGCGATCACCGATGGCGTCGACTGCGTTGGGCTGAGCCGGCACGGGCTCCCGCCGGACGAGGACTTCATCGTCGGCACCTTCGACAACCTCGGCCCGCCGCCGCTCCCCTTCCCGCCCGCGATGCTCCGGATGAGCGCCGCCAAGCGCGCGACCTTCAATCCGGAGTTTCGCCGCTCGCAGGACTCGGACTACATGATCAAGGTGCTCCTCGGGCGGCGCTACGCCGTCAGCGGTGAGGTGGTCTACGCCTACTCGCAGGCGGACGCGGCGTCGCTCAAGAAGACGCTCGAGGGCTACTCGTTCCGGATGCGCTGCTACCTGCAGTACCGCCACGTCTACCCGCTCACGGTCGCGCGTCACGTGGCGCTCACCGCGGCCAAGATGGCGACCTATCGGGCGTTCGGCACGGTCGGCCTGGAGGAGCGCCTCATCGAGCGCCGCTGGGGACCCGCGGACGACGCGACCCACACCGGATACCGCGCGGCCAAGCGAGCCGTCGAGACGTTCCTCTCTCCTTCGGTCCCTGCCGAGTAGCGTGGCCCGAACGGAAGCAGCGATCGCGCGACGCCCCGGCTCCATGCAGAGACGCGCGCCCGCTCGCTCCAAAAAGGCTCGCGCGAAGCCGCGCCGAAAGCTCCGCGCGCTGCTGCCCAGCCGCCAGCACCTGCCGTGGTTTCTGGTCGTCCTCTCGCTTCCGTTCTACGTCTTCGGCAGCGGTCGACCACAGCCCGCGGACTTCATGATGCTCTTCATGCTGGGAACCGAGGCGCTCCGCGCCGGCGGCGTCTCCCCGCAGATCACCGCCCCGATCCGCTCGCTCCTCCGCTTCGTCATTTACGTCACGTTGATCAACGTCGCGTGGGCGGTGATGACGAGCAACCCTGAGTTTCTGAAGTCGACCGCGTTCTACGGATTCAACTTTGTGATCTTCTCCGGCTTCGTGATCCGCGCTTCGCGTCGCGACGAAGAGTTCCTCCGGTGGACGCTCAACGGCGCCGCGCTCTCGGTCATCTCGCTCGCGTTCCTCGCGATCCCGTTTGGGCACCGAATGGAGTCCGGGCGGCTCGAGCTCTTCTTCAACAACCCGAACCAGCTCGCGTACTACGTAATCACGATGCTCAGCATCGTCGTCGCGCTCGCTCCGCGTTTCAAACCGAGCGCACTCTTCATCGGGGCCGCCTCACTCGCGGGCGCGTTCCTGGAGCTGAGAACCGGTTCGCGCGCCGGGCTCCTCGGTATCGTCGTCTTGCTCGGGATCTACTTCGGCAAGCGCCCGATCCTCTTGGCCGCGATGTCGGCCCCCGGCTTCTTCTACCTGCTCTACTCCGACCTGCTCTCCGAGAACGCGCTCTGGCGTCATCGCATCGCGGTCGTCGAGGAGAGCGGGACGGAGCAGTACCTCGCCGACCGCGGGATCGATCGGCTCTTCGACCACCCGGAGCACCTCTTCGTCGGCGCGGGCGAGGGCTTCCACGAGCGGTTCCATTTTTACGGACAGGAGCTCCACTCGAGCGCCGCGAACCTCATCTTCTCCTACGGCACCCTGGGCACCTTGCTTTTCGCTGTCTTCGCGTGGGGCATCATCAAGACCGGCGGCCGCCGCATCGCGCTCTTGATGATCCCGTCGTTCGCGTACGGCCTCTTCCACAATGGTCTCCGCTTCCGTCCCTTCTGGCTGATGCTCGGCGTCTTCGCGGTCTGGACCGTCGTCGCGCGGCGCCCAAAGAAGAGCGCGACCGTCGAAAGCGCCGCCAAGGCGAACGACGAGACGGGGAGCAAGAGCGATGTCGAGAGTAAGGTCGAGAGCGAGGCCCCGCTCGCGGCCGTCATGTCCTTCCCTTCCGGCTCCGATCGCCCGGCTCGAACTCCTGAGCCCCGCGACGTCCTCCAGGGCGCGGCCAGCGCGCTCACGAGCGACGACCCGGCAGAGTGGGCCCGCGGTATGTCGCGCGCCTTTGACGACGCGTTTGCGGCGGCCCGCGCCGAGCGTGAAGAAGACGTCCCCGCGTCGCTCCTCATCGGCGCGCAGCTCGCCACCGCGGTGGTCACGACCAAGTGCACCCCGCAGGACACCGCCGCGCCGCTCGGCTCGCGTCGTCACGAGATCCAGCCCGACCCACACGTTCCCTTCACGACGTCCGAGTGGTCCCGCGCGTTGTTCGCGGCCACCGCGGTCATGGACGCTGCGAGCGCGACCCGTCTCGCGCAGCACGATCCCTACAACCTGACGCAAGACTCCGATTCACGAGAGCTCGCCCTGGCCAAGACGTTCGCCAGCCTCTTTTTGATGCGCGCACCCAGCCCGATGAAGCGGCAACAGCTCAAGCCGACTGGGCTCGCGCACCGCGCGTTACTTGATGTGCTCGATGGAGACACCGCCGCCCTCGTCAGCGCGGCGAACACGTTCGCGGACGCGCGCACCAGCGGTCCGTTCTCCCTCCCGCTCGCGGCGGTCGCGGCCATCGCGGAGTCACGCGGGCTCTCGCTTCCGTGGTCCGACGTGCGCTTCACACGCGCGGTCCCGAGCTCGCTGCAGCGCCCCTCACCCGTCGTCCCAGCGTGCACATCGTGCGCGCGCGCCCTCTCCCGCTTCGACACGTCCTGTGTGTTCTGCGGCGCGAACGAGACCCGTGAGCTGAACTTCGAGGACGCTTTCTTTCGGCCCTCTCCTAGCGACTCTCGCTAGCCGGTGAACGCTCCCGCGCCCGCGTCAGCGTGACGACCCCAACCGCGAATACGAGCGCGGCCACCAGCGGGACCGTGAACGCGACGACTCCAGTGAACCACGCGATCCCGCACGCCGCGATCGCCGCGGTGCAGACGCCATAGCCACCGGAGACCACTCCATGCGGCAAGCCAGAGATCACGAGGCGCTGATAGAAGTGCGAGCGATGCGCCTTGAGCACGTTCTCGCCCGCGATGAGCCGTCGCGTAAAGGTGAGCGCGGTGTCGAGGAAGAACGGCCAGATGAACAGCAGCGCGACCACGGGCAACTTGGGGTCGTGGTCCCCGAGCAACGGAAAGCCCGCGAACGCGAAACCGAGAAAGGTCGCGCCGACATCGCCCATGAAGATGGTAGCGGGGGGCCAGTTGTGAAAGAGGAAGCCGAGCGCGGAGGCGGCGATCACGACGCCCGTGTAGATGAGGAACGGCTCCTCGCCGAGCGCGCCCAGGATGGCCCAGGCGATACCCGCGACCGCCGCTTGGCTCCCCGCGATGCCATCGATCCCATCCATGAAGTTGTAGGCGTTGATGAGCCCCACGATCCAGATGAACGCGACCACGTATCCAACGACCCCGAGGTTCACGACGACGCCGAGGTCCACGCTCGGCATCCCGCCGCACCCGATGAGCAGCGCGCCGGCCGCCGCGAAGTGCACCAAAAAGCGTGCGCCCGTTCCAATCGAACGGAGGTCGTCGACGAAGCTCACCAAGACGATCGCGAAGGCCCCACCGATCCACCAAGGCGCTTCGGCACGGATCACCTCGCTGAGCTCAAATCGGTTCGGCGTCAGCAACATCGCGATCCCGAGCAAGAGCGCGAAGACCGCGATCACGACGCCTCCGCCGCGAGGGGTCGGTGTCGTGTGAGAGCTCCGCTCGTTGGGGACGTCCATCATGTTACGGAGCGCCCAGCGTTTGACGCCGGAGACGAAGACCGCCGCGAGGACCGCGGTGACGACGGCGACGGCGGCGAGGGTGTGCGGACTTTGCGGCATCAGGTTCTGCTTACGTGGGGAGACGACGAGCGCGCGCAGCTTAACAGGTCCGGCGGCGGCTCGGGGAGTTCGACGAATCTAGGGTGCTCGGCGGCTCGGCGGCGTTCACCTCGGTCACGTCGGTCACGTCGCGCACCGCGCTTAGCCTCGCAAGCGACCCGCGGCGTGCAGCGCAGGCACCTGAACGACCAGCGGCACCGCCGAGAAGAGCGCATCCGTCGAGAGCACCGCGTCATCGCAAAACGAGCGAATCAGCTCGCTTACCCGACCGCCGACGAGCTTCCCGGCGACGCGGAGCGGACGCTCCGGCAGAGGCACCCGCACAACGCGACGGTCCCCCGCCAACGCATCCGCGATCTCCCGCATCGAGATCGGTCGCGGTTCGCTCACGTTGAAGGTCCTCTGGTCCGGCGCCTTCGCGGCGATCATCAAGAGCGCATCAACCACGGTGCTCACGTGACACATGCTCTTGGCGGCTCTGCCGGACGCGACGCTCGGGAAGACGCCGCGCTGAATCAACGAGGCCAGGCGCGCGAGGTTTCCGGGCGCGCCGTCACCAAAGAACATACTCGGGCGCGCGACGTAGGCGTCGGGCCGTGCGAGCACGTGCTCTTCCGCGAGCTCTTTGCTCCGACCGTACGCCGTACGCGGTGCCAGAGCGTCTCCTTCGCGGAACGGGCCACCAGGCCCGTAAACGCTGCTGCTGCTCACATAGAGAAACCGCGCCGCCGCAGGCGTGACCCGCAGAAGGGTCTCGGTGCCCGTCGCGTTGACGGTAAAGAACGCCCGCTCCTCTTCGATGGTCCGTGGCCGCCGGTGCGCGAGACCCGCTGCGTGAATCACCAGCTCCGCGTCGCGCACCAGCTCGCGAAGCGCGTCGACATCCGACAACCCTCCCGCGGAGACGCTCACCGCGTCGGGAAACGGAGCACCCGAACGCGAGAGCACCCGGACCTCGGCTCCGATCTCCAAGAGCGCCGTAAGCACGTGCCGCCCCAAGAACCCGCTCGCGCCGGTCAACGCCACGCGGCGACCCTTAAGTTCCTCAAGCAGGGTCGCTCCCGCCTTGCTACGCTCCCGCACCCTTAGCTCCCTCATCGTCATGCGCATCGCCATCATCGGGGGTGACCCCCACTATCTACTGAACTTCCGCGGAGATCTCATCTCCGCAATGGTCTCCCATGGCCATCAGGTATTGGCGCTGGGCGGAACGACGCGGGAAGTGAGCGCGCTGTCTTCGGTGTCGGACGGGATGGAAGCGAGAGGCGCGCGCTTTCAGCCCTTCTACTTTGATCGGCGCGGCACCTCACCGCGACGCGAGGCCAAGACTCTACTCGATCTTCGGCGCAAGCTCCGCGCGTTCCGCCCGCAAATTGTCCTGAGCTACACGCCCAAAGTGATCATCTACGGGACCTTCGCGGCGCGGATGGCGGGCGCCCAGCGGGTCTACGCCTTGATGACCGGTCTCGGCACGATGTTCACAGACGATGGCGAGCGGAGCCTCAAGCGTCGCGTGGTCTCGAGGCTCGTCGCGACCTTGATGGGACGCGCGCTTTCGCAGGTCGACAAGGTCATCTTTCAAAATCCGGACGACCGCGCCGACCTCCGCCGCCTGGGGTTGCTGCGCCACTCGACCGCGACGGGTCTCGTCAACGGCTCCGGGGTCGACACCGCGCTCTTTGCTTTCGTCCCCGCGCCCGACTCTCCGCTCGTCTTCACGCAGATCTCGCGCGTGCAACGACAGAAAGGCGTGACCGAGTTCGCGGAGGCCGCGGCGCGGTTGAGCGAGCGCTTTCCCGAGGTCGAGTTTCGTCTCGTCGGCCCGCTCGAAGAAGGGGCCGCGGGCATCGCCGAGGAAGAGGTAAAGACGTGGGCCGCGGTCAACTGGATCGGTCCCGTCCGCGATGTGCATGACGAGCTCGCGCGCGCCAGCGTCTTCGTGCTCCCTTCGTATCGCGAAGGCACCCCGCGCTCGGTGCTTGAGGCGCTCTCCGTGGGTCGCGCGACGATCACGACCGACGTACCAGGGTGCCGCGAGACCGTGACGGACGGCGACAACGGCTTCCTCGTCCCCTCGCAGGAGCCCGGCGCGCTCGCCGACGCGATGGAGCGCTTCATCGAGGATCGTTCGCTGGTCACGACCATGAGCCGCGCGGCCCGCCGCGTCGCAGAGGAGAAGTACGACGTGCACAAGGTCAACCGCGCGATGCTCGCGCACATGGAGATCGTCGATCCTGAGAGCGCTCCTGCGCACGTCAGCGAGACCGCCTAGATGTGCGGCATCGCAGGCGCCTGGCACCAGGACGGTTCCCCCATCTCGGAAGCGGCGCTCATCCGAGCGCGTGACGCCATCACGCAGCGCGGGCCCGACGACGCCGGCCATCACATTGAAGGCCCAGTGGGCCTCGCGCACCGGCGCCTCTCGATCATCGACCTCTCCCCAGCCGGGCGTATGCCGATGTTCTGCGACGACGGCCGCGTCTGGGCGGTCTTCAACGGCGAGGTCTACAACTTCGAGTCCCTTCGGAAGGAGCTCGAGGCGCGTGGGCGAACGTTCAAGAGCCGCACCGACAGCGAGGTCGTGCTCCACGCCTACGCGGAGTGGGGCCTTGATTGCTTCGCGCGCTTCAACGGAATGTTCGCGCTCGCGGTGTACGACGGCCGTACCGACGAGCTCGTCCTCGCGCGCGACGTGACCGGCCAGAAGCCGCTCTACTACCACCATGTCCCGGGCAAGCGGCTCGTGTTCGGTTCGGGGCTCTCGCCGATCCGGGCGTGGCCCGACTTCCCCGCCGAGGTCGATCGCGACGCGGTGTTTGAGTACATGCGGGTCGGCTACGTGCCGAGCCCGCGGAGCATCTTCAAGGAGACCTACCGGGTCCCGCCGGGTACCGCGATTGTCTTCAAGAAGAACGGTTCCAAGGAGACGCACCGCTACTTCGATCTGCGCAAGCACGCGGAGGCGCCGCGCCTCAAGCTCGGCAACGACGAGGCCTATGTCGACGAGCTTCATCGGCTCTTGAGCGACGCGACCCGGATCCGCATGATCGCCGACGTCCCGCTCGGCGCGTTCCTCTCGGGCGGGCTCGACTCAAGCCTCATCGTCGCGCTCATGGCGGAGCATCGCGCCAAGGTGCAGACCTTCACGATCGGGTTCGCGCAAAAGAACTACGACGAGAGCACGTTCGCGCACAAGGTCGCCAAGCACCTCGGCGTCGACAACACGATGACGGTGCTCACCGGCGACGACATCCTCGCGCAGCTGCCGGACATCGTGCACTACTTTGATGAGCCGATGGCGGACTACTCCGTCTTGCCGACGCTCGCGGTCAGCAAGCTCGCGCGTCGCCACGTCACGGTCGCGCTCACCGGGGACGGCGCGGACGAGGAGTTCGGCGGCTATCGCTACTATCTCGCCACGCGGGTCTTTGAGCAGTACGAGAAGATCATGCCGGGCGCGCTCCGCGGTCCCCTCAAGCGCGTGGCCCGGCGCGTCCCCCAAGCCGGCGTTCGGCGCGTCATCGACCGAAGCGACGCACGCGACGTCGCCGAGTTCTTCGCTCAAGGCGGGTTCTATCGCGGCCCGACCGCGCGCGGCGTCCCCATGCTGCTCAAGGGGCGCTCTAAGGACAGCATGCAGCGTATCGCGGACACGATACGCGGCTGCCGCACCCCGAGCGGAACGGAAGCAGGCTTGCTCTACGACGCCACCCACACCCTCCCCGGTGCATGGCTCCACAAGGTCGATCGCGCGAGCATGGCGGTCGCGCTCGAGGCGCGCTCTCCCTTCCTCGACAAGCGCGTCGTCGAATTCGCGTTTCGCATCCCGCTCGACCTCCGCGTCCGCGCGACCGCGAAAAAGTACGTCGTCCGGCAGCTGCTCAAGCGCTACTTGCCTGACGAGCTCGTCGACCGGCCGAAGCAAGGCTTCACCGCGCCGGTCGCCAAGTGGCTCCGTGAAGACCTACGCGATCAGCTCCGCGACGCCCTCTCGCCGGAACAGGTCAAAGCGCGCGGGTACTTCGAGCCGGGACGCGTGGACGCGATCGTGAAAGAGCACCTCGACGGCGCGCATGACCACGCGCAGATCCTCTGGGCGCTGTTTACGCTTGAGCAGTGGCATCGGCACCACGTCGATCAGGTGCCCGAAGCGCGCGGCCCAGCGAACTTGGAGTAGTCGTTGCTCGGAGTAGTCGTTGCTTGGAGTAGCCGGCGACCTGCTAGGCGAGTCGTCGCGTGAGCGCGGTCCGGGCCTCCGCGACCAGGTCGTTGTCGCCACCCTCGTGCGCCAACGACAGCTCCTTGCCGCCTTCCGCGCACGCCGCGATGACGTAGAGCAGGTCCGCGTGAAACGCGTCGGTCGCGATCTGCTGCGCGTCGAGCGCGACGTCTTCCGAACGGGAAAGCGCGATGTCGATGCCGCCACCCAACCACGACGCGCGACGATGCGCTTCTTCGAGACGACGCGCTTCCAGTCGGAGCCGCGCGGTCATCACGCCCTCGGCGCCGCGCGCGGTCCACATCGCGGCCCGCGCGAGCTCCGCGTACCCGTGGCCCGGAACGGTTCGGAAGGTCGCCGGGAGCTCGTTGGCGGCGAACTCCGCGGAGCGCGCCGCGTCCTCGCATTGCTCGCGGGTCGCGCGTCGAGCGACGCAATCACGCGCGACCTGAAGCGCATGGGTAAGCGGCTTACCGCCGTCGGTCAGCCCGTCTACGCGCCGCTCCACCAGGTCCCCCAGCACGTGCACCATGGCGGCGAGCGGAGCCGACGCCGCGCCCGCCAACCAAAAGAACCACTCGAGGGACGGACAGGCGTCAGACGCTTCCTCCACGCTGGGGCGCTCCGCGACGAACCCGAGCAGCTCGCTCGGCGCGTCCATGGCAACGAGGGCGTCCTCGAGACGGCTCACAAGTACTGGCCAAGCTCTTCGCGATGAGCCTCAACCTGCGCCGCGCAGAGCCCGATGGACTCCACCGCGGACTGGAGATTGCGCGGGCCGCCCGGGAGGTCCGCGACGCGAGGGCCAAAGAATGTCTCAAGCCAGGTCGCGACCTCCGGATCACAAGTGCCCGCGAACATCTGCGGGAGCCAGCCAGCGTTCCCGGCGGAGAGCCGCGCCGTGAGGTTGTCGATGTTCTCCTCTACCCACGTCCGCACCAGCGGCACATGCGCTGGCTGTGAGAGGAGCGCGCGCGGAACACGGAGCAGCTCGTTGACGCGCAAGGTCGGCCCTTCTTCGCTTTCGCCCGTCTGCGTCGTGCTGTCTGGATGCGAGAGCGCGAGGGCCTTCCGCGCGTTGCTCGCATCTCGGGTGGACCCGAGCGCCTCGAGCAGCCGACGCCGAACCGTGCTGTCTTGGGAGCGCGGGAGGAGCATGAGCAGCTCTTCGTAAAACGCGCTGTCGCCGGCGCGAACCGCGGCGATCAACGCCGGCGTCGCGAGGTCAGGAGCGACCGCATCGGTGTGGACCTCGCCGCCGGTGACGTAGGCGTTGCCGAGCCGCGCGGCCGAGCGAACCGCGCGTCGTTCTTCAAGCGAGATCGCGACGAAGGCCTGAATGCGTGAGCGCAAGAGCTTGGCCGCTTCGGTATCATCGGCCTGGTTCTCCCAACCGATCTGGCGGGCGCGGGAAGCGTAGGAGCGGCGAAGGCGACGCACGAGCTTCTCGCGCTGCGAGGCGTCCGCGATGTCATCGAGCAAGTGCCGGAAGAATCCCAGCGGCGCGCTCGCGACCGCGTGATGCTCGCTCTCGCCCAGGCGGAGCATCAGCGGCATGATCGCGCCGGTGCTCACCGCGCCAGCGGCGTAGCCCGCTTCCAGGCTGTCCGCGAGCGCGAGCTGCTCCGCGGTGCTCAGTCGATCGAGCGACGGACCCGCGAACCCTTCAAGCAACGCCTCGCTCAGGCCGAAGCGGTAGTAGCCGCTCTGCTCGGCGTTCGGCATCACCCAGGTCGGACACGCTTCATCCAGCGCGATGCTGCCTTCGCGGTCCGTCAGCAGCGTGCACGTCTCTTTCGCTTCGCCGCGCTCGACGCCATAGCGTACGCACACCGGGATCTGCCAGAGCGCGTCGCGCTCTGCGCTCGAGGCGAGCGGCGCGTAGCGGCTCTGCTTGAGCTCAATGCGGTTGCCATCGTCTCCGCATACGAGCGACGTCTCGAGGAACGGCACTCCTGGCTGCGTGAGGAACGTGTTAAACGGCGTCGCTACGTCGCGGTCCCCGGCGTCGCCCAGCTCCCGCATGAGGTCCGCCGCGGTCGCGTTCCCGCCCTCGCTCCCCGCGAGGTAGGCCTGCACGCCCTGCCGGAAGGCGTCCTCCCCCAGCCATCGCTCGAACATCGTGATCACGCCCGCGCCCTTCCCGTACGTGATCCCGTCAAAGGCGTTGTGAATGTCATGGCTGCTGACGATCGGCTGACGGATCTGTCGCGCCGTCGCGAGGCTGTCCTCTCGCATGGTGTTGAGCACCCACTCGGTACGCTCGACGTAGGACTCGTAGGACTCGCGCCAATCGTGCACCGCCCGGTGCTCCATCCAGCTCGCGAACGCCTCGTTCAACCAGAGGTCATCCCACCACTCCATCGTCACCAGGTTCCCAAACCACATGTGCGCGAGCTCGTGCGCCATGATGTATGCGAAGAACTGGAGCAGCCGCGTCGGAGACTCCTCTTCGTTCACCAGCAACAAGCTGTCGCGGAACGTGACCAGCCCGACGTTCTCCATCGCGCCGGCTTCGAAGTCCGGCACCGCCACGATGTCGAGCTTCTGAAAGGGATACGCGCGGCCGAAGTAAAGCTCCAGCTTCTCGAGGAGCTCTGGGGTGTGCTCCATCGCGTAGGCGAGCTCTGCGCCGCGGCCCTTGGGCGCGATGCCGCGGAACGGGAGCGCCTCAGTGCGAACCGCGTTGGCCGGCGCGGAACCGGTCACCACGTCGAAGGGGCCGACCGCGATCGCGACGAGGTAGCTCGGGATCGGCGCGCTGGTCGCGAAGCGGATCTCCTTCATCGTCGCTGGTGGTTCGGGTTGCACGATCGACTCCGGCTTGCTGGGGCTGTCGTCGGCGGGCAGCTCGGGGGCGTTCGCGATCGCCGTCATGTCCTGCGGTACGCGCAGGGTCACGTCGTACGGGGTCTTGAAGCGCGGCTCGTCAAAGGACGGGAACATTTTGCGCGCCGCGAGGGGCTCGAGCTGCGTAAAGGCGTAGCTCTCGCCGCCGTGCTCGACGCGATAGAGCGCGGACAACTGCGTGTCGAACGGCGCCTCGTAGCGGATGCGAAGCGTGACGTTCCCTTGCACCGTGTCCGCGACCGATAGACGCGCGAACGAGTCCTCGCCCTCATGACCGGTCCACTCTCCCGCCTGCGAGACCGAGTCGTAGATCACCTCGGCGCTCGTGACCGTCATGCCCGCGCCGTGAAGGTAAAAAGTTCGACGCGGCGCGCGGACATCGAGCTCGATCGTGACCTCGCCGGAGAAGTTCTCCTCGCGGGGGTCGACGGTGAGCGAGAGCGCGTAGTGGGTGGGGATGACATCGCTCGGCAGGCGACCGGCTTCCGGCGTGGTCTCCGGCGCGACCACCGCGGGCCGCGGGACCGGCGTGAGCTGCTTCGCGCCGCACGACACCAACACAGTGGCGAACGCGACCGAGAAAGAGCAAAAGAGGAAGCGCCCGCGCGAGAAGAGATCCATAGCGCGCAATTACCACGCGCCCTCTCGAAGCGGGAGGGCGCGTGAGCGACGACGACGGCTGTGCTTACCGTTCGAGGAAGATCGGGTTGGTCACGCCGAAGGGCGTGCGACCCGCGTGGACCGGATCGAGCGGCTGGTCGCCCTTCGCATGGAAGACCACGTAGGACCCCGTCGGCGCGACCTCAACGGCGATGTCGTCGTCAAAGCGCATGACGTCCGTGGCGCCAGCGAGCGGGATGGTATCGGCCAGCGCGCCGTCCACGTAAACCTCAAGCGAGTCGACGTCGATCCAGCTGGGAGCTTGGACGCGTACGCGGACCATCGCGGTCGTGCCAACACCGGTCGCGGTGTCGCCTTCTCGCTCTCCAGTCGCGGTCTCGGACGAGACCAAGATGCCGCCGCTCACGACGTGATGACCGTCGAGCATCAAGTCACGCAGCGCGCCGGCACCGGCGGCGCGGGCCATCGCGATATCGTCATGACCCGTGCGCACGCACGTCCTTGGGTACCCGACCGGCGCGCCCGCGTAGACCAAGTGGCTATCGCTCGACCCGACCGTGAAGACGCGGCGCCCGGCGTTCAAGAACGAGAACCAGTCCTTGACCGTGCCGTCGCGGTTGGCGTCGAAGTCGCTATCGTTGAACGCCTCGAGGAGCGTCCACTCTTCGTCCCACATCTCTGGGTTCTCGACCGTTCCGGTGTCGGGGTCGTAGCCGACGGCGGAGAAGTACGCGAAGAAGCCAGTCGCGCTTCGTGGATGGAAGATGATGACGGTGGGGTCGCCTGGACGCGAGCGCGCGTCATCAAAGACGTCAGGCGGGTTGAACGCGTTGCCGTCGGTCCAGACGACCGCGCCATCATTGACGAGCGAGAAGTCCGGTTCGAGCGGGAACACGCCCATGTGCCCCCACTCAAAGGTCGTGAGCTCAAGCGCCGAGGCGCCGTACGCGAAGTCCGTCAAGCCGAGCTCGGAGATGGTCGCCTCGAACCCGTTGACCCACTCGTGATCGGTACGAATCGGAAGCTCGACGCCGTCCCCCGCCGCCGCTCGGATCTTGAACTGCGGGCTGTCCGCCGAGTCTGGCGAGCGGTGCGTGTGAATGTGCCAGTCACCGCAGAGCTGGTCGGTGGAGTCGACCACGTGTGAGAGCTCAGCGAGCACCATGGTCTCCGCGTCCGCCGTGACCGTCACGTTCTCATCGAAGATCTCGTACTCGTAGCCGCGCGACACCACGACCCGATGCTCCCCGGCGGGAACGGGCAAGACGATCTCGCCGTCGCTCACGGTGAAGTCGATGTGGAGGCGACCGCCGTACGGGAGCTGCTCCTCGCCAAAATTCTGTGGCGGCTCCGCGACGGGCGTCACGGGCAAGACCTGAACGCGCGAGGGGAGCGTGTTGTTGGGCGCGACCAGGTCCGGATCGACGACCTGAACGCGAAGCGTGCCGACCGCTTGGAGCATGATGTCTGGAGAAGAAGAAGGTGTGGTGGCGATCGCGGTGCCGCGACGGAACGCGGTGAGCTCGACCCCCGCCGCCGCTGGGACGTGAAGCGTGTAGGCGCCGTCCGCGCCGGTCACCGCGCTCCGCGTGAGGTAGGAGGTGCCTTCGGTGGCGTGGACGCGAACACCCGCCGCCGGCGAGCCATCTGCTTCGCGAACCGTGCCCGTGATCGCGGTGCTCGCTTCGCCCTTGTTGCGCGCGATCGCTTCCCGCAGGCCATCCACTCCTGGACCGCCGACGTGAATCACCCCCGTCTCGCGGGAGAACTCCGAACACGGCTCGACGTTGAACGCCTGTTCGCGCATCGCGAGGACGCCGGAGAGCTCGATGAAGAGCAGTAGATTGTCATTTGGGCTCTCGTACGCCCAGCTGGTGTTCTCGTCATCGACGAAGCCAACCCACGGCACGCTGCTCCCCATCGGGACCGTGAACCCGAGCTCGGGCGCGTACTCCGGCATGCGGTACTTCTGAAAGATGAGGAGGAAGGGATCGATACGCGCCAGGCTTGGGCGCTCGTTCATGTATGTGTAGCGAACCGTGACCTGCTCGGCGCCGGGCTCGAGCGTGTAGTCCACCGCGACCTCCAGGTCGTCATAGTTGAAGCGCGTGATGGCGGAGGCGAACGAATCGATGAACGGAATCGCGCGGAGGAAGCCGACCACGCGGATGACCGCGGCGTTCCCGTCCGAGCCATCGTTCATGACCGTCACGGAGCTCGCGTCGGGCGTGAAGCGACCGGTGCCGATGATGAGCTCGTTGAAGTCGGCGGCCTGGACAATGGCGCCTCCTTCGACGCGCCCGAGGCCGATCACTTTGCCGCCCCATGGATCGTAGAGGTCGGACGCTCCGGGCGCCTCGATGACGACCGCGATCTTGTCGTTGGCGAGAACGTAGTCGCCCGCCTGAATGACCGCGAGGTTGAGCGGATCGGGGGGCACGTCGCCCGCGGCAAGTCGTCCTGCGCGCGCTTCGGTCGCGCTCGCGTTGAGGGGATCGGCGTGACCGGTCTCGTCGCCCAGGTCGGCGACGAAGTCCGTCGTGCACTCCATCATCATGTTGGTGTCGCCTGCGTCCGCGTCGGCGTCGGTGGTCACGTCGGTCGAGCTATCGACCGGTCCATCATCGTCATCGCCACAACCGGCGAGAGAGGAACCGAAGAGACCCAGAGCGAGGAGGAGAAGAAAAGACTTAACGCGCATACGTGGACGCTACCACTGAGGGGCACGCTCGTCAGGCGTTCAGCGCGCGACTTGTACGGGCCTTTGCTTCAGCTGCGGATTTTGTCGACCGCGATTTGGAGCGGGAGCGCGACGATTCGGCTCAGCACAAACCCGAGCCCAAACCCGAACGCGATCGGCCCGGCCAACGCGAGCGCGATACGGATCGTGTCGGAGTACTGAGTCTGCGTGATCGCCAGGTAGAGCGAGAGCGGGAGCGAGAGCAGCATGAAGAGGCGATGAAGCGCTGACTCGGAGAAGCGCACGCGATACGCAAAGGTCGTGTCGATCGTTTCGCCGCACCCGCCGCAGGAGATCTTCGCAGGTCCCAACGAGATGGTGAAGCGCGCAGGTGCGAGCGGCAGCTCAGCATCGCAGGAGAGGCAGGTCGCGCGTTTCAGCATCGCAGGCTCACGTTGACCCGTCCGCGCCCCGCGCGCTACTCGGCCGTCCCAGCGGCTTCGTTCGTCGGTGCAGGCGCCGCGCGAGGCGGACCTCGGCGAACCGACTCGAGCCGACGGTACCGCTCCAGCAACCGGGTCTGGCGATTCCGAAGCGTGACGACCCGGCCACCGATGATCAGGTCCGTGGGCGCGCTGGTCAGCTCAAAAGGATCCCCGTCCCAGACCACCACGTTCGCGACTTGGCCAACCGCGATGGCGCCGCGATCCGCCTGCCCGAAGACGCGGGCCGGCTCGACCGTGATCGCGCGGAGCACGGCTTCGCGCGAGAGCCCATTCGCGATCGCGTTGCCGGCTTCTTGTCGAAGGTTCCGAACGTCGTGCGCTCCCGGCGCCGTCAGGATGATCCGCGCCCCGGCTTCGGCCAACAGACGCGCGTTGTCAAAGCGCGCCCCGATGCGCGTGAAGGTGCTCGGCAAGTTCTCGAGCGGGTGCACGATCACGGGAACGTCGGCAGCCGCGATCTCCTCTGCGACCCGCCAGCCTTCTTCGGCGCCCGAGAGGACGATGTTCACGCGCTCGCTCTCCTTGAGCGCGAGAACGCGCAAGATGTCCGCGGCACGCGAGACCCGGACCACCACAGGCACATTCCCCGCGAGCGCCGGCTGAAGCGCCGCCAGATCCGGTCCGCTCACGTTGAGCTCGCGAAGACCCCGCCGCTCGAACGCGCGTTCGTTCTGTCCATACAGCCGCGCGTCCGCGAGCACTTCCCGAAACCGTGTCAGCGCCATCGGGAACGCCCCGCCCGTAGCGCTCACGCCTCCGTCGTCGAGGTTCACGTGAAGCGAAACGTCGCGCGCCGCGACCATGCTGTCTGGCGTGCGTCCCGCGAGATCGATCAGCGCCCCCCGACCCGAGATCAAGCCGCCGGTCGGGACCGTGATCGCGCTGGTGACCCCATAACGACGCGCGACCCGAATCAAGGTCGACGCAGGGTTCACGCCATCCGCGGCCGAGAACGCGGCGCGCACCGGATCCGCGTCGTCGTCTTCCGGCCCCGCGTTCCGCGTGCTGTCTTCCAGATCGATCTCGACCAGCCCGAGGGCGGTCTCCGTTGAGATGAAGCCCGGCGTCACGATCTTCCCGGCGGCGTCGATCACGGTCGCGCCTTCCGGGGCCGCCCCCGAGAGCGACGCGATGCGCCCATCGCGAATCACGAGGGTCGCGTTTTCGATCGCCGCGCCCTCTCCTGGCAAGACGTGCGCGTTCGTGATCACGACGACCGGCGTTTGCGCGCGGATGCCTGAGACGAAGGGCCCGGCGCAGAGAACCAGCGCACAGACAAGAGTCAGCGGACGCATCATCAGAACGACTCCGTTTCGTTTTGGCCGAGCTCAAAATCAGTCGCCCCGCCGCGCGCGACGCCGTCTCGGTGGTCGAAGCGCAAGAGCCCATCCACGTAGACCTGCTCGACGTGCGTGTAGACCGAGAACGGCGACCCCGACCAGACCACGACGTCGGCCATCTTCCCGGCCTCCAGCGTTCCAGTGAGCTCATCGATGCCCAAGACCCACGCGGGCTGGCGGGTGATCCACGAGAGCGCGTCATGTTCACTGATCGCGATCCCCGCGCGTCGTCCCGCGGCCATCGCCTTCGCGGCTTCTTGGTTGAGACGCTGAATGAGGTTCGGGCTGTCGCTGTGAAGCGCGACCCGTACGCCTTCTTCATGAAGCAGCGCGATGTTCTCTTCGATAGCGTCATAGGCCTCGAGCTTGAAGCCCCACCAGTCGGTCCAGGTGCTCACCGAGACGTTCTCGGCGTGGAGCAGGTCGCGGATCTTGTACGCCTCGACCGCATGGTGAAACGAGCGGATCGAGAAACCGAACTCGCGCGCGACGTCGAGCATGTTGGCCATCTCATCGGCGCGGTAACAGTGCATCTGCACGAGCGTGTTCCCTTCGATGACCGACCAGAGAGTCTCCTTGGCGAGGTCGCGCGTGGGAGGTGTCGGCGCAGGCCCTGGATCGTCGGGACGATCACCGAGCGCCTCTCCGTTCTCGCGCCGCTCTTCCCGCGCTTCGGTCTCGCGCTCGAAGGTCGCGCGCTTGATCTGCCAGAGCCGATGGTTGTGCTGCCAGTCCGCGAGCGACTGTCCGTACTCGCGCGCTGCTTGGTAGGCCGCGCGGTATCCGGCGACGTTGCCCATTCGCGTGGAGGGTGACGAGTTACGGCGACCGTACACGCGCTTGGGGTTCTCGCCGCACGCCATCTTCAAGGTGTCCGGCGCGCCCCAAAAGCGCATCTCGCGAAGCGTCCGACCGAGGTGCATCTTGAGCGTCGCGCCTCGCCCGCCGATCAGATTCGCCGACCCCGGCAACACCTGGATAGTCGTCACGCCGGCTTGTAGCGCGCGCGTCAGCGCTGGGTCTTGCGGCCAAAACGAGTCGCCCGCGTAGACCTCAGGCGTGGTCGGCGAGGTCGCCTCGTTGCCATCGCTGTGAGCACGGGCGCGCGGCTGCGGGTAGACGCCCATGTGAGAGTGCGTGTCGATGATGCCGGGCGTGATGACCTTCGCGCTCGCGTCGATCGTCGTCGCACCTTCTGGAATCGCGACGTCATCTTGTGCGCCGACCGCGACCAAGCGTCCGTCGTCGAAGATCACGACCCCGGGAGCAAACGTGTGCCCCGCTCCGTCCCGGACCTCGGCGCCGACCAACGCGATGACGTCGGTTTCGATCGCGAGCGGTGGTGCCTCGGCGCGCGACCAAGGCAGCGACGGATCTGCAGCGACCGGGTCGGGTGTGGTCTCGGCAGGCGTCGTCGCGGCGCCGCACGCGAGCGCGAAAGTGAGGAGAGGGAGCAGAGGTCGCATCGCGCGAGGGTACTCGCAGCACGTGAGGACGACGTGATCTTCTTACGGGCGAGCACGAGATCGACGTGCGCGCCGTCGCGCCGGATCATCTGCGACCCGTCACTCCTAATGACCGCACGCGAGCAGCATGAGCGCGTCATCCTCGCACCCCGACGCGTTCGCTTGGCCCGCGCACTCACGCTTGACGGTCCGACGAGGTCACCCCGTAGAGACGCGCATCCACAAGAGCCGCTCCTTGCGCGAATCGATTAAACAAATGCAGCAATCACGCCTGCCCATCTGGTATGTCATCGCAGCCGTGACCCGCCGAGCGACCACCCGAATAACGTCGACGTGAACTGGGCCGAAACGCTGCTGGCGATCCTCACGGGCGGCCTGTGTACGTACGCGCTCGGCCACTATGTTTGCGCGCTCGTCTTTTCCACCGCGCGCCTTCGCCGTGATGAAGCCGCGACCGCTTCGCCCGACGCCGTGACCGTTCTTGTACCGGCCAAAGACGAGGGTGAATCCGCGCTCGCCACGTTGCGATCGATCGTCGCGCAAGACCATCGAGGAACCGTTGAAGCCTGGCTCTTGGTTCGCGACGACCAAGACTCGTCGCTCGCCTTCATCGAAGCCGCGAGCGACCTCCCGAACGACGAGCGACGCAAGGTGCGCGTCTGCTTGATCGGGCAAGACCCCAAAGCCGCCAAGATCGTATCGGTCCTTGACGAGCTCAAGCACCCCTACGTCGCGATCCTCGACGCCGACCACGTCGCGCAACCCCAGTGGATCCGAACGTCGCTGACGAAGCTTGAGGACGCGCGCTCCCGAGGGCTCCCGACGCGGATGGTCCAAGGGCGTCGCTACCCGCGATCGGCGCGCGGGTTCTTCCGCTTGTGGGACTCGCTCCATCAACACGTGGGGTGCGAACTGTTCAACGTCGCGTTTGAGCGGCTTGGGCTGAGCGTGTTCTTTACAGGGACGACCGCGATCATGGAGACCGCGCTGCTCCGCGAGTTCCCGCTGCGCGAGGTCGTGACCGAAGACATCGACCTCAGCTACCGGAGCTTCTTCGCGGGCGAGATGGTCGTCTCGGAGGGGTGGCACGGGTCCGCAGAGGAAGTCTCACCCGACCTCTACAGCTTCCTCGCGCGGCGCAGGCGCTGGGCCAACGGCCACACTCAAGCGTTCCTGCGGCAGCTCCCCAACCTCTTTCGCGCGCGGCTCCCCTTCGCGTCAAAGCTCCAGTTCCTCTTCCACGGGACGCACTACTTGGTCGTTATCCCGGTCTACCTCCTTCACGCGCTCATCGGAGTATTGATCGCGCCCGACATGTCGCGCGACGCGCTCGCCGGGAGCCTTCTCGCGGCCCTGCTGGTGTCGATCGTCGTGATTCGCTCCCAGCGAACGACTGGCTTCCTTCACACGAGCTTGGAGTATCTCCTCGCGTTCACGTGGCTCGCCCCCGCCGCGATGCTCCTGACGCGGGTCACCATCGCGATCCTCCTCGGTGACCCCGACCACGCGGACCTCCCGTTCCCGGCCGCGCTCGGGACGAGCCTCCCCTCGCTCGCCATCGCCGCCTTCATCGCGCCCTTGGTCGTCCTCACGATCGGTCTGTGGCGTTTTGGACAGTTCGGAGTCGGCACCTTCGTTGGCATGATCGCCACCTACCCGGCGGCGTTCTACCTGGACGGACTCGGCGCGTTGCTGGGTGCGCTCGACCGACTCTTCGCGAGTCGGCGTTGGCGACCGGTGGCGCGGGATGTTGAGCGAGAGCACGAGAGCGTTGGGCTCCGAGAGAGCTGGCGCTTCGGCGGCAGCGTTCGCTTGAACCGACCGACCCGCGCGGGCGCCCTCCCCTCGGCGTTGCTGACCGCCGCGTTCGCGTGCTTCGCCTTCTCCGTCTTGGGGTCGCCTAAACGCGTCATCGCCATCGACGAGGCGCGATGCACTCCACGCGAAGCAGACGTCTTCCCATGGATCACGCGCGACAGCTCGCACTGCGTGCGCGCGAGCACGAGCAACGGCCTCCGTCGACGTCGTCTCACCTCGCGCCGAGGCAGCTACTCCGTGATTCGTCACGACCCGCTCACCACGCTCGACGCCTCTTTTTGGGTGCCGGGCGACGCGACCTTCCCGTGCAACGAGTCGTTCTTTCGCCCGGGCAACGTCGAGACGACGAACGAGGGAACGCGCTTCATCTTGCGCGAAGAGACGCACCAAGACCGCGTCTACACCTCAGGTTCACTCGCGACGAAGGACGACGATCGTTTTCTCTACGGTCGATTCGAAGTGGAGATGAAGCCGAGCAACGCTTCCGGGGTCGTCTCGGCCTTCTTCCTCTATCGCTTCGACCCGTGGCAAGAGATCGACCTTGAGTTCGTCGGCAATGACACCACGAAGATCCTGCTCAACGTCTACTACAACCCTGGTCGCGAGGGAGACCTCTTCAACTACGGTCATCTCGGGACGCCTGTGATGGTCGACCTCGGGTTTGACGCGGCCGAGGCGTTTCATCGCTACGCGATCGAGTGGGACGATGACGAGATCCGCTGGTTCGTTGACGACCGGTTGGTGCACGCGCGTCGAAGCGGCGAGCCGACCCCGATCCCGCACCTCCCGATGGTGTTTCACATGAACACCTGGGCGACGTGCAGCCCGGACCTGGCGGGGCCGATCGACGAGACCCGGCTCCCGACCGACGCGCGTTTTCGCGACCTCACTGTGTCGCGCTTCCACCCCGCTCCCAAGATCGGGCTCGACGCGCTCTTCTCGTGGGGGGATCCCCCGCGCGACGCCTGGATGGCCGGCGAGTGATCGCGAGCCGCTAGCGCCTCCGGCGCACTTGCCAGAGCGACGTGTGAAGGCTCTCGAGTCGGGGGACCACGTCGACGCCCGCGCTCTCCCGGAGCTCCGCGACAAAGCGCGGCGAGGGGCTCAACAAATAGACCTCTCCGGGATGCTCCGGAAGGACGTAGTCCTCCACTGTGGGCAAGAGCTGGAGCTGGGTTCCGTCGTCGACCAGGCCCGAGAGCGCCAACACATTGCCGGGATGATGTCGCTCATGGTTCGCGACGACCAACGCACCCGAGGTTTCGTTGATGAGCGCCGCGACCTCGGGCAGGCGGCGGCTCACGCCCTTGGTCCATGGTGTCGTACGCGTCGCGTTGAACGCGCTGCTCAGGAGGCCCGCGCACACCAACCCGGCGACCAAGTAGCTGCGCGGACCGGCACGAACGACGCCCGCGGCGGCGATCAGTAACGCGAGATGGCACGGGATCAAATACCGCGTCGAGATCGAGCGTATCCCGCCGGTGAGAAGGTCCGGCATCAGGAGCATAACGACTGGCCCGGCGAAGAGCGAGAGCGCCATCCACGCTTCACGCTTGTTGAGCGACGTCATGGCGACCATCCCGACGAGGATCACGAGACCGACGACCGTCGCACCCGAGATCGCTTCATCCACGCCGAGGTCGATGAACCCGCGGCTCAAGTTCAGCGCGAAGCTGCCGAGCAGCTCGAGGTGAGGAATGACGATGTCGCGTGACCAGGCCATCGACGCGCGAAACGCCTCATAGTGACGCGCGAACAGGACCGCCCACGGCGCGAAGAGGAGCGCAGCAAACACACCGGCGGCGGTAAAGAGCGCGAGCGCGCGAGAAGGCCGGCGCGTTCTTCGGAGGTCTGAAGACTCGCGCACCGCGACAAAGAGTGCGTGACCGAGCGCGACGGTCGCCATCGAGAGCGAGGTGTAAAACCCAAGCGCCAACACGAACGCGTACGTCGCGTAGCTCGCGAGGGCCCCCACGCGCCGGGCGCGCAACAGCGCCGCGCTGCTCAGCACCGCGAAGCACGTCCAGGCCGTGTACTCACGCGCCTCTTGCGCATAGAGCACGAAGAACGGGGAGCACGCGTAGAGCGCGACGAGCGCGACCCGACGCCGCGCATCCGCAAAGAGCTCTCGCCCCCACCAGACCATCGCGAAGAACGCGAGCGTGCCCGCGAGCAGGGAGAGCCAACGCAGCCGCGCGCCTGCCTGGGTCACATCATGACGACCGCTCGGGTCATCGAGCGCGCCGGCCCACGCTCGCGCCGCGACGTAAAAGAGCGGAGGGTGCTGGGGCTCATCTCGCGCGAGCGCGAACGTGGTGTCGACCAAGGTCTTGCTTGGATCGTACGCGCGGAAGTGCCGGAGCGCCGAGACGTCTCGTACCTCCGAATCGAAAAGCGGCAGCCAGTCCGCGCTCTGATGTCCCGCCGCGAACACCTGTGTGAACACTTCGTCATGCCAGAAGAGCGGTCGCTCCACCGTCGCGGCGCGGAGCCCCAACGCGACGATGAACAGCGCGACGTACGCGAACCACTCGCGCCGGGAGATGAGACGCGTCAACGACTCCGTCCCGATCGGGATGCTTGCGGGATCATCGCGTGATCACTTCCGTGGCGCTCCGAGGTCTACTCAGGCGCGTCGCATCGGAAGATGATCATGCCCACGTCTTCGCCGAGCCGAGGCACCGGCACCACCCCGTAGCCGTACCAGTTTCCGTAGAACTGAATCTGCCCAGTGAACCCGCCCGGGCTCTCGGCCAAGCCGGCCGCGCGCGCGGCGGCGTCCGGAACGACCTCGTCGAGATCAGGCGGGGTGTCATGATGAAAGATGCGGTCACCCTTGTAGAGGTAGACCCACACGATGAGCCCGCTCTCGATCTCCGGCGCGAGCTCAACCCGCAGCTGACGGCTCAGGCGCTGCGCCTCGCGCCAAAGCGGGATGCCCGCGACGACCGCGCCGACGACCTCATCTTGATGACGGGCGGGCGCGACGAAGATGGTCGAAAAGTCGTTGGGCGAGCCTTCCTCGAGCGCTTGGAACTCCGCCATCCCGACCCCGGTCGCTCCGGCGGTCAACGCTTCACGGACGATGGAAAAGTCCTCGCCGAAGTTCATGCCCTTCATGTGATCGGGATCCGCGTCGCGCGCGATCACGACGCCCTCTTTGTCGACGGCCGCGAGGAACGACATCGGTGACGAGATGAAGGTCGAGATGCGCTGCGCCGGCGGCGAACTCGGGTCTTGAATGCGCCTCAGCGCGACGCGCATCTGTCGCTCGCGGGTCTCCGCGTCCTCGACCAAAAACCCCCGACGAACGCGATGCGCTGCGTCCATGATGCCGGCGCGGTGACGCGTGAAGTCCTCCGCGATGATCGCGGACACCCGCGGCACGTGCACCTCGCGGATCTGACGTCGCGCGTTGGGCGCGCCTTCGTCGCAGCCGGCGAGCAGGAACAAGAAGGTGAGCAACGAGAGAAGTGCGCAGCGCATGGCCGGACCGTACAAGAGATGTTTGGGCTTCGTCATCAAGGTGCTGACAACACGCGCTCCCGCGAAGTTCCCTCGTTCGTTCGCTTCCGTGCGCACGGGACCGTGCGTAGACTGCGGGCATGAACGGGGAGGTGGCAGACAAGGCGGACGAAGCGATTCGCGCGTTCTTTTCGTGGTGGGAATCCGCGCGCAAAGACATCGAGCACGCCTACGGCTTCAGTCGCGAGAGATGGACGGCCTACAAGGACCCCGAGCCGACCCGCGAGATGGTCGACCCGGTGATTCAAAAGCGGGTCGACGCGATCTCGGAGTGCATCTTCTGGGAGATCGGGCGAGACGACAGACGCCGCCGCTTCACCTTCTCGCTCTCAGGCTTTTCGGATCCGGAGAAGGTCGCGCTGTGTGAGCGCTGGGAGGCCAGCGCGCCGACCGACAACAACGGTTGGCTGTTTCATGGGCGCTCGCTTCCTGACACGCTCCGCGACTTCGATCATGAAGGCGTGTTGATCCGCGCGGAGGCGTTCCGCGTGACCAGCGAGCTCAACCCCGAGACGCTTCGCCTCGATGTCAGGATGGGTCACCCCGCGTTTGGGAAGCTCGACCCCATCGGCCAAGCCCGCGTCGCCGTCTTCGCGATCCACCGTTTCCTCGGTGGCGCCAAAGCGAATGCCCACGTCGCCTCTCTGGTCTGCGACGCCGCGCTCGAGAACGGCGACCCGATGGACTCCCTCACCGCGCAGGTCCGAAAAGCGTTCCTGCACAGCGATGCCCAGCGCGCGTTCTCGGAGTTCTTCGAGGTGTGGAACGACGCCTCACTTCTCGAGGATGTCAAACGCCGCAGTTGGCGCATGTCACAGTGGTTGCAACGAGTCAGTGGATGGCTGGACGGACCACCCTTTGAGTTCCAGGTCCGCGACGGTTTCTTCTACATCGTGACGGGCGCTGACCCGAAAGCCGCTGAGCTCGCGCGCCGACTCGTGGCGTCGGGCGGAGCCAACGCCAAGCGGTTCCGAATCGCCGAGGCGTTCCACTACGAACACGAAGCCGAGGTCGACGACGCGATCGAGGCCTTCGCCGCGTTTTGGGCCGACGACGGCGGCCGACTCTTCGACGACGAGTCGGTCCAGGCCACGTTCCACGCACACATGAAGGCGATTCGACTAAGCGCCTACATCGCGTCCGAACGCGTCGTGGTTCTCCTCGACGATGGCGAGCCCGCGCAGCGAGCGCTCGGGTGGCGGCTCGTTGCCCGCGTCAAAGAAGACACCGGCCGCACTCACCCGTTCCACGCCGCCGCGACGGTCAAAGACTTCTACTACTGACCGCGGATCTGTCACCCTCCTCGCATGAGCGACGCAATCGAGTCCTTCTTCGCCTGGTGGCCTGACGCGGGTCCGCGCATCAACGCCGCGATCGAAGCGCAAACGTTTACCGAAGAGCTGGTCGAAGAGATCAGCGCGAAGGTCAAAGCGATCGATGGCGGGCTGGAGTGGGAGATGGGACCGGGGGATCGCGCGAAGCACGCGTTCGTCGTCAGCGGCGCCGGTGATCCGGTCAAGCGCCAGGTCAGCGAGCGGTGGTTCGCCCGCGCGCCCAAAGACGACGCGACCTGGGAGTTTCATCCCGCGCGTCCTCCCCGTCCGCTCGCCCGCCTCGAGGTCGGCGGGCTCTCATTCGACGAGACGCTCTTCCGCGCGAAGCTGGAAGAAGACGAAGGCACCGAGCGCGTCCACGTCACGCTTTTTCATCCCGAGTTTGAGAAGCAGGACCAACGCCTCAAGGGGACCGTCACGTTCCTGACCCTGGACGGGTTGCTCGGCGAAGATGACGTCGAGCGTTTCGTCGGCGCGATCGACAGCGCAGAAGAAGAGCCGGAAGGCGCGGTCACGTTGCCGGACGCGCTCAAGCAAATCGATGCGCTCCGCGAAAAGGCCACGGGCGATCGCTGGGCTGTGCTGCAGGCCGTTCGCGATGGCGAGCGCTTCGTCGCGTGCGTCAACCGCGCCCTCAAACGCGTCGACCACTTGGGCTTCACGGACTACGTCTGTCTCTCGCGACCAATGGGCGTCAAGACGGGCGTGGAGCTGAGCGAAGAAGAGGCGAGCGCGATGGAAGCCGAAGACATCGCCTTGATCGACCCCTTGCCCGACGGCGTGGTGTACCTCGGCGCCCACACCGGCGGCGGCACTCGCGAGCTCATGTTCTTCGCGCGGGAGGGCGCGGAACTCGCCTCGCTCGAGGCGTTCGCGAATGAGCACGGCGGCAGAGTCGAGAAGCGCGCGGACCCCTCATGGGAAGCCGCCGCGCGGTTCCTCTAAGCGTGGTTCGAGAGAGGTGGGCGTGATCCGGTGTCGAGGTGGGTTCAGACCCGTCGTCCTCGAACCGAGGAATAGTATAGCTATGGCGAGCGTGAGTGGAGGGGCGGAGATGAGCCGACCCCGGCAGCGAAACTCGCCCACGTCTCTCGAATCACGCTCTATAGCGTGACCGCGCAGGTCTGCGACACGCTCGACTTTGAGGGCGACGCCTGCCGCATCGAGGAGCTCGACGGTGCCCTCTTCGACCCCGCGACGTTGGGCTGGCGGTTGGCGCGGATCAGCAACGCGAACACCCGTGGCTACGTCGCGCGCTACGCTATCCGCGATGACCGGCTCGTTCGAACCCGGCTCATCGTCCGCTTTGCGCAAGCGAGCGTGACGTACGCCGAGTCGTTCTTCCGAATTGGAGAAGTGGTCGACGGCGCGGTCGCGTGGCGCGAGATCAAAAAGCCTCGAACGCGCATCGGAGAGACGACGGTCGCGCTTGTCGGCGCCGAGCTTTTCCTCGAAGACGAGCACGGCCGGCGCGCGGTGTCCGAGGGGACTGTGTTCCACATCCAAGACCGCGCCTTCCGCGCAGTGATCACCGGCGGCGTATCTGCGCTCCTCAGTATCGAGGCGCCATCCCTTGGGAGCGCGGAGGGCGTCTGCCAGCGAGACGAGCGTGAGTGGGGCAACGTGCTCTATGACGACCTCGCCGTGCCGGCCACGTTCACCGGCCGGATTCGCATCGAAGCGCGGCGGATCGAAGACCTGACGTTCGTCTCTGGCGAGCTCATCGCGCGCGTGGATCACACGAGAGAAGTCCGGGAGGCCCGCGCGAAGCGAGAACAAGCAGCGATGTCCGCGTTCGCGCGGCTCCAGGGGTCTCTCGACGACTCGGAGTAGGCCTCGATCAGCGCTCGCGTCTGCGTCCCCTTCTGCCACACTGTCGCATGACCGCGCAGTTCTCGAATTCGTTTCGCCTGGGGAGCGAGTCGCTCTCGATTCAGGGAGTTCGAGGCGAAGGAATGTTCACCCCCGACGCGCACGGGTGGACCACGGAGTCGACGTCCACCGCTTGCTGGCGCGGATACATCGCGGAGCATCGCTTACGACGAGATGCGCTACCCGATCGACTTCACCGGCGGCCTGCTCGTCTGCGACGGATTTCTACGCGAACACTACGTTCACATGGGCTTTCATCCCGCGTGGAAGTTCACGCGCGTGGAAGAGCTCATCTTTGAGAACGGCGCGCTCACGAGTCGCGAAGATGTCTCTCAAAAGATGGCGGCGATTCGAGAGAAGCTCGCCGGCACCGACGAGGCGCTCAAAGCGTTCATCGAGAACGCCTTCAAGCTCGACTACTGACGCTCGTCGTCCGCGGGCTCATCGGCGGTTCGTTACGCCATAGACCCGACTTCGCGAATGAGCAGCAGTACCAAGCGGTGCCCACACTCTCGCCACTAGCCCGCCCGCCGCGGCGCGGGTCGCAGCGAACTTGGGATAGGCAGGAGGGCCCTCAAGGCCCGGAGGCCGGAGGGTTCCCAGAGAGCGAAGACCTGTGCCGTGGCGGGCGGGCGATCTCCGCGCGCTCACCACTCGCTCAGAGGAACGCGCTCACCGCTCGATCAGAGGAACGCGCTCACCGCTCGATCAGAGGAGCGCGCGCCACCACTTGGTGGAACGCGCGCTCGATCAAAAGAGTGCTCTCGAAAGAACTACCGGCTGCAGAACTGGTCGTAGTCGATGTACTCGGTGACCGTCGGGTTCGGGCCGCACACAATGCAGTTCTTGTCCTGGCGCAGCTTGAACGTTCGGAACTTCATGTTGAGCGAGTCGTACTGAAGCAAGCGACCGGTCAGCGGCTCGCCCTGCCCGAGGATGATCTTGATCGCTTCGGTCGCCTGGATGACGCCAATGACACCGGGCAAGACGCCAAGCACGCCAGCCTCTGCGCACGACGGCGCCAAGTGGGCGGGCGGCGGTTCCGGGTAAAGGCAGCGGTAGCACGGGCCCTGCTTGGGCCAGAACGTTGTCACCTGGCCGTCGAAGCGGAAGATGCTCCCGTGAACGACCGGGATGTCTTTCCACACGCTCGCATCGTTGACCAAGTAGCGCGTCGGGAAGTTGTCGAGCCCGTCGACGATCACGTCCCAGTCTTGATCGAAGATGCGGTCGATGTTGCTGGAGTCGAGGCGCTCGTCGAACGGGATCACGTTCACGTCGGGGTTGAGGTTTTGGATCGTGCGCTGGGCGCTCTTCACCTTGGACTTGCCAACGCGGTCTTGGCCATGGATGACCTGGCGCTGCAGGTTGCTCGCGTCGACCACGTCGCCATCAACCACGCCGAGCGTGCCAACGCCGGCCGCCGCCAAGTAGAGGGCCGCCGGGGACCCCAAACCGCCTGCCCCGAGCAACAACACCTTGCTCTGCAAAAGCTTCGCTTGACCCTTTTCGCCGACCTCGGGCAAGAGCAGGTGACGCGAGTAACGGTCGAGCTGCGCGTCCGTGAACGAGAAGGGAGCCGTCGTCGGGAAGCCCTTGTCCTTCCACTGGTTGAACCCGGGGTTGGCGGACTCGACCTTGGTGTAGCCGAGGTCCGAGAGCGCCTTGGCCGCGAACGCCGAGCGGATGCCGCCCGCGCAATACACGACGAGCGTCGCGTCCTTGTTGGGCAAACGAGACGCGGCCTGCATCTCGAGAAAGCCACGCGGCACGTGAACTGCTTTCGGGATGTGTCCCTGACGCCACTCGTCCTTCTCACGAACGTCGACAAGCGTCAGCTCTTCACCCGACTTGATGCGCGCATCGAGATCCTCAAGCGACACCTGGCGAATGCTCGCCTTCACTTCTTTCAAGAGCTCCGAATACGTCTTGCCCATTCGAGTTTCCCTTTCGCGAGGTCGTGTTTCACGGACCGTCGGTTCAATCCGCTCGCGGCGATGCCTCCTTCATTGAGAATCCGGAGCGTCATCAGGAACGCGAGGTTTTCCTTCCGGGATTATGAATCCGCGGACCAAACCGTCAAGTGTCTCAATGGTTTACGCAAAAGCGAACAATTCCCACATCGAAAAACTCAAGAACCTGGTGTACGCGCTGGCTGACACAAACTCGGGCATCCTCGCGAGATGTCTCGCTTCTTGTTCGTCGTGTTCGCCGTGCTCCTCGCTCTGCCCTTCGCGTCCCCCGCAGCGGCGTACGACACCGACCACGTGTTCATCACCAACCGGCAAGGCAGCAACATCGTCGAGCTCGACGAAACGCTGACCTACGTCCGGACGTGGTTCCAAGGCGAAGTGTTCGACGGGATGACCTTGAGTCTGCCGAACGGGATGGCGTTCACGCCCAGCGGAGATCTCTTCGTCGCCGACACAGGCAACAACCGCATCGTGGCGATCGATTCGACCGGCAGGTTTCTCCGGAGCTTCTCCACGCTCGAGCGACTCGGCGGCGCGGTTGAGAGCATCTACTTTGATCGCGACGGGATCCTCTTCGCGTCGTCCAACCCTGGACTCGGCGTGGTCGGGCGGTATCAGCAAGACGGAACCGAGGAGCCCGACGTGGTCGCCGACGAAGCGTACGTCCGGCTCGGCAACGTGAACCTGACCGCGGCCGGAGACGTGGTCGTCTCGGACTTCTTGGGCATGCGAGGCCTTCGCGAGCTTGATGTCGAAACCGGTGAGCTGCTCCGAACGTACGGAGAGGATCTCGGGCTACAGGAAGACGTGATGATCGACGGCGCGGACCGCGTCTTCGTTTCACACTTCGCGAGTGATGAAATCGTGGTCTTTGGCCCCGCACCGGACCGCGTGGAGCTGTTTCGTTTCACCGCCCCCGACGAAGCCGAGCTTCAGCTCATCCGCCCGACGGGGATCGCGCTCACCGCGGATTGCGACATCGTGGTCGCGAGCTTCATGACCGGCGGCATCTTCATCTTCAAGCACCTCGGAGCAGAGCTCCCGCCACGCTTCGAGCGCGTCCTGCGTCCGGGCATCGAGATCCCCGCGAGCGCGGACCTCGGTCAGGTCGAGAGCATCGCGGTCGAGGGGTTGGGTCTCCCTGGCAGCTTCAATGAGTTCGCGACGATGGTCCCGACCTGTGACCCCGCGCCGCCTGTGATGGACGCTGGCGTCGACGCGGGAACGGACGCGGGGACCGACGCGGGAGCGGACACGGGGATGGGCGACACGGACCGGGTCGACACTGGGGCGAGCGACACTGCGATCGATACCGCGACGCCTCCGCCCACCGGCGACGATGGGTGCGACTGCCGCGTCACGGCTGGTTCATCGACGGGACCGGCTCCGCTGCTCGCCCTCCTCGCGTTTTGCGCGGTCGCTCGAAAGCGCGGCCGCTGAGTCTCGACTCTTCTCGTTGCAGACGCCGGGTCGACGACATAGAAGAACACGTCGGCCTCATGACGAGACGGCTGGAGCTACGCCATGTTGACGGTTCTCTCACCTGCCAAGACGCTCGACTACGAAACGCCGGCCGCGATCAAGAAGCACACGCAGCCTTTGCTGGCGAAGCGGAGCGCGGAGCTCATCGACATCCTCGTCGACTATTCGCCCGCGCAGGTCGGCAAGCTGATGAAGATCAGCGACAAGCTCGCGACGCTGAACGTCGAGCGGTACCAGCAGTGGTCCAAGAAGAGCACCAAGAAGAACGCCAAGCAGAGCCTGCTCGCGTTCAAGGGCGACGTCTACGTGGGGATGGACGCGCAGACGTTCACCGAAGATGACTTCGCCTTCGCGCAAGACCACTTGATGATCCTGTCGGGCTTGTACGGCGTCTTGCGCCCGCTCGACCTGCTCCAGCCGTATCGCCTGGAGATGGGGACCAAGCTAAAGAACGCGCATGGGCGCGACCTCTACGCGTTCTGGGGCGACGCGATCACGGTCGCGTTGAACAAGCAGCTCAAGAAGAACGGCGCGGACGTCCTGCTCAACTTGGCGTCGAACGAGTACTTCAAGTCGGTGCAGCTAGCTGGACTGAAGGCCAAGGTCGTCTCTCCGGTCTTCAAAGACGAGAAGAACGGCAAGCACAAGATCATCTCGTTCTTCGCGAAGAAGGCCCGCGGCATGATGAGCGGATGGGTGATCCGCAATCGAGTCACCTCACCCGACGCGCTGACCGACTTCCGCGAAGCGGGCTACTACTACGTCCCGGAGGAATCGACGGACGCGAAGCCAGTGTTTCATCGGGACGAGCAGGAGTAGCGCGACCCATGGCGCGCCGCTGCCTGGTTGGCCCGGCGCGTCCGAACCGTTTTAGGTCGCGAACGCCTCGTGAGCTTCCTTCGCTGACCGACCTCGCGCATCACACGACAGACGAACACGCGATAGAGTCGCGCCATGTTGGATCTGTCTCCCCCGACGCCGCGAGCGAGGACCTCTCGGACGGCTGTTCTTCTGTTGCTGGTCGCGCTTCAACCTGCCTGTGGCGCTCACCCTCAAACGCCGCCCCCACCGTCTGAGCCACCGCTCGCGGCATCTGGGTACGAGTTCGCCGCACCGGTGTTCGACGATGACGATGGCGTCGCCGACGCCATGCTCTTGCTCCCGCTTATCGAGAACGAAGCGGACCGACGTCGGTGGTTGGACGCGCTCGGGAAGTCCGTCTTGGGACGCGATGCTCCCTGCGACGACGCGTGCATAGCGGAAGTGGGGGCACGAGTGTCCACGTCAAGCCACCCGGGGATACAACTCGCGCTCAGTGATCAAGGCGACGAGGACAAGATGCTCCGCTTGCTTCGAGAGGCGCGACGCGGGACGGACGCCGAGCGAGACCGAGCCGCGGTGTTTTCGCTTCGTCGCGCGATCATCACCTACGCAGCCTCACGGGGCGCGGACTTCGGGTCGCGGCCGTACCTCTTGCTGCGGCCTTGGGTTTGCGATCCGCCAGTCGAACTTGCATCCGGCCCCTTGTCCGATGACCTTCGCGCGTGTGCCGAGAAGCGATCCCTTCCCTCGTTTGAAGACGAGACGCTCCGCTCTTCAAACGCCACCGCGATCGCGCTCTTCGCGCAAGCCGTCCATCAGATGATGGAGCGGGTCCGCGCGGGCCATTCGCGCCTCACGCGAACGCTCGTCGAGAGCGGCCTGCTTGAGCAGCAGCTTCGTCTCATGAACACGCCTCTCGAGCTCCCCGTCTTCCCGTCGTGGGTGAGCTCGACGCCGCTGACCGTCGACGGGCCTGACCCCCGCGACTACGCCTCCCCGAGCCACGGGTTCATCATTCACGTTCAGCGGTCGGCCACCCTGCTGCGAGCGCTCCCGACGCTGATGGTTGGCGAGCCGGTGCCGCGGTCGTTCCCGCCGGCGCGGCCGATGACCGAAGAGACCTGGAACGCTGCGCGCGCGCAGGCACGCGCTCGCGTGGAGAGCATCGCGGCGGTGAACGCGACCGAACCGGAGGAGACCCCAGAGTGGCTGAACGAGGGTGCCTCGACCGAGACAGCAGCGCGGTCACCGCTCGAGGAGTGCGCCCGCGTCTTCGATGGATTGGCTGCCAGCGTGACTCTGGTCGTAGACCAAGACGCCCCCGTAAGCGAACTGCTCTCCGTGCTCCGTCTCGCGGCGGAGGAGCCCACTCGCGTCACGTGGATCGCGACACAGGAAGACGACCGAGACGTGAGCGAGAGCTTCCTCTTGGGCCCCGCAGACGAGTCATCGCGTGACTGCAGCGAGCACTTGAACCTCACCACCACGAGCGCGCTCTATCGCCAGCTCGGCGCGCTCGACTTCAACCGCCAGGTGACGCTGCATAGCGAGTAGCGAACCGGCTCAAACAGAGCCGCTCAGTCCCGCGCGCCAACCCCGACGCGTTCAAGGGTCGCCTCGTCCACGTTGCCGCCGGTGACGACAATGGTCGGTGACGCTCCCAACGCTTCACGCTCGGCACGCGCGTACGCAATCGCCACGGCCGCGCTCCCTTCAACGCGCTGACCAAGCGTCTCGTAGGCGAAGCGCATCGCGCTCGCGATCGCGTCTTCCTCCACGCACACCAAGGTCACGCCATCACGCCGGGCGTACTCAAACGTCGCCGGCGCGACGCCTCCCTCGAGCCCTTCGGCGAGCGTCGGCACGCCTTCGAAGCGCTCGATCGCGTGACCCGCTTCCAGCGAACGCACCATCCCGGGCGAGGCCGCGGCCTGCACCCCGATGATCGGCACATCGCGCTCTCCGCGGGAAGCGATCACGCCGGCCAAGAGTCCGCCTCCGCCCACAGAGACGACGACCGCGGAGACGCCCGCGCGCGCGAAGACCTCCGCGCCCAACGTCCCTCCATTGCCCGCGGCGATCACCGGGTCGTCGTAAGGAGACACAAACGTCACGCCCTCTTCTCTCGCGACCTCGAGCGCGATGACCTCGGCGTCGTCGTAGCCCGGTGCATCTGTCACGATCACGTCGGCGTCGAGCGCGCGCATCTTTTTGACCTTGATGGCCGCGGCGGTCTTCGGAACGAAAACACGCGCGGTCTTTCCGAGCACCTTCGCCGCGTACGCGACACCGAGCCCATGATTGCCGGCGCTGGCCGCGATGACCTGGTCGTCCGAGAGCGAGGACAACTTCGCGAGCGCACCGCGGACCTTGAACGAGCTGGTCCGCTGGAGGTTTTCCAACTTCAGAAAAGCATCTCCGAGCGCAGGTGCGGGAACGCAGGGCGTGGTCCACAGGTGCGCGGACACCACCCTCTTCGCGTGTTCAAGATGCGCGTCGGTGATCGTCCAGGTCATGCCGACGATTACCACGCACGCGCTTCACGCGGCGATCTACGCCGCGACCGCGAGATAGCCCTCTTGCGTGGCGTAGTCGCGGAGCTGCGACTTGAGCGTGCGGCGCGCGCGGTGGAGGCGCGACATCACCGTGCCGATCGGACAACCCAGCGCATCCGCCGCGTCGCGATAGCTCTGCCCATGAAGATCCACCCGAACGATCACTTGGCGAAAGTCCTCAGAGAGCGACGCCAACGCGAGCTCCACCTCATCGCCGAGGCCAGCGATCGAACAAACGTAGTCTTCGTGAAGGTCGGCTTGTCGGCGCACCTCAAGGCGATGCACCTCTTCGAGGATCTCGCGCTCTCGCTTCTTCCGGCGGTATCCGTTGATGAAGGTGTTCATGAGGATGCGGTGCATCCAGGCGCGCGCGTTCGTGCCTTGCTCGAAGCGGTGCCAGAACGTCCACGCTCGCGCGAGCGCGTCTTGTAGAAGGTCGTCTGCCGCCGTCGTCGAACGAGTTAGCCGAACCGCGGTTCCGAAGAGTTCACGCCGGTGAGGCTCAATCGCGGAGAGGAAACCGGCGCGAATCGTCGCATCGCGCTGAGCAGGGTCTTGGTGAATCACGAGTTCCATGGCGGGAGGTTTTGCAACCGTGGTGCCACTTAAGAAAATCGCGGGAATCACTTGGGTTTTACTGCTCGTTAGAGAGGTCGACTGCCAGGGTGTCCTCTCACCCACACGCCGTCGTGTCACCGTGTCAACGGTTTGGAGCCCGATCGCGACGTATCGCGCATGCGGTTCCCGCTACCCTCCCGTATGCATCCCTTTGACCGGCTGCCCTTTCGCGAGCAACTCGCGCGGATCGAGGCCGCCGCCGCCGCAGACGACACCGCGGTCCTTACGCTGATGAAGGTCACCGGGGCGATGGCGGACGCCGAGCCCTTCTCGCGTCTGACGATGGTGCTCGCGGAGGCCGGGCGATTGCACGGGGACGCGCTTGAGGAACTCAAAACGCAAAGCGCGACACTCGCGGACCCGGCGTTGCAATATCTCCTGTCCTACGCCGAGCGCGGTGAGCGAACGAGCGAAGCCCTTCGCGCGCTCGTTCTGCACGCCTTGAGTCACTGGCCGATCGCGCGGATCAGCGCCATCGCCCTCCTCTCCCGTTGGCTTCGCCGGCGTTTCCCCGATGACGCGCAGGCGTTTCGAGAGACAGCGCACGCGCGCCTTCACGATGGTTCGCGCGACCCGCGTTGGCTCCTCTTCGCGAGCGGCGCGACCTTGGGGGAGCTCTCTCACGACCCGGCCTGGAGTCCGCTCGTGGAAGACGCAGTGTCCGAGGCGCTCGCGGCGCTCGCCAACGCGCCCAAGTCCATCTCCCAAGCGAACGCCGAGTCGCTCTTGGCGCGACGTGTCTACGCCGACCCCGGCCACTTCTTCTTTGAGCTCCTGCAGAACGCCGACGACGCAAACGCGGCGACGTGGCGGGCCTCGATCTCCGAGCGCGGCGTTCAGGTGGAGCACGACGGGAGACCGTTTTCCTTCCGCGACGTCGTCGGCCTGCTCTCGATCGGGCAGACCACGAAGCGCAAAGACCAAATCGGCTTCTTCGGCGTCGGGTTCAAGAGCATCTACGAGATCTGCGAACGACCGCGGGTGCGCTCCGGCATCTTCCACTTTGAGATCGCGCATGTGTCGATCCCTCGCTCGCTCTCGTCCGGGGTCGGCGCAAGTGTCGGCGCGAAGAGCGATGACCTCACCATCGTTGATCTTCCGTACGCATCGGGCGTCGACGCGCAGATGCTCTTCCGAAAAGCGCTCGCGATTCCTCCAGAGACCCTGCTCACCTTACCCAACGTCCGCGCCCTCGCGATCTCGCGCGACATCTCGGGCGAGGTCGACGATTCGTGGGCCTGGGCAGAAGAATGGGACGGGGACGTGGCCACCCTTCGGCGCGCGAGAGACGCGGAGTCCCGCTCGTATCTATGCGCTCGACGAGAGTTCACCCACCCCGGCGCACGCGAAGCCGGACGCGCGCACACCAGCCCGATCCTCGTCGCGATCGCGATGAACGAAGACGAACAGCCACGTCCGATGCGCGGTCCCACGCTCTACGCCTTTCTCCCGACGGCGGAGCACACGGGGCTCCGCTGCATGATCCACGCGCGCTTCGACGTGACCTTGGATCGCGAGCGGCTGGAGCACGACTCTGCGTGGAACCGAGCGCTCCTACGCGCGGCAGGCGAGACCTTCGCCGACCTCGCGAAGAAGCTCGCCGACCGCGGGCGTTCCGTTCTCCCGATCTTGTCCGCGCCGTCGGAACGTGCACCGGTCGCGACGCCGTTCTCGGAGGCGCTGTGCGAAGCGCTTCACGATTTCCCGTGCCTCCCGGGCGCCGACGGTACGTTCATCCCGCCACGTTCCGCGCGCATCGTTGGTCCGGAGCTGTGCGCGCCGCTCGCGGGGCTCGACCTGGGCGACGGCCAACGCGCGCTCGCTCCTCTCGCGCCTCGTGAACAAGAAGTCGCCGTCTCCCTTGGCGCGTCCGCGTTTACCCATGTCGACCTGGTCCACTTCGCCGCGGACGCGCTCGTGGCGGGGGAGTCACCGCCGACCTGGTACGGCGACGCCGTTCTCGGGAGCATCGGCGACGCGGACGTGGACGACAGCGCACTGGAGGCGATCGCGCTCTTGATCGACGGTGGCGGCTGCCTGCAATCCCCTCGCGACGCGACTCAAGCCGCACCGGTCTGGTCGACGCTCTACGCGTCGATCCGGCCGCTGGTAAACCGCCGCTTCCTGGACGCGCTCCCGGCGTCGCTACGCGAACGCTTGCGCGTGCCCGACTTCGACGCGACCACCTTGGCCGCCGACCTCGCTCATCCCGAGCTCCGCCCGGCGCTGATCGAACGAGAGGACGCGCTGCTCGGTGCCATCTCAACGCTAAGCGCGTCACAACGCGGCTCGCTCGCCGAGCGCCCGATCCTTCGCGCGACCGATGGGCGTCGGTGCGCGCTGACTGACGGGCTCCATCGCCTGGACCCCGCCCTCGCCATGCTCCGCGACGAGGTCGCCAAGAGGGTTCCGCTGGTCGCCGAAGATCTCAGCGCGCGCTTTGCTTCCCTTTTGTCGGACTGGGTCCCGCCGTTCGGGCTCACCGAGCTCGCGGCGCTCTTGCCGCGCGCTCCCTCGCCAAATCGCGAGCCAAGCGACTGGTCTGAAACGAGTCTCGACAGCGTCGTCTCGATCCTCCGAGGCTCGGCGGACTCGCTGCCCCGCGACCTCGCGAAGGAATTCGCTTCGTGTTCGATCTTTCGAGACCAACACGGCGCCCGCCGGCCGCTCATCGGCACGGGTCGCGCACTGATCCCTGCGGATGGGATCGACGCCGTGTTCCCAACGTGGCCTTGGATCGCGGATCCGGGCGGCGCGTTCGTCGCGAGCATACCGACACACACGCTCACGGTCCCCGACGTCGCGGCGCTCCTCGCCGTCGGCGGTGACCTCGAGCGCCCGATCGCGGATGGTGATTGGGTCCCCGCGCTGACGTGGCTCAGCGAACGCGCCGACCGTCTCGCCTCACGCGATGTCCGGCGCCTCTTGGCCGCGCGCCTCTGGCTCGACGTCGACCTTCAGCCGCGCCCCGTCGCCGCGCTTCGGCGCCCCGGTGGCTCTCCTGAAGCGGACGCATTCTTCCGTTCAACGAACACGCGCTTCGTTGCCCATCCAGTCTCCATTGCGCTCGCGGATGCGCTCTGTGCCGCAGGCGAGATCTCGCCCTCAGACGCCGGCACCGCGATCCGGGACCTGCTCGTTCACGGCCCCGCTCCGTCCACCCCAACCACGATGCTGGCCGCGCTTCTCAATGAGGCGACGAACACGCTCGAAGCGGGGGCGCTGAAGCAGGCGCGCGAGCTCCCCATCTTCCGAGACGCCCACGGCGCTCTTCGTCCGCTCGCGGCCTGGTCTTCGCCAAACGCAGACGCGGTTCACCGTCCGGGATCGCACCGCGCGTTCCTCTCGGCAGGAGCGCTCCCGCTTCTCCATGAAGAAGACGAGACACGCTTCGCCAAGTTTCTCTACGCCGCGGGACCCGCACCGGCGACCGCCGCGGACCTCGTGACGTGTCTGCAAAACGACCACGCGCTCCTCGGAGAACCAGCACAGGTCCGTCGCGTCTTGTCCGCGCACGCCAGTGAACTCGACGCCGATGCGCGCGACGCGCTGAACGCGCTTCCGATCTTCGAGAGCCAAGATGGCGTCGCGAAGCCCGCATGTGCGTTGTTCAGCCACGCAGCGCTGTCGACGTTTCTGATCGCCAGCGACCTGGAAGCGTTGGGTCTCGATGCGCGCTTGATCACGCCCGCGCAGGAGCCGCTGACAAGCGAGCTGGGTCTCTCGCTCCGGCCCGTACAAGACATGCTCACCGAGATGCTCAGCGCCCTCACCGAGGACGCTCCCCTCGAGGCACAACCCGCGCCGTGGAACACGCGCGCCGCTCTCACGCGCCTCCTCCGTCTCGCGCGCCACCACGGACTCGACGAACGCGCGTGGCCCCTCGCGATCGACAGGAGCCGGGTGGTCACGAGAGCGCCGCTCGCGACGGCGAGCGATGCGACGCGTGCGTTGGCAGCCGCCCTCTCGATTCAAGCGCGTTTCGCGGATGAGGCGTGGCGGGAACTTCTTTCCGACGAGGAGCGCGCGGAGATGCTCGACGCCGTCCCGTTGCGCCGCGTCACCGGTGCGCTTCAGTCGACGTGTCCGGATGAGCTTCCGATCGAGGCGCATCCCGTCCTGAGCGACGCAGCGCTGGTCTTCCGCTGGCTCGCCGAGAACCGTCACGCGCTCGCCGAAGACGACGCCGCGCTCGCTTCCCTTTCGTCCGCCGCGGTCATTCCGTCTCAGAAGAACACGTTTCGATGCCCGCGTGATCTGATCCTTGACCCATCGATCCCCGAGCTGGGGCTTCGCTGGGGCGTCTCACGAGACGTGCCGGAAGGGCTGGCGCGCTGGCTGGCGGACACCTTCGAACTCGACCGTCGCCAACGCCGCAACGTGATCGATCACGTCCTCACCGGCCTCGACGCAGCCGCCGAAGCGGATGACGCCCCCCGCGCCAAAGAGCTCCTCGCGTTTCTGGCGAGCGCGCTCGGGGCCTCGGAGCTGAGCGCCGACAAGCTCGCGGAACGCGCGTCGCACACCAAGGTCCGGGCGCGCCTTCGCGTTCCCTTGCATCGCGGCGGATGGGACAAACCACGCCGCGCGCGTTTGGCGCGCGCGGACGGGGAGCTTGTCGACGCGTTCTGTATCGATCCGCCAGACCGCGTCGCGCTCGGCGCGCTGGAGCCGTCCTCCCGCGCGCTCCTGTCCGCGTGCGGCGCGACGGAGGGTCTCAGCGAAAAACACGTGCGCGCATGTCTGTCCGGCGAAGGTCTCAAGCCCGGTCCCGCGGCGCGTCGCGCGCTGGCTCATTACGTCGCGCTCCGCGTGGTCGCGGAGCCGCGCTTGCGCGTCGCGTTCGGCCTCGACGCGCTGAAGTGGATCCCGACCCGTTCCGGACAGCTCGCGAAGGCGAGCGACCTCTTGTGGCCCGACGCGCTTGGGCAGGCGCTCCTTGGCGACTCCTCCGAACGCTTTCCTGCTCCCGAGGTCGTCCTCGGTCTCCCCGCGAACGCGGCCGCGACGATCGGCTTTAGGCGCTCGGCCGATCTTTCAATGTCGGAGGTCGCGGCGTTTGTGGGCACGACCTCCGGCGAGGGCGCGGCCTCTTCCGACGTGCTCGACTGGCTCGAGAGCGGGCTCCAAACCAAACGCTTTTCGCCCAACGCGGTGCGCGCCGCGTTCGCCAGCACCCTCCGCCTGCGCGATGACAGCGGCGAACCTCGCCTCGCTGCGGAGCTCGCCCTCGACGGCGCGCGCGTTCTCTTCGGTCCATGGCGCGGCGACTTCTCCGAGCGGCAGCGCTTTCCGTGTTTGGGGAGCGCGCTCTCGATCCCCGACCGCCCCAACGTCGCGATGATCCTGTCGTTCCTCGAAGAGATCTCGGCGCACGAAGCCCCAGAGAACGAGGCGACCCTCGACGAGGTGCTGCCGCGCTGCTTCGAGCGTCTGAGCGAGCTTGGGCGGGGGGTGCGCCGAAGCGTTCGTTTGCCTGCGGCCTGTCTTATTGCGGGGCGCCGTGACGGGGCGCGCGTGCTGTCTCGACTCAACGACCCGCGCGTCCGCGTCTTTCGCCCCGCGGGGCTTGCACGCGCGTTGCCGGAACCTGTGCGCGCAGAGTTCATCGAGCTCCTCCCCGCGACCCGCGACGACGATCCACTCGCGGAGGTGCTCCTTCGGTCGGGCGCGCGTGATCTATGGAGCGACTTTGAAGTGCGGAGAGTCCTATCCGGCCCGGTGCAGCGACAGACCGCGCGGGCGGAACATCTGTGGACGGATCTGCAGCGGGTGTTGGGAGAGCGCGTGGGACGAGGCGTTCGCGTGGTCGACCCGCTCTCGGTCGAGGGCGCACTGGCGCTCCCAATCCGTGAGCGTGGCACAGGCAGCTATCGAGGGGTCGGGGACATTGCCGCGCTGAGCGACGCCGTGACCACCGAGGTCGACGCGGTCGTCCACGATGACATTCTCTGGCTCACCCCAGCTGCCGTGGACGCCCCGGAACGGCTCGCGCCGGCGCTGGAGCGCGACCCTGTTCGACGCGCGGCGATGGCGACGTGGCTTGAAAAGCGAGAGTGGGCGAGCCTCCCGAAACGACTCCGGCGAAAGAAGAGCAAAGCGAGCCCGAGCCCAGCGAGCATGTTCGATCGGATCCGCGGGTTCTTTCGAGGAGACGACGCGCCCGAACGCGTTCCGAAGAGGCCAGCACGGCCAAAGGTGACGAGAGCGATCAAGGCGAAGAACGACGAGCGGTTCTTCCGCCCGAACGCACAGATCCACGCCCAGCTCGGCTCGAGTGATGGTTGGTTGGACCGACGTCGCATGGAGCCCGACTTTGGTTTCGCGTTCACGCCTGAGCGACTGGCCTCTCCGTGGCTCTACGCGCCCAAGACCATCGCCACGCACTTTCACCGTCGTCGCCAGAGCTGGGACACCGCGGCGCTCACCCCTCCGCCAGAGTCTCCCGAGCGCGGCATGGTGGTCTTCCGAGGGAAGCTCCCACGCGGCGCGGTCGTGCTCCCGGTGCCCATGTTCGGAACGGTTCGCCAGCTCGCGGTGGATGACGCCACGGTGTCCCCCGAGCGCGGCGCGTTCGGGCAGCATCTTCTGCGCCTCGACCGTGAAGCGACCGTCGTCCTGCACGTCGCGCTTGGTCAGGTCCCCGACCTCAACCTCGCCGCGCCCGCGATGGAGACCAACGCGCTTACCTCGTCGGTGCCGGACGACGAGCTTCCGGAAGAGGTTCACGATTTCCTTCGTGAGCTCGACCCAAGCGAGCCGGTATTTGACCGCGCGCTCCGGATCCGAGAATTCATCCGCGACCGCTACCGTTACGACCCGAGCTACCTTGAGGACCCAGGGCTTGGTCGTTGGCTCGCCCGGATCACCCGCGGTCGCGCAAACGCGCACATCGCGGCGCTTCACGCCGGCGGCGACGGCCAACACCTCGGCGCGGGTGTGTGCTACGAGCTCAACGCGCTCGCGTGCGAGCTCTTGCGCCGCGCGGAGATCCCCGCGGCCATCGCGACGGGCTGGGTGCTCGATGGAGGCGCGCTCTCGGACCCCGATCACCTCTGGTGCGTGGCGCTTCTCCAAGACGCGCGAGGCGCGCCGCTCTGGGTGCCCATCGACGCCGCCTCGACCCGAAGTGGACGTCCTCTACGCGTGGCGCGGCGACCCGCCGGACGCTTTCGCGCGCCCAAGGACCGTCGCGCAAAAGCCCCCAAGCCATCGAGGTGGGAGCTCGGCACGAGCGCGACGCGAGGAAGCTCCACCGCAAGCACCGTCAGAAAGAGAAAGCAGCCGCAGAAGAAGCAGAAGCGGCCGAAGAAGAGAGCGCGAGCGCCGCGCGCGGAGCTGCTTCGCGTGATCCGTCACTTGGAGAACCTCACCGGGCGCGCCTTGACCGAAGAAGACAAGCGACGGGTCGCGAACACGCTCGACGACCCCAAAGCCGCAGCGCGGCTCCTGACCCTCCTCGGCTCGGACGCTTCGTAACTTGGGTGGCTGGAATGTCGCGGAGCGGGCGAACGAATGTGAGCGTGGGGTAAAAGCGCGCAGCGCTGAGGGCGCGATCGCGCGCGATCGCCCCCTAAGCAACACAGCCCGCGAGCACTCTGGGAACCGCGTCCGCGATCTCGCGCGCCAAGAGCCCGCGATCGCCGATGGCGGCGCGCTCACCGGCTAGGGCGTGAACCAAGGCGCCCTGCGTCGCGGACTCAAACGCGGCACCTGTTCCGGAACGCTGGCCTAAGAACGCTGCCGTGATCCCTGCGAGGACGTCTCCCGAGCCAGCCACGCCCATCGCGGGTGTCCCAAACGGCACCACCCGCGGTGGTTCGCCAGCGGTCGCGACGATGGTCTTGGCGCCTTTGAGGATCACCACCTGGCCGCTCCGCTCCGCGATCGCGCGCGCAGCGGCGAAGCGGTTCGCTTGCACCTCGCGCGTCTCGCATCGGAGCAAGCGCGCCGCCTCTTTCGGGTGCGGGGTCAGCACACGCGGCGGCGCGCTCTTCAGCATCTCGAGGCCATCGTCTTCTGCGATCGCGGTCAGCGCGTCGGCATCGAGCACGGTCGCGTTCGGCACGGTCTTGGCGAGCGTCAACGCGAGCCCGCGCTCTTCTTCGCCCAGACCGAGCCCGGGACCGACGACACAGGCGCCCTTTCCTTCCACAAACGCGACGACGTCGTCCGGCGCCGCGCTCATCACCTCGACCACGCGAGCATCGATCGCGGCGCGCGCCTCTGCGCGTGAGGTGACGGTGACGTAGCCCGCGCCCGCCCGATAGGCACCGTGCGCGGCGAGGAGCGCCGCGCCGACCTTTCCTTCGCCGCCGCCGACGACCACGCAGTGACCGGCTGTTCCTTTGTGCGCATCGCCAGCGCGCGGGATCGCGACCACATCGTCGCGACGCAAGAGCCAGGCGTCTCCCGCGTCGGGAGCCGGGACCCCGATGTCGACGACGACCACCTCTCCCGTGAAGTCCGCGCCGGGGTATTGATGCAGGCCGCGCTTGTGCGCCGCGAAGGTCACCGTCAACGCAGCGTGCGCGGCGCGAGGAAGAACCGCGCCCGTGTCTGCGTGAACGCCGCTCGGGAGATCCAGCGCGACCACGCGAGCGCGCTCGACCTGCGCGATGGCGTCCACTGCTTCGAGGTAGACCCCGCGAAGCGGGCGGCTCAGTCCGGTCCCGAAGAGCGCGTCCACGACGACCGAGTGCTCGGCCAGCGACGCTGCAAAGCCGTCACGCGCGACCTCGAGCGGCACAAGCTTCTGAAGCGCGCGCAGGTTCTCCGCGGCGTCGCCCGAGACGTACGCAGGATCGCCCACGATGATCACGCGAGGCGAAAACCCGAGCGTGAGCAAGCGTCGCGCGATGACCCAACCGTCTCCGCCGTTTTGCCCGACGCCGCCCACGATGACCGCGCCCGAAAGGTCGAACCCGCGCGCGACCATGGCGTCCACCGCCCCGCGGCCCGCGTTCTCCATCAACAGAAGTGACGCGACCCCACGCTCCACCGCGGACTGATCGAAAGCGCGCGCCTCTGCGCGCGTCAGGAGAGGATCCATCTACGCGCGCGCGAGGGCGGCGAGGTAACGCTCGACCGCCCCGGCCATGCCGACGAAGACCGCGTCCGACACCAGCGCGTGACCGATGTTGACCTCGACCAAGTTCGGGAGCTTCGCGACGAGCTCTTTGACGTTCTCTGCGGTCAGCCCGTGACCGGCCGCGAGCTCAATGCCAACCTCTGCGGCGACCTCCGCGGCGGCGACCAGGCGCGCGAGCTCGGACGCCGACTCGTCGTGGGCGTACTCGCCGGTGTGCAGCTCGACCGCGTGCGCGCCGAGCTCTTTGCTCATGCGGACCTGGTCCGCTTCCGGGTCGATGAAGAGGCTCACGGGGATCGCGCCGAGATCCTGAATCGCCTGCGCGACCAGGTCTCGATGCGTCACCACGTCGAGCCCGCCTTCGGTGGTCTGCTCTTGTCGTCGCTCCGGGACCAAGGTGACGATATCCGGTCCAATCTCGTTGGCGATCGCGACCATCTCTGCGGTCGCGGCCATCTCCAGGTTCATTCGCTTGGTCGCGAGGGACCGGAGCCTTCGCACGTCATCGTCTTGAATGTGTCGGCGGTCTTCGCGCAGATGCACGGTGATGCCATCCGCGCCCGCACGCTCACAAATCACCGCGGCCGCGATGGGGTCGGGGTACGCGGTCCCGCGCGCTTGGCGGAGGGTCGCGACGTGGTCGACGTTGACGTGAAGGGCTACCCGGTCTCGAGTCGTCATGCGCTCAGCCGTACACCGTCCAGTCGACGCAGTCACGCACCGCCCGAGCAACGGCTTCCACTTTCAACGCGAGGGCGTCTGGATCGGCGGCGTCCGCGATCTGTACGCGGTGCCGCGGGGCGTCGCTCTTCGTGACGGTGATCAGGTGACCAGCGAGCTCTCGCGCCAGCGCCCGCTCCAGCTCTTCCGCGAAACGCGCGACGCTCTTGTCTAGATCGAGCCCCAGGTTCTTGGGCGCGAGCGCAGCCGCTCCGACCTCGTATTCAATGCTCGCCATCGCTACACGTAGGTGGCGCCGACGCGGACCAGAGAATGGTGCTCGTGTGTCCGGCCCAGAACACAGTCGACCGTGTCCGCGCGGCACGAGACGCCAAAGACGAGGAAGCGCGAGACGATACGGACCAGATCCGCGTCTTCCAATTCAGGCGCCTTGTCCGAGAGACGAACGCCCCACTGCTCTTCACCGCGAAAGACCTCGGCCCGCGCGAAGATGCGCTCCCCGTGTTGAAAGTCCCACACCTCGGCGCCCTTCTCGTGCGAGGCGTCCAGATCTTCGCGTCGCGCAAAGCGCACGTCGGTCTCCATCATGGCGAGTACCGCTCCGCCACCAGCTCCGCGAGCGCGATGCGCGCGCTGGTGTCGTTGTAAGACGCGCGATGCAGGGCTTCACGTGTCGCTGAAGCACGCGCGGCCCGGTCCGGATCGAGGGATT
>CALJDU010000059.1 GCA_938024995.1 uncultured bacterium
CGCATCGCAGCCGTTGAAGCTGGCGCGCCGCTGCTCTCTGGCGACGCCGTGAAGCGACGTCGAACGCGCACTTGCCGAAGAGGAAGCGAAGCGCGCGGAGAAACGTCGTCGGGCACTTGAGAATCTCGCTGCGCTCGCGCACGAGACAGATGTTGGCGACGACTGGTGAAGCTGCTGAACGCCAACGGACGGCGATGTCCATTCGATGGCGTCGTGATACCGCCGCGTCGAAGGGGGAACGGTGATGACGCGAGCTGCGTTTCGTTCTGTGAGTCTGTTTGTTTTTTTGGGGTTGCTCGCGCTGGTCGGGGCGTGCGGGAGCGATGCGCGTAGCGTGCTCGGCACCTGGTTCGTCGACTTTGGACCTGATGGTGAGCAGTTCTGCTTGATCTACTGTGATGGCGGACGCGTCTTCGTGGGCGATAGCCTTTGTACCGAGACCGATCGCTCGGACTTCTCCGCGTACTCAACCTACGTCGTCGATGGCGACCAAGTCGTGATCTCGGATTCGGAAGGCGAGGTGATCACGTTGACCACGACCGTCGATGGTGACTCGATGACGATCGCGGCGCCCGAGTTTGGCGAGTTCAACGAGGACTATCCCGGACCGTTCGTGATGATGCGGACGGCACCGAGCCCGCTCTGCGACGACACGTCGATCCCCGCTCGCTAACGGCGGAGGCAATGGCGTCCGCTTTTCGCGCTTCACGCGCTTTCCAAAAAACTTCTCGGAACTTCAGAAACTCGTAAGGCAGCGTGCGTCAGTTGAGGGTGAGGGCAGAGGCGCCCGAGAAAAGGAAACACCACATGACCATCACCACCACCCTCTTCCGCATCGGCTTCACCGCTTCGTTCGCCGCGCTCTTGGGCTTCAGCGCGCCTGCCGAGGTCTCCGCGCAGCCGCCCGAAGGCGACTCCATGTGCGAAGGCGAACGCGGCCGCCGCGGACATGGTCGACATGGCCGGCGCGGACACCATCGCGGAGAACGCGTGCTGGAGCAGCTCGATCTCACCGATGCTCAGCGCGCCCAGATCACCGCGATCAAGGAGAGCAAGCGCGAGGAGATGCGCGCGCTCCGCGAAGCGGGCCGAAGCGACGAGACGCGCGCGCAGATGCACGCGCTTCGTGAGGCGACCCGAAGCGAGATCGACGCGGTCTTGACCGCCGAGCAGCGCGCCGAAGGCGAGACGTTGCGAACGGCCCATCGCGCGGAGCGAATCGAGCGCAAAGTGACTCGAATGACGACGAACCTCTCGCTCTCGCCAGAGCAGGTGACCCAGGTGCGGGCGCTTCTCGAGTCGCACGCCGAAGAGCGCACGGCGCGACGAACCGCGACCCCTCCGACCCGCGAAGAGCGCTCGTCGATTCGCGCGGCCCACCGCGCCGAGCTCGAGGCGCTGCTCACCCCAGAGCAGGCCGAGCTCTTCAGCAACCGGCGCGAAGGGCGCGCGGAGCGAGGACGGCGAGGCCCCCGCGGTCGTCGATAGAACCGCCCGCCCGCGGATCAACAAACGAAAGGAAACGCGTCGCAGCTCTGCGGTGCGTTTCTTTTCGTTTCGTTTCGACGACGCTGCGCGCGCCACCCTTCGTTTGGAACTCACTCTTCGTTCGTGAGAAGGAACCGGAAGATCAACGGCGGGTCGTACGTGTCCGGCGCGATGCCTCCCACGCCGCCACGTCGAGCGAGCCTCACGAACACGGAACCCGCGAGTCGGTCGTTGGTCGCTTCGGTGACGAGCGCGAAGCCTTCTTCGACGAAGAAGTTGGCGCCGGGGTCGGTCGGTGAGTCGAGCGCGAAGACGTGCGGCGAAGCGAGGTTGAGCGGGTACACGCCGCGCGGCCACGAGACATGCTCGAGCGGCGTTTCGGCGTCCGCGAGGTCCAAGCGCAAGGTGACGGTCGCGCCGTGCGTTTCGCCGCCGCGCTCGATCGTGCCTCCCGCGCTAAGCGAGAAAAGGTAGCGCCCATCGCGCGTGCCGATGCCCGCGTCGGGCGAGTTGGCGAAGAGCCGCTGGACCTCGCCGCCTTGAAGCACCGTGATGCCTTCGCCGACCGTCGCGAGCCCAATGCTCGGACCCGCGCAGCGTCGAAAATCGTCTTCGGAGATCAGCCCAAGGTCACGAACGAAGCGGAGCTTTGTGTAGAGCGCCGCGAGCTGCTGTGGAACGCTTGGGTCATCGTAGTCCCGCATCGCGACGCAACCCGACGCCACAAAGCGACCTCTCGCGGCGCTCCCATCGGTCAGCACCTGTTCGGTAATCGGGTGCGCGACCATCTCCGCGAAATCGTCGTGAACGGCCGTCGAGCCGTACCCCGACATCGCGCCGAGCTCCGCCACCTCGTTGGGAGCGAGCGCCACGAGCCGCGTGATCGCTGCGCTTCGTTCGGCGGCGCTCATCCCTTCCACAAACGCATACGGGTCCGCCCAGCCAAGCGCTTCAAAGCTCGCATGGAGCTTAAGGAGCGAAGCTCTGAGGCCGCCGCGGAGGCGGGTGTTCTCAATGGTCGCTTCGGCGAGACTCCGCTCCGTCTCTTCCCAGTCCCCGCCGCGCTCAGAAGCATCCGTCGCGTCGCCCAGAAGAAACTCCGCGGCGTGCGCGGCCTCGTGCACCAAGACGTGGGTCAAGCGTGCTCTCGCCCCAGGCGTGACCAAGCTCGACTCATCGATCCCGACCCCCTCATAGCGCACGTCGACGTTGATAAACGCGAGGTCTCCAACGGTCCCGACCCAGCCGCCCGTCGTCGTGTCGCCCGCATCCGTGAACATGATCCGGCTCAAGCCGGCGCACAGCATCGGCGACATCCGGCCGAGCGCAGACCTCACCACCGCGAACTGCAGCGGCGTTGGAGAGAGGAGCGGATAGGTCGCGCGGAGGTACGCGGGGACCCATGCGTCATCTCCCTCTTCGAGAACCACGACGTGGCTGCAACCCGAAGCGGCCGACGCCTGCACGAGCGACTCACGTGACGCGCCGACCCCATCGGGGACCACTTCGGTGCCCGGCGCGGGCGGCGTCTGACGCGCGACGATCTCGCCCTCTGCATCGATGAGCGCGAGCTCCGACAACGCCGGGTCGACCCGCACGTAGCCGACCGCGCTCGACTCAAGGTCCGCGAGGGAGATCGTCTGCCTCGCGCGCGACCCACCGAGGTCCTCCAAGAGCACCTCGTCGGGAAACCTCAGGAACTGAAACTCAATCGGTTCGCCATCCGCGTCGAGCCCGGCGATGCCGTGACTCCCCGAGAGCGGTCCTTGCGGGGCACCGATCGCGGACGAGACCTCCACCTCATCGACGTCTTCGATACGCACCGCACCGTCGGGCGAGCGCACGACCAAGACGCGATAGATCGACTCGCGAGGACCTGGATACGAAACCGTCGGCGCATCGCATCCGGCGACCATGGCGCACGCTTCCGCGCGTGTCTCCGGCAAGTCCGGCTCGCCCCCTGAGCATCCGAGCGTGAAGACAAGAAGCGATAGAGCGCTGGCGGTTCTCACCTCTTGAACGTAGTCCCACTCTTCGCGAACGCCCACCACGTGAGCGCGTTCTGTTAGACGCGCTTGTTCGTGCTCGCTTGGCTCCGCTCGCGGTGGCGAGACCCCTCGAGCCACACGAAGTGACGCATACTCGTGCGGAGATGCACGAAGACGAACCTCTCTCGCGTGATGCGCTCGACGCGCTGACTCGTTCCACCCTCCGTCACTACGAAGACCGCGCGGAGGCGTTCTGGGAAGGCACGCGGGACCACGACGTGTCGCAAAACCGAACGGCGCTCCTGCGGCACCTGACAGGGACCGCGCCGTTCCGCATTCTTGATTTCGGCTGCGGCCCTGGGCGGGATCTGATCGCGTTCAAGCGTCTCGGGCATGAGCCTGTGGGCCTGGACGGAGCGCGTCCCTTTTGCGAAATGGCGCGCGAGCATTCCGGCTGCGAGGTGTGGCAGCAAAACATGCTTGAGCTTGCGCTGCCCGATCAGTCGTTCGATGGCGTGTTCGCAAACGCCTCGCTCTTCCATGTTCCGACGCAGGAACTACCGCGCGTACTTCGTGAGCTGCGCGCAACGCTAAAGCCTGATGGCGTTCTCTTCGCGAGCAATCCGCGAGGCGACGGGCGCGAGGGCTATAACGGCGCGCGCTATGGCGCCTATCACGACCACGCGCGCTGGAAGGCGATCGTGGAGGCGCAGTGCTTTGCTGAGCTCGAGCACTACTATCGCCCGCCGGGTTTGCCGCGCGCCCAGCAGCCATGGCTCGCGACGGTCTTTCGTCGCGTCGAGTAAGCGTGGGCGTTACCTACGACCCGTACTCATCAGAATGACGGAGCCCACGCGAGCCTGGCTCGACCGCGCGAGTTGTTTCGACGCGACGCGCATAGACCAAACGAGACGACAACGATGATGGCGGGTCTTTTCAACGACTGGACGGATGCGGAGTCAGTGTCGATGTACATCGAGACTGACGCGGACAACGAGAACAAGCTCATCTGCGAGGTTGTGGTCGCGCCGAAAAACGAGCTGCGTGTCTCGACCACGGTCGACGAGGCGCTGTCCGCCCTGGCGACGCTCCCTCGGCTTCGTACCCTTCACATCAACGCGTTTTGGACGACGCCGACGCTTCCCGCGCTTACCAAACTGAAGGCGCTCAGAGCGCTCACGCTCTCTCGGTTCGGAGGAAGAGCGTCGAGCGTCCCTCCATTGCCGCCCCATCTTGAACGCCTTGACCTCGAGTGGTCCACGTTCACCGACATCGAAGCGCTTCGGCCGCTCCGGTCACTGCGGGTCCTGACGATTGACCATGTGAACCAGACCTCGCGCGCGAATGGACGCACTCGCGAGCGCTGCTTACGCGATCTGACACCGCTACAGGAGCTCACCACGCTCCGCGTCATCGCGACTCGTCACTCCTTGCTCCCGAAGTCGGTCTTCCCGAAGTCGGTTCGGTGGTGCGTGGTCACGACGAAATCGCCCGACCTCCGCAAGCTCGCGAAGCGAGTTCCACCCGTGGCGACGAAGAAGAGCGAGACGAAGAAGAAGAGCGAGACGAAGAAGAAGAGCGAGACGAAGAAGAAGAGCGAGACGAAGAAGAAGAGCGAGACGAAGAAGAAGAGCGAGACGAAGAAGAAGAGCG
>CALJDU010000060.1 GCA_938024995.1 uncultured bacterium
GCCTTCAAGCGCAGTGTCTCCTTGCCTGGGCGACGCTGCGCACGAGGCTTGGTTGCACGTCCGAACATCGCCAACACGCGAGCATCGATCGAGTCGTTCTTTGCCAAAACACCGATTCCACGCGCAAACGAACGCGGACGCTCTGGGTTCACAACAGCGTAGTCGACACCGAGTTGCTCGCAGCCTTCCACGACGACGTTGTGGTAGCAGCCGGTTGACTCCATCACGACAAAGAGAGCGTCGCGGTTCAACGAGAGGACATGGCTGTCCGCGACCCAGCTCTGACACGGTCTTCTTGACCAAGGGGGCGACGGTACACGGACAGCCAGCTCTCCCCATGTTCTAGCGCGCGACCGAGATACAAGGGGGCGCGAATAGCCCCCCCACTAAAACAGCACCCCGCGCGCCGCCGCCAAAATCGCCTGACGATGCTCGTCTCGCTCCACGCTCTCCAAGGGGAACGCGAGGTAGACCAAGTTGTAGCTGCCCTCAAACGCAACCGCGGCGGTTCCGCCGGCGCCGTCGACGTAGCTCAAGAACGCGCGGCTACCTCCGGTTGGCGCGATCTGGTCAGGGAACTCCGCGTTCATCCGGCGCGCGCTCATGAAGCCGATCGGCGCAGACCCGCTCGGCTCGACGCCGGTGACGAAGTCCGTGCCGGAGTCGTCCGCCAGGAAGCGCGCCTTGAGCACGTCCTGATAGAACGCGCGGTCGGTGGATGACCCCTGTGAGCTGAGATCCCAGCCCACCTCGGCGCCGGACACCAGCAGGCTCCCGCCTGCGCTCAGGTACGTGCGTACCGCGCGCTGTTCGGCGGCGCTGAAGGTATCGGAGCCCGTGCTCTCTTCGCCGAGCATCCACAAGACCGCGTCGTAATCCGCGAGGCGGACCGCGCCGACCTCGATGGCCTCATTCGCGCAGCTATCGATCGAGCCGGTGAAGCCGTCGGCGTAACGGCCGAGGAGGTTGTGTGCGTCGGCCGACGGGTTCTCCCGCGCCGGCTGCGCTTGATAGCGATCGTTACCGTCGACGAGCAAGACGCGCCGTCCGGTCGCGCTGCGAACGGGGTAGACGTCGCTCGGGCGGCTATCGAGACCGCTGCGGTGCGTGCTCACGCGAACGAAGCGAAGCGCACGCCCGACATCGGTACGCAAAGAGTTGGTCGTGACGTAGCGCGCCGCGCTGCGGTCCCAGCTCTCGCCGTCGGCGCTGAACCAGACGAGGTATCCATCGACGCCCGAGATCGGGTTCCACTTCACCTCGACCATGGAGCCGCTCGCGCGCGCGGAGACCAACGCGGTCGGAGACGGTGCGCGCAGACCGCGGTCCTTGGCGACCTCACGGACGATGTTATCGAAGGTCGCGCGAACGCCGTTCCGCGAGCCGGAGGCGACGCCGTTGGTCATGAGCGAGATCGTGTACCGACGACCGTCGAAGGCGTTGACGAGCACGCCGCTCAACGAGATCGTGTCGAAGAGCGTTCCGGTCTTTCCGAAGAAGCGACCGACCGTGGTGGAGCCCGTCATCCGGTTGCGCAACGTACCGATCGGCTGACCGGGAACGCTCATGGAGCGCAGCCACGACTCGCCCCCTTCCGCGCTCTCCATGAACTGGAAGAGCTTCGCGACCTGACGCGCGGTGACGCGGTTCGAGCGGCTCAAGCCGGAGCCGTCCGACATCGTGAAGCCGCTGCTTGGGATGCCGGTCGAGCGGAACCAAGAGGCGAGCTGGTTCGTGTAGTCGCTGCTGCTGCCGCTGCCGCGCTCGGCGAAGTGACGCGCGAGCATGTCCGCGAACTCATTGTGGCTCTCGGTGTTGATGAAGTACGAGAGGTTCGCGAGCGAGCGCGCGTTCCAGGTAAAGAGCGGCGCGCCTGAAGGGGTGGCGAACCCCGCTTCGGATCGGCGCGATGAGGGGAGCGAGATCCCGCTGCGAGAGAGCGCGCTCACGAAGGCGTTCAGGATCTGGCCGCGCTCGGTCGACACCGCGAGACCGCCGAGAGGCGCGCCGGCGAAAACGCCCTCTCCGCGAACCGTGAGCGCTCCTGTGATCCGCGTGATGCCCATCGCGCGGAGGCGCTGACTGATCTCGACGAGGGGCGCGTCGTTGCTCCGATAGAGACGCGTGCTGAGGCTGAAGTCACCACGCACGAGCAGCACCAGGTTCGTGACCGACGATCCCGCGCGCGTCCCGTAGACCTCCATCGTCGGCGCGTGATCTTCACCCAACACGTCGATCGCTGCGGCGGTCGAGAAGAGCTTCGCGTTGCTCGCGGGGATCCGCGCGACGTCCGCGTTGCGCTCAAAGAGCACCTGGTCGCCGAACATCACGATGCCGCTGTCCTGCGATGACGGGACGCCTCGAAACAGGTTCCGCACCTGCGAACGAATCGCTTCGGCGTGCGCCGCGGAAACAGGCGCGAGAGGCGGCGGCGAGGTGAAGGAGCCACCCGGACCGGGGTCCGGGTCGGGATCCGGCTCGGGATCGGGATCCGGCTCGGGCTCTGCGCTCGCGCGACAGCCGACGCGTCCGGTCTCCTCAACGCAGAAGCAGGCGCCGCATCCACCTCGCGTTCGCCAGCTCCCGTTGCAGCACTGGAAGCCAGCGGAGCACGCGGTGTTCGCGTAAGCGCCGCCGAGACTGTGTCCGCACGACGCTCCGCTGGGCGCCGGGGTTGTCACGGGCGGTGCCTCCGGTGCGCTGCACCCCACGCGCCCTGACGTCTCGACACAGCCGCATGCGCCGCACGCGCCACGGGTCCCCCACGTTCCGTCGCAGCACTGAAACCCAGAGGAGCACGCGCGGTCTTGGTAGTTTCCGCCGAAGGTGTGGCGGCAGGACGCACCGAACTCGGTCGCGGTGCCAGGACCTGGCGCGGGATCCGGGTCGGGCATCGAGGCGACCTCGCCGAAACGAATGTCGTCGAGACGCGGGGTGACGTTGTCGCCAGGGCAGACCGTCGCGAAGCCGCTGTGCTCGCCGTGTCCCTTGACCGTCGAGCGCGAGATCGGAATGGAGTACGCCTCCGAGAGCGCGCGCACGAGCCGGGTCGCCGACGAGATCATCGCCTCGGTGGGCTGACGTTGCGGCGAACCGACCGGGGTGAAGTTTCGGCAGAACGGATCGTCGCGATCGAGGCAGCCGAGGAAGGAGATGCCGATGTTCTGAAAGTTGTGGCCCCGCGCATGCGAGCCGCGAAAGTCGAGCTCACGGCCCTCGTAGATGTTGCCGGCGCGGTCGATCAGGAAGTGGTAGCCGAGGTCGCACCAACCGTTCCGATCGATGTGCTCATTCTGAATCGAGCGCGCGGTCTCGCCGACCGGACCCGCCGAGTGATGAATCGCCATCCGCGTGTAGGTGCCCTCGCGCGCGAGACACCCGGCACGCGCCGGTCGCGCGCCCCACTCGCCACGTCGAATGATCCGCAGCCCCGCGAGCGCAGACGGCAGGACCGCGGCAGCTTCGATCCCGACGGGTCCCGGCTCCTCCACAGTGGGCGTCAGCAGCGAGTAGCTCAGCGAGCGAACCCGCGTCGCGTCTTCGCGCGGGAAACGGATGACCGCCGCGTCGACCTCGCGCGACAGATCAAGCACCGCGATGCGCTGGTCTTCTTGCGCGTGCCGAAGCTCAAGATCCTGCCACTCGTCTTCGCCGGCGACGCGCGCTTGAAAGAGCGGCATCGCCCCGTCGTCGTTCAACATCACAGAGAGCCCGACGCGCGTTCCGGGACCCGGAATGGTGTCCGAGAAGTACCAGGCGTCGTCCGACTCCCAGACCGACGCGACGTCCCCTACCGCGCCTCCGTGCCCGTGCAGGTGGTCCGCTTCACCGTCTCCGATCGCGTTCGCCCCGCAGCCCACGAGGCAGACGAGGAGTGTTGGAACGAGCGCGCGTAAAAGGGGTCGCATGCCCTCTGACAACGCACACTTCGTGCCAGCGAGTGGCGCCCGCGAGGAGTGTCCTCGAACACTCAAAACGTCTTGTTTTCGCTCTCGTTTTGCCCGAATGCGGACTCGACTCCGCAGGGTTTCAGACCCCACCTGCCGAGTGCTTGCACACTTTCGATCGACCCGCGGCTTTCGATCCGCAGGAGATCGCGGACGCTCCCCAGCTCAAGGCGCGCTGGCGGGAGACGCAAAAAGAACGCGCCCCACCTCTTTGTTCCGGAGCTTCCAGAGCCAACCGTCGTAGACGAAATGCAAGAAGCTGCTCCCCGCGATGTAGACCTTGAGCGAGGTGGGCGAGACGTCACGCCAGTACAGAATCGCGAACCCGATCGCGGCGGCCATGGCGGTGAGCACGAAGACCGAACGGCGCGACAGGAACGACATGAAGGAGCGCGCCGGGAAGTCCGTGTTGCGCTTGGTGTAGGCGCCCGTGAAGACGAAGTACTCCACCGCGTGTGACATCGCGAAGGCGGCGTATCCCGCGACCAAGGACAAGGCGACGCAGGTGTAGCTCGCGTAGATCGACAAGAGGTACACCGGGTACATCAGGTTACGCCGCGGCGCGCGGAACCAACGCGCGAAGAGCGCGACCCCGAGGGTGGTGTAGGTCGCGATAATCCCGATCGAGATGTTGAGCGCGAGCTCGGGCGACACGCGTTGATAAAGATCGACGAGGCCGTGAAGACCATAGCGACGGAGCGTGAGCACGTTCATCGGGATCCCGATGGCCGCCGCGTGGAGCACCCCGCCGAACACGAAGAGCTGCTCCAGTCGACGATGCGTCGTCGCGCCGGAAGTCGCACGGTAGATCCGAAGGAAGCCGAATTTCTGCGCGAGCACGTGGTAGACGGTCCACGCACCGGACACCCCAACGAGGGCGTTGAGCGCGTCCATCTTCACGACCAAGGCGGTCAGCAAAACGAGCGTCAGCGGCAAGAGCAGATACGCGAAACGTCGACGGCGAAACTCCTCTGGGTCGCCGTACACAAACGCCAACGTGATGTGGCGATGACCGTAGTTGAGGAAGAACACCAAGACGAGGAAGCTCGTCAGCAGGTCCGGGCGGATCCACGCGACAGCGACGAAGAACGGGAGCCATCCGAAATGGACAACCGCGATCTCAAGCGCGCTCGACCCGAGGAGACCCTTCCGCATCACGCCGGGAGGCCGACCCATTCCGCGGTCCGGTTCCATAGCTCTTCAGCCATCTCCTCCGTGATCGCCGCGTTCCAGTCTCGGCGCTTCTCCGAGTCGTAGTAGCGGCCGGTCTCGTCCGCGCACTCGGGGCTCGTCGCGCAGTACACCGACGTCTTTGCGCCGTCTTCGTTGCTGTCCATGAAGAACGTGAGGATGGGTCGGATCGGCCAAGGCACCGACCGCCAGATGCTCGACGCGATGACGCCCGGATGGAGGCTGTACGTGGTGATACCGCTGCCCTTCAGGCGACGACCGAGCGCGTCGGCGAAGAGAACGTTCGCGAGCTTGCTGCTCTGGTACTCGGGGAGACCCGTGGGCGTAGCGGTCGGCTTTCGGATCGAGTCGTAAGCGACCGCGTCGACCTTGTAGTGTGCGCGGCTGGAGACGATGACGATTCGCGCGCTCCCTCGTACCTCAACCGCTGCGCGACAGGCGTCGACCAGGAGCCGACAGAAGAGGTAGTGGCCAACGTGGTTCACGCCAAACGTCAGCTCGAAGCCGCTCTTCGTCATGCCCTTTTGGCCCGCGAGACCTGCGTTCGCGATCAGCACATCGAGCGGGAGATCTTTCGCGAGGTACGCTTCGGCACAGGCCCGGACGCTGTCGAGGTCTCCAAGGTCGAGGGCCATGAACTCGACCTCCGCGCCAAGCTCACGGACGAGCGCGAGCGTCTCTTCCGTCCGTTCTCGAGAGCGCCCCGCGAGGAAAAGTCTTGCCCCGCGCTTCGCGAGCGACACCGCGGTCGCCTGGCCGATTCCTGTGTTCGCCCCGGTGATGAGGACTGTCTTTCCCGCGAGGTCCTTTGGCATCACGCGACCCTAGCAGCCCAGAGCCCGCTGGGAAGGTCTCGTCGTTTCGTGGCGCTATGAGACCCGTCGTTCATCGAGCGCCTGGCGTATCAAGGTCATGTCCTCGATGACCCGGGAAGACGCGACGCGCGTCTGCTTCTCGAGCCAGAGCGCGCCCTCTTCGACGTTTCGATGCGCACGTGCCGGATACGAGAGCCCGCCGGCGAGCATCAAGATGCCAGTGTTCACGGCGACGTGAAACGCGTGCACGAACCCCGAGCCCGGGATCACCACCGACAATCCGTCGAAGCGAGCATCGCGAAGTTGACGCGCGACCTCCCGGCGAAACTCTGCCGGCGGAGGCGGTAGATCTTCGTGAGCGAGCGTCGCCATCGCGGCGACCGGCTCACCTTTGGTCGCGCGCATGAACGAACCGAGTCGCCTCGCGTCCTGTTGAGTGAGGGTCGAGCGCAGGTACAGCAACGCGAAGACACCATCGCGCATGCTGATGATCATGCTGCCGTCGTGGTGCACAATCGTCACGTTCGCGACCTCGTGAAAACGGGCCGAAGTCCCTGCGCCCCTCCGCTGTGATTGCCGCGTCCTATGCGCTTGATTCCCCCCACCTCTCAGCCAGCCTAGCAGCGCGGCGTGGCGGGAGCTTCCTCACTTCGGAAGTCTCCCAAAGACCCTACAAGCTCGCTCGATGGTGACGCGACGCGCACCTCAACACTTTGGTCTTAACCCATCCCCGTACCGAAAGAGGCGTTCCATGCTCACCGTTGGCGACAAGCTCCCCGAGTTCAAGCTCACCGCCGTGGCTCCGAACAAGGAGTTCACTGACATCACCGACCAGACCCACAACGGACAGTGGCAGGTCATCTTCTACTGGCCGATGGACTTCACGTTCGTCTGCCCGACCGAGATCGCCGAGTTCGGAAAGCGCGCGGGTGACTTCCGTGATCGCGAAGCCGTCGTCCTCGGCGCCAGCACCGACACGCACTTCGTTCACCTCGCGTGGCGCAACGACCACAAGGACCTCCACGACCTCCCGATCGCGATGCTCGCGGACACCAAGCGCGAGCTCGCGCAGGCGCTGGGGATCCTCCACAAGGAAGCCGGCGTAGCGCTTCGCGCGACCTTCATTGTCGACCCGAACGGCATCATCCGTTGGGTCAGCGTCAACGACCTGAGCGTCGGCCGCAACGTGCCGGAGGTCCTCCGCGTCCTCGACGGACTTCAGACGGACGAGCTCTGTCCCTGCAACTGGGAAAAGGGTCAGCCGACCCTCGAGGTCTAAGCGAATGGAGAACGTCGAGAGGCTCCGCGGCACATTCACGGATGACGCCCGCGATCTAAAGCTCAACCTTCAGAGCGTGTTGACCCAAGGCTCGCTCGAGCCGAAGCACCGCTGGGGCGTCGCCGTCTCGGTCGCGTACGCCACGGGTCACCGCGAGCTGATCGACGCGATCGTCGCAGACGCCGCGGAGCACCTCGACGATGCCGTGATGAGCGACGCGAAGGCCGCGGCAGCGCTCATGGGCATGAACAACGTGTTCTATCGCTTCAAGCACTTCATGGCGCAGACCGATCACGCGGACGATTACCAGATCCCCGCGCGCCTCCGCATGAACCGCATCGCGAAGCCCAAGAGCGACAAGATCAGCTTCGAGCTCTTCTCCCTCGCGGTCAGCGCGGTCCACGGCTGCGAGCTCTGCGTCACAAGTCACGAGAAGGTCGTGCGCGATGGCGACCTGAGCGCCCAGCAAGTACAGGACGCCGTCCGCATCGCGGCCGTGCTACACGGCGTCGCGACCGCGCTCCTGCTCCGCTGAGCAAGTCCCCAAGCGCCGAGGAAGCGCGAATGGGGACGGCGAAGGCAAGACGAGAGAGCCGGAGCGAAGCCCGGCGACCGCGTCTGGCCGGCGAGCATGAAGTAAGCAAGCGCCGTGGAGATGCGCCGAGGTTCGTGCGAAGCGCGAACCGAACGGATTCGCATCTCGTCGGCGCGCGGTAGCGCTGAGCGAAGCGAACGATGGGGTGAATCGCCGAAGGCGAGAGGGGGGCGCGAATAGCCCCCCAAAAACTAAGCCCCCCAAAAACATAGCCCCCAAAAACTAAGCCACGTCGTCGTTCACCTGCTCAACGCGCCGCAGCTTATCCAAGAAGGTCGTGCGCTTGAGCCCAAGGCGCCGTGCGGCCTCGCTCTTGTTGCCACCCGAGATCTCCATCGCGTGCGTGAGGATCTTCGCTTCGAGTTGCGCGTAGGTCCCGTCCCACTCGTCGACGACGGGTCCCGGTTCCGCTGCTTCACGCGGAGCGCCCGAGGACATCAAGAGGTCCTCTCGGGTCACTTGATCGGTCTCGGCGTTCATGACGCTGCGATCGATGACGTGCTGAAGCTCGCGTAGGTTCCCTGGCCAGTCATGCTCAAGCAGCGCGTCAATCGCGTCCTGCGTGATCCCCTTCGCGGGAACGCCGTGCACGCGACACGCTCGATGCAGCGCGAGGAGGACGAGCGACGGGATGTCCTGTCCGCGATCCCGCAGCGGTGGGATCACGATCTCGCGCTCCGAGAAGATCTTCGCGCACGCCGGGTGAATCGCCCCGAGTCGTTCCAGCGTGGCGAGCGGCTGACGCGCACACGCGATGATGCGGCACTCAACGGAGTACTCGTCTCCTTCGGCCGTAAAGCCAACGTTCCGCTTCATCGACAACGCGAGGCTCTCCTGCGCGTTCGGTCGGAGCGCGGGGAGGTCGGCGATCAGGACCGTCCCGGCGCCGGCCAGACGAAGTGCCGCGGTCGCGCCCGTGGCGTCTCCAAAGATCGCCTCTTCTGCGTCGCTCGCGCCACAGTCGACCACCAAAAAGGTCTCATCCGGTCGCGACAGGCTGCGGGCCACGCGGTCCACCGGGAGGCCTCCTTCGGCGACGAGCAGCACCGGCGCGTTGTGCGCGCGCGCCGCCTCCAGCTCCTTCGCGAGCCGCCTCATCGCGGGGCTGTACGCGATCGGCTCGATCTTCGAGCGCGACGCCCCGCGCCCCTCGGTCAGCGTTCGCAGATCGCCCTCGACGCGCGCAAGCGAGCTCCGGGCTTGGTCGAGCTCTTCCGCCAATCGCTCCGCCTCACGTCGTGAGTCCGCCTCTCGATGGCGAGCGCGATCGCGCGCACAGATCATCGAGACGATCGCGCTGATCCGCCGCCCAAGCGCCTCGATGCGATCGAGCTCTTCGAGCGTGAGCGCCGCAGAACGGCTCCCGCGTGGGATCACCAGCGCGCCCTCGAGCTGCTCATCGATCACGAGGGGGACCGCGCAGAGCGCGTCTTGTTCCACCAAGTGCGACACGAGTCCGCGCAGCGACGGTGCGCGCACCACGCGGCTCTCGAGCCGACGGCGCACCGCGATCTCGCGCGGGTTAGCCGCCAAGTAGGTGAGCAGCGGCTCTGGGGGCGGACGGTTCGTGACGTGACCCATCCCCGCCGCGTCGATGTGAACCGAGCGATCGGGATCGACCACGTAGAGCATGACGCGCGCCGTGTGCTCGCGCGCGGCGCCCCGCAGAGGCAACAGGAGCAGCGGGCCGAGGTCGTCGAGCCCGCGAATGTCGGTGACCTTGAGATCGATCTGATCGATCGCGTCGAGCAAACGGCCACGCGCCGGCGCGAGAGCAAAGCGCACCAGCTTCTGCGTCAGCACGAGCGCGGCGAAGAACGCGAGCGCGACGACGACGAGAACCGCTGCGCTCGCCGCGGGACCGTACTGCATGGCCCCTTCGGCGAGCATGACATCGTCGGGGAGCGCGGAACGAAGACCCGCCGCGAGCGCCGCCACCAATGCGATCGCGAGGACCGCCGCGACCACGCGACGGATCTCTTCGCCAGCCGAGATGCGTCGCTCCGGATCGACGAGCGTGGCGTGGCCGTAGAGCACCGAAACCGCGCCCACCGCGAGCAGCGCGGCGGCGATCCAAGAGCGCTCCGCGATCAGGCGGGAAAAGAAGAGGCTCCCCAAAGCGACGCCCACAAAAAGCGATGGCAAGATACCCGCGATGGCCCATGAATTCGCGGCCAGCGCGGTCTCTACGCTTCCTCCCGCGCGCCGGCCAAATCGCAGCAAAAGCGCGGCGATCAGGGTCAGCGAGAGGTACACGGTCGGGAGCCAGGCGAAGACTGACGAGACCAGGACGAAGTCGCCCAGCGCGTCAAAACCCGGGAGCGCGGACGCGGTCGCGAGGAGCACGATGATGACCGCCGAGAGCGGGACGAAGGTCCGGAAGTAGAGGAAGCGACCCACCGCGCGGTCCGGGACGACGAACGCGAGCTCGAGCACCAAGGCCCCCGCGGTGGGCGCGCTGAGCACCCACATCAGGTCCGCGATGAGCGAGAGTCCATCGGGTCTCAAACGCGAAGCGATCGCCACGCCGAGCACCGCTCCCAAGAGGCTAACGCGTCGCGCGCCGGCGACCTCGTCCTCGATGGACTTCGTGAGGGTCCATGACGCCAGCGAGATCGCCAACGCGACCGCCGCCACTCCCCACGCGGGGAGCGGGAAGATCCCAGACGAGACCGCGTCAGCGATCAGGTAGAGGACCACGGCGGGTCCTAACAGCGGTACGATCCGGCTTCTCTTCACGGCGTCTGGGCGCGCTTCTAAAGCGCCTTGTTGACGTATGGGACGCGATCATATCCTGCGCGCACGCGAGCTGATAGCTCTGGTCTCACGTGACGCGCGTCGGAAACCGACGCGACCCAAAAACGTCGTTCTACCACGTATCGAAGGCGCCGAGAAAAATGACCGTACATGACAAGCGTCACGCAGAGCTTTCGACTCTGCTGCAGAAGCACAACTACGAATACTACGTCCTTGATTCCCCGAGCGTCACGGATGGTGAATACGACACGCTGATGAACGAGCTGAAGGCGCTTGAGAAGGCGCATCCACAGCTGGTGACCGCTTCCTCCCCCACTCAGCGGATCGGCGCGCCCCCCAAAGACGGTTTCAAGCGGGTGACCCGAGCCGTCAAAATGTACTCGCTCGACAACGCCTACACCGACGACGAGGTACGCGCGTTTGCGCAGCGCATCGTGGACGCGGTGGGGAATGACTTTTCGTTTGTCGCGGAACCGAAGATCGACGGCGCGAGCATCGAGGTGACATACGAGAACGGACAGATGGTACTCGCGACGACCCGCGGCAACGGCACCGTCGGCGAGAACGTCACGTTGAACGTCCGGACCATTCGCGCGATGCCGCTCTCGATTCCGGAGAAGCGAACGCTGACCGTGCGCGGCGAGATCTTCATCTATGGCGCGGACCTCGACGCGGTGAACGAACTGCGCGCGTCGCGGAGCGAGCCTACGTTCGCGAATCCACGGAACGCGGCGTCCGGGTCTCTTCGTTTGATCGATCCGCGCCTCACCGCCGAGCGCCCGCTGCGCGTCTTCTTTTATGACTTGGTCGAGCCGTACTTCGAGAGCCATTCGGAGATGCTCAGCCACCTCGACGGAATCGGGCTGCCGACCCATCGCGCGGAGAAGCGCTGCGACGATGTGGAGTCGCTGCTCACGTACATCAAAGAGTTCGGCGAATCGCGGCAAAAACTGCCTTATGAGACGGACGGAATCGTCATCAAGGTCGACGAGATCCCGCTTCGTGACGAGCTGGGCTTCACCGCACGTTTTCCGCGGTGGGCGACCGCCTTCAAGTACCCGGCGGAGCGCCGCACCACGAAGATTCTCTCGATCACCGCGGACGTCGGTCGGACGGGAGCGCTCACCCCAGCCGCCAACCTCGAGCCCGTTCCGCTCAGCGGGACGATCGTCTCGCGGGTGACGCTTCACAACCTCGACCTGATCAAAGAGAAGGACGTGCGCGTCGGCGACACGGTCTGGATGCAGAAGGCCGGCGAGATCATTCCGCAGCTCTTGAGCGTCGTGCTTGAGGAGCGACCCAAGGAGACAAAACCGTGGAAGCCGCCGACGCACTGTCCCGCCTGCGAAGAGAAGGTCGTGAAGGCAGACGGCGAGGCCGTCCTGCGCTGCGTGAACAAGGAATGCGTCGGTCGCCTCAAGGCCGGCCTTCGTTACTTCACGCACCGTAACAACATGGACATCGAGAACATGGGCGACGCGCTCATCGCGCAGGTCGTCGACGCGGGACTGGTCAAGGACATGGCCGACGTGTTCGCCCTCCCGGAGAAACGAAAGGCGCTCCTTGTTCTCGAGCGTATGGGCAAGAAGAGCGTCGACAAGTTGCTCGCGGCGATCGAAGCCGCGCGCGTCGGTCGGAGCTTCTCGCGGTTGCTCTCGGGCCTCGGTATCCCGCTCGTCGGCACGGTCGGCGCTGGCACGATCGCGGAGAAGTACCGCGCGCTGCCTGCCCTTCTCGCCGCCAAGCCCGAGGACGTGGAAAAGGACCTGGCGGCTCTCGACGGCATCGGTCCCAAGATGGCCAAGAGCGTCGCGGACTACCTCGCCGACGACTTCTATCGCGCGACGCTAGAGAAGTTCCTTTCGCTCAGCGTCATCGCGAAGGAACCCGAGAAGGTCGTCGTCGCCGGCGGGAAGCTGGACGGGATGTCGTTCTGCGTCACGGGAACGCTCAGCCGAAAGCGCGGCGCGATCCACACCGAGATCGAGGCCAACGGTGGCGAGGTCCACAAGAGCGTGAAGAAGGGCACGACCTATTTGCTCGCGGGCGACAAGGTCGGGAAGACGAAGACCGACGCGGCCGCGAAAAAGGGCGCCAAGGTCATCGACGAGGACACCTACCTCGCGATGCTGGAGTAGCCGAAGGGCATCAAATCGCGTCGAACACGCGTGGGTCGAGGTCGACCGAGATCGGACAGTGGTCCGACCCCATCACTTTCGGATGGATGCGCGCGTTCGTCACGAAGGGCATCAGGGCGGGTGACGCCCACGCCATATCGATCCGCCAACCGACGTTCCGCTCACGCACGCCGAAGCGTTGACTCCACCAGGTGTAGGCCCCGGTCTTGTCGGGGTGGAAGTGCCGGTAGGTGTCCACGTACCCGCGACCGAGATAGAGGTCGAGATCTTCGCGTTCGACGTCGAGGAACCCGCTCGTCTTACGGTTCGTCTTCGGACGCGCGAGATCGATCTCCCGATGCGCGGTATTGAAGTCACCCATAATGAGTAGAGGCCTACTGGGGTCAACGCGGTCGAACACCTCTCGGTAGAACTCACGTTTGTACGGGACGCGACTGTGGTCACGGTTCTTTCCGCTCCCGTTCGGGAAGTAGGCGTTCACGATCGTGAGGGCCCCCAGCTGGATGAACTGTGCGCGTCCTTCCCGAAGAAAGATCGGCGGCAGATCGACGCTTACGCTCATCTCACGCCGGGAAAACGCGCCGACGCCGCTGTACCCCTTCTTCTCTGCGCTGAGGAAATGGGTGTGCCAACGGTGCCGCGGGAGCTCGGCCAAAACCTGCGCTTCGGTGGCTCGGGTCTCCTGGATCCCGACGAATCCTGCCTTGGAGCCTTTCAACCAATCGAAGAACCCCTTCTTGAGGCAGGCACGGATCCCGTTGACGTTCCAACTAAAGACCCGGAAGGGTTTCATACCTCAGGCCTACACGAGCCTGAACGTCCTTCCAACCCTTTCGTATCCTCGATTTCAATGCAAAGTTGCAACCATCGAATCGAGTGGTCGCATCCGCGGTGAAGGGGATCGAAAGTCCGACCCATTTTTGGGCATGGTCATCGCCGAGAAGTACCTCGTGCAGACTGAGATCGCGCGCGGCGGAATGGGGCGAGTCTATGTCGCGGAACACGTTCCACTGGGACGATCGGTCGCGCTGAAGATCCTCCACGTCGATGAGCTCTCGCTTCTGGACGCCGCTGACCGTGAACGCTCCGCCACGGATCTCCGGAAGCGCTTCTTTCGTGAAGCCGCGTCGTGCGCGCAGCTGGTCCACCCGAACATCGTCACGATCTTCGATTACGGCGATGTCGACGACAACGATTGCTTCATCGCGATGGAGCTCCTCCACGGAGAGACGCTCGCGGACCTCATTCGGCGTGAGGGTCGCCTCGACGAGCACCTGGTCGTGACCCTGGCGAAACAGATCTGCTCCGCGCTCTCGCTCGCCCACCGCTCGGGGATGACCCACCGGGACCTCAAGCCGTCCAACATCATGTTGACCAAGAACCCGGTCACGCAGGACGAGAGCGACGCTCCTCCCGTCGTGAAGGTCCTCGACTTCGGTCTGGTGAAACGTGAGCAAGATGATCACGACCTCACGCACAGCGGCGCGCTCATCGGTACCCCGAAGTACATGCCTCCGGAGCAAATCGCGGGCATCAACATCGGGCCCCACAGCGATGTCTACGCGCTCGGGGCGGTCATGTATCACGCGCTTGCGGGGAAGCCTCCATTTGAAGGCGAGTCCAAGTACGCGCTGCTGGCGGCGCACATCAACCTCGAGCCACCTGCCATCAAAGACGTCTGCGACGCAGACGTTGTCGGTGTCTTGGAGTCCATCGTTCAGAAGTGCCTGCGGAAGGCGCCAGAGTCCCGCTACGCATCGATGGATGACCTCGCGGACGCGCTCAGCGTTTGCTTCGATCCGGACGCCGCCGACAAGCTCGTCTTTCACAGCAGTCATTCTGGCGTCAGTCGGAGCTCCGTACGCCCCATCGCCGGGTCGGTCGAGGCGGTGGAGGACGACGAGACCATCGCCGCGAAGGTCACGCCAGAGCTCGCTCGAGATGCACGAATCGTGTCGGGGACGCCGCCGAAGCGGGAGCGGTCCGAAGCGGGAATCCTGCCAACGCCCGCCGACCAGCCCGCGGCGGTTCCCCTCCCGAGCGGAGTCTCAAGCAACGACGGTTCGGACGCCGACGCGGTTCCCTACAAGCCCGCTCACTTCGGGACCGCGATCGCGACCATCGTCGCCCTGCTCTTGATCTGGTTCGCGTATCGATCACTCGAGCCTTCGCGCACGAGTGTTCCTGAGCGCGCGCTCGCGACGACGAGCGCTCCTGAAACGGTCTCGGAATCGGGAATGGCGACGCCGATGACACCCATGATCTCATCGGTCGCAGACATGACGACGATCGAGACCGAGACTGAGACTGAGACCGCAACGAGCTCCGAAGCGACTCCGGAAACAACACGTGTGACCATGATGCGCGCCCCCCTTCGTCAGCGGACGCGAGTCCGCCGCGAGACAACAGAGATGCAACTCGTCGACCCAACGCCTGCCCCTGTGACTGTCGCGCCGGACATCGAGGTCGCGCGGGAACAGCCCGTTCCCGAACCACCACCGACACCTCGCGAACGGCCTACCTGGCGGGTGGAGGACAACCTCGATCCCTTTGGAGACGAGCCATGAATCGCGAGACGATTGGGTTGCTTCTTCTCACCGCGCTCATCGGTGTTGGTTCTCTCGCGCACGCCCAAGAGGCCGCCGAGGCGCCAGCCACGGAAGAGACCCCTCGCGAAGCGGCCACCAGCGAAGAGGCCACCAGCGAGGAGGCCACCAGCGAAGAGGCCACCAGCGAAGAGACCGCTGGAGAGTCCGCTCCAGTCCCCGAAGCGACCCCGGCCCCGGAGCCGGAACCAGAACCAGAACCAGAGCCCCCGACGGAAACCGAGCTGCAAGCCCGACGGGTTTTCCAGCGCGGAAACCAGGCCTATCGCGAGGGCGACTACGACACCGCGAAGTACCAGTTTGAGCTTGCCTACCGGCTCACTGGGGAGCCCGACTTTCTCTACAACATGGCGAACGCCGAAGAGAGAACCGGCGACTGGAACGAAGCGGTCATCTCGCTGCGCTCGTACGTGCGTCTCTCCAACCCACGCGACGCGGACACCATCGAAGAGCGGATCGTCAACCTCAACCGGCGCATTCGTGAGCGCGAAGAAGAAGAGGCGCGCGAGCTTGAAGCGGAGCGCGAGCAAGCCGCGAACATCGCGCGACTCGAAGCCGAACGTGATCGCCGACCCGACTACGGCGCGATCGGGTTGATGGCCGGAGGCGGGGCGATGCTGGCGGTCGCGATCGGGGTCGCGGCAGGCGCAACGCGTATTCGCGGGAGCGCCGCAGACGTCCACTGCATCGCGCCCGACAACGGAGACACCCGTTGCGCAACGGCGGCACAAGAAGATCTCGATCGAGCACAACGTTTCGCGATCACCGCGGACGTACTCGGCGGCGCGGCGCTCTTGACCGGGACCCTTGGCGTCGTCGTCTTCATCCGCAACCGCCGGGCGAGACGTGAGCGAGAGCGACTGCGGCGAGAAGAAGCCGAAGCAACCGAAGCAGAACCCGAGCCGCTCGAGGTCGACGTCGCTGCTGGACCAGGGTCCGTGCTGTTCAGTCTACGAGGTCAGTTTTGATGAAGAGATGGTCCATCCTCAGCCTCCTCGTCTTCTGCGCTTTCTCGACGAGCTGCTCGTTGATCAAGGTGGACTTCGAGCCCTGCGAGGAAGTCTCGGACTGCACCGCAGCGTTCGGTCCGGGCTTCGTCTGCGTCGACCGGATGTTCTGTGAACAGCTCGAGCCGGACTCGCGTTGCACCACGCTCTTCCCGACTGACCTCCTCTCCAACCCAGAGAACCATCGCGGGAGGGTCCTGTTCGGGGCCATCTTCGACACGACGGATACCACCCAGTCGACGCGCATGGACGCGGTCAAGCTCGCGATCACCGAAGCCGACATCGCTGGTGGCCTGGATGGCCGACCGGTGGGCCTCATCGGGTGCAGCAACAACGGTCCCGGGGACGGAGCACAGACTGACCTCCGGAGCGCAGAGCTCGCTCGCCTCCTCGAGCGCGAGCTCGACGTCGCCGCGCTGATCGGTCCCTCAAGCTCTGGTTCCGTCGAGCTGACATTCAACCAGACCGACGACATCTTGATCATCTCTCCCAGCGCGACGAGCCCACGCTTGGTCGGGCTCGAGCCGGAACCTTCCGACGAGCTCGCGGGTCGCCTCTGGCGAACGACCGCGGCGGACTCCCAGCAAGGCCTCTTGATCGTCGACGACATCGTCGACCGCAGGCAGCGGGAGGGTGTTCTCGTGCCCGAGGAGGTCGCGATCGTTCACCAGGAAGGCGCGTACGGAGACGGCATCGCCAGCGTCGTGCGCGCCGAGTTTCAGCGACGCTTCGAGGACGCCCCGGCGGTCGTCACCTTCGCGTTCCAGGCTCGCGAGCAGATCGACTCGATCGTCGTCAGCCTCGGGCGCACGCCGCAAGTCCAAGAGTTGATCTTCGCGTCCTCCGATATCGACGACACGCGGAGGTTCATGGAGCTCATCGCGCTGAACGACGAGTTCGACGAGCGGAGCATCTTCTTCACGGACTCCGCCGCGAACGGAGGCCTCTTGGAGGCCGCCGAGATGCTTGGGATCCGCGATAGCTTTTTCGACAACGTGCGCGGAACTCGGCCCTCCTCCGGCGGGACGCCCCTCTACGAATCCGTCATCACCGCGCTCGGCGAGGAGTCACGGAACGCGCTCTTCGCGACGCACAGTTATGACGCGGCTTGGCTCGCGATGTACGCGACCGCCTACCGCCTCATCCACGAAGACGATGACACCGGTGAGGAAGCCTGCGGCGCGGGATGCGGAATGCGCCGGTTCCGTACGCTCGGTGTGCGAGAGACCTGCATCGACGCCTCGAGCGCGATTCAAGAAGCGCTCATGGACCCGAACGCAACGATCGATATCCAAGGCGCCTCCGGCTCGCTCAGCTACCGAACGGGCGCGGGTGGGGTCGAAGAAGAAGAGCTCGATGCCGACTTCGAACTGTGGCAGGTCAACGACGACCGCACGGGCTTCGTCGCGATTGAACCGAGCGCCGCACCGAGCGCGTGCACCGGTACGGTCGATAGCCGCTAGCCAGCGAGCCAGGCGGTAGCGGCGTTCGCGTTGCTCAGCCCTCGTCGAGCTCGCCGTTGCGCGCCTTGGCGATCCACTTCTCGATCTCTTCTTCCACCACGCCCATCGCCTTCTTCTTGAATGGGCGAAAGACGAACGGAACGTCGAGGTCGAGCGCGACGCCGCCCGGTTCCAAATCAAGCGTCCCGGTCAGCGTAACGCCCTTCACGGTGAAGCTGACGTCAGCGTGCTTGTCGCTCGTCCAATCGGCGGTCGGTGAGTACTTCTCGAACCGCTGGCTATACGATTCCCACGCCTTGGTGGTGGCGAGCTTCGCTTGGTCGGGGCTGAGGTCGTGCTTTACAACGTGCTTCATCGGGTCAGTTCTATATCAGGGCGACTTGGTGGGTGAAAGAGCGAGATCACGCGGTTCACTTGCTTGCCTAGACGATGATTCCGCAAGAAGATTCACCCATGGTGAAGCGGCTCACGTGGATCGCGGTGTCTGTCGTCGCGTTGACCTCCTGTTCTGAACCGGCCTCGTCGCCGCTCGTGGACGACGAAGGCCGACCGATCGTGGGCCGGATCGCGTTTCGGGATCACTCCGTCAACCTCACCGCGGGCACCCTCGCGGAGCACCCGAGCGAGCTTCAGGAGCTCCGCGTCGAGCGGGTCCAAGCCCGCTCTCTCACCGCGGACGTCACCCCCGAGCTCATCGCTCAAGAGCGCGAGGTCCGGTGACCGCCACGCACCACGCCGGGTCCGACCTACGTCGCGCTGCGGGTCAGGTCCTCGTGGCGGGGTTTCCAGGAGCGGCCCTTCCCGACAACATCCGCGCGGCGCTCGCCGCGGATCGACTCGGCGGCGTGATCCTCTTCCGGAGGAACATCGAGACGCCTGAGCAGGTCCGCGCGCTGAACAACGCCGTGATCGAGGCCGCGTCACTTCCGCACATGATCGCGGTGGACCAAGAGGGCGGTCGGGTCGCGCGCCTCGGCGCCCCCGTGATCAAGCTGCCCCCGATGCGGCGAGTCGGTGAGCTCGGGGACGTAGACCTCACGGAGCGCCTCGGACACGCGCTCGGCGCGCAGCTTCACGCGCTGGGCTTCAACATGAACTTCGCGCCCGTCCTCGACGTGGACACCAACCCGGACAACCCGGTCATCGGCGACCGCTCCTTCTCCCGCGAGCCCGACGAGGTGGGGTCGCACGGCAGCGCGTTCGCGCGGGGTCTCTCGCGCGGCGGGGTTCTCTCGTGCGGGAAGCACTTCCCGGGGCACGGCGACACCGACCTGGACAGCCACCTCGCGCTCCCCAAGCTCTCTCACGATCGCGCGCGTCTCGATCGCATCGAGCTCGCCCCCTTCCGTATCGCCGGGCCGCACCTCGACTCCATCATGACCGCGCACGTTCTCTTCGACGCGCTCGACAAGGTGCCCGCGACGCTCTCGCGTTCGGTGATCACTGGGCTGCTCCGCGATGAGCTCGGGTTCAAGGGCGTGATCGTGAGCGACGACCTGGAGATGAAAGCGGTGAGCGAGCGCTACGGCATCGTCGACTCCGCCATTCGCGCGATCGAAGCGGGCTGCGACGTCTTGCTCGTGTGCAGCCGCGTGGAGGCCTGCTTCGAGGCGTACGATGCGTTGGTGGAACGCGCTGAGCGTGACCCTGGCTTCGCGAACCGCCTCCTTGACGCGGCGAGGCGCGCGCGCGCGATGTGTGAACGCCGACCCGCGACCCGCGCGGACTACGACGCGAAGCAGATCGACGCGCTCGCGTCACCCGACGACCTCAAGCGGCTCCAGTGACCTCGCGAACAACAGCGCCGCTCTCGCTCGCTCCTCGAGAAGGCGGGGACCGCTTCGGGGTGTACCGCGGGCCGATCGAGGACCCCCGCGTCACAGGCTCTCGCTTCCGCCTCAAGGAGTGGCACTACATCTCGTTCGCGAGTGACCGCTATTTCCTCGCGGTCGCGGTCGTTCAGCTCGGTTACGTCGCGAGCGGCTTCTGCTACCTGGTCGACCGAGAAACCGGAACGCGCTTCGAGTGGGAAGCGCTCTCTCCAATGGGGCGCGCCTTGTCGTTCGCACAGGGACCGACACGTGGCGCCTCTCGTTTCAAGGCCAGCGGCGCGCACGTCGAGCTCGCGCGATCACGCGCCTCGCTCTCGCTCACGCTCCGTGGGGCCGGGCGCGACGTAGTGGTGGAAGGAGACCTCGCCATTCGCCAGAGCGCGTCGCTCTCGCTGCTCTGCGCGCTCCCCAGCGGCGGGCGCGCGTACACCAACAAAGCGGCCGCCCTCCCCGCGACCGCGCGCCTCACGATTGACGGAGAAGCGGTCGACCTCAACGGGATGGCGGCGATCGACTGGACCCGCTCCCTCGCGGAGCGCGAGACGAAGTGGAAGTGGGCATCGTTTTCGGGGCTCGCGGATGGCGTCGCGATAGGTCTCAATCTCTCCGCCGAGGTCTACGATGACGCGAGCGGCGCCTCGCGAGAGAACGTCTTCTTTCGCGACGGCGACCTATACATCCTGGGAGCCGCGCGCTTCGGGGTGCCCGCGCGACCCAAGAGCGAGCCGTGGACGATCATAGGAGACGACCTCGACCTGACGTTCACGCCGATCGGCGCGCGCGCACAAAAGAAGAACTTCGGCCTGGTCGTCAGTGACTTCGTGCAGCCCTACGGAACGTTCCGGGGCGTGGTCCGCGGCGTCGAGATCACCGATGCATTCGGCGTCGTCGAGTCACACCGAAGCGTCTGGTAGCGACGCGCTCTACTTACTGACGCCCAACTCGTGCTGAATGATCTTCCACACCGCGCCGGCGTCGGTCGACAGATCGCTCGGGGTCCCGTCGAAGCGCCCGCAGAACGATGACTTGAGGATCTCGGGCAACATCTTGCGCGGGCGCTCCGCCATGAGCGGATGCTTGAGGTAAATGCACACTTCCTCCGTCGCGCGGACCGACAAGCTCGCGCCGAGGTCCGGCGAGCTACGAATTCGGTTCGCGATGCGGACGATCTCCTCAAGGATGGGTCGCGAGACCTCGGGGTAGCGCGACCCGAGGATCTTGAGCTCCGCGGCGCTCGGCGGGTAGGTCATCTGGAGCGGAGCGAAGCGGTCCAGCTGCGCCGCGTCGATCCCGTACGTCCCGCCGAACTCACGACCTCGGTTGACCGCGGCGATGAACTGCACGTTCCCGGGGATGGCGATGAAGCGGTTCTCGATCGGGTGGTAGACGCGGCGCGTGCTGTCGAGCGCAGGCATCAAGGCGTTGCGGGCAGACTCGGTGCAGCGGTTGAGCTCGTCGAGGAAGATGAGCGTCCGGCGATTCGGGTCCTCTTGCGCCTCTTCGAGCGCCTCGAGCACCTCGGTCTTCACGAAGTCCGTGACCGGCGCGCCGCTCTCGCTCGCGCGCACCTGAATGGACGCGAAGAAGTCCGTCGCCTCAATCACGGCGCCGCAGTTGAAGAAGATGAAGCGCATCCCGAGCGCCTGCGCGATCGCCCGCGCCAGGACCGTCTTTCCACAACCCTGAGGACCGTCGAGCAAAATGTTGAGGCCGCTCTCGAGCAACACCTGGAGCTTTCGGCTCACGATCGGGTCAAGGTAGATGCCGTCGACGCGGAACGGCGCCGGTCGTTCGTAGACGACCTCGATCATCCCGTGGTCATCCCGCTGCGGCTTGGTGACCTTCACCACGCGGACGAGGCACGGCGTCCCCGCGACGATCTGCGGGTCGCGGGAGAGCACGACCTTCGGCGCTCGTCGCCCGTCGAGGTGCGTCGCGCGAAACGGAAAGGAGGAGCTCTCGATCGGGTTGCGAAGGAACGTCGCTTCGCAGACGCGCCCCTCGTTGAGCTCGCTGATGGGAATCTTGGACATGGTTGTTGTTCCTAAAGGTCGCTATCCGCGGGCCACCGCGGTTCGCACCAGTTTCATGACGACCTCACCGAAGCGACGCACGGACTCTTCGATCGAGGCCTCACGCACCTCCACGTAATGAGGAAAGCACACCTCTTCAAGAGGCCTCACCGCGATCTGCGCGCAACACATTCCTTCTTTGGTCAGGCGCTCGACCAGATCGCGAAGGGACGCGACCGAACACTCCGTGGGGAGACCGTCGCTGATCATCACCAGCAGCTTGGCGCTCCGCGCGCTTTTCCGCGCGACCACCGCGCCGTGATAGAGCGCGGCGGCGTCGTTGTTCCCGCCGCCCGCCTGAAGCGCAGCGGCCCCGCACACGAAAGCGTCGCCGGCGTCGAAGATCTTCTTGTCGGTGAAGCCAAAGACGCGCACGTCCACGCCAGGCAACCCACGCGCGGCCTCCGCCAAGAGAACCGCGAAGCGACGCGCGAGCGTGATCGAGTCGCCCACCATCGAACCTGAGCAGTCGACCAAGACGCCGACGAAGAGGTCGGTCGTGACCCGACGCTCCCGCGCCATCAACACCCGCGGGTCTCCCCGCGTGACCATCGCGAGCGCGCGCGCCCGATCAAAACGAAAACCGCGGAGGCGCCGTCGACGGGTCACATAATGAAGCCCAAGGCCACTGAGGAAGCGGCGCATCCGCGCAGCAGGACGGATCACCTCGCGCCGCACGACCTCGTGCTCCGCGCGCGTCGCGCTCACCCGCGTGATGTTGTGAATCAGCTTGAAGTCGACCTTCGGGTTCACATTGATCCACAGCTCGCCACCGTCGCCGCCGGCCGGGCTCTCGGCGACCTCAGCGCTTGGATCGAGCACGCGGCGAACCTCGCGCTGGACCTCGTCATCCGAGATGCCCTCTCCCGCGATGGCGGAGCGCTCTTGGTCGCCGATATCCTCGAGCCCCGCGCCGAGCGCGAGCTGACACTCCGCTCCGAAGATCTCGCGGAGACGCTTCGCGATGGAGAGCAGCTCGGGCATCGCGAGGTGCTTGAAGTTCGAATCAAAGAGCGCGAGCCCCTCCGCGACCCGCGGGTCATCGTGGCGGTTCCCGAGCCCCATCCGCAGCGCGCGGAAGAAGCGGACGAACGAGAGCCCGCTGCGCTCCATCGTATGAAGGAGCTTGCCGCTCTTGACGTGAACGTCTTGAACGCGCCGGCCAGGCTTGAGCGGGAGCGCGGTCAGCACCTGAAACGCGAACGCGCCGAGGTCTTCGACCAAGCCCGTGAACGGGAGCTCCCGACCGCGACGCTGAAACGCGTAGCCACCGAGGGCTTTGAGGCGATCTCCGAAGTCGCCACGGTGAGCGCGGAGGTTCCGCTCAAGGTGTTCGTCAGCGACCAGGTTGAGGAGTGGGTGAAGCCCTTCTTTGGCTGCTTCGGTCCAGACATCGAGCCCGCCGTTGTCGCGATGGAAAAGGTGATGACCGATCTCGTGCAAGAGCAGGCCCTCGATGATCTCCGGCGCGCGCTCCGCTGACTCGAAGAGCGGCAACGGCGAGACGTAGACGGCGTTCTCCCGCAGACGCGTGTAGCCCAGACCGTCGCTCGTCATGTGGACCGAAAAGCGACGCCCCGTCAGGCGCATGCCCTCTTCCGTTCCCCAGGCGTAGAGCTCCGCGAGGCGACGGAGCATCACGCTCCGCTGCGGCGACGCGGTCAAGCGGCTGAGCAGCTCGGCGCGGACTCCGTCATCGACCGAGACGAGGAGCACTTTCCGAAGGCCATCCTCGAGCGCGTCATTGTTAAAACCTCGCGTCGCGCTCAGGAACGCTTTCTCGCCCGAGCGCCCGAGCATCAGCACCATCTTCGTGAGGAGCGCGATCGCGCCGCGGGTCTCGAGCACCTCCCGCAACATCGGGTCGGTCGTCGCGAGCACATCGCCCAAGAGGATCGGGAGCCCGACCGGGTCGCCCGCGAGCAACAGCGTCACGGCCGCGTTCTGGCGCAAGACGCGGAGCCGCACCGCGCTCACCTCGAGAAACGCTCGGAGCGCGCCTCGCCCCGCTTCGTCCAGCGCGCTCCGCGCCAGCACGTCACGAACGGCTTCGGTGTAGGCGTGCGAGCGCGAAGAACACACCAGACGCTCCGCGACGCGAGGCGCGAGACCCGCCAACAAAGCGTAGTCTTCGAACCGGAAACGAAGCGTCGTATCGGACGAGTCTGCCGCGAGCGAAATCGCGACCTCGGCGACCTCGGAAGTCGACTCTCCCGCGAGCTGGTCCGCCAGGAGCGCACGCGAAAACGCGTAACGGACGGCGTCAGAGAGCTTGCCGAATTCTCCCTCGCCCCGCGCGGCCGCGATCGCGACCTCGGTTCGCCGCCACAGACCCACGCTGTCCGCGATCAGCTCCCTCGCGCAGAGCTCCTGGTCCGCGATCCAGACGAGTGTGTCCTCTTCGCCAAGCTCAACGAGACGCGTCACCGCCTCGAAGACGATCGTGGCGTTGTCGGACGCGCAGTGACCACGGAGCGCGTCGACTGAGCGTTCGTGGCGAATCTCCGCGATCCGCTCCGGATCGACGTCTCGCTTGCGCAGGTGGACGATGACGGGCGCCCGAACGCCGTCCTCGTGAACGTAGCGCCGCAGGTTCTCGCGCGTCTCGACGCTCAGATCCGGGAACAGACGCACGACCTGAGGCGTGTGCTTCCCGAACCAGTTGGCGCAGGTCTGCGCGAGGAACGCATCTTCGAGGATCCGGGCGAGCCACGGCCCCAGGGGACCGCGCAGCTCCTTGAGGCAGACGTCGAGAATCGACGCCGACATGAGCGCGCGATAGCGGACCTTGTCCCGATAGCGATAGAGGCGCAGTCCTTGCGCGAATGCCCGGACCACCTCACGGCTGACGCGAAGAGAAGACAGCGCGGTCGTCGCTTCCAAGGCGTTCGCCAGGTCGCCCGTCCCCTCCAGCTCGCGAACGACCGCGAAGGCGTGCTTCTCGTACCGGAAGAGCCAGCTGTGACCGATCAGCGAGAGCTCCGTTTGATAAGCGAAGCGCTGGGTCACGAGTTCGTCGAGTTGGAAGCGCTCCTGTTCCGTCAGCTCCTGCAGGATCGGGTCGAGCGCCAGGCAGACCACCGCGGGTTCATCGGCGCACGCGATCAGCGCCGTCCCGATCAACAAGAGACCGTCACGACCGAGCGGGAGCGAGCGCCGCGACCACGCGTCGCAAACGCCGGACGCGGACGCGCAGAGCGCGGGCTCGATCGCGACCGCGATGGTCTTATCGATCGCGCGGGCGATCGCGACGCGCTGTGACTCGGCCAGCACGGCGACTCCGCTCGCGCGAACCGTGAGCACCGGAGCCGGAGCGGGGGATCGCTCGACCGCCCACGCGCGAACCTCGGGGATAGCGTGATCGAGGAGCAGCGGCGCGAGCGCGCGCTCCTTTCCGTATGGCAGCGTCGAGCAGTAGTCGACGCACCTGAGCGCCGTGGTGAGCAGCTCATCCGGGACGCGCATCAACGCGACCGTGAACTGCGTGGTTGAGAGCGCGCGACCGAACTCTCCGAAGATCCGCTGAAGCGCTTCGTTTTCTTCCGGGCGCGGCAGCGCGAGCCACTCACAGACGAAGATCTCGAACACCTCGCTGGTCGCGCGCTCCGCGAGCAGGCTCGCGAACGTGGTGATGCGGAGCTCGCCGCGGAGCTCGTTGCGCGCGAGGGCCTCGAAGAAGTGGCGCACGAAAGGCTTCAGTTTGCTCGGGCGGATCGGGAGCACGCGCGGCAGCTCTTGAGGCGCCGCGTAGAACACCTGCGCCGCGCGAATCGCGAGACCGCCACCGGGAACACGGCGGCTCAGCTCGCCCATGAGCTTGTCGCGCTGGCTCTGATTGAGCCCCTCGAACAGACGCGCAGACGCCGCCGGGTGAGCCGCGACCGCGTCAAAAAACCGGTCGCGCCCAAGCGTGGTGGTCGCGAGCTCGAGCGGGGTGGCCCCGCGATGGATGAGGAGAACAAAGATGACGACCCGAAGGTCGAGCTCGCCAGCCTGCGTCATCATCGCGTGAGAGAGCAACGCCGCGTGGACCTTTGCTGCGCCGCAAGACGTATCGCTGAGCGATCCAGCGGCCTCGCGCCGGTCCTCCTCGTCCAAGAACGCGAACGTCAGCGCGTTCGGGACCGCGCGAACGAGCCAACGAATGGCGTCCGCCGGGACGGAGCGGTCTGGGTCCGCCGCGTGTTTGGCGATGACATGAAGCATCGAGACCTCGAGGCGCAGCGGATCGCTCGCGTCACCGGTCGGTCGGTCAAGGCGGCGCAGGAGCTGGCCACGGCTCGCCTCGGTCGCGGCGAACGAGAGAGCGAGCAGCTCGTCGAGGACATCGCGATCCTCCGCTTCACACGTCTGACGGAGCGAGCTCAGCTCCCTCGCGGCCTCCGTGTTCGCGAAGGCGCGGATGGCGGAGGTGTTTGTGAGGGAACGTCGGCGACCGTACCGAAGCGCTCTTCGAAGCGAGTCCTCATGGGTCGCGAAGTACCGCGTCACGCGCTCGGCCGAGAGCGCGCCGCGGCGACCCAACGCCAACACGAGCTGCGGCGCGTCCGGGCTGAGGAAGACATCCTCGGGGACATCCGCGCCGTTCACGGGATCACTCGTCAGGTGCAGCGCAAAGCGGGAGCTTGGCCAACGGCGAAGCGCTTCCGCGCGGACCTTGGCGTCACGATGAAAAAAGGCGAAGCCCCGGAGCGCCTCGAGCGGTTGCTTGTCGACAAGATCGAGCGCCGCGTCGCGCACTTCGCGGGCCGGGTCCTTGAGCGCGCGGAGCACCGCCAAACGCGCGGGCTTGCCGGTCGCGTCCGCGAGGACAGAAACCGCGGCGGCCCGAATCGCGATGTCAGGGTGGATGAGCGCCGACTCGAGCACCGCGAAGAACGGCGCGCGATCGACGAGGTTCATCCCCGCGAGCTGAACGAGCGAATCAGCGCTCGTGTGATCGAGCGAGTCGTCTCGGAGCTGTCGAAAGAGGTGGAGGTCGCGCATGAGCTTGAGCGGTACGAAGGATGGACTACAGAACCACGATCGCGAGCCGCGAAAATGATCTCCCCGCGCCTCAACGCGTGGTTCATCGATCTCAAAGAGATCATCACATCGCTCCTCGGCGCGACCTCAGCCCTTCAGCGCTCAGAGAGCGCGACGAAGTAGAGAGATCACGTGCTCCGAGCTGGAGCGCTTGTGGTCATGAACAACGAGCTGGGGAACGAGCGACGATTCGGCGCGCGTGAGCGCTTGTAAACGGCACGAGCGAGAAATGACCCACGCTGCCTCTCACCGCTCACGCGTCACCCAATGTCGCGAGCGACAGGCCGGGAGCGAACGGAACAAGAGAGAGCGAGAAAGAGGTCGTCCAAACTCATCCGGGGTCCGCCGCGCATCGCGCAGAAGACCGGGTGGTCAGCGAATGAGGGACCTACGTGAAGCCGCTCCCACCAGAGAGGCCTTCGTGCTCACGTAGCGCCCGCGGCGAACCGCGGTGACGTTTGAGAACGCGCGAAGCGTCCCCGACCGAACCGACACAATCCGAGTCCGCGCTCGGCGAACCGAGCACGGACGAGTTTCACAGATCGCGATCGTGGTTTGTCGGACCCGGAGGGTCAGACAGAGAATCGAAGTAGGGCGGCTGTACTCATAGGCGTCCTCGGGCCACGCGAACGTAACCACCGTCCCATAGGCCGCAAGGGGCCGCGGTTCACTCCGTCGGCGCGGCCGGCTCGGGCGACGCGGGTGCGGGGGCAGGTGTCGTGGGCGCGGGCGCAGTCGAAGCTGCGGGTGCCGCGGCAGCCCGAAGCGTTCGGACATGGGTCACGAGCGCGCGGATGCCTTGCTCGGGAACGCGATCACCAAACGCTGGCATCATCCCGCGACCGCGCTCAATGACGGCCGCGATGCCTTCGTCAGTCGCGGCCTCTTGCCACTCCGCGCTGCGGAAGTCGGGCATCTGCATGACGGGTGCGCGTCCGGGACCATCGCCCGCTCCGGAACGTCCATGACAGCTCGCGCAGGTCACTTGATAGAGCGCCGCGGCCGCGCGCTCGGGTCCGCCACTGGGTCGACGTGGAGGACGTGCGCGACGCGCTGGGTCGGCCTGCGCGCGCGGGGGCTGCGTGTGGTCCTCGGCTGTCCACTCACGCGTCGGTGCGGACGGTTTCTCGCACGCGGCCAAGAGAACGACACACGACACAAGCGCGATACATGAAATCAGGCGGGACACCCCGGGAGCCTCGCGGAAGTCCCGCGAAGGCGCAACGTGCTTTCGTCTCGTTCATCAAGCGTTCGTCAACAACGCTTAACGAAGAAAGGGAGCCGAGCGGCTCCCTTTCTCACGTTGGACGGGGTCGCTTACTCCGCCTGCTCTTTGATCTCGAACTGCACGCGACGGTTCCGCGCACGGTTCGCCGGCGTGATGTTCGGGACAAGCGGACGGGCCGGCCCAAAGCCGCGCGCCTCAAGACGGGAGCCCGCGACGCCGTGGTTGATGAGCCACTGGCGCACCGACTCGGAGCGACGCTGAGAGAGGTCGATGTTGTGATCACGACCGCCACGGTTGTCCGTGTGGCCCTGAATCTCGACGAGCTGGATGTTCGGGTTACGGATAAGCACGTCGGCGATCTCGCTCATCAAGGCTTCCGAGGAAGACTCGATCTCAGCGCTATCGGTCACGAAGTTGATCTTGCGTCGGATGTTGATCGAGCGACGACGCACGGTGACGAGCGCGCGCCTCGGACGCGGGATCATCGTGATCGTCGGAGTCGACTCAGCGCGCGCCGCGACGGTGAACGTCTGGAGCTTGATGAGGTGATCCTCCGCTTCGACGCGAGCGGTGTACTCGCCGGGGGGAAGATCCGCGAGCGCGAAGGTACCGTCAGCCGCAGCGGTCGCGGTGCGCTCCGCGGCGCCGGTGATCTGAATGGTCGCGCCGGCGATCGCCGCGCTCCCGTCACCGACGACACGGCCGGCCACGGAACCGACGCGCGGAAGCGCCTCGAGCTCACAGCGAACCTCGACCTCAACGACGTCGCCCTCTTCGGGACGCTCGTCAGGGATGGTGCCGGAGCAGGTGCCCGCGTTGTACTCGGGGTGGCTGATCGCGATCTGAACCTCGCCGGGATCGAAGAGGTACGTCGTAAAGCGACCGTCGCCCGAGGTCACGAGCGGGTTCCGCTCCTGGCCAGGGAAGGTCACGATCGCGTTGGCGATGGCGGTCTCTGTGCCCTGCTCGACGGCGAGGCCCTTCACGCGACCACGAAGCGGCGGCGGGATGTTGACCTCGACGCGACGCTCGACCTCGCGAACGACCGGCTCGGGCGCAGGCGGCTCGACGGTGTCGTAGGCGTAGGAGAGACCGAGAAGGATGTTCCAAGGCATGTTCGGAGCGAGCTCACGAACGAAAGTGGAGGTACCGGTCAGCCCCACGTCCGCGCCGACCAAGAAGGAGAGGCCTTCGACGGGCGGGAGAACGCGAACACCGAGCGAGAGCGACATCGGGAAGGACGAGATGCCCTGCTTGTCGAGACAGCCATCCGCTCCGACGGCCGGCTCATCCGGCGAGTCGCCCGGAATGAACAGGCACGAGTAGCCCTGGCGGTTGATCGGGATGCCCCACGTCCACTCCACGATGGGCGAGAGGTGGAAGTTGCTGTCGCCGATCTCGAACGGCGCCTCGAAGCCAAGCGCGAGGTTGAGGAAATCGGTGCGGTTGATGTTGAGGCCGAAGCGCTCGATGGTCGTGATGAGGTGCCGGTCCTCGTTGATGATGTCCGGCATCGGGTCCTCAAGGTTGTCGTAACGCGCCTGCTCGACATCCGTGATCAGCTTCGCGCTGTTGTCGAAGTAGTACTGCGCGTTGAAGCGAATCACGAGCGGGATGGAGCGGTCCAAGCCGCGGAAGTCAGCGGTCATGTTCGCGCGAATGCCGAAGCTCGTGCTCTTGAAGACCAGTCCGATGTCCCCGACCGTGTTGAGCAGCGAGATGGAAAGGTCACCACCAAGGCTCAAGACCGGCGAGAGGCGATGGAACGCCTTGATGCCGAGCTGCGCGTCGCCGAGGACCTGGAAGAGCGTGGGGTCTCCCTGGTCGTTCGAGTTGGCGTAGCTCTGAATCGAGACCCAGAGCTCGATGTTCTCGTGGACGGTCGCGTTGAGCGAGAGGGAACCGCCGATGTGTGAAGCGGAGTCGCCGTCAAATCCGTCCGACGCGCCGACGATGAAGCCGCTCGTCGTGAAGAACTCAGTCAGCAGCTGAACGCGGAACGTGCCAACCGCCGCGCTCGCCGCGTCGACGGTGCGAAGACCACCCACCGGGCCGAACCAGCTGTTGTGCGAACGGAACAAGCGCGCGCGAAGCTCTTCGTCTTCGGTCGCGGGCTCGTCACCGTCTTCATCATCTCGCTCAGCGATGTCGGCGCCATCGGCTTCGGCATCCGCGAGGTCCGCTTCGAACTCATCTGCAAACTCATCGTCTGCAGCGTCGGCGGCCGCTTGCGGCGTGGGTGCCTCGGCTTCGCGGTCGAACTCGTCCGCGAACTCATCATCAAACTCATCATCGAATCCGTCTTGCGCGTGTGCCGATCCAGCCCAGCCCGCAAAGGCGAGGGTGACGACGAGAACAAAACGGAAAAAGGCGGAAGGCATGCGTGCTCCTTGAAGGCAAGCGGGGTCGGCCCGCGCGGGCGCTTTCGTGCGGGGTTTCTACACAATCGCGTGGAATCAGTCCACGTTCTGATGTGTCACCGTGTGTCGGGTCGATTGACGCACACTGCGTTGCACTCGCCGTGCCGCTCTCACCCCAACGACAACCCGCCAAATATCCACACGGAGTCGATCACCCAGCGGTCCCGAAGCGCACGCTTCAGGCTTAGGTGAGAACGATCGTCAACATACGAACGCGCGCGATTTAGGCTATTCGGTGGCGACGTGCAGCGTGACCCGCCCCGAAGGGGGGATCATCACGGTGTGGGGCTCAGGGCCCTCGTCGTCACCGTCCTGCGTCAGCGTAGCGGTGTACAGCCCACCTGGAACGTCCGCGATCCGGCACGAGCCCTCTTCGGTCACGCAAGAGAACGTTTCGCCTTCGCCGATCTTCGGAACGAGTGTGACGGTTCCGTTCGCGGGCTCTCCAGACGGGGTCGCGACCTCCACGATCACCAGCGCCTCCGCCAACGCGACCGAGATCGGGAGGGCGAGCCCCACCAACAAAGCGAGCAGTGAAGCGGAGAGAAATCGGGAGTTTCGTCGGGCTGGCATTTGGGATTCCACGGCGTCTGCGGATGGGACGGACGAATCCGTACGACATTCAGAGCCTACCACCGATTGCGAAAGAGACTGTCTGAACGCCGCAATTTGTCTCACCGCGCAGGTTGAACACGGCGAACTTGAGTCGGCGATCTGGAAGAAGCAGTCTCGCGTCCATGCGTCTGTCTTTCGTGTACGCCGTTTGTCTGAGTCTCCTCGCGTGTGGGCCCTCGCTGAGCGAGCCCACCAGTCCTCCATCGGTCCCCGAAGCCACCGACAACGAGGTCGTGATCGATCAAGCAGCCCCGCGCACCGAGGCGACGGAGCCCACACCCGAGACCGAAGTCGCCGCCCCCACGGCGCCTCGCCATCGCGTCCGTTTCGACCTCGCCGAACACCTTGAGCGCGCAGAGGTTCGCGAAGGCGAGAACCTGTTCGTCGATCTCGGTACGCCTGCCGGAGACAAGTACACGCTCGGCGGATGGTCGATGTCTGCGCGCGCTCATGAGCTCGACGAGACGCGCGCCATCCTCGGACGCGGTACCAAGCTCAAGCTACAGCTTCCCTTCACCGGCACTGACGCCACGCTCACCTTGCGGCTCAAGGCGCTCCACTCTTCGCGGTTGGTTCTCTACGTCAACGGACGCGACCTCGCGACCATCGAGGCGCCCCGCGACGAATTCGGGATCGTTCGCGTGAACATCGCGGCCGATCGACTCCGCGACGGAGAGAACGAGTTGATGATCCGATCACGCGGGTCACGAAGCGTCCCGGGCACCGCTGGGGGTCGCTCCGGGGTCGCGGTGGACTGGATGCGGATCGGGCCTCGTGGAGACGAAGGAATCGCGCCGGTTGGGCGCCTCGCGATGATCGATCGCGGCGTCTCGGCGCTCCGCGTCCCGGATGGTTGGTCGCTCGGGTTCGCGAGCGTGGTCCCGGAGGGCGGCAGGCTCCGCGCGGTCATCGCGGGTGAAGGTGAGCTGACCGTGAAGGCCGTTCGCGATGGAGAAGAGACGCTGACGGTCGCCACCTCGCGCGCGGGCCGGCTCGACGTTCCGCTCGACGCGCTCGCCGGCGATCTCACGCGTCTCGATCTTCACGCAAATGGATCGCTCGTGTTGCTTCGTCCTGTCATCGTGACCCAAGACCATCGCGAGGTCCCCGAGTTCACGCGCCCCCGCAACGTGCTCCTCTACCTCATCGACACGCTGCGCGCGGACAAGCTCTCGCCGTACAATCAGCAGACCCGCGTGGAGACCCCTGGCCTCGCGCGCTTTTTGGAAGCCGCCAGCACGATGGCGTCCGCGCGAAGCCAAGAGAACTGGACGAAGCCGAGCGTCGCCACCCTGCTCTCTTCGCTCATGCCCTGGCAGCACACCGCGACCCAGAGCGACTCGGTGGTCCCGCGCTCGGTGGAGCTGCTCCCCGAGATCCTCATGGAGCGCGGCTTCTACACGGGCTCCTTCATCGCGAACGGATACGTCTCGGATCGCTTCGGCTTCCGGCAAGGCTGGGACACCTACCGCAACTACATCCGCGAAGGGCGCCGGACGCGCGCAGAGTTTGTCGCCGCCGATGTTCTCGAGTGGCTCGACGCGCGACCGGCCGAGAGCCCCTTCTTCTTGTACGTCCACACGATCGATCCACACGTGCCCTACCGCCCGCCGAGCTCGATCCTCGCGCGCTACGCCCCCGCGAACTACGAGGGGCCGGTCAGCTTCCGGCGCGACCCAGCGTTCCTCGAGAACGTAAAGCTCGGGCGCATCTCGTTGGGAGCGCGTGATCGCCAGTACCTCGAGGCGCTCTACGACGGCGAGATCACCTATCACGACACTCACTTCGCGGCGATCCTCGACGCGCTCGAGCGACGCGAGATCGCGGACGACACGATGGTCGTCGTCACGAGCGATCACGGCGAGGAGTTTTGGGACCACGGCTCGGTCGGTCACGGACACTCGGTCTACGACGAGCTCCTGCACGTGCCGCTCTTCGTTCGTCTCCCCGGCGCGCAGACGTTGTCGCGGGTCGACTCCAGCGTCGGTCTCGTCGACGTCCTGCCGACCATCCTCGACGCGCTCGGACAAGAGATCCCCGACCACGCCGCCGGGACCTCGTTTTTGCCGCAGCTGCTTGGACAAGACGACGGCGCGCCGCGGGTCGCGGTCAGCGGGTTCATGGAGAACTGGCGAACGTGCGTCGTCGGTGATCTTAAGCTCACCCAGCGACCGCGGAACCGAAGCAAGGTTTTCGATCTCGCGGCCGACCCCGGGGAGGAGACCGACCTCGCGGAGTCACGTCCATTGGCGCTGCGCTACCTCCGCGGACTCATGGGCATCCGGCTGGGCGCGACCGTGCGGGAACGTCAGCGATCACGACGTCCGAGCGCGCGCCCAGCAGCGGCGACACATGAGAGCGAGAGCGTCGAGATCGACGACGAGATGCGCGAGCAGCTGCGGCAGCTCGGGTATGTCGAGTGACGAAGGGGCCGGCGCGCTTCCCCACCATTCATGAAGACGGCGATGGCACCTGGATCGGGATGAACCCGATCAGGACCTTCGCGTTGTGGGTCGTCTTCATGATGATGTTCCTCTGCATTGCCGACGCGAGCCCGCTGAACACCGAGGACTTCAGCATGGTGGTTTTCGGCATCATCCTTCCCACGATCGCGGCTGGGATCGTGAGCGTAATGGCGAACAAGCGCGCCGAGCGGGCGCGCTTCGACCCGGTAGGCGTGACCGTCGGCGACGATGGAGTTCATCTGCTCGAAGACAACATGTCGGCCTTCCTGCACTTCGCGGAACTCGCTGAAGTCAGCTGGGACGGCGGAAGCTGCCGACTCACGAAACGCGATCACACCTTCCTCACGTTCCATCCGCTCGATGACGCGGACTTCCGAAAACGCCTCGAAGAAAAGAGAGCGGAGTATGCCTCGCGCAAGCGTGTTCGCGTCGTGACCTCGTTCGGACCGAAGACCGGCGAGAGCGCGAGCGACTGGGCCGCGCGGATGGCCTCGCGCGACGGGAACGCTTACCGCGGCCACGCACCGACGCACCACGAGCTCGTCCGGATCGCGCGAGACCCCACCCGCCGGCGGCGACTGGATCGGATCGGCGCCGCGCTGGCGCTACGCGACGCTCCGGCCGCGGTCAAAAACGAGGTTCGCGAAGCGATCGTGAGCCTCGCGGACCAGGAACTCGCGGAGGCGCTCACGAACGCCTTGGAAGGTGAGGTGGATGAAGCGCTCCTCGCGGACGCCGACGTCAATCCGGAAGGGCAGTCGAGCCCCGCGACCCACGCGCTAGACTGATGCGTGGTCGCCCGCTTCACTACAGAGCTCCACGAACGTTTCGATCCGCTGGCGCGTCTGGCTCGATGGAGAGGTGTTGGCGAGCAGGCATGGCGAGCAGGCATGGCGAGCAGGCGAGCAGGCATGGCGAGCGCGTGCGTTACGTGATGTGCTTAGGGACGCATGGCGCGGAGGTTCCAGATTCGGCGTGTCGCGCTGGCCCGCGCGGTCAGGGCGCACCCCGCCGCGGTCATTGGTCTAAGCGTCGCGTCGAGCGCCGCGCTCACCCTCAGCCTTGAGCCGCTCGCGGAAGCGCTCTCGCTCTCCACCGCGGCGACGCTCTCGCTGGTCACGTGGCTCGTCGTCGCGTTGGTCGTGTTCGCGTTCAAAGCGACCCGGCGCCGCGAGGTCGAGCGTGACGCTGGCGAGCTCGTGCTCGGCGCGGACGGTTTCGTGATCACGGAGCGGAGCGCCGAGAGCTTCATTTCGTTTCATGAGGTCGAGTCCCTCAAGCAGACGCGACGCGGCGCGACCGTGACCCTCGTCGACGGAGAGATCACGCTGCGCACGAGCGAGGAATGCGCGCGCGCGCTGCAGGCGGCCCTGGATCGCTTTCGCACCCAGCCAGAGTTCGCTCCCGCGACGCTCTGCGGACGGCGGGACGAGAGCTTCGACGACTGGCGCGCGCGAATGCGAGAACTTCGCGGGGACTACCGCGGGGGCGCGCTCAGCGAAGAAGACCTTCGGCGCATCGCGACGAACCCGACGACGCCGCGAGACCAACGCGTCGGCGCCGTCCTCGCGCTCGGGAGCGCGCCCAGGAAGGTCCGGGTGGAGATCGCGGACGCCGCTGAAGAGATGGTGGAGCCCGCGCTCCAAGAAGATCTTCGCCGCGCCCTCGCGTACAACGAAGAGAGAGCATGAGCACCGAACGTTTCCAGACCGAGATCACGCTGCCAGGTCGCGCCTCCGCGGACTCGAAAGTCTCGATGTACGCGACCAGCGCGGCCGCGGTCGGCGCGCTCAGCGCGGGGACGCTCGTCATCGAGACCTATCTCCCGGCCGCCCGCGCCATCGCGTACGCCGTGCTCTTCTGCGCGGTGGGCGCCGTCACGATTCGAACACAGTGGCTCACGCGTGAGCGCGAGAACGAAGGGAAGCGCGAAGCCGGCGAGGTCACGATGGGCGACGACGGGCTCCGGATCTGCGAGCTCGACGAAGAGCGCTTCGTGCACTGGGCCGAGATCAAAGAGATCGACGGAGCCAAAGGCGCCTATCGCGTCACCACGCGAGACGGCGGGCTGATCCGGTTCAAGGTGACGCATGACGACGCCTTCAGCGAAGCGCTTCGGCGCCGCCAAAGAGCCTTCGAGAGCGCGCCCAAGGTTCGCGTCGCCGAGGGTTACCGTCGTCATGGCGAAGACGTCGGCGCGTGGGTGTCACGCGTTCGCTCTGCGAAAGGCGGGTTTCGCGGGACCGCGATCGACCAGGAAGAGCTGACCCGGATCGCAGAGAGCCCACACGCGGTCGCCGAACAACGAATCGCCGCTGCGATCGCGGTGCGCGATGTCGAACCGCTCCGTGTACGCGTGGAGGACGCGGCCAAGCGCATCGCGAACGCGAAGCTCTCTCAGGCGATGTTGGCCGCGCTTGACGATGAGCTCACCGATGAACTGGTCGATGCGACGCTTTGACCTTCTGCGACCGGCCAAGCTTCACCCCATCTTCCTCCCCGCGGGGATGATCGCCACCTCGCTCTTCATCGGTGCAGTCTTCGGGGCGGAGTTCGGCGCCACCGTGGGCGTCATCTCGTTGATTGGTTCGTACCTGTTCTTTCCGGTGTACGTCGCCATGCGACCTTATCATCGAGCGACCGTAGGCCAGGTCCGCGTCGGCCGAGACGGTGTCGTCGTTCAACAAGCGCAAGACACCCGCTTTGTCTCGTACGCGCTGATTCAGGACGTGGAAATGGCAGACTCGATGGACGCCGTGTACATCGCGCTGCGAAACGGTTCTGGGGTTCACGTTCAGGTCAGCGAAGCCTACGAGTTCGTTCAAGAGGTGCTCGCGAAACGAGACGCCTTTCGTCGACTCCCGAAGGTGCGCGTCGCGGACGCCTACGCGCGTCGCGGTGAGGACATCGAGACCTGGACCGCCCGCGTGCGCTCGCTCGGCTCCAGTCTCCGGAACGCGGGGCTTGAGCCCGACAGCCTCGCCGCGATCGCGGAGAACGCGAGCGCCCCAGCCGAGCAACGCGTCGCGGCGGCGCTGGTCCTGAGGAACGCCGGCCCGCTCCGTGTTCGCGTCGAGACCGCGGCGCAAGAGACCGTCCACCCCGCGCTCGCCAAGGCGATGCTCGCGGCGCTGGACGACCGCTTGTCAGACGAGATGCTCATGGAGCTCTCCGACACGTAGTGAACACGCGGGTTGAGTCGACGAAGTAGACAAGAAAACAGACTGATGAGCGCCGGCGCTCCGAAACCTAATTCCCCTCGCGTGTCTTCCGCTCAAACGCGCCGCTCAACCTCGTGATTAAGTGGCGTTTGAAACCCATGCTGAGCGGTCTGCTATGCCGCTACTTTTTGGGCACAATGATTGACGAGCTGTCTTCGGCAGCAGCCTTTGCCTTCTTGGCCTTCTTTTTGTCTTTCTTTTCCTTGGTAGTGAGCTTCGGCTTATTCGAACCGTTTTTTGACTGTTGTCCCTTAGCGATGGCGTTCTCCTCTGGCCGAACTTCGGCCTGAACACCACCGTACAGTGAATCAGAGGGCGCGTACGGTCCTGGGCGATACGAGATCAAATAAACGCAAAACTCGCGTGTTTGTCATACGCGCGGACCTCGATTGGAGACATCGGGACGTCGATCTGGACCTGCCTACTTCTTCGCGAAGGAGAACTCGCCGTCTTGGAAGTCGACCACGACCGTGTCGCCGGAGCTGTAGCCGCCACGCAACATCGCCTCCGCCATCGGGTCTTGCAGCTCGCGCAAGATCACCCGCTTCAGCGGCCGCGCGCCAAACGCGGGCTCATAACCGAGCTCCACGATCTGTTCCTTCGCCGAGTCTGAGACGTCGAGCCCCACGCGGCGATGCGCGAGCAGCTTGCCCAGGCCGCGCAGCTGAATCTCGGCGATCCCGCGGAGGTCTTCCTTGTCGAGCGGATCGAAGATCACGATGTCGTCCACGCGGTTGAGGAACTCCGGGCGGTAGTGATCGTGAAGCGCTTCCTCGACCTTCGTCTTGAGCTCCTCGTTGGTACCCTCGTGATCCAAGATCAAGTGGCTCCCAACGTTGCTCGTCATGATGATAACAGTGTCGCTGAAGGTCGCCGGTCGACCCTTGCTGTCCGTGAGCCGACCATCATCGAGCACCTGCAGACAAATGTTGAAGACGTCCGGGTGCGCTTTCTCCATCTCGTCGAAGAGCACCACGCTGTACGGGCGGTTGCGCACCGCTTCGGTCAGAAAGCCGCCCGCGTCGCTGTCCTTGTAGCCAGGTGGCGCACCCAAGAGACGCGCGACCATGTGCTTCTCCATGAACTCGCTCATGTCGAGACGCGTGAGCGAGGCCTCGTCATCAAACAAGAACTCCGCGAGCGCCTTCGCCAGCTCGGTCTTTCCGACGCCGGTGGGCCCGAGGAACAAGAAGCTCCCGATGGGCTTTCGTGGATCACGAAGACCGACGCGCCCACGCCGGACCGCTTTGCTGATCGCGGTGACCGCGGGGTCCTGACCGATGACGCGCTTCTTGAGCATGTCCTCCATCCGCAAGAGCTTCGCGGTCTCCTCTTCAAGCATCTTCGCGACGGGCACCCCGGTCCACGCGGCGACGACATCGGCGACGTCTTGCGGTTGAACGACGTCGTGCACCATCGGATCGACCTGCTCATCGGGCGCGTTCTTCTCGGCGTCCGCGACCTTCTTCTCCAACAAGGGAATCGTGCCGAAGCGAAGCTCCCCAGCGCGCGCGTGATCTCCGCTCGCTCGCACCTGCTCAAGCTCGCGCTGGGCCGCGGCCAGCTCTTCTTTGACGCTGCGCAGCTCACCCGCGCCGTTGAGCTCCTTTTCCCAGCGCGCCCGCATCTCGTCGATACGCGGCTGTAGCTGGGCCGCTTCCTCGTTCAGCTTCTCGAGCGTCGCGACCGACTCTTCGTCGTGATCGTCCTGCAACGAGCGACGCTGAATCTCGACCGCCTCGAGACGTCGCTCCACCATGTCGAGCTCGACCGGGACGCTCTCCATCTGCACGCGCACATGCGCGGCGGCTTCGTCGATCAGGTCGACCGCGGACTTCGGCAGCTGCATGCCCGGGATGTAGCGGCGCGCGAAGGTCGCGGCGGCCACGAGCGCGGGATCCGAAATACGCACCCCGTGATCGATCTCGAAGCGCTCCACCACGCCGCGCAGAACCGCGATCGCGTCGTCCAGCGTGGGGGGATCGACCGGAATCGGGACGAAGCGGCGCGACAGAATGCTGTCCTCATCGAACGCTTTGCGCATCGCGTCCGGGGTCGCGACCGCGATCGCCCGAACGTCACCGCGGCTGAGCGAAGCCGCCAGGAGGTTCCCGGCCCCCGCGCCCTTCACGCCCGTGAGCGCGCCCAGCTCTGGGATGAACAAGATGATCTCGCCCGCGGAGTCACGCACCGCGTCGAGCACCGCGCGCATCCGCTCTTCAAGCTGACCACGAAGCGACGCCCCCGCGACCATCTGGCCCATCTCGAGCGCAACGATACGCTTGCCCTTGAGCATCTTCGGGACGTCGTTCTTGGCGATGCGCTGCGCGAGCGAGTGAACGATCGCGGTCTTGCCGATCCCGGGCTCACCGACGAAGAGCGGGTTGTTCTCCCGTCGGCGCGCGAGCACCTGAAGCATGCGGCGGATCTCCGCGTCGCGCCCCACGATAGGGTCGAACTTCCCCTGCGCCGCGAGCCGCGTCAGATCCCGACCGAACTCTTCGATGGGGTCGCCGCTCACGGAGGACTTCTTCTTGCTCGTCTTCGACGCGCTCTGCTCGGTCATCTCTTCGCCGTCCAAGGTCGCGCGCAAGATCGGAGCGCTGAGACCGACCTGCTTGAAGACCTTCTTCACCGGTCCATCGGTTTCTTGCGCGCAGGCGAGCATGAGCTGCGAGGTCCCCACGGGCACGCCACCGGCGCGCGCCGCTTCGCCTTCAGCGCGTCCCAGCAGATCCAAGATGCGAGGTGAGAGGTAGGTCGAGACGTCGTTTACGGACGGGAACTTCCGCAGCAGCATCTCGGCTTCGACCAAGACGTCTGTCGGATCCACGCCCGCGCGTTGCACCGCGCCCTGCGCGCCCTCGTCGTGCTCCATGAGCTGGTAGAGCAAGTGAAGCGGCTCGACCTCAGGGTTCTTCCGCTCGTCCGCGATCGTCTGCGCGGCCTGAATCGCGATCTTGGCGGGCTGGTCGTAGGCTTCGAGGCGAAGGGTCAGGTTGCTCATACGGGCGCCAAATTCGACGGCTTTGCGCTCGGCGTCAACCGTTGGAACGAGCCTGGGTCAACGTATGCACGCCCTTAAAGGCGACGCCGGGCTCTTCGGAGGCGCAACGTGACGCTCTTCGGGAAGAGATCGCGCGCGTCGGGCGTATGAATGCGCGATGTGCGGCCGATATGTCACCGCGAGCGATCAGCTCACCTGGGCCGAGTGGGCCGACCTCTTTGACCTCGACATGAGCATGTTCGAGGGGCTCCGTCTCTTTGGCGAGAGCGGAAAAGACGAACTCTTGCTCCCGACCTCAACCGCGCCAGTGATGCGACGAGGCGCCGACGCGGACGCGCGCCTCGAGATGACCACCATGCAGTGGGGCCTGGTGCCGAGCTGGGGCGAAGGACCAAAGGCAGGACGTAAGATGTTCAACCTGCGGAGCGAGACGATTCACTCTCGCTTTGGTTCGTCTTTTCGGACGCGCCGCTGCGTGCTCCCCGCGACCGCGTTCTTCGCGTACAGCGGACCTCGCGGCAAGCGGGTGCCGCATCTAGTCGCGCCGGCGAGCGGCCCGTCTCGACTTTTCTCGATGGCGGGCATCTGGGCGACCTGGGAGGACCCAGAGGAAGACGCGCCGGAGCCGTTCTTGTCCGCGACGATCCTGACGCGCCCTTCGCCCGACAACCTCAAGGGCATTCATCCTCGGAGCCCGTGCGTGTTGACGACCGAAGAGGTCAAGCTCTGGCTCGACCCCGACGCTTCTGAGTGGGAGCTCCGCGCGCTCTTTACGAGCCCGCGGCCGTCGCTCGACGTACAGCGCGCGGCATGAAAAACCTCTGCGCGGTTCTTGTCTTCGTCGCGTGCGGCGGGTGTCACGAGACCGCGAGCCCCAACCGGCCGACGACCGCTTCGACCGTCACCGCTCCAACAGTTCAGACGGAGCCAGAGCCAGCCGCGGCAGGCGCGCCCGCAGCGGAACCTGTCGCGGAACCTGTCGCGGCGGAACCTGTCGAAGGCCCCCACCTCACGTTGCTCGCGGAGCTCAAAGCACGCCTCGATCGCGTCCGCGCGGCCGCTCCAGACGAGCACCTGACGGAGGCTCCGATCAACGCGGACGGACTCGTCGGAATGGAACGCGCGGTGATCGTTCAAGCGCTCCAAGCGCCGCACGAGTGCGCGATGGATGACGTCACGAGCTGCTCAGGGACGACCTTGCGTTGCCGAACCGAGCGAGTCGCCACTCCCGCGCCCTGTGGCGAGGAAGACGATGTCTTCTACTCGTTCTATCACCTGCCAGACACCTGGGTCGGCGGTGGTCCCGAGCTGCGCCTCCGGTTTGATGACGACGATCGCTGCGCATCCGCCATGTGGTTCCACACCCAGTAACCGCGCAACGCGAACGCTCGGTCTCAACGTTGGCGTCGGCGAATCCCGATGAGCCACGCAAAGGCGATCACCGCGGGCGACAGCGGTGCGCGCGAGCGTCCGATCGCGCATCCTCCATCCAGCGAAGAGCCATCACGCGTCCCGCTGTCGGAACCGCCAGCGTCTCCGCTCGTGTCACCACCAGCATCTCCGCCAGAGTCACCGCCAGCGTCTGCGCCGGCGTCGATCGCGGCGTCCGCTCCGCTGTCCGGCAACGTCCCGCAGCTGAGGTCGCTCCCGTTGCAGTCTTGGTCAATCCCGTCCCCGCAAATTTCGCGCGCGCCGGGGTAGCGCGTCGCGTCGTCGTCCGCGCAGTCGACGCTGGAGTTGTGGCCGTCCATGTCGCCATCGGTCACCCCATCCACGCAGCGCGCGTTCCCGCCCGGCATCGGCATGCAGGTTGTCCCGGTCTCACAGTCGCGCCGCTCCACCTCGCCATCGACGCAGCGAACGCGCGTGTTTCCCTGGCAGGTAAAGTTCGCGCCGATCCCGTCGGGGCAGGTGGGGACCTCCGCGCAGACATCGTTCATGCCCGTCGGACGCGATTCACAACCGCCCGGGCAGGCTTGCCGCGTGACCTCGCCATCAATGCAGCGAACACGTTCACTTCGGTCGGCGCTGCACGTCCAGATCCGAAACGTCCCGCTCGGGCAGACGCCACCACAGGTCGCGCCAGGTAGCCCTCGGTGCCCGCCTTGCTCGTCCCAGAGCGTGCTCGCGATTGGAGAGCAGCTGCCCTCGAAGGGATCGTATGCGGTCGCCGACGAACCGCCGCGCGGGCGAACCTCCAAGTGAAGGTGCGCGCCCGTCGTGCACCCCGAGCTCGCGATCTCCCCGACCTCGTCGCCGCATCGCACGGTGTCCCCAGGCGCGACGCGGACGCTGCCGTTGCGCATGTGCGCGTAGGTCACTTTGCGGTCGCCGTGGTTGATGGTCACGTAGTTTCCGTAGCCGAAGCCAAAGCTGGTGCCGCATCCCGGCCCACCACACGCGGTGCAGCGATCGAAGTTGCCGTCGAGGGCTTGCTCCACCACGCCGTCCGCGATCGCGACGACCGCGTGCCCAGCGTCGATCGCCGCGTTTCCGCCTCGCAAGCTGAAGTCCGAGCCGCGGTGCCCCGAGTACGTGCTCCCGCTGCAGTTCCAATCGCGGTTGCCACCGTTGTCGAAGTAGAACCAGTTGGCGATGCAGTCAGAGCACTCCGTCGGTCGACTGAACTGCGCCTGCGCCGGGCTCACGCTGAGCGCGGACCCCAGGAAGGCCGAGAGCGCGACAACCCAAAGACCCGCTCGAGTCACCGCCAGCGAACCCGCGAAAGCGTCCCGTCCCCCGTCGACCACTCCACCTCGTCTCCCGAGAAACGAAGCGAGTCAGCGCTCATGGGCGGCGGAACGTAGTCATCGAAGGGCTGCCCGACGCGAAGCGCGCAGTTGGTCAGGCAGCGCGTCCCGTTCGCGTCCGCGACGAAGAGCCCCGCGACGCCACCGTTGCGCGCGTTGACGAAGAGCAAAGCCTCACCATCCGGCGCGAAGCGCAGCGCTCCCGCGGACAGCAAGCCCTGCGCTCGTGTCGTCATGTGCTCGCCGTCGAGAACTTTGAGCTCGCCTGTGCGGCACGCCCAGGCCACCCGCTCGGGATTTCCCGGAGCCGTCACGGGCGCCGATGCGACGTCGACATCGACCACCTCGTGTTGAAGGTCGTGACCGACACGAGTCAGCGTTCCGTCTCGCGTCAGCACCAGAACGTGAGCACCGCGTTCGGCCCACGCGACCGCGTCGATCGCGATCTCGTCACGCTGCGCGCCGCGGACCCAGGCGAGCCGATAAGTCGTCGGTCCGTCTCCCCCGATCGGCGCCGCGCTTCTCCCCGAGACCTCCAACGCGACCGTGTTCTGCCGAAGGCTCGCCCGCGCGCCCTCTGACCGATCCGCCGCGCAGCCGACAAGCAAAAGCGCGAGGACAAAGAGAAGTTTTGAAGAGCGCCGCAACGAACGTCTCAGAGCCGGAAGATCATCTCAGCGGCGACGTCGAAAGACACCGCGGTCGAGTTCGGGAGCAGCCAAAATGTCGGGTTCAGAATGTCGAACGCGATCTCGACCCGCGAGCTGAGCGGGATGTTCACGCCTGCGGCGAGACGGAAGTACGGACCGTTGAACGGGACATACCCAATCGCGGCGCGAATCGGGATGCTGAAATCACTGCGCATGGAGGGACGCAGCCGATGCTCGTACTGAAGGTACATGAGCATGTTGCCGGCTCTTCCATCACGCCCGCGCAGATTCGCGTAGCCAAAGTACAAGCCCAACATGCTGTTGGTGGTGATGCGAAAACCGAGGCGCGCTCCGAAGAGGTGATTGTAGAAGAAATCGCTCCCCACACCGAAGGCGGCCTCCGTTTGGAGCGCGATGTCAAAGCGTCGCGTCGGGCGCGTCGAGCGCCTACGAATGGCTGGCAAGCGGCGCAAGCGCGGGCGCGGCGTAAACGTCTGCGCGGGCGTGACCGGTTGCTGAGGCTGAGCCTGTCCGCGCGCGTGTTGCTCCGCGGCCGCTGCGTCCCACTGGGTGGCGAGGGGGAGGGTCTCGCGAACCAAGCGCGTGACGACCTCACCGAGATCTTCGTTTCCAGACGTACCGCGCGCGAAGAACGGTCCGCCGCCGTCCACGCTCGCGACGGTTACCTCCGTCACGTACCGACCTTCATGCGCCCAGACCTTCGCGAAGATCCCGCGATGGGCACGCGCCACGTACGTCGCGCGCCACAGATCTGCCGGCGCGGGCGGGTACGGCATTCGCAAACGCTGCGCCGCGGCAACGGTGGCCGCGCGCGGGACAACTTCGTATCCCATCTCCGTCGCGACCTCGCGGATCGTCCGGTCGACGTACTGACCGACGACGGCGTCGATCCCGTACGTCGCTGAGTCCACCGCGACCAGCCGAAGTCGGTTCTCGATGGCCTCGGCGGCCTCCGCCGGACCAGGAACAGCCGGACCAGGAACAGCCGGACCAGGGACAGCCGGAACCGCGCCTTCCGTGTTCTCCGTCTCGCTCGTCTCGCCAGCGGCTTCGGTGGTCTCCGCGGTCGTTTCGGGGGTCGCTTCGGCGGTCTCCGTTTCCAGAGTCGCGTCCGGCGTCTCCTCCGGCGCGGCGGCCGGAGGGGTCGGCGCTTCTTCGGGAGCGGCTTCCGCCTCGGCTTCGCCCTCCTCTTCGGCTTCTTCCCTCGCTCGCTCTTCCGCCGCAGCCGCCGCGTTCGCCGCGGCCGCCGCCGGATCGATGTCTTGGGCACGCGCGACGTGAGACGCTGCGCTCCAACAAAGCGCTAACGCCAGCGCTGACAATCTAAGAGATGCACTACACCCAAGCCGAGCCACCGGCAGAGCATAGCAGGGCGCCCCGAAAGACGAGAGCGATCGACAGGCGGCGCGTGACGCCCCCGATCGCGCTCGTGCTCATCGTGTTCCTCGCGGGGTGTCATCACGGCCTCTTGCTGCCGCGAGCGCCCCTCCGCCCAGCAGACGCCATCGTCGTTCTCGGCAATCGGCCTCCGGTAGACGCGGACGGTCAGGTCCGCGAAGAGACCGCGACGCGGGTGCGGCAAGGGGTCGCGCTCTACGAACGTGGGCTCGCCCCGCTCCTCGTGATGACGGGCGGCGCGGACCGTAGCGGCAACGTCGAAGCGCTTGTCATGCGTGACCTCGCCATATCGCTCGGCGCGGCGCCGGAGCATGTCCTCATCGAGCCCACCGCGCGGGACACCGTGGACAACGCAGAGCGATCCGTCCGTTTGCTTTGCGAGGAGCAGTCCCCACCATGCATGCCGCGCGTCATCATCGTGAGCGCTCCCACGCACCTCAGACGGGCACGCCAGCTCTTCCGTTGTGCGGGCGCGATTCCGCAGGTCTCCGCCGCCGGTCCGCCGCGAAGTGCGAGCAGCCGACGCCGATCCGTCGCGCTCGAAGCGGGAGCCCAGGTGGCGTACGGCTTCCGCGATCCTTGCCGCGCGATGGAGCGCCGCGCGCGAATGCGGACCCGCGCCCCGATTCCGCTTCAAAATTAGGCGACGCATGCCATGCTCCACGCATGTCGCTCGCTCACTTCGCTTGGCCCGCATCTCGCGCCCTCTCGCGTTCCCTCCTGGTGCTTCTCCCCGTGCTCGCTGGGTGTCTAGGGGACTCGCTCCCGGATGGTCACCGAGATACGCCGCTGGGGAGCGGACCGCGCATTGTCTGGGACCTGGGCGCCGAGCCGCTGCCGGAGCTGCCCCTGCCGAACGACGTCGCGACCTACCCCGATCCCGATTCACCGACGGGCCTGCGTCTTAACGTCAGCACCATCGCGCCAACGCACTATGAACGAACCACGCGCGGCAACTTCGATCGCCTGGACGGCTGGGGGACCTATGCGCCGATCTCGATTCCCTTCGAGGAGCACATCGACCTTCGCGAGCTGATGGCGCGCCAGGGCGGGACGAGCGCGGCGTTCTCGGAGGAAGCGTTCGGCCGTCACGCGATTTACCTCATCAATATGACGACCGGCGTGCCGGTCCCGATCGACATCAACCACGGGAACTTCCAGTTCGCCCTCGACACCGATGGCGGCTTCTTCGATCACGACCGTCACTTCGGGCGGAGCAACCTGCTCTTCGAGGATCGCTTCGAGGACACCAACCGCAACGGGGTGCTCGATCCCGGCGAGGACCTTGATTACGACGGCGTGCTCGATGAGCCGAACACCTTCTCCGGGTTGACGCCTCCGGAGGACCCGGCCGAGCTCGTCGATGAGATGACCTGGTTCTATGAGCGCGAGACCAAGACGCTCATCCTCAAGCCGGTGCTGCCGCTCGAAGGCGGGACCGAGTACGCCGTGGTCGTCACCGATCGCTTGGTGGATGAGCGTGACGAACCCGTGCGCTCGCCCTTCCCGACGATTCATCATTTCTCGCAGAAGGACTCGCTCGATCCGCTGCCCTCCATCTTCTCGTCCCGGCCGGCGCTCTACGGCGATCTCGCGAGCCGCGGGTTTGATGGCGTCGCCTTTGCCTGGACCTTCACGACCCAGACCGTCACCCAGGACCTGACCGCGATTCGCGATGGCCTCTATGGTCGCGGCCCGCTCTCGCGCTTGAGCGAAGAGTTCCCGACCGACTACGCGCCTGCGCCAGCGCAAGGCGGAAACGAAAGACGCGTCACCTGCCCAGACGTCGGCGGCGGCTACATGATGGCGCCCGCGGAGCAGTTCGTCTCGGCCCTCGAGAGCGTGCTGGAGCTCGGGTTCAGCCTCGACGCCGCGCAGGCCGCGGTCGTGATCGAGCCGTACAAAAACCTCAGCCATGTCGTCGTGGGCTTCTTCGACTCACCGTACTTTCTGGGTGACCCGAACGAGACCGACCTCAACGAGACGTTCCAGCTCAACCGCGTCACCGGCGAGGCCCGCATCGACCGCGAGACGATCGCGTTCATGATGCTCGTCCCCAAGGACAGCGAAACGCAGCAGCAGCCCTTTCCCGCGGCCATCTACGTCCACGGGTACGGGAGCGCCCACGCCGAGCCGCTTCCCTATGGCGGCTTCATCACGCAAAACGACATGGCGGGCGTCGTCATCAACGCCGAGGATCATTCGCTCGGGCTCGACCGGATCTTGTCGGCGGCGATTGAGTCGCTCTTTGAGCAGAAGTGTCTCCTACCGCTCGCCCAGGCCCTTCAACACGGACGCGCGCACGACATTAACGGAAACGGCGTCGAAGACTCCGGCGCGAACTTCTGGACCGCGTATGTCTTCCATACGCGCGACGTCGTGCGGCAGACCATCGTCGACCACATCCAGCTCGTCCGGCTCCTCCGCTCGTTCGACGGCCGCCTCGCGAACCCGACGGAGTTTGCCGATGGACTCAACGGGGAGCCGACTATCTACGACGCGCTCGCGCACAGCGACGAGGGAGACATCGCGGGCGACTTTGATGGAGACGGTCGCGTGGACGTCGGCGGTCCGGGGACCGGGATCTTCTTCAGCGGCGGGTCGTTGGGAGGGATCATGACCGGCATCATGGCTGCCGTGGAGCCCTCGGTGACCGCCGCGGCTCCGATCGTCGGCGCCGGCGGCTTGATCGATGTCGGCATTCGCTCGGACAACGGCGGCGTCATCAACGCGATGCATCTCCGGATGATGGGTCCGTTCGTCTCGACCCGCTTCGTGACGGAGGACCTGGATCCGAACTCTGCCTGCGCCGTAGGGGACATCTCGTTGCGCTTCCTCTCAACCGAACGCGCACGCCGAACCCATACCGAGTTCGCGTGTGCACCCGCGGACCTCCTCGACGAGGACGACGTTATCGTCGTGCACAACCTCCGCTCCGGTGAGCGATCCTGTGCAGGCGCGACCGATCGCCAGCCCGGCGCGTACCGCGTCGCCTTTGCCGCGGACGCGGACGACGAGGTGCGCGTCGAGATTCACCAGGACGCGGTCGACAGCTTTGACTTCGCGAACTGCCAAGGTGGAGACGCCTTCCGGACCATCCAGACCTGGGAGTCGGGGTCCGGATCCGGCGACGGGACCTGCTCTAACTGCGGCGCGTACCAGCAGACGCGCTGGAGCGTGGGCGACACCTTGGTCTCGCCTGGCACCGGCTTCGGCAACGAGCGGCAGACGCCCGACCTCCGTCGGCTCTTCATGCTCGCGCAGATCGCGATCGAAGACGGTGACCCGATCAACTACGCGAAGCACGTCATCCTCGAGCCGAAGACAGCCGAAGACGTCGAACCGCACCCGCGCAACCTCTTCGTGATCAACTCGATCGGAGATCAGAACGTCCCGCTCAGCGCGGGTAACGCCTACGCCCGGGCCGCGGGAGTGCTCCCCTTCCTCCCGCCCGATGCGCCCAACGAGTATCGCGACTTCCGCGCGCCCGCGTCGTTCCAGGCGCGCTATCCCGGTTTCGCGTCGCCCAACGACCTCCTCATCGGCTTCCACGTCCTCGAAGGCGTGGATCGCTTCGAGCGGCACCCGGACATCGTCGGTGGCGAACACTTCCTCTACGACGTCGACGTGCTCGCCGAGGGTCGCTTTCGCTTCCAACCCGACGGCCGACACCAGAGCGTCGCGGCGGACGCCTTGTCCTATCCGCGGCTCGACGATCCGCTTCGCTGGTCACGACAGACCCGCGCGATGCAGAGCAACGACGACGATGTCTGGAACCCAGCTCCGGGTGGAAACATCTCCGGCCTGCTCAACCACTACGTGATCCCGAACGGCGTCCACGGCTTCGATGAGATCGTCTACGATCCGAAGCTCCCCTTCGACGCGAGCCAGTACCTCTTCAACTTGCTCATCCGCTACGGCTACACGCAAGGGCGGGATATCCGCTACCTCACCGATCCGAACTTCCACCACTGCCTGGAAGACAGCACCTGCAGCTGGCACCTCGCGCGCTCGCGATGATCAAGGCTGCTAGAACAGCCAGAAGCGCTTCTTGGGAAATCGCTCCAGCGCGTTTCGCAGGAAGGGCTGAAGCGCCTCAGCTTCCGCGCTGCCTCGAAGCTGCTTGAGCGCGCGGAGGGCTTCCTTTGATTCAGGCTGCAAGCGCTTGAGGATGTAGCGCTTCGCGAACCGGCTGACGGGTCGCGGGGGCGCGCCTCCTCTCCGAGCGTTGTGCTCAGCGGGAGCGAGCGCGTCGCGGAGAATCGCCCCGACGCGCGCAGCGTGTTCAGGATGTGCGGAGAGCACCATAGCGACCTCCTCCCGCGTGCTTAGATCAAGCTGACGGACGAGGAGCGCGAGGTCCACATTGTGAAGCGCGCGGTCGAGGTCGGCGGAGGTCGGCCTCTCTGGCGCGTCTGGAACGCTCTTCGAGAGGCCGCGCAGACGCGCGAGCGTTTCCCGCGCGATCGGTGAGGTCGGCGCGTGCTGAAGCCGGAAGTGGGTGAGCGCGCCCGCGAGGCGGGCGAGCGCGACCGAACGGCTCTCCTCCGCGCGCTCCGTGATTTGGAGCGCGACGGTCTCCAGCCGGGCGCTTGGCTCCACCCCGGTCTCTTGCTCGTGGGCCGCCGCGACCGCCTCGCCGACCGGTCTCCCGACGGCTGTCAGCGAGGCGCGATAGGGAGTCTCGAGCTGAAAGTGGAAGGTCTCGAACACCGCGCCCGACGACCAGAACATGGTCCCGGAGTGGTCCTTCCACCGAAGCGTCTCTTCTCCCCAGGCCGCCCATCGATGGATCTCGTGGTCCTTGCAAACCCCACCAATGAACGGACCGCGCCGAAAGTACTCCAGCGAGACCGGGGAGCAGAGCACCGCGATCGCGTCGTTGGTCGGGTCTCCGTCGCGAAGCGCGCCACGCTCCTCCGACCCTAAGTAGGCATGGAGCTGCTCCACCGCGTCTTGGATGTCCGCGAGATGCGGAAAGAGCTCCGCCGCCACGCGGGCGGACGGCTCCCGCTCGAAGAGCCCCACTCCGTGGAGATCGATCAAAAACGCCTGCCGCGCTTCATCGCGAATCCGGACATCGTCGCCTTGAAGATCTTGCTCCGGCACCGCGAGCGCTTGTGCGCGGACCTCGAGCTCCTTGAGCCGCGCCTCGTCCGCGTCCGAGAGCGCCGTGAAGTCGAGCGGGCGTAGTGGGAGCGCAGCCGCCCAGGCGAAGAGTGCCTCGCGCTGCTCGAAGAGGTTCGTTTCGTTCGGCGACTCCATAGGCCTACGATACGCGACGTCGCACAGAATCTCCCGGGAACAGCGCGTACGCGCAGCCCGAGCAGCGAACGCTGGCGTGAATCCGCCAAAGGCGGAGAGGGGGCGCGACTAGCCCCAAAGAAAATGAGCAAGCGACGTGGTGACGCGAGGAGATGGGGAGCGAAGCGACCGGTCGAGGAGCGGCGCGCACTTCGCGCGCAGCCAGAGCGGAGCGAACGATGGGGGTGAATCCGCCAAAGGCGGAGAGGGGGCGCGACTAGCCCCCAAGAAAAATTGGATTTCGGGAGAGGAAGCCGAGCGCCGGCGTATCCTCTCGACGTGGGCGAGACGATCGAAAAAATCGAGCTCTTCTTTCAGGAGCAACCATCGGACAAGGTCTACTTCGCGGCGATCGTGAAGAACGGGGAGACCTACGACGTGCCGGTGGAATGGGGGCGTCGCGGCAAATCGCTGCGAACGGGGAGCAAAGCGCTCGGGGTCACGCTGGCGGAGGCCAAGAAGGCTTACGACAAGGTCGTCCGCCAGAAGATGAAGAAGGGGTACGAGCCCTGGACCGAAGAGAACATCCCTGCCGAGGTCGCGCCCGAAGAGGGACAAGGCTCCGCGAGCAAAGCCGGCGTGCACAAACGCGCGAAGGTCGGGCTCGCCGCCCAGTTGCTTAACCCGGTCGACGACGATGACGTGATCGACCTGATCGACGATGACGCCTTCGTCGCGCAGCAGAAGCTCGACGGGAAGCGCCTCATCGTGCACGTGCGCGATGAGGGGCTGTTGGCGACCAACCGAAGCGGCCAGGAAACGAGCCTCCCCTCGAAGGTCGCGAACACGATCGCGCGCGCGGTCAAAGATGGGGACGTGCCGGTCGGGACGATCCTCGACGGCGAGCTCTGCGCCGCGCCCGAGGTCTACTGGGTGTTCGACCTGCTCGCGCTAGGCGACGAGACCGAAGTGCGCGAAGAGGAGTATGTCGATCGCTACGATCGACTCGAGGGCTACCTCCCGCTCGGGAAGAACATCAAGCTCGTGCCGATCGCGTACGAGAGCGACGAGAAGCAAGCCCTCTTTGATCGCTTGATGGCGCAGAACGCCGAGGGGATCGTTTTCAAGCAGGCGGACGCGCCGTACGCCGCGGGGCGACCGAGCTCGGGCGGAACGCAGCTCAAGCACAAGTTCGTGAAGAGCGCGGACGTCGTGCTGATCAAGAACGCGGGCAACGCTTACCAAATGGCGGTCTTCGATCCTGACGAGACCGACGAAGCGCTCCGCGAGATCGGCAAGGTGTTCGCAGGAACGACCGACGCGACGCGCGAGACGATCGACGCGGCGCTCAAAGCGGGCGAGACCCCGGTCGCGGAGGTTCGCTATCTCTACGCGACCGATTCGGACAATCTCTATCAACCGGTGTTCGTACGTCTGCGAGAGGACAAGCCGCCGGAAGCGTGTCTGCTCACTCAGCTCATCTACACGGATCGCTCCGTCGCCGATTGAGGTGAGCGATCACCTCAAGAAGCTCCGCGCGCTTTTCGCGAGCGGGGACCGGGCGCGGCGGAAGCAGGGACTTGAACTCGCTCGCGCGGTAGATCGGACCGATGAGCTCGCGCGGAGCATGCTCGACGCGCGAGGTCGGTTCGCGCCCGACTGGTGGACGGAGGAACATCTCGCCCTGCTCGATTCTGTCGACCGGGAGCTCTGCCAAACGATCACAGGGTTCGGTTTTCCGATTCGATCCTCGCGCGATCTCGAACCGTTCATCGCGCGCTTTCCGAACCTGAACGAACTGTGGCTTGAGCGTCCTGAGTCCATCGCGCCGCTCGCTGAGCTCCCGCTGCGCTCGCTCATCGTTGACGTCTGTCCAGCCGGAGGCGACCTCACGCAGCTCCGCGCGCTTGATCACCTCATGGTCTCCTTCGAGCACGAGGACGTGCTCGTGTTGCCAGAGCAGCTGCTCTCGCTCGATGTTCGCAAAGGCCCAGTCGACCTGCGCTTACCCCGGCTGAAGACGCTCGCGCTTCGCGCGAACAACGCTGGCTTCGACTACGCGCTCGACGCGCTCCCGGCGCTCTCCGAGATCACGGTCGGAAACGCGGAGCTGCTCAGCCAGATCCAGCAGCCTCTGGAGCGGGTAACCGCTTCCACGATTCACAATGACGCGCAGGCCGACCATCTGTTGGCGCTCGACGCGCGTCGGCTCCGGGTCGACGTGTGGAGACCGAGGTACGAGGACCGGGGCGCACGCGCGCGCGCCGACGACCGTTTTGAGCACCTTGGTGTCCCCGGCGACGCGGACGCCTTCGCGCCGTTCTTTTCCGAGATGAGCTCCCTCAAAACGCTGTACGTCAACGACAACGAGGTCACGTTTCCGTGGCCGCCGGGCGTGCTTCCCGCTCCTTCGCTCGCGCGGCGGATCCTCGGCGGACGGACTCGCTTCGATGGTCCGATGCCGGAGGGGGCAGAGGAGTACGAGCGTCTCGGCGCCGTCCACGCGCTTGACGGTGCGTATCCGAAGCTCCGGAAGATCCAGTTCATCAAGATCATCCGCGAGCTTGCCGGGGTGCATCTCCTCTATGCGAAAGAGCTCTCGGAGGCCGTGAGCGACGGATGCGCGCGCTACCTGACCACGCGAGAGCGTGACGTTCTGGTCGTCGCTCGGTCCCGGGCACGAGAACAACATCGTTGATAGTGGGCGCGCTCCACGAGCAGGGTTCGCCTTCGCGTCGCTCGAATCGGCAACAAGGACCTGTCACCCACGCGCGGCTGACGCTAACGTCCCGCCCATGGACATCGGCGTCATCGGTTGCGGCTTCGCGGGTTCCGCGGCTGCGCTCTTCTTGGCGCGCGCCGGACACAAGGTCACGGCCTACGAAGCCGTCGACGATCCCCAGCCCGTCGGCGCCGGCATCATGTTGCAACCGTCCGGGATGGACGTGCTCGACGCGCTGGGTCTCCTTGAGCCCGTACTGGAGCGCGGCGATCGCGTGAGCAGCCTCTTCGTCGAGCGCAGCAACGGCAAGAAGCTCCTCGACCTGCACTACGCGATGCTCGACGAGCGGCTCTTTGGGCTCGGGCTTCACCGCGGGGTTCTCTTTCAGACTCTCTTCGAGGCCGCGCAGCGCGAGACCGTCGACGTGCGCACCGGGATCCGGATCACGCAGCGCGTCTACGAACACGATCGCGTCACGCTGATCGACGAACAAGGCGTTCGACACGGCGCCCATGAGGTCGTCATCGTGGCGGACGGTGCGCGCTCACAGGTGCGTGAACGCAACGCCGGGTACGCGATGGTCTCCCGCTACCCGTGGGGCGCGATGTGGGTCATCGCGGAGGACCCCGATGGCGTGTTCGACGGCGTGCTCTACCAGCGTGTGGAAGGCGCGCACAAGATGATCGGGCTCCTGCCGACCGGACGCGCCCCGCGACACATCGACAGCGACACGGCAGACAACAACCTGGTGAGCCTCTTCGTGAGTATCCGCGCCGACCGTGAAGGAGAGCTACGCGCAGGTGGCCTCAAGCGCTTCCAGGAACAGGTCGTCTCGCTGATGCCTCGCGCGGAGCCCGTTGTCGCGCAGATCGAGAGCCTCGATCAGGTCCTCTTCGCGCCCTACTACGACGTCGTGATGTCGCGCTGGCACGACGACGACCGAGTCGTGTTCATCGGGGACGCCGCGCACGCGACCAGTCCGCAGCTCGGTCAAGGGAGCAACCTCGCGCTCTGCGACGCGATGGCGCTCGCCCGCGCATTCGGAGAGTGCGAACGACCGGGACACGAGGCGCAGCCGCGCGAAGCGTTTCGGCGCTATCAGCGCGCGCGACGCGCACACCTCGCCTATTACCAGCGAGCGACTCGGTGGCTCACACCCTTCTTTCAACACGACTCGCGGGCGCTCGGGACGCTCCGCGACGTCGGGATGCCGATCGCGGCCACCTTGCCCTTCGTCAAACGCGAGATGGTGCGATCGATGTGCGGAACGAAGACCTTCTTCGCCCTGCCCGGCGTGATCTGAAGAGCCCTACGCCTTTTCGTAGATCGACATGATCTCGTCGAGCAGCGCCAGCGACTCACCGTGTTCACGCTGGAAGGCGTTTCGCCCGACGATCGATCCGTTGCCACCGCCCGCGGCGATCGCGCGGATGTCGTCGAGCACCGCTTCGCGGCCCTTTGACGCACCACCGCTGAAGATGACGATGCGTCGGCCGTTGAACGCGGACTGGACGACGTGGCGAACGCGCTCTTCAAGCGTCGCGTGGGGGATGTCTTTGTAGAGCGGCTTCGCTTTGTCCTGCTCAAGGAACGCGGTCGGCGGCTTGACCTTGATCATGTGCGCGCCGAGCTGCGCGGCGATCTGCGCGGCGTAGGCGATCACGTCGATAGCGGTCTCGCCCTCTTTGCTCATCTTGCCGCGCGCGTAGGCCCACACGATGGTCGGGAGACCGACCGCGCGACCGCGCCGAATCAAGTCACGGAGGTCCTGGTACATCTGGTTCCGGTGCGGGCTGCCCGGGTAGATGGTGTAGCCGATCGCGGAGCAGCCGAGCCGCAACGCGTCGTCGATGTCGGACGTGAGCGCGGAGTGCGGGGCGTCCGGGCCCCCGAGCGAGTCGCTGTTGTTGACCTTGAGGATCAACGGGAGCTGGCCCGCGTAGTCGTTGGCGATCGCCTCGATCATACCGAGCGGCGCTGCGTACGCGTTGCAGCCGCTCTCAACCGCGAGCTTGGCGTGGTACGCCGGATCGAACGTTGGCGGGTTGGGGGCGTAGGTGCGGTGAGGTCCGTGCTCGAAGCCTTGGTCGACCGGCAGGATCACGAGCTTCCCGGTCCCCCCGAGACGGCCGTGCATCAAGATGCGGCGCATGTTGCCGATGACGCCAGGCGTCTCGCCGGCGTAGTTCGCGAGGATCTTCTCAACACGTTCGCTCATGACTTCTTCCGTTCCTTGACGCGCGACCACTGGGCCGCCTGCGCGCTCGTATACCTGGCGGGAGCCGACCAACGCAATGCGGCGGCGCGACCGGAGATCCGTTGCGGGGAAATCCGCTCTCGTTCAGCCGTCGATGAACGGGACGAAAAGCGGCGGGGCGATCGTCCCGGTCGCGTCTCCCGACGCGAAAATCGTTACGACTGTGTCGGCGTCAAAGGTCTTGGTGCTCCCGGGGACGAGCGCGGTCCCGATCGGATCGGGAGCGGGGATCGGGAGCGCGCCCACCATCATCCCGTCGCAGTCGTCATCGTCGAGCCGCACCACCAAGAGTCCGGCCGTGATGGGCGCCCGCTCCAGCACCGGCGACGCCGAGCCAAAGGTGAGCCCGTCGAAGAGCACGACCTCTTCCATCGGCATGTCGGGGCCGTCTGGATCAAAGCAGAGATCGACCGCCGGCAGGTTGGGCACAAGCGGCAGCACGCGGATCGCGGTCTCACCAGCCGGCCCGTCGTCGCGATCACCAAAGAACTGAATCCGAGCGTCGAGAGTTTCCGGACAGGGGCCTCCACATACCTCGACGGTGGATCCATCCGCCTCACGGACAAACCCGATCGCGGCGGCGGTGACGCGTTGACCCGGCGAGAGCAAGGCATCGGCGACCATCGCCGCGAGCACTGGCTCCACGTCGTCGTCCTCCGTCGGACAAGCCTCGCTCGGGCGGTCCATGTTGAAGGCGTCGATCTCTTCCGCGAGGAACACCTCGACGTTGTAGTCGATGCCCTCGGCTGGGAACGGAAGGTACGGAGAGACGCCGCGGAACGGGATGCCCAGGTCTCCACCCGCGGAGGAAGGGAGCGGTGCGGCGGGGGCGATCGCGACTCCACCCACCAACGCGGTCGCGCAGATCCGCACGCTGCCCGCGTTGGGGACCATATGGGCGATCCGAACGAACGCGTCGGTCACCACAGGACCGGTGTCGACGGCAACGTCCGCGCCAACATCTTCGTTCGTGTCCCCGGACGCATCGATGACGACGTCGCTTCCGGAGTCGCGTGGCGACGTGTCGCGCAGATCGGGCGAGGTATCACGCCCCCCGTCCGCGACCCCCGAGTCGTGCATCGGAAGCGCCGGGGCAGGAATGCACTCGCGGGCTGCACAGACAAGGCCATCAATGCAATCAAGGTCGCGCCGGCAGTAGTCCCCCGAGCGACCTCGACCGTCGCGATCGCACGCAGAGCCAACGACTACCGCGAAGACCACCGCGATGCCGATACAGCTCGCTGTCCATCGCCGATCCGCGAGGAGCGCTTCCACACTCCTTGATCCCATGAATCGGGGGCACGACGCAACTTGCGGGAAGACACGTCGAAGGAGAACGCAATCTCGCTTGCTGTAATAGCAGGATCGGGTGATCCTTCCCGCCCGTGAAGCCAGCGTCGAGCGGCACACAAAGGATCGGGACTACGGTCCAAGATCGTTATCACCTCGTTCGCCTACTCGGTGATGGGGGCATGGGATCGGTGTACAAGGCAGCCGATCGCGTCCTGCGTCGGTTCGTCGCGATCAAGCTGCTCCACACCAGCACGTCGCAGAACCCATCCGCGGTCGAGCGGTTCGTTCGAGAAGCTCGCGCGGCGGCTTCCATCGGTCACCCCAACATCATCGACATCCTCGACTTCGGTTACGAAGGCAAGCAGCCCTTCTTGGTCATGGAGTACGTCCGGGGGCGCTCGCTCTCAGAGACGCTCGCGCTGGAGTCGTCCTTTGATATCGAACGCGCGTGCTCCGTCGCGACGCATTCTCTCGCGGGTCTGTCCGCGGCGCACGACCGCGGCATCCTTCATCGCGATATCAAGCCCGCCAACCTGATGTTGGTGGCCTATCTCGGCGATCGAAACTTCGTGAAGATCTGCGACTTCGGCTTCGCGGCGCTCGTGACGCCCTCGGTCCGCATCGGCAAAAAGGACCTGACGCCCGCGCGCACGTTGGTGGGCACCCCGGCGTACGCAGCCCCCGAGCGACTCGAGGGCGATGACCGACGTGATCCGCGGCTCGATGTCTATTCGATCGGCGTGGTGCTCTTCGAGATGCTCGCGGGTCGGCGTCCCTTTGACGCACCGACGTTCCGGAAGCTCGCGAAGAAGGTGCGCTTCGAGCCACCGCCGTCCCTTCGCAAGTACCGGTCGGACATCCCGCCGGAGCTCGACGCGATCGTGCAGCGCGCGCTCTCGAAGAAGCGAGAGCAACGCTTCGCCAACGCGGAGGCCTTCGCGGCGGCGCTTGTTCCTTTCGGCGGTCGCTTCATCCCGCTCGACGATTGCCCGAGCGACAGCTTCACCATGGACCTCATCCATCTCCGTGCACGCGAGACGCAGCGGCAGCGCGCGGTCGCGGCAGACGCGGCGGAGAAGCTCCTCGCGCTGAAGCGACGGCAGGAAGAGGAAGAGGTCGGCAAAGCGGTCGGTCCTGCTGCGCGCCCGACGCCTCGGCCGCCGCGACCACGACGCGCACCGCCGCTCACGAAGATCCCGCCCACGAAGCCTCCGGCGCCGCCCCCCGCCAACGAGCAGCGACCCTCCCCATCGCACGCTCAACGGACGGGGCCGATCTCCTCGCACGACATCCCGCGGACCGATCCGGGGCGCCCACCGAGGATGGAGACCGAGATCGTCACGGAGCTCTACGATCTGAAGAAGACGCAGATACACCAACCGCAAGCGACGGCTCCGCTTAGCGTCGACGCTCCCGCGGATCTGCGACCGTCGTTCGCGCCGATGGCGATGCCGCAGCAGCTGAACGGCGCGATGGTGGGGCAGCTCGTGGTGCCCATGCTCCGCTTCGTGAGCCGGCGCTTCGGTGAACGCGCGCTACGTGACTGCCTTGGGCAGCTCTCGGCGCCCACTCAGATGGTCTTTCAGCAAGGCATCACCGCGGACATGTGGGTCCCGCTCGACGCGATCGTCGAGTTCGTCGGCAAGGTCGACGCGACGCTCGGCGCCGATGATCTCCACTTGGTCGTGCAGTGCGGTCGCGCCTCAGCGGAAGGGCTCTTCGACATGGTCCGTGCGCTTGACGCGACCTCTCCGGAGATCGTGCTCAGCGAGCTTCCGCGGCTCTTCTCGACGGTCGTACGCGGCGTGGAGTACGACACCCGCCGCGTCGGCAAGGGCTACGGCCGAGTCGCCTTCATAGAGCTCGGCCCCACGTCTCTCGTCGCGAGCGTCACCTCGCTCGGGCTGATCGACCGCTTGCTCGATCGGTTCGGCGCGTCCGAGGTCGAGGTGAACATGATCACCTGTCGCGCGCTCGAAGACCGCGAGACGGTCTACGACATCTCGTGGCTCAGCAACTGACCTCACGTCGCTCTCAAGAGCTGACCTCGCGGAGCCAACCTTCGCCCGAGGCGTTGCTTGAGCACGTGGCGTTGCTTGAGCGCTAGGCCTTGCTTGAGCGCTAGGCGTTGCTTGGCTAGGCGTTGCGCTCGAAGAGGATACGCAGACCGTCGAGGGTGAGGTAGTCGTCGACCGCCTCGATCGTCTCGCTGTCCGGTTCGATCAAACGCGCGAGCCCACCGGTCGCGATGACCATGGGTTCGTCGCCCATCTCTTTGCTGAGCCGCCTCACGAGTCCGTCGACCAAACCGACATAGCCAAAAACGATTCCGGCCTGCATCGAGTGAACCGTGTTTCGACCAACCGCGCGCGGCGGACGATCGATCTCAGCGCGAGGGAGCTTGGCGGCACGCGAAAAGAGCGCGTGCGCGCTGATGTGAATGCCAGGCGAGATCGCGCCGCCGAGGTACTCGCCCTTTTGCGAGATGCAGTCGAACGTGGTCGCGGTTCCAAAGTCCACGACGATGACCGCGCGTCCCCCTGAGCGCTCGTACGCGGCCACGGCGTTGACGATGCGGTCCGCGCCGACCTCGCGTGGGTTCTCGTAGAGAATGGGCATCCCGGTCTTGATGCCCGGTCCCACCACCAACATCTCGTGGCCAAAGGCGCGCTGGACCGCCGACGAGAGGGTGTCGTTCAAGTTGGGAACGACCGAAGCGAGAATGCTCGCGCTGACTTCGTTCCGCGCGATGCCGGCGAGATCGATCAGCGTCGCGAGGAGCACGTGGTACTCGTCGACCGTTCGGCCCTTCGCGGTCTCGATGCGAAAGTCGTGCGTCAGCTTCGCGCCGTCGTAGACCCCGAGGACCGTGTTGGTGTTTCCAACATCGACGGTCAACAACATCGCTTAGCTCTTGGGCCGAAGCGCGAGCGCGCGACGAAAGAGAAGCCCAAACGTGGTCTCCTCGATCGCGACCGTCCGCTTCTGGCCACGCGCGACCGGGGTCGCAGGGCGAGTGAGCGTCGGCGAGAGAATCTCGGGCTGTTCGTCGGAGGCGAGGAGCGGCATCACCGGCGTCTTCTTCGGAGAGCCGGATGGGCGGTCGACCTTGCCCGTGACGGACTGCGGAACCGTGGACGTCGGGGCTGCGGCCCGCGGAGACGCGGGGACGAGGTCCGCCGTCTTCCGCTGCCGTCCGCCGCCGAGCGGGGGCGTCTTCCGAAGACGCGGACTGATGCGCGCTTGTGCGTCCGACTCGGCCTTCTCGGCTGCGGCCTTCTCAGCCGCTGCCTTGTCGGCTGCTGCCTTGTCAGCTGCCGCCTTTTCAGCTGCCGCCTTTTC
>CALJDU010000061.1 GCA_938024995.1 uncultured bacterium
CTCGAGCGCGACGCTTCAGTGGCAGCCGATGACGACCCTCGGTCTCCAGGCGTCCTTCGCGACAAGGCTCGACGCGCAAGCGACCGTTGCGGGCGCCGCGGATAGATTCCGGCGGGTTCATCGCGTTCGCGGGCGCGGGGATCATCGCGACCCCGATTCGCGATCTTGTGTATCTCCTCAGCGTCAGCGTTCCTGTCGTTCATCGCCTCGCGGGTTCACATCGCGAAGAGCTGTTCTCAAAATTCGGGCGTCGCCAGAGCATCAGAGTTGCGCGGATGGGTGCGTCTGCGTGACGAAGTCGATGCAATGCATCTTCGAGGAGCGAAGATGGCGGCAAGGCGCGTGGCTCTGGCGGTCTGGCGTCGCTCGAATTTTGAGAACAGCGAGAAGGCGTGGTTCTCACCTTGGGGGCCACCGTTGACCTGTAGCGGGCGACGACAACCCGCTCGGTTTCACGTCGTCGCGATGCTCTCCTTATTTGTTGCCGTGGTCGATCGACTGCGTCTCGGTGACCGATGGAATCGAGGTGGACGTCGTGCTCAAAAGCGCGCTCGCCGCGGACCTCTTCGTCGATGCATCTGGGCGCGAAGTGCAAGTGGACCAGGCGTGGCTCTCCATCGCCGAGGTCGAGCTGCTCTCATGCGAAGAGGCGTCGGTGATGATGACGGGCCTGCGCTTGTTCACGAGGTCGCGTGCCCGCGCACATGGGTTGACGTTGAACGCGCTCGGCGTCGTCGCGATGATGCCCGGCGACGTCGCGCAGACGACCCTCTTTCCGGCGCCGGGAGAGTATTGCGGCGTGCGGCTTCATCTCCGCCCCGATACGCTCGAAGAGGCCGCTAATGCGAGCGACCCCGCGTCGGTCTACATGAGCGTGAAGGTCGACCGCGCGCCGCGTCAGGTCGCCCTCTCGGCAGAGCGCGACGTGGACGTCATGTTCGCAGAGCGCCTGACCGTTTTGGCCCCGGGGGTTTCGGAGGTCTCGGTATCGATCGATCCGCTTGAGTGGTTTGAGCGCCGCTGGGATCCTGCGTTGTCGGCGCACGTCGTCGCGGGTGCCGCGGACTAGCGCGCTCGCGTTTCCCCGTCGGCGTTGGTAGCGTTGGTCATGCGTAAAGTGCACGTGATCGGCGTCGGAATGGTCCCGTTCCAGAAGCCTGGCAAGAGCGAAGAGTACGACGTGATGGCGGTTAAAGCGTCCCGCGCCGCGCTCGAGGACGCAGGGGTCGACTACCGCGACATCGGACAAGCGTACGCCGGCTACGTCTATGGCGACAGCACGTGCGGACAGCGCGCGGTCTACCAAGTGGGCCTCACGGGGATCCCTGTCTTCAACGTGAACAACAACTGCTCGACGGGTTCGTCCGCGTTGATGCTCGCGCAGCAAGCGGTCGCGGGCGGCACCGTTGAGTGTGCACTGGCGCTCGGCTTCGAGAAGATGGAGCGCGGCGCGTTGGGATCGAAGTTCGACGATCGCATCGGTCCGCTCCAGGACTTCGCGGAGCTGATGAATGACGTCCAAGGCATCGCGGCGGCCCCTCCGGCGGCGCAGATGTTCGGCGGAGCGGGGCGCGAGTACCGCTTCGAGCACGGGACCAAGCGAGAGACCTTCGCGAAGATCGCGGAGAAGGCGCGGAAGCACGCGAGCCAGAACCCGTACGCGCTCTTCCGCGATACGCTCAGCGTGGAAGAGATCCTCGCGAGCCCAGAGATCTTCGACCCGCTGACCCGTTACCAGTGCTGCCCGCCGACCTGCGGTGCCGCGGCCGCCATTGTCTGCTCGGAGGAGTTCGCGAAGAAGCAGGGCAAGCAAGACAGCCCCTGGATCGCGGCGCAGGTGATGACGACCGACTTCCCGTCGACCTTCGAGGAGAAGTCGATGATCAAGATGGTCGGCTATGACATGGCGAAGGCGGCGGCCAGTAAAGCCTATGAGCAAGCGGGGATCGGTCCGGAAGATCTCGATGTGGTCGAGCTTCACGACTGCTTCACCGCCAACGAGTTGCTCACGTACGAAGCGCTGGGCCTGTGCGCGGAAGGTGAAGCCGAGAAATTTATCTGGGACGGGGACAACACGTTCGGCGGCCAGTTCGTCACGAACCCGAGCGGCGGTCTCCTGAGCAAAGGACACCCGCTCGGGGCGACGGGCCTCGCGCAGTGCACCGAGCTCGTCTGGCATCTGCGCGGCGACGCTGGGAAACGGCAGGTCGAGGGCGCCAAGGTCGCGCTCCAGCACAACCTCGGTCTCGGCGGGGCTTGCGTCGTCACGATCTATCGCGCCTAAGCACGTGACGTTTCGTGATCCGCTGGATGCCGCGAACGCCAAGATCGCCGCGCTTCAGCGAGAGCTGGACGAGACGCGCGAGGGCGCGCGTGCGGACGTTGACACCGATGCGCGGGTCCAAGCGCTTCGGTTGGAGACGCAGGAGCTCAAGCTTCGCGTCCTTGAGCTGACGCAAGAACTTCAGCAAACTCAGATCCTCGCGGAGCAGGCGCAGGCGCTCCACGAGGTGGAGGTCGCGCGCCTCAAAGCGATCCAGAAGGTCGAGCGCGAAAGAGCATCCGCTATTTCGGCGGCGGAACACGAGCGACACAGGTCGCTGCAACAGCTCCGCGCGGCTCAAGTCGAAGAGCAGTCTGCGGCGTTGCGGCGTAGGGTCCCAGCGGACGTCGCGGAGCACTTCAGGACGCTCCGCGCAGAGTTCGAAGCCGAGCTTCGCGCGCGCCGTGATCGACTGTCCGGATTGAAGGACGACGCGTCGCTTCCGGGGGTGCGAGGGGAACCCGCGCCTGAGCGCCTGTGCGGAAATGATACCTACGACAGCGTATGAACGTATGCGGCATGACAAGCACCACACCACCGAGGTGATGTGATGGACGTTCGTCTGAAGTTCCTTTGTCTTGTGCTGAGCGCGACTCTTCGCGTGCGATTGCGGGGCGACGCCTGGTCCTGAAGATGGCGGCGCGCTCGATGCGGACGCGGGGGAGACGGAGCCAGACGCGGGCGAACCCGACACGGAGCCTGATACCTCGCCCGATGTGCAGCCGGATGCGGTAGACGCGGGCGAACCCGATACCGCGCCCGACGTGGGCGAACCCGATACCGCGCCCGACGTCGACGACGGTCCGGTGCTCGGCGTGCCGCCCGATGAGCGGACCTTTGGCGATCCACCCGAGGGATGCATGGACGCGACGGTGCTGGAGCTTGAGATGGGCGTGAACACGTTCGTGGGCGATAACTCAGGCGCGCCGATGACCGAGCTCCGAGGCTGCCGGTGGCCGGATCGAGGACGCGTCCCACCGGGCGTTCCGTCGTTTGCAGACGAACCCGATGTCGGGCTCATCAAGTGGTTCGCGGTTCAGGTGCCAGGGACCGGTTTCAAGGGCCTCACGGTGGACGCTCGGTCGCTACGATGACGGAGATCTCCGGGTTCACGTTCGCTTCTCCTGCGAAGACGACGTCACCGCCTACTGCATGGCGCCGCCAGGGGTCAGCGCTTGGGGGTCGATCCCAACCCGAGGTGGTGAAACCGTGTTCGTCGGGCTGCACAACGTGGACGCGGAAGGCCCCGGTCAGTACACGCTCGAGATCGAGGTGCGCGACGCGACTGTCCCTGAGGTCCGGACCGTGGAGGCGCGGATCGCCCCGACCGACATCGCGGTGCGACTGAGCGCGCGCGACGAGATGCCTGAGCTGAAGTACTGGGAGGCCACGTTCCTCGACGCGGCGCGCCGACCGCTCCGCTTTCGCCGTATGACGTTGCCGGTCATCTGGAGCGATCGGGAGACCTGGTTCTTTGATGACCGACCGAGCCGCGGGAGCGATGGTCGCATGACGTACCCGACCTCATCGCGAGGCGAGAAGACGACCACGTTCTATCCTTCGGATCTCGGGCGCGCCGCGTTCGTTCGTATCGTCGTCGTGGACCGCTTCGGAATTCGAAGCGAGCCCACCACGATCCAGCTCGACGAAGCGACGGTCGTGGGACCCGATGAAGCGTGCAGCTTTCGGCGCGTCTGCCCGAGCGGCTACCTCTGCTCCGAGACCACGAGCACTTGTCGCTCCGACGGTGACATCGCGTCGTGCGACGATCCGGAGCCGATCGCGGTGACCCCCGACGTACGGGTGCGAACGATGGGAGAGATTCGCGGGTTCTTGCCGAGCGGGGTCACGGGTTCATGCGGATTGACCGAGATCGTCGCCGAGAAGGTTTTCACGGTCACGGTCCCCGAAGGCGACTTCGATCTCGACGTGTCGACCTACACGCCCGCCAATCTCCGCGCGCTCGCGGACGGTCGCCTCGACGACCTCATTGTTTATCTCCAAGCGGTCTGCAACGACCCCTCGACCGAGCTCCCGGTGTCTCCAAGCGCCGACCCCTTCATGACGACGAGCTGCGCGGAGGAGATGTACATCCCGGGCGAGGTTTTCCCGATCGACCTGGGCTCGTTCCGCGTACCCGAGATCCCGGCTGGCACCTACACGTTGGTGGTGGAGACGACGACGCTTGAGGACGTGTTCTTCGAGGTCGACGTGATGCTGCGTTCGCGCTGACGCGAAATGGGCGACGTCGTTTGACACGGCGCGAGAAGATCGATGTCATCGCTCGGTGAGCTACCGAGACCCGTTGGAGGCGGCGCGCGCCAAGGTCTCCGCGCTGGAGCATGAGGTCGAGACGCTCCGCGAGGAGAACGCGGAGCTCAAGGAGCTTGTCGCGCTCGATGAATCGACCCGCGCGCAAGAAAAGATCACGCAGCTCATGACCAAGCTAAAAGAGCTCCGCCTCGCGCATCGCGCGGAGCGGGAGCAGCGCGAGGCGGAATTCAGTGAGGAGGTGTCGCTGATGCGAGGGCGTCATGTCACCGCGCTGGAAGCGCTCCGAACGAAGCTCGTCGACGCGGCCGCGAGCAACAAGGAGTGGGAGCGGCTCGCGCAGTTTCAGTCGGGCACGCTTGCGGAGCACACGCCCACCATCGACCTCGAGGATCGGCGCGCGGTGCTGTCGGCGATGCGGACCAAGACGCGCGCGGGTCTGATGGAGCTTGATCTTCACGCGCTCCGCCACGAGATGGTGGACCTGGAGACGCACCTTCGCCTCCGGCCGGCGGACCAGGTGCTCCAAAAACGCGTACAAGCTTCGCGTGAGGTCATTCGTCGCGCCGAGAAGGACACCGCGCGTCTCACGGCACGTCTGAAGGCGCTCGAGCTGTTGCTCGGTGAGTCTATCTAGCAGTTCTGCTAGAGCGTGAACGAGGGGGACGAGTTCCGTCGCCAGGTTCAGCCCACCGGATCAGGTCCAGCTCTTTCGCGTCGCGCTCCAACCTGCGCGCGAGCCGTCGGCTGGAAAACCTGTTCGAGGTGGTTTAGGAAGCCAGCATGCTTCGCCTGATCACTTTCGCGCTCTCGTTCTCTCTTCTCATCGCTTGCGGTGACGACGACAGCGGAGCGGACACCAGCCCGCCGTCGGACGGTGGCACAGACGCGACCGATGCGGGCGATACCAGCGTCCCCGAGGACACGTCGCCGGAGTGCACTCCGACGGGCGAGATCATTGGCGGCTTGGGCGAACACACCGCGGTCTTCGATGAGATGAACAACCGCTTGGTGGTCTACGGCGGCAACACCGTCGCGCCGGTTATGTGCGTCCCGGCGTACGAGCTGACCAGCGACATGTGGGCCTTCGACCTCACGTGCGAGCAGTGGTCACGCCTCACCCCGAACGGCACTGGGCCCGGCGTTCGGACGCGTCATCACTTCGTGGTGGATGGAGCACGCCAGCGCGCGATCGCGTTCGGCGGTCGTGATCGAACCGGCGCTCCTTACACCAACTACGCCGATGTCTTCGCGTTCGACTTCGCGACCGATACTTGGTCCGAGATCGTGACGACCGGAACCGGGCCGAGCCCGCGCAGTAACGGTGCGGTCGCGATTGCCGGGGATCGGCTCTTGGTGTTCGGCGGTGACGTCGCGACCAGTGGGTTTGAGCTGACTGGGGTCGGCGATTTTTTCTCTCTCGACCTCACGACGAATGAGTGGACCGAGATCACCGCCGAGGGCGCGCCGTCTCCTCGCCTCTACCCAGGCGGCGTCGTGGTCGGCGACGACTTCGTGGTCTTCGGCGGTACCCCGAGCTTCAGCGGCCCTTACCGTAACGACCTCTACGCCTTCGACGTGACCACGGACACCTGGCGCGCGCTCGCGGGCGGCGGTCCTGATTCGCCGCCCACCCGCTTCGGTGGCGAGCTCTACGCGGATGACGCGAACGGTCTCGTCTACCTCACCGGTGGTCACGACTCGACCTCGCTTGGGAACATCAACGATGTGTGGGCGTTTGATATCGCCGCGGGGACCTGGCGGCAGACCGTCGACGCGGATGTGCAGAACGCGGAGCCGTTCGGTCGATGCGACTTCCCGGCCAACTTCACGACGCCAAACATGGACGCGCCCGATCGGCGTCACTACTTCGGGCACACCCAGAGCGCGACGATGGGCTACGTCGTCGGCGGAAAAACCGACTGCGGCAACATCAACGACATCTGGGCGATCGACTTCGCCACAGGGCTCTACGTACCGGTTGGTCCGGCGGCGACGACTGGCGAGGCGTGCAACCGAACCGGTTCGACGACCTGCTCGTCCCTCTGTTTCTAAAGTCTGCTCCTCGCGTGTGGGCGCTCGGCGCTGAGTTCGTCGCGGCTGGTATATTCTTTGTTTCCGCACCTGCGGCGCCATCGCCGCGCGTTCTCCGCTGCGCTCCGGAACCCGCGCCTGAGCGCCTGTGCGGAAACGATATTGGAAAGCGACGAAGGAGCGCAGAGCGGAGCGAACATGGGAGGGAGGCTCCAAATCATTTACTTATTTGGAGGGAGGGGCGGACAGTCCCTCCAGAGAATATATTGAGCGGATGACGAGCCGAATCGCTTTCGTTCTGGCGCAAGCTCTCGTGTGGACGACGCTTGGCAATGCGCAGTCGCTCCCCGGAGAGGAACGCGCACGAGCTGCGTTCTTCGAGGGGTCGGAAGCGTTCGAGGGGGGAGACTTCTCGCGCGCCTTCGCGCTCTACACCGAGTCGTACGAGCTTAGCGGTCGCGCCGAGCTCCTCTACAACATCGGTCTCAGCGCGGAACGAATGCAGGACCGCGAAGAAGCGCTCACCGCGTATGAACGTTTTCTGCGTGAGCAGCCGGAGTCCGAGCGACGCGCGAGCGTGGAGGCTCGGGTCGTCGCGCTCCGAGAAGCGATCGAGCGGGACCGGGCACGAGCGGCGGCGGTTCAGGCGGAGTCTGACGCCGCGCGCGCAGAGGCGGACGCGGCGCGGCGAGCCGCTGATCTGGAGCGACAAAGAGCACGCGAAGCGGAGGAAGGCAGCCGACTCGTCGAGGTGAGCGCCGGGAGCGGACCATGGGTTGTCGCCGGGATCGGCGTCGCGCTGGTCGGCGCCGGAGTCGCCCTCGCGTTGGTCGGGAACGCGCGGATCAACAGGGTCAACGGTGCCGCGATGGGTCCCTGGACGGATGCGCTCATGAACGACTACGACACCGGACCCACGTTCGCGACGGCGGGCTGGATCGTCGGTGGGGTGGGGGTCGCCGCGATCGCGAGCGGGATCATCTGGGCGGTGACAGGGAAGAAGTTGGTCCGAGCATCAGAGCTTCGCGCGAGCGTAGGCTTCCGTTCCAGCGGCGCGAGCATCGGCTTTCAGGGGACGTTCTGATGACTCGTTTGTGTCTCTTCTGCTGCGTCGCGGTGTTCATGAGTGCGGGCTGTCAGGTGTCGCCACCGGACGGGACCTTCACCTGCGAAAGCGACGACGGGTGCCCACCTGGTTTTACTTGTGGCTTCCCGGAGATGCTTTGTTTTGAGAACTGCCGCGCGTTGCTCTGCACCGACCTGACTTGTGGCGTCACGTCGGATGGGTGCGGCGGCTCGCTCGATTGCGGTGGCTGCGACGACGGGCTCGTTTGCAACGAAGGGAACACCTGCGTTCGCCCGTGCGAGCCGCGGGTGGATTGCCCTGAGAACACATGCGCGAGCATCCCAGATCGCTGCGGTGGCTCGCTTGACTGCACGGCGCCCTGCGCAAGTGGAGTCGCGTGTCTCCCCAACGGCTTCTGCCGAACTTGCGAACGAAGTGATCCCGACGATCTTCCCGACGATCCCGATCTCGTCATGACGCAGAGACTCGAGCGCTTACGTGGCAACCTCACGACCGTTTTGACCCCGGGAGATCGCGACCTCGTCTACTTCGGCTTCCCAGCGCCCATCGACGGAGTTGTGAACATCGAAATCGATTCAGGGAACGACAACGTCGAGGTGGAAGTCCTACCGGTTTGTGCCGCTGGCCAGCCGAGGTACACCCGTTGCGATTCAAGCAGCGGCGAAGCGTTCATCAACGCCGGCGCCGCATGCGTCGCGCGAAACCTCGCGGCGTTGGAAGTCGAATGTCGTCGAGAAGACGAGGCGCGCCCTCCCATGGTCGCTCTCGCGATCGCTTTGAACGCCGACTCGAACGTATGCGAAGAGATCGACGTCTCCTACTCGATCGTCGAAGCGTCCTCGCTCTAACGCTCGCCCTACACGCCGGAGCGAGATTCAGACCTTGCGCCATGACGGACGGGTGAAGCGAAGCGGGAAAGCGGTTCGCGCCAAGAGCACAATTCACTTCATGCGGAGATGACCGCAGGTGAGACCTCGTCAGACGGGTCGTTCCAGCACCCGTTGTGCGCGCTTGGGAGCGCGTGATAGCGATGGGTGTGAAGCGTTTTTCTCTCCTCGCGACGATCTTGTGGGTCGCGCTCTTCGTCGCGTGTAGCGACCCCGCTCCCGCGCCCGCGCCGGAGCCCGCCCCGACGCCAGCGACGAGCACCGAGAGCGAGCCGGAGCCAGAGGCGCCCGCGGATGAAATCGCGGAAGCAGCGGCACCCACGAACCCACCGACGAACGCACCTGCAGCCGGGGCGCTTCGAACCCATCTCGACCTGGCGTCGACGCTTCACCTCGCGGACGTCGAGACGTCCGGTCTCCTGATCGACATGGGGACGCCCGCGCGTATGAAGTACACGAACGGAACGTGGAACAGCGGGTGGGGCGATGATGGTCACGATGGCGACGAGACCTTCACGAGCTTCGCGCGGATGGGGCGCGTGTACTTCAACGTGGAGGAGCGACGCGCGCTCTCGATGAAGGTGCGTCTCCGAGGAAGCGGCCGTCCGCTTATCTCGTATCTCAACGGCGAGACGCTGCCCGAACGCGCGATCGAAGCCGGCGCCTTTCGCGATGTGACGATCCCGATCGCGCGGGAGCACGTGCGGGCCGGGGAGAACTACCTGCTCTTTCGCGTGACCCGTGGCGGTACGTTCGATGTCGCGTCGATCGAGATCGGGGACGCGGCGACGGAGGGCGAGGACGCGGAAGACGCCGCCGCGCCGGACGTGGTTCAGCCCCCGATCCGAACGCGTGCGACGGTCGCGGGGGTCTCGCGTCCAGTTGTCGAGGCCGCTCCGGGGACGACCATTTCACATTACGTTGATGTTCCCGAAGACGGTCGGCTCACGTTTGGCGTAGCGGGCCAAGGCGGCGTCGCGAATCTTCGCGTCACGTTGTCACCCGTGCGCGGCGAGTCGCGTGAGCTCTTCTCTGGGCCCGCGGGCGAAGCGTTTGTCGACCAGTCGATCGCGCTACCAGCGGGGATCGCGCGGCTCTCGTTCACGGTCACCGGAGAAGGGAAAGCGTTCATCGCCGAGCCGCGCTTGGCGGTCGCGGATCAACCAGAGCCGCCACCGGCCGAGGCGCGCAACGTAGTCGTGCTGACGATCGATACGCTCCGCGCGAGCAAGCTGCGTCCCTACAACCCACGCACGCGAGTGCGCACGCCCGCGCTGGACACCTTCGCGGAAGAGGGGGCGGTCTTTGAGAACGCGCAGTCGCCGGAGAACTGGACCAAGCCGAGCGTCGCGAGCATTTTGACCTCGCTCCACCCCACTACTCACGGGACCCAGGGCGACGCCTCGCGCTTGCCGGGTCGCTTCACCACGCTCGGCGAGGTCTACAAGGGCGCGGGGTTCGATACCGCGACGTTCCTCGCGAACGGTTACGTGTCGACGACGTTCGGGTTCAACCAAGGCTGGGATCACTACACCAACTACATCCGCGAGCAGAGGCGCACCGTCGCAGAGAACGTCTTCGGCGAAGCCAGCGAGTGGATCGAAGAGCACAAGGACGAGCGCTTCTTTGTCTATATCCAGACGATCGATCCGCACGTTCCGTACGACCCGCCCGACGAGTACCTGCGCATGTACGACGCGCGCTCAAACTACCGCGGCCAGGTGCGCAATCGGAACACGCACCTTTTGCTGGAGGAAGCCAAGAAGCGCGACTCTCAGCTGGAGTTCACGGAGAGCGACATCACGCGCATCAAGGCGCTGCACGATGGATCGATCAGCTATCACGATCATCACTTCGGCGTGTTCCTCGAAAAGCTCAAAGAGCTCGGTCTCGACGAGAACACCATCATCGTCGTGACCTCAGACCATGGCGAAGAGTTCAACGACCACGGCAGCTGGGGCCATGGTCACTCGGTGTATCAGGAGCTGCTCGCGGTTCCGCTTATCGTGCGCTGGCCAGGCGTGCTCGACGGCGGTCTCCGGCCGAGCGCGACCGTCTCGACGATGGACATCGGGCCGACCATTTTGGAGGCGACCGGCGTAGGCGTTCCGGACGAGTTCGAAGGGCGCAGCCTGCTTGGGCATTTGCGAGGCAACGCGCCGACTGGGCCCTACGTCGCCTTCAGCAACTTCCAAGACAACCGCCGCGTGATCACGGGCGGCGACTTCAAGCTCATCATTCGACCAAGCCTGACCTACGTTATGTTTGATCTCGGCACGGACCCAAGAGAGCGCCGCGAACTGAACGGTCGGGAGCACCCGATCGCGATGCGCTACCTGCGGATTCACAGCGGGCAGTTCCTCGGAGCCGCCGACAAGCGGCACTGGCTCCTCGCGGGAGAAGCGGCAGAGCGCGCGCGGGAAATGGAAGCGCGAGAAGAAGGCGCGGAGCTGACGCCCGAGGTGTGCGAGCAGCTGCACGCGCTTGGCTACATGCCGGATGGCTGCTCCGACCTGATGTAGTCGCTGACCGGCGACTCACCTCGTCCGCGCGCGCTAACGAATTCCTCCTCGTCTCTCGAGCGCGATGAGGACTACTTCGCTCGAAGCGCTCACGTGGTCACCCTGAGCGCATACCGAGCACTCGGTGGTCGAAGATCGGTCAGCGTATGGCACGTTCGGGTCTGTTCGTGCGCGTGTGTTTCGCCCAACCTATCGCCATGCGACGGATGGCGATGTCTCTCTCTCTTTGTCTCGTCCTTGTCGGATGCGGTGACGACGATACGGAGCCCGCTGGGTGCGCCTCGAGTGATGAGTGCAACGGCGGTCTCGTTTGCGTGGATCGGGCGTGTGTCCCTGGGACCGATGCCGGCGAGACCGGGACAGACACCGCGCTTCCCGATACGAGCGTTCCCGACACCTCGGTCGACACGGGTCCGCCCATGGGTCTCGGTTGCAGCGCGGATCTACGTGACGTACTCGGCGCGGACGGGTCCACGCTTCGGACCTGCGCAGATGATGAAGGTTGCTTTGATGGTGCGTGCGTGGCGGCGTGTGACGCTGCTAACGCGACTCGCGGAACGATCGGCTGCACGTACCGCGTGGCGACGCCGTCCACTTGGTCGGGCATCTTGCCGCCATGTCACGCGGTGTTCGTCGCGAACATGTTCCCCGCGCCCGCCGTCATTGGGGTCTCTCGCGGAGACGAGACGTACCCCGTCGAGAGCTTTGGTCGCGTCGTTGACAACGCGCGTCCCCCGACCGAATGGGATCCGATTCCGGATTCGGGTCTGCCCGAGGGCGAGGTCGGCGTGCTCTTTCTTTCCCACGATCCCGACTCGGTTCAGATGCGCTACCTAACGCCGATGAGCTGCCCCGTAACGACCGCGGTCAACGAGTCGACGGCGATCGAGACCGGTACGTCTGAGGCGTTCACCATCACCTCGAACATCCCGCTTCGGGCGTACGACATCCTGCCGTTTGGCGGCGCGCTCTCGTACGTACCCGGCGCGTCGCTCCTGATGCCCACGAACGCGTGGGACCGTGAGTACGTGATCGCGACGCCGCCGATCGGGACGCACTCCGAGCCGGGTCCACTTTGGTTTTCGGTCACGGCGCACGAAGACGGGACGGAGGTCAGTGTTCAGCCCACGGTCGCGCTCCCCGCGAGCGGTGGCGCGCCGGCGATCAGCATCGGAGCGACCGGTGCCGTGACGCTCGACGCGGGGGAGTACGTGAAGTGGGAGGTCGGCGCGAGCGATCCTTCCGGGAGCTTAGTCCGCGCGAACAAGGCGGTGTCGGTGAGCTCGGGGAACCGGTTCTTGCGTATCCAGCGGTCGGTCACGCCGGGCGGAGAAGGGGCGCACCAGCAGCAGCTCCCGGTCTCTGCGCTCTCGCACGAGTACGTCGTCGCGCCGTTCGAGACGCGCCGGCTCGACGCGATGCCCGAGGACATTCCGTATCGCGTCGTCGGGGTAGTCGACGGCACCTCTTTGACCTTCGACCCTCCGATCGCGGGCGCGCCCCCAACGCTCGATCGCGGAGAGGTCGTGGACTTCTCGACCACCGAGCCGTTCGTGGTCTCGGGTCAGGACGCGATGCATCCCTTCACGCTCGCGCAGATGATGCGGAGCTGTCGTGTGCCCGGCGGATCGCGTGACGGAGCGACCGCGGAGACTGAGTTTGGGTTTTGGCTTGGTGACGAGGAACACGTCCCCGTCTTCCCCGCGGCGCAATATCTCTCAGACTATGTCTTCTTCAGCGACCCAAGCTTCCCAACGACGTCGCTCACCGTGACCCGGGTCGCGGATGAGTCTGGGGCGTTCGCGCCGGTGACGGTCGAGTGTCTGGGCGAGGTAACGGGTTTCGCTCCCGTGGGAACGTCGGGCCGCTACGAGTACGCCACTGTCGATTTGGTGCGCGCGGGAATCGGCGCCGGGAGCTGCACCAACGGCAGGCAAGCCGCGTCCAGTGACAACCCGTTCGGCGTTGTGGTCTGGGGAATGGACAGCTACTCGTCGTACGCCTATCCGGCGGGGGGCAACGCAGAGACGCTCGCGGATCTCCCGCCTCTGTTCTAGCGATCGCGCGGATCGCGCGTGGCATTTACGCAAGCCTTACAACGGAGACCTCCTCTTCGCGTCATCTTCGATCGTGATGAGGAGGTTCTCTATGTTTGGTTCGCGTTCGTTGTTTTCGGTTCTGGTCGCCGGCGTCGCCGTCGCGTTCGGTTGTCAGACCCTTGAGGTAGGTGATCCCGAGACGATCCCGATCGATCAAGACGCCTCGACCGACGCGCTCACGCAGCTCGCGCTCGATCCTGACGAAGCGATCGCGGATCAAGCGATTACCCAGCTTCGCGCGCTCGGCCCGGCCGGCTTGCTCTCGCTCCTCGACGCCTACCCCGAGACGCTCGCGTCGCTGAGGGAAGGGACGCGAAGCGAAGCGGGCGAGCGGCTCCGGCGCGCGATCGACGTGGTCTCTGGACAGCGCGACGGTCACGCGAGCGGGCTCTACTGGTACACCGATCTCGCTCGCGCGATGGCGGCCGCGCGAGCGCTCGGGAGGCCGGTCGTCTCTCTTCGGCTCCTCGGGCGTCTCGATGAAGAGTACTCCTGCGCGAACAGTCGCTTCTTTCGTCTGGTCCTTTACGCCGACGAAAGGGTCGCGTCTTTCCTGCGCGAGAACGTCGTCCTGCACTGGAGCTCGGAGCGCCCCGCGCCGCGCATCACGATCGACATGGGAGACGGACGCGAGCTCGTTCGGACGATCACGGGGAACAGCGCGCACTACGTGATGGCGTCGCGTCTAGGCGCGAACGGGCGCGTCGTCGACGTCGTGCCGGGGCTCTCGGATCCAAACTCGTTTGTTCGTGACCTCCGTGAAGCGATTCGCCATCTCGGCGATGAGATCCCGGCGCTGACACAGTGGCATCGTGTGAACGCAGCGCCGCTCTCCGGTAGCGGCCCCGACATCGCGAGCGCGATGCGCGTGACGACGGGCAAGATGATCGTCGAGATGCCGCTCGCGGCGGCGATGATGCGCCAGGGCAACCAGGGCAATCGCGCGCCAGCGCCGACCGCGGGACGGGCGAGCTTCTCGCTCAGCGCAGGTTCGCGCGCGCTGCTCCGAGTGAAGCTCGGGCGACCCGCGACCGCGGAGGAGCTCCGCGCGCTGGAGCGGAGCACGACCCGCGACACCGCGCTCAGCACCCGCCTACATCGCGAGATTCACGGGATCATGTCGCGAAGCCCGAACGCATCGTTCGAGAGTCTCAACGCGCGCATCTACGAGGACGTGTTCCTCACGCCGCGCAGCGACGCCTGGCTCGGGCTGCGAGGTGGCGACATGATCGACGCGCTCGACGCCATCGCTGAATAGCGCACAACGCGGATCAGAACGCGGCGCCCACGAGCTCTTCGGAAAGCGCAAAGAGCGCTCTCGCGACATCCTTGTCGACTGCATACGAGCGGACCCCAGCGCTCGGGCTCTCGTCGTCCACCGCGGCGATCGCGCAGTTCTCAAGATAGGCTCCGCCGCGACCCTCGAGCTCTGGCGCCGTGGCGGCATAGACCTGAGTGGCGGCGCCCGCCGGGATCGACTTTCGTGTCATCACGCCGCTCTTCACGCGCTTCTCGAGCATCGCGTGGTCGTCGTCTTCGAGGTGTCGGGTGAGGTCAGTCGCGATGACCCCGGGGTGAAGCGCGAAGCTGTGGATCCCTTCGGGGCCGAAGCGCCGCTCCAGCTCTACCGTGAAGAGCACGTTGGCGGTCTTCGACTGACCATACGCGCCCCACTTGTGATAAGCGCGGTTGCCAAAATGGAGGTCGTCGAGGTGCACCGGGGAGATGAAGTGCGCGCGCGAGCTGACGTTGACGATCCGCGCCCGGTCGCCGCGCCGGAGCGCCGGCATCATCAAACTGGTGAACAGAAAGTGACCAAGGTGGTTCGTTCCGAACTGCCGCTCGAAGCCGTCCGCTGTCTCGCCGTGGGGACAGGCCATGATCGCGGCGTTGTTGATCAAGAGATCGAACGCGTCGTGCTTGTCCAAAATGGAGGCGGCGTTCTCGCGGACCGCGCTGAGCGAGCCGAGCTCGAGCGGGACCACCGAGACGTCGCTCTTGGTCTCCTCCCGGATCGCTCTCGCTACCGTCTCCGCTTTGTCGAGGTTACGCGCCGTGAAGACCACGCGCGCGCCTTTGCTCGCCAAGGCGCGCGCGGTCTCCGCGCCGAGTCCACCCGAGCCCCCGGTGATCAGGGCCCGCCGCCCCGTCAGATCGAGTCCCTCGAGGACCTCGTCGGTGGTCGTGTCGAATCCAAAGTTCGTTCTCTCGTTCATCGTAGGCGAGCCTAACAGAGGGATCATCGAGGTCGGAATGCGGTGTACCCTCACCGCATGCGACGACGATCTCTTCTGGCCGGTGGCGCCGCGCTCTTGTTGGCGCCGCTTCTGCGAAGCTTCGAGAGCGCGCGAGCGGACAGCTCTGGCCGCGGCGCGAAGCGCTTGATGATTTTCTACTCGCCGAACGGGACCAACCCGACGAAGTGGCGTCCGGGGTCACCAGGGCGCTTGGACATCCCGACCGGCACGATCTTATCGCCGTTGAAGCCGTACGAAGACCAGCTCATCGCGATCGGTGGGCTGAACTTTTATCAAGCGACCAACCATGAAGGCGGTCAGCACGCGATGCTGACCAACCAAGGCGGAGCCGGGGATGTCGGTGGGGGCGCCTCGATCGATCAATACGTGGCTACGCAGCTGGGTGGTGGGACGCCGCTTCGCTCGCTTGAGCTCGGGGTGCTGACGAGCCTCTGGGGCGGGGGGCAGCAAACGCGCATGAGCTACGCGAACCCCAGCTCGCTCGTGACGCCAGACGACGATCCGAGAAGCGTGTACCGACGCGTCTGGGGCGACCTCTTGGAGACGGACGACGTGAGGGACCGCTTGCGTGCTCGTCGCGCGAGCGTGCTCGATGCCGTGCGCGGCGACCTCTCGGACCTACAGCGACGACTCGGCGCGAGTGAGCGCGAGAAGTTGGAGCAGCACGTCGAATCGCTCCGCTCTGTGGAGCAAGGCCTCTTCGCCGACACGGAAGGTGCGTGTGTTCCGGGAGACGCACCCGACCGTCTCGCGCCGAACGAGAACCACAACGCGCCGGCCATCCTCGATGCGCAGATTCGGCTCGCGGTCGAAGCGCTGACATGCGGCGTGACGAACGTGGCCTCGATTCAGTTTTCGCACACCGTCTCACCGGTCGTCTTCGACTGGCTCGGTCAATCGGAGGGGCATCACTCCCTCTCGCATATCGACGACAGCAACACGGAGGGGATAAGACGCTTCGTCGAAGCAGAGACATGGTGTGCGGAGCAGTTCGCCAAGCTGGTCGGCGCGCTCGCAGAGCGACCCGATCCTTCGGGCGAGGGGAGCATGCTCGATTCGACCGTGGTCGTCTGGGCGAAGGAAATGGGAGACCCCCGCGCTCATGTTTGTACTGACGTTCCGTTTGTCATCGCCGGTGGCGCGGGCGGTTGCTTCCGTACCGGTCGCTACATCGAGGCGGGCGGACAGCACCACGCGCACCTGCTCGTGAGCATCCTGAACGCGCTCGGGATCGAAGAGACCAGCTTCGGTGACGCCGAAGCAGGAACCGGCGCGCTGTCGGAGCTCTCGGCGTGAAGCGGGTCAGCTTCTGGTTCGTGGTCGGGGCCACGCTCTTGGCGCTTCCGCTTGGCTGCGACGATGGTGGCGGCGGGGGTGGGGGCGACGGTTCGGGCGAGCTCTATGACGGTTGTCCCGATGATCTCGTGTGGTTTGAGCGCACGGTCCAGGGGCCGGTCCTCTCGACCTGCGCGGCTTGTCACAACGACGGCGGGATCGCGCGCGGCACTCGCTTCCGCTTGGTGCGGATCGGCGATGACCCGGACGCGCTCAAGCAAAACTTGCAGATGCTGCGCGACGCCGCGCAGTGGGAGGACGACGCGGGACCGCTCTTGCTGCAGAAGCCCACGAACCTGCACCCAGATGGTCACGGCGGCGGTGAGGTCCTTGATGAGGATGGGCTCGACGCGCTGACGACGTTTCACGCGTGGGCGACGGGCGGGCTCGACGATTGTGACAGCGTGACCAACGCGCCGGCAGATTGTGACGCGCCGACGATTCCGGGCGATCGCCTGCTTCGAAGGATCACGCACTCGCAGTACGACCGAACCATTGAAGCGTTGCTCGGCGTTCCCTCGACCTACGGTGAGCGCCTCGCGAGCGACGATGTGATCCGCGGCTACGCCAATCAGGCCGAAGCTCAACGCGTCGCGCCTCTGCTCGCGGAGCAGTACCGGGTGGCGGCCGAGGAGCTCTCCGAGGTCGCGGTGACCACCCGTCTCGACAGCCTTCTCCCTTGTGATCCCGAAGAAGGCGCAGCCTGCGCGGTCCGCTTCGTCGAGGAGTTTGGTCGTCGCGCGTTCCGGCGATCACTCGAGCGCGACGAGGTCGAGCGCTACTACTTGATCTGGCGCGACACGCGGCTCGGCGAAGGTTTCGGAGCGGGGATCCGCTGGGTCATCACCGCGATCCTGCAGTCGCCGCACTTCCTGTATCGCGCGGAGCTCGGGAGGCGCGCCGGTGATGTCTTCGAGTTGACCGATCACGAGCTCGCGACCGCGCTGGCTTATCTGGTCACGGACGCGCCGCCGAGCGACGCGCTCTTGACCGCGGCGGATGAGGGCGAGCTCTCTGCACCCTCGGGCGTGCTCGACGCGTTGACCGAGCTCTTGGCGGATCCTCGTGCGGAATCGCTTCAAGCGGCGTTCATTCGCGATTGGCTTCACCTTGAGCGATTGCCGGTCGTTCCGCGCGACGCGGAAGCGTTCCCCGACCTGACCCCAGAGCTGCGCGCCGAAATGGCGGGCGAGACGGAGCGACTTCTTCGTGAGCTCGCGCGTCGTGACGCCTCTCTCGATGAGCTGCTCACGGCGGACTACACCTTCCTCACACCTGAACTCGCCGCGCACTACGATGTCGCGCTCGGCGACGGTGAGCGTGACGAAGAGGGCTTCGTGCGCAGCGCGTTGAGCGGGACGCCCTACGCGGGTTTGCTGACGCACGGCAGCGTTATGGTCACGCATGCCTTGCCTGCGTCCTCGAGCCCGATTCACCGCGGTGTGTTGGTCCGCGAACGCTTCCTCTGCGACTCGCTCCCGCCGCCGCCGGCGAACCTCGACACGAGCCCGCCGCCGGTGGATCCGACCAAGTCGACGCGAGAGCGCTACGCGGCGCACTCCGCGCTCTCGGCGTGCGCGGGTTGTCATCAGCGGATCGATCCAATCGGGTTCGGGTTCGAGCACTTCGACGGCGATGGCCGATATCGCGACGAAGACGCCGGCGAGCCGGTGGACGCGTCCGGTGAGGTCGTGCTGACCGAGACGAGCGATGGTCCGTTTGATGGCGTGGCCGGTCTCGCAGAGCAGATGCTCGGGGGCGAGGACTTCTCGAGCTGCTTCGCGGAGCAGTGGTTCGTTTGGGCCAGCGGGGTCGACTCGGATGAGCTCTCGTGCGCGGCGCAGAACCTCGGCGCCCAGCGCGGCGAGCTGTCTTTGAGCGCGCCGCTGCAAGCGCTGGTCACCTCGACGCACTTCCGAACGCGACGCGGCGGAGACGACGAGTTAGACGCTCCCGGCAGCGGGGTGATCGAGCCTTACGAACCGGAAGAGCCACCGGTGGATCCGCCGATCGATCCGCCTGGACCTGACGGAATCGAGTTCAGCGTGACCGAGAACTCCCGCTGGCCGACCGGGTACTGCGTCAACGCCCGCGTGAGCAACACTGGGGACGCGCCGGTCGACTGGGCGGTCGAGCACGAGATCGAAGGAACCATCGACAGCCTCTGGAACGCGGAGAGCACCTCAACGAGCGGCGCGACGACGTTCACGGGTGTCGGGTTCAACCGCACTGTCGCTCCCGGCGGGACCGCCGAGTTCGGTTGGTGCGCGAGCCTTTGACGCCTTGAGCGATCGTGAAAAGGGGGAGGGGGCGATGAGCAAGCGTCGTGACGCGACGAGATGGGGAGCAAAGCGACCGGTCGAGGCGCGCGCGCACTTCGCGCGCACCCAGAGCGGAGCGAACGTTGTGGTGGTCCGAGCGATCCCATGACCCGCTTGTTCGACCACCCGCTGCGCGGTCACGAGCAGCGGGAGCTTCCCGTTCCCGAGCGTCCGTTTTGGCGACCGTGACATGAAGACGCTAGACGACATCGCGCAGCTCGACTGGGGCGAGGGACCGTTCGTGGATTCCGCGGCGCTCGCCACAGCGCGCGCCGCGGTGATCGCGCGGCCACGCGATGAAGAAGCGCTCCGTGTCTTCTCGGACCTCGCCATCGAAGAAGGGCATCCGCACGGGGAGCTCGTTCGGCTCGCGCTTCTGAAGCGGTCGCTGGAGGGCGTCGCGAAGCGGGGCGTGATCGAATCCGAGGACGAGCTCCTCGGTCGATACGCGCGGGCGATCTTCCCGCATTGGTTCGACCCGGCGTTCGCGCGTCATACATGGGGCAGGAGACAGTTCGGTTTCGATCACGGTGCGTCGGTGGACGGTCCCGAACAGCTCGCTGAGCTGAGGACGGTTATCCCGCTTGACGAGATCGCGCTCGGACGAACCCCCGAGCGCCTCATCGCGTCTGGGGCGCTCAAGGGTGTTCGGTATGTGCGCTGTCACGCTCGCTTCGCCGTCCCGCTCCTTGAGGCGCTCGGTCCAGACGCTGGTCTTGAAGAGCTCCATTTGGATGAGCACTACGAGGGACTTGAGCAGCTCCCGAGGCTCGCGCCGCGGCTCAAGGCGTTCTCGATGCGCGGGATCACGAACAAGGTCTTCTCCGCGATCACCGAGTGGAAGGAGATCACGTCGCTCTCACTGGGCGCGCTCCGCATGGATGACTCTGCCGGGTCGAGCTGCCCGCCATGATCCAGTTGGCCGGCGCGCGTGATCTCGACGCGCTCTTGCTCGGCTCGTTGCGACTTCGGGCGAGAAACCAACGCGCGTTTTTCGCTCCGCTCGAAGGGAGCGGCATCGCGGACCTTACGCTCGAAGCGTTTCACTTCATCGACCAGGGTGACGCGATCGGCCGGCTCTCGCTGCCGCGGCTTCGGAAGCTCCAGCTTCGTTCGCGGCTCGGATCCGGACAGCTTCATCCGCGGACCGCTCCTGGGACCGGTTCGGCATCTCGAGCTGAGGCGAAGCGGCATGTCGGCGGAGTCGCTCCTCCGGATGCTGCGCGGCCACTCCACGCGTTCGCTTGCGTCTCTCTCGCTCACCGATGTCGCGCTGGATGAGCGGGCCCGCGAGTTCGCGCACCTCTCAGTGGTCCCTCGCCTTGAGTCGCTGCAGTTGGACCGCGGAGTGAACCTCGACGTCTCCGAGCTGCTCGGGCGCGCGGAGCGACTGCGGGAGCTTCGCGGTCCCGGAAGCGCGCTTATCCTTGACGCCTTGAAGACGACGCCTGCGCCCCTCCGTTCTCTCTCGCTCGAGCAGCTCCCTGAGGTGAGTCGTCACGTCGCCGAAGCGTTGCGCTCGCCGCTTCGGAAGACGCTCCGGCGCCTGACGCTGAACGGTATCCCGCTGACCAACGAGGTCACGGACGCGCTTCGCCAGCCCGAGCTCCAGCGGCTCACCTGGATCGTCCTGAGCTCCACCGAGCCGGAGCAGATAAGGGCGCTCTTCGGTCATCGCGCCGCGGCGCTTCGGGAGCTCTGGCAGCACCCGATTCCAGAGGATTGGTTTTGGCACCCGTGACCCGTGATTTCGCTCAGCTCGACCGTAGAGGAGAGCGAGGATCTTCCCGCACCTGTTGGCGCGCCTACGCTGTCTCCTTCGGCCAGGACGTGGGGCTGTTCAGTTGTTGAGCACCTGCCGACTCTTGTTCGCGCTGCTCGACGGTGCGCCACAGAGAGAAACGACGGGCCTGGCCGAGCGAACCTGAAGAAGCAGGCTCCCAGTCAGCGCTGGCGCAGATGTTGCGACATCTCCACACCATGCGAACGAACACGCGCCGCCTGCGGAGTGCAGCCCTCACCTACTCGCTCTCGATGATGTTCGCGATCGGCTGCATCGCGGACGCCCCTTCGGAGATGAGCGACCACTACTTTGACGGGAGCCTCGCGATGGAGTCGGGGGCGCCGGTCGCGGTGTGCGACGTGACGATGCGCGAGACCGGTCGTCGGCTCTCGGTTGAAGACGAGTACCTCGCCGGAGTCGTTGCCTGCGAAAACGGAAACGCCGACTTCGAAGCGCTCAAGGCCCAAGCGGTCGCGGCGCGTTCGTGGCTCTATGTGTTCCTTCGTGGCACCAGCACGGTTTGCAACTCGCAGGCGTGTCAGGTCTTCAGCTGCGGTCGTCCGCCGGGGCCCGAACACTTCCGCGCGGTCGAGGAAACCCGGGGCGAGGTGCTCATGTGGGGCGGAGTGGTCGTGCAGTCGTTTTACGTGGCCGGCGTGAAGCGCGGTGGCTCGCGATGTCAGAACACGCTGCCCACGTCCGCGGCGGGCGTGCGGACAGAGCCGATGACGACGCCCAACCAAGAAGGACGAACCGGGGACGCGGTGCGCATCGCTCCGCCTCCGCTCAGCTCCGGGGTCCGGCTCCCGATCAACCGCGGCGCGATGTCGCAAAACGGAGCGGACTGCCTCGCGGAGAACGGATACGACTACCAGCGGATCCTTCGCTACTACTACGGAGGCGACATCACGGTGGTGCGGGCGGTGGGGGCATGCGTCGAGCCGCTTGAACCGCTGCCGGCGGGAGCGTGTCGCCACTCCAGCGTCGGCGGCGTCTATCCCGATGGAGGCTGCACGCGAAGCTTCCAATGCGAGCGCGGTCTCTTCATCCCTCGAAGCGCCGACGCGATGTGCACGTGCGAAGAGCTGACCGGTGCGGGGTGCGAGAGCGTCACGACTCCGGTGCCTCTTCCCGAGCCGGAACCGGAGCCGGAGCCGGAGCCAGAGCCCGAACCCAGCGGCGCGTCCTGCGTCCACAGCCTGGGTGGTGTCTACGGCGACGGAGCATGCTCCAACGGGTTCCGCTGCGGGGACGGACGATGGCGACCGCGCTCGTCGGCGGACCGATGCATCTGTGTCGAAGGTACGGGTCGAGTCGGATGTGACGGCGCCGAGCCCGCGCCCGAGCCGGAGCCCGAGCCCGAGCCCGAGCCCGAGCCCGAGCCCGAGCCCGAGCCCGAGCCCGAGCCCGAACCGGCAGCATCCTGCGTCCATTCCTTTGGCGGAACGTTTGCCGACGATGCCTGCACAGGTGGCTTCCGATGCGACGACGGACGTTGGGTTCCGCGCCGCGATGGTGACGCCGCGCTCTGCCGGTGCGTGGAGACGAGTGGTCGCGTGGGGTGCGGCGTCGAGCGCGCTTCCTGCACGCACTCGTTCGGCGGGACATACCGTGACTTGGCTTGCTCCTCGAGCTTTCAATGTGTCGACGGGACCTGGAGACGCCGCGCAGACGTGGCTCAAGCGTGCGTGTGCGTCGAGGTCAGCGGTCGCGACGGATGCTGATCTCGCTGCGCCTTTTTTGACCTCGATTTCGAGAACTGAGACGCAGAACTGTGTCTCTCACGCGCAGCGTCGTGTCTCGCCCGTCACCCATGGTGTGGCTCGCGTTCGCGCTCATCGCGGCGATCTGCCCGCGCGTTGACGCGCAAGCTGAACCGGGGACCGCTCCGGTCGAGGCACCGGACGAGGCCGAGACGGACGCCGAGGAAAGCGACGCTGAGGAAAGCGACGCCGAGGAAAGCGACGCCCAGGAAAACGACGCTGAGGAAAGCGACGCCGACAACAACGAAGGAGACGTGGAGGGCGACAACGAAGCCGAATCGTCAGGACCACCCGCGCCCACTCTCAATCCCGCTCCCACTCTCAGTCCCGCTCCCACGCCTCCGCCGTGCCTCTCCGCACCCGTCACGATCCAACGCGCGCACAGTCACCCGCTCGAGTCCATCGCGCTTCGTCTCACTCACTGTGATGGGTCGCCGAACCTCGCCGCGCTTCGTCCGCTTTCCACTCTCGGACGCGCCGCGCGAACGCAGCGTGCCGCGGCGCGTCTTCATCGAGGTCTGCTGACGCGGCTCCAAGCGATCGCGAATCAGTTTCCCGGCCGCGCGATCGCGATCGTCTCTGGACATCGCCCTCGCGCCCGTCGCACGAGCCGGCATCGTCATGGTCGAGCGCTCGACATTCGCGTCGAGGGCGTTCATCGCCGTGACGTGAGCGAGTTCGCGCGAGGGCTCGCGGACACGGGCGTCGGCTACTACCCCAACAGCACCTTTACTCACGTCGACGTTCGCGGTCGCGCGCAGTACTGGGTGGATCGCAGCGCGCCTGGACAGCGTCCGGACTACGGTCCCTGGCCCCCCTCGCGCGACGTGACGAACCAAGTTCGTGAAGCGATCGCGGCGGCGACCACGCGCGCGTTCGGTGGGCCGTCGTCATCGCCTGCTTCGACAACCGCTCCGGCAACCGCTCCGGCGACCGCTCCACATGCTGCGGCCTCCGCTTCCGCCCCGGATGCAAACGCCGCGCTGGTGGTTCCCGAAGCCAGCGACGAGAGCCGTCCGCCGGGAGACGTTCGAGATGACGCCTTTGCCGCGCTGGAAGCGCTTCGCGCGCTAGACCTACGGACACCGTAGCGACCAGCGTACACTGCGCGCGCGATGCGCCTCCCGATCGACGAACACCTCGACGAGATCGTCACCACGTTGAAGGAGCGTGGGCGGCTGGTGCTCGCAGCGGAACCCGGCGCGGGTAAGACCACGCGGGTGCCACCGGCGATGCTGCGCGCCGGCTTCGGAGAGCGCGGTGAGATCGTGGTCGTGGAGCCCAGGCGTATCGCCGCGAGGAGCGCGGCCAAGCGGGTCGCCAAAGAGCGGCGGGAGAACGTCGGCGAGGTCATCGGCTACTCGGTCCGCTTCGACACCAAAGCGAGCGCGAAGACGAAGGTTCGCTATGTGACCGAGGGCGTCTTCATGCGGCAGGTCACGTCCGGCAAGCTCGCGAAGATGGGCGCGGTCGTGTTCGATGAGTTCCACGAGCGTCATCTCGATAGTGATCTTGGGCTCGCGCTCGCCAAGGCGGCCGGTTCGCTTCCGATCGTCGTGATGAGCGCGACCCTCAACGCCGATCCCATCGCGACGTACCTCGGTGCGCCGACCATCCAGGTGAAGGGGCGCGCGTTCCCAGTGGAGGTGAGCTACGTGCCACCGGAGCGAGACGAGCGCATCGAGAAGAGCGTCCTTCGCGCGCTGCGTACCGTCGGCGAGCAGGACGAAGGAGACGTGCTCGTCTTTCTCCCTGGGGCCGGTGAGATTCGCAGGACCGAAGAGGCGATCAAGAACTACTGCGCGCGCCACGACATGGACATCGCGCTCCTCCACGGCGAGCTCCCGCCCGACCGGCAAGACAAAGCGCTGCGTCCCGGCGAGCGTCGACGCGTCATCTTGAGCACCAACATCGCGGAGACCTCGGTCACCATTCCGAGCGTGACGACGGTGATCGATAGCGGCCTCGCGCGCTTCGCGGCGTGCTCTCCGTGGACGGGGCTCCCGACGCTCCTCACCAAACCGATCAGTCGCGCGTCGGCGAAACAACGCGCGGGCCGCGCCGGTCGAACGCAAGCGGGGCGATGCGCGCGCCTCTATCCCAAGTTCGATCACGATCGACGTCACGAGTTCGACGTTCCCGAGATCAAGCGCGCCGACCTCGCGTCTCTGATCCTCACCTTGCGCGGGCTCGGCCACGACCCGACGACTTTCCCGTACTTCGTGCCGCCGGATGACGCCGCGCGGGATCGCGCAGTGGCGCTCATGACACGACTCGGCGCGCTCGATGAAGCAGGCGAGTTGACCGAGGATGGGCGCGCCATGTTGCGCGCGCCGGCTCATCCTCGCGTGACCAAGCTCGCGCTCGAGGCGGCGAAGCGCGGCGCGGGGGCGCGAGGGTGTTGGCTCGGCGCGTTGCTCTCGGAGCGGGAACCCAGGTTGCGCTTCCGAGCCTTTGGTCGCGATCGGGTGGTGGCGGACGTGGGGACATCTGACCTGCTCGCGCGTCTCATGGAGATCGAAGAAGCAGAGGCCAACGGGGGGCTCTCGGAACGAAACTTGCGGCAGGCGGGCCTCGACGCGCGGGTCGTCCGAACGGCAGAGCGCGCCAGCCAGTCGCTCGCGCGCGCTCTCTCTATCGACGTCAACGAGATCGGTTCGCTCTACGATGAAGAAGAGGCGCTGCTCCGCGCGACCCTCTGCGCATTTCCGGACCGCGTGGGGCAGCGACGGGCAGCGCGATCCGCTCGCGTCGTGTTCGCCGATGGCGGCGCGGGCGAGCTCTCCGAGCGCTCTGTGGTTCGCGAGTCGATGTTCTTCGTCGCGTTCGATGTCTCCGAGCGACCGGGCAAGGTCGACATTCGGGGCGCGTCTGAGATCGAACCGGACTGGTTGCTCGAAGAGCTCTTCGACGATGTCGTCGACGACGAGGTCGTGCGCTTCGACGCGGGCACCGAGCGGGTGGTCAGCGCGCGCGCGCTGCGCTTCGGCAACGTCGTGCTGGAGGAGCGCGACACCGCGACCTCGCTCAGCGAGGAGACGGCGCGCGTCATGTGCGCCGCAGCGAAAGAGAAAGGTCTCGCGCGGCTCTTTGACCTCGACGAGCTGGAGAGTCACCGCCGCCGCGCGCTCTTCGCGGCGAGTCACGGTGTCGCGCTGACGGTGCCCGAAGGGGACGCGCTGGATGAGGTGCTGCTGGCGTGTTGTCGCCGCGGCTTGAGCTTCGCCGATCTTCGGAAGCAGTCGCTGGTTCAAGGTCACCTGGACACGCTCTCGCATGCGACGCGAACAGCGTTCGAGGCGGTCGCTCCGACGCACGTCAAGATCGCGGGACGAGCGCGTGTCCCGGTGCGCTACGAGGTCGATCGCGCGCCGTGGATCGAGTCACGTCTGCAAGACTTCTTCTCGATGAAGGACGGCCCTACCGTGGCGCGCGGAGCGGTTCCGTTGGTGCTCCATCTCCTCGCCCCGAACAAGCGCGCGGTCCAAGTGACGACGGATCTCGCCGGCTTTTGGGATCGGCACTACCCATCAGTCCGCAAGGAGCTCATGCGGCGTTATCGCCGACACGCCTGGCCAGAAGACCCTCGCACCGCGACGCCTCCGCCGCGTCGCGGACGCCGGAAGTAGAGCCCAACACGAGCCGTTGAGCAGCGGGAGCAGATAGGCGTTCCGCTTGCTTGCCGCGGCGCACCGGAAGGGGTACCAAGCGCGCATGAGAATTACGGCGAGCACCTTCTTTGTTCTCCTTCTTTGCGCCGGTTGCGCGAACCAAAACGCGGAGCGCCGCGGACCGCGTGAGTCGGAGTCCTCCTCGACGATGACCGCGTCGGCGATGGAAGCGGAGCGCACGGACAACGCGGGCGGCACCGCGATGGGTCAGGTCGCGCAGGTGACGGCGATGAACGCGCCGCAGCCCGATGAAGCCCCGGCCCCGCAGGCCGCGCCGGCCGATGTGGCCGAGCCCCCGTCGGAAGCCACGCGAACGGACTCCGGTCTCTCGTCAAAGGTGCTCACGCCCGGCTCGGGCTCCGACCACCCCCGCGCGGCGGACCGCGTGACCGTTCACTACACGGGTTGGACCACGGACGGAGAGCAGTTCGACAGCTCCGTGACGCGCGGTCGCCCCGCCACCTTCCCGCTCAACCGCGTCATCGCCGGCTGGACAGAAGGCTTGCAGTTGATGGTCGTCGGCGAGAAGCGCCGCTTGTGGATCCCGGAGAACCTCGCCTACCAGGGTCGCCCCGGTCGCCCCGCGGGCATGCTGGTCTTTGATGTGGAGTTGTTGGAAATCGATCGCGCACCCGAACCGCCCGCCGTTCCCGAAGATGTCGCCGCCGCGCCTGGCAACGCTGACCGCACCGAGTCCGGAATCGCGCACCGAATCCTCACGCCCGGCACCGGCTCGGAGCACCCGACCGCCAGCAGCCGCGTCGAGGTTCACTACAGCGGCTGGACGACCGACGGCGAGATGTTCGACAGCTCGGTCACGCGTGGCCGTCCCGCGACGTTCCCGCTCAGCGGCGTCATCCCAGGCTGGACCGAGGGCGTGCAGCTCATGGTCGCCGGCGAGAAGCGCCGCTTCTGGATCCCGGCGAACCTGGCCTACGAAGGCCGTCGCGGACCGCAGGGCACGCTCGTCTTTGATATCGAGCTGATCAGCATCCAGTAGCTCAACGCTCCGTGAGCGTCACGCCGATCGACGACCGATGACCGACGATGCGGAAGTGTCGTCGAGCGCGTTTGCGGACGCATTGGCGATCGCGCGCTACCACATCGTCTTCGTCGCGATGGCCGCCTCGGTGGTCTTCGGCTGGCTGATCTCGGGGACGCGTCGGCCGTGGCTCGCGGTCGTGGTCGGTCTCGACTGGTTCCTCATCAATTTGATGAACCGCGTGACGGATCTCGACGAGGACCTCAAGAACGGGATCCAAGGCACGGAACGCGTCGCGCGCCGTAAGGTCCCGCTCACGATCTTCGCTTGGGCGCTGATGCTCGGCTCGTTCGCCGCGACCCATGTCGTGTGGCCGGAGCTCACCGTTTACCGCGTGGCGGTCCAAGTGATCGGCCTTGGCTACAACTACGACATCGTGCCTTCGTTGAAGGGGCTCACGCGGTTCAAAGAGCTCTACTTCTTCAAGAACTTCATGTCCTCGGTTCTCTTCGTGCTCACGTGCTTCGTGTACGGGCTCGCGATGGACCCATCGGCGAGGACGATGAGCTGGGAGGGGATCGTCACGCTCGTCGTGTTCTTCATCCCGTTCGAGCTGACGTACGAGATCCTCTACGACCTCCGCGACATCGAGGGAGACCGCGCGGAGAACGTCCCGACCTATCCAGTCGTGCACGGCGTGACACGCGCGCGCCAGATCATTGACGCGCTGCTCGTTCTCTCGGCGAGCGCGCTTGTCTTCGGGCTCGCGAGAGGAACGCTCGGGGTGCTCGAGGGTTTGATGCTCGCCGCGCCGCTGATCCAGTTCTTCGTTTACCGTCCCAGGTTCCAGCGCGGGTTGATCCCGGCTGACTGCATCATGATCACGCACCTCGGGACGGTGCTCTTGCTGATCTACTTGGCGGGAACCGCCGGGTGGCTCGCCGCCGGGCTCCCCGAGAACATATATCTCGTCGCCAGGATGTAGGGCACCGCGACCGCGAGGGTGTGCGTCCACAGTGGAACCGATCGTGGCGCGGTCGTCACCAGCAACGTGAAGAAGAGGCTGGCCGCGATCATGCGCGGCGCGGCCACCTCGAGCGGGATCGCGCGTCCACGCCGACGCAGCCAGATCGCCCCGCTCGCGACCACGACAGACGCGACCGCGACGAAGACCATCGCGGCGTCGCCCTGATCCCCGCGAAGGACCCAGCGGAGCGCGGCCCACCAGCTCACGAGGATCAAGAGGTGCGCGATGAGCGGCGCGAGAAAGATGAGCCGCCAGCTCGGAGCGCCGCGTCGCATGAGCGTGTCCGCCGCGCCGGCGAAGAAGCCCCAACCCAAGATCCCGATCAGGGGAACGCCGAGGTGTCCTCCTTCGGCCCAAGACCATAGCTCCGCGCGAACCGCGACGACCTCCACCAGAGATGCGTCAATCACGACGACTCCCGCGACCAAGAGGCTCTGCCGCCACCCCCCGCGATCTCCGAAGAGCGCGTCCGCGACCTCTCGCGCAGACAGGATCACGAGCGGCCAGATGAGCGGGACGAGCGCCGGGACGTGGTGAAGCCGCAGATGCCAGCGCTCCGCGTAGGCGTAGTACTCGTAGAGCGTGATGCAGCTCTCTTCGCCGAGGTAGCCGGCGAGCGCCAGCGCGAGGTAGTCCCGAACAAGAGCGCGCGGATCACCGCGCCGGGCGCTGACGCAGAGGGTGAGCGCGATGACGACGACGCACGCGATCTCAAAGAGGTGGATGGGCATCCGGCTCGCTATCGTACGTCTTCGGGCACCCCGAGAAGCGGGAGGGCGCCGGGCAAGACCGTGAACGTCGCGGGCGCGGTTCCGGGGGCCTCGCCGTCGATGTCCATCCAGGCGGGATCGTCGGAGAGCGGCGTGACCACGATCTCGGCGCCGCGAAACGTCTGGACCAAGCGCGAGCGAACATGGGCGCCACGGTACAGGCCGAGGAGGACCGGCGCGGAGCGAAGCGTCGAGGCGGACTCAATCACGATCACATCAAAGAGTCCGTCGCAGAGCCGCGCGTTAGGCGCGAACATCATCCCGCCGCCCGCGTAGCGCCCGTTGCAGATACAGATGTTCGCGACGGTGAACTCGCCGCGGGACGCGCCGTCGATCGTGAGGCGGACACGCGCGGGCCGATAGCGAAGGCTCCCCTTGAGCGTCGCGATCGCGTAGGTCGCAGCGCCAAAGCGTCGCGAGGCGTTCGCGACGATGCGGTCGATCATCCCGGCCATCCCGACGCTCGCGAGGTTCAGGAAGTGACGCCGCGCTTCTTCGCCGTCGTCGTCGAGGTAATCGACCCGGCCGAGGTCCACGGGGACCGCGCGAGAGCGCTTGATCACGTCGCACGCCGCTCCGAGGTCTTCTGCGCTTCGCAAGGTGCGCCGAAAGTCGCCTCCGGTTCCGGCGTGCAAGATCCCGAGCTGCGCGCGGCCTTCCTCCGCCGAGGCGATTCCGTCCGCGACCTCGCCGTGGGTTCCGTCGCCGCCGAGCGAGATGATCGTCTCCGCACCTTCTTCCACCCGCTTCGTCGCGATCGCGGTCGCGTCGCGCGGACCTCGAGTCTGCTCAAACTGAACGTCACCTAGCGCGCGCCGTATCTGTGACGTGAGCGAGCTCCACTCGCGGGAGACCCACCCACCGCGCGAGGCGGGGTTCGCGATGACGACGGTCCGGCTTGGGTCGAAGTCGCTCACGGGATGACCAAGCCTCGCGAGAGCGCCGAGTACTTGCCCTGCGGCGTCACGAGGGTCGCGGTGTAGACGCCAGGGCCGGCCGCGGGGAACACCAGGTCGACGGGGTCGCGTCGACCAAAGACCGCGTCGACGATCACGTCCTCTTCGACGACCGGCGGCATGCTGTACGCCGGGCGCGTGTCGTCGCACGAGGTGGCGCGCGTGAGGCGGAGCCGGGAGAGCGGATGACCGCGGGGATCCATCGCGACCCGAACTCGGAGCTGGGTGATGGCGTCGCCGGTCGCGTGTTGGCCATCCGCGTCGTAGCCGTCGAGGTAGAGGTGACTCTCTCCCTCCCGGATCGCGACCTTGCCTGACAAGAGACCCTCCACGATCGCGTCCCATGATCCATCTCGCGCGAACACCTCAGTGACCGGGTAGCCGAGCGCGGGATCAAGGAGCTGTCCGGGCGGCTCCGTGTTAACGCGGTGACAATCGCTCGCGCCGATCGGGGTCGTGTTGGCGCCGGCGATAAGATCACACCGCCAGGCATCGTGCGCGCGTTTGTCGTCGCCGCCGTAGCTGAGCGTTCCGTTCCAGACCTCCATCGCGTGGTAACCGAAGCCAGGAGCCCCCGAGTCGGTCCAGTCGTAGGCGGTCCAGACCGCCGCTGCGTACGGATGATTGACGATCGAGAAGCAGCCGCGCGCGAGCGCTTGTCCGAGCGCGTCTCCCCCGGTCACCATCCCGCGCGGTCGGTCGATGAACGGGAGGTCGCCGTGATCGAACGTGGCGAGGTCCATCGGAGCGCACCCGATATGCCCTGTCGCGAAGAGCGGCGCTTCGCCATCGGCGACCGGACTGATCTCGTTGCCGTCGATCATCAAGAAGACGCCCGGTTCGCTCAGCTCGGCGGCGCGGTCCCAGTACGGAAACTCGCTCCCCATGTTGAAGAGCGCGGGGTCCTCGTCCGTCGTGTCGACGTCGCTGCCGGTGCTGTTGCTGTGGTCGGTGAGGACGACGAAGTAGATCCCGCGCTCCATCGCGACCCGCTTGATGTCCTCCGGGAACGAGTCGCCGCCGGTGTCGTTGCTCGCGCCGGTCGCGTGCACGTGCATGTCACCGGGGTACCACTGTCCGGGCGGGTCTTCGGCGAGCGCGAGCTCGCTCGCGGGGGTGCCGCCGAGCTCTTCGGGGCCGCTGTCGACGGCGGCGTCTTCCGCATCGACGGCGGTGTCGGGCGCGGTGTCCGCGGCGGTGTCCGGGGTCGCGGTGTCCCGCCCCGTATCGACGCCCGCATCTGCGCTGTCGTCATCGCCGCAACCGAGCGAGGCGAAGACAAGGAAGAGGGCGAGCGATGCGCAAAGAAGAGGACGCGTCCACACGCCCGCACTCTACCAGCCGACGTCCGCTTCCGCGCCGACGCGCTGCTCAATCCGCGTCGGCGGGAGTCGGGGACTTGGGCTGCGTGAGCAGCAGGAGCGCGGGCATCGTGAGCACCGCCGAAGCGAGGCAGGTCACCTCGCTGATCGCCATCGCGGCGCCGAACGAGTTAATCGCCAGGTTCGCGCTTGTGTAGAGGGACGAGTACCCGATGACGGTGGTGAGCGAGCAGAGCGCGACCGCGCCGCCGGTTCGCTCGACGGACGCGGCGACCGCGTCTTCGTTCCCTGCGTCCCGCTCAAGCGTGTACCGCCGCATCACGTTGACCCCGTAGTCCACGCCGTTTCCGAACGTGATGGGGAAGGCGACGAAGTTGAGGAAGTTGAGCTTCATTCCAGCGAGCGCCATCGTGCCGGCCATCCACACGATCCCGAGCAGGAGCGCGAGCATGGTCAAGAAGCGCTCGCGCGTTCGACGGAACGCGAGGAGGGCGAGGAAGAGGGTCGCGAAGAACGACATCGCGATCGCGCGGGGACCGTCCTGCAAGACCGCCTCTACGATGTCGGCGAAGACCGGGGCGCGTCCCGCGAGCGGTGGGCGCTCACCGTTTTCCATTCGGTACTCGCGCAAGGCCTTCGCCCAACGAACGAGGTAGCGGCCGTCCCAAATATTGTCGTTGTTGACGACGAGGACGATCCGCCCGCGGGTCCCGTCTCGCTCCGTGAACGACCTCGCGACGTCTTCGGGGAGCGCGTTGATGCTGATCGCGGCAAGGTCGGCTGGGGGGATGTGTTCCTCAATCTCGGCGCGCGTCTCGTCGTCGGCGTGCTCGCGGAGCGAGGCGAGCGCCTCGCGGATCTCGCCGAGGACCGGGATCTTCGCCTCCTGATCGCTCGGCATGAGGTCGTCGATGCTCCGGACCGCTCCCCACAGTCCGTCCTCGGGGTCTTCGCTGCTGCGCTCCTTGAGCCAGCGCACCATCGGCGCGGTGTCCGAGCGCTCAGGAACGACGACCGCGATCCCGTTGCCGGAGCGCGCGCCCGAGACGATCTCGTTGACGCGCGCGTTGATGCGCCGCGCGGGGGAGTCCGCGCGCTCGGAGCGGAGGCGCTTGAAGTCGTACTCGAGCGGATCGTTTTGCACCGCGTGGACCGTGAGCCCGATGGCGCCGATCGTGATCAGGACCGACGCGACGAGGACCTGTTTCGGCGCCGCGCAGACCATCTTCGAGAACGCGATCCCGTACGCGCTTCGCGTCGCGGCCCGTCCTCCGCTGCTCGCGCGGATCGGCAGGCGTCGGTCGGCGAGCACGCAGAGCGCGGGGAGCAACGTGACCGCGCTGATCCAGCAGAGGACCATCCCCACGCCCCCAATGATCCCAAAGTCGCGGAACCCGCGGAAGTCGGTGAGCACCAGTGAACCGTAGGCGAGCGCCGCGGCGAACGAGGCCGCGAGGGTCGCGAGGAAAGCGCCGTGATGTGCGCGCTTGACCGACTCCGGGATGCTCATGCCCCCGCGTCGCTCCTCGAAGTAACGCGAGAGCCAGATGACGTTTGGGTTCACCCCGTTGCCGACCACGATGCTCCCCAGGAAGGCGGTCGAGGTATTGAGGTAGTCGACGGAGAGCTCGGCGACCCCGAACGTCGCGAGCACCGGCGGGACGAGCGCGAGGGCGAGCAGGCCGATCGCGCGGACGCTACGAAAGAAGAAATAGATCGCGATCAGGACCAAGAGGATCGTCACGATGGTCGCGAGGACGAGCTCGCGCGCGATCGCGGACTGTTCTTCTTGGGCGAAGACGACATCGCCGGCGAACTCGATCTTCAGGTCGTCGCTGTAGGAGCTCGGGTCGAGCGCCTGGGCCTCGCGTTCGACAGCCGCGATGAGGCCCTTGCCGCCGATGGAGTCTCCTTGGGAGAGGTCGGTTCGGACGAAGAGCGCGATCAGGTCGCGGTCCTCGTGCAAGTAGAAGCCGTCCTCAAAGCGCGCGATTTTCTCGCGGCCCTCTTCGGCCTTCTGCTTCATCCGATCGATGAGCTCTCGCGGGTCGTCTTCGGGTTCGTCTTCGAGATCGATATAGAACGGATTGGCGCGCGCGCGTTCCCGTTCCAGCCGAGACTGAAGCGCGTCGCGGATCTCCTCGAGGTCCTCGCGCTCCGCGTAGAGGTGCCGGTTCTCCCAGACGAACTCTTCATAGGCCGCGACGTTCCAGTCGACGCTCTGAACGTAGCCAGGCGGGAGGGCCTCAAGACGCTCCCGGAGATCACGCGCGAAGCGCTTCATCCCTTCGACGTTGCGGGACGGCGAGACGACGGCCACGGTGAGCGTCGAGAGCCCGCCGACGCGACCTTTGATGTTCTCGAGATCGACGACGCTGGGTCGATGACTCGGGAGGAGCGCGGTGAAGCGACTGTCGAGGCCGAGGTTCTTGACCAGCGGGAGCGATCCGACCGCGAGGAGCAGGGCGAGCGCCGCGATCACCTTTGCGTGCCTCAGCTGCAACGCCGCGAGCTTGTCGAGTCGCTGGTTCATCTTCGTCGCTTTTCTATCACTCTGGAGGTCTTTTGGCCCCGCGCACGCGGCCGAGAACGAGCGATCCCGGTCTCGCCTGCTAGGCGCCGGTCGCGACCCACTTGCCGGAGGTGAGCCCACGGCGCGCCCAATCGGTCGTCTCTTTCAGCCACTCACGCGCTCGCCAGGCACCTCCTGCGGACGGGAAGCGACCTCGCGCGGCCAGTCGCGCTTCCAGGTAGCGCTCGATCGTTTCGGCGCGCGCGTCCCAGGTGAGCGTCTGCGAGAGCGCGAGGCAGTTCGCGGCGAGGCGGTCGCGGGTCGCTTCGTCGGCCAAGAGCACGCGGAGCTGTTCGGCCGCCTCTGCGGGCGCATCGGGGGTGACGAGCCAGGCGGTGTCGTCGTGGCGGAGGAGGTCTTTGGTGTCTGGTGCGCGCGGCGCGAAAATCGCGCGACCAGCGGCGAGGTAGATGAACGTCTTGATGGGTAAGACGGTGCTGCCGAAACGCGTGAGCGGGTCGAGGCTCGGGGGCACCAAGAGCGCGTCCGCCGCGTAGAGAAAGCGCGCCGCATCGGCGAAGCGCTGCCACGGCTCGATCTGAACGTTCGGGGTCTCTGCGGCTGCGCGCTCGATCGGGCCATCGCCGGTGGAGCCGACCAGAACGAAGATGGGCCCGGTCTCGGGATCAAAGCGCTTGGCCATGTCGAGGACCACGTCGAGGCCCTTCTTGTGATTGACGCGCCCGGTGTATGTGACGACGGAGCGATCAAGCGGGAGGCCAAGCTGACGTCGCGCTTCCTCTCGCGATAGCCGCGGCTCCATGCGGTCCGGTTCAAAGCCGTTGTGCACGACCGCGAGTCGCTCCTTCGGGATGTCGAGCCGCTCGTAGCTCTCCCGCGCGAGGTCGGAGTGAAACATCGCGCCGAGAAAGTTCTCTGCGCGCATGACCGCGCGAAGCCATGGTTGCATCGGCGGGAACTGATCGCCCCACGGACGGAAGTGCTCGTAGATGCACGGTGCGCCGCGCAGGAGGGCCGCGCTGAGCGTCCCGAGGTTACGCGTGTAGAGGATGTCGAAGTCGTTGCGCGCGAGACCGCGACCGACCGAGAGCGCGTGCACGACATGTTGGAGGTAGAGGTGCTGGGTCGCGCCCTTGATCTGTGTGAGCTTGATGTCGCCTTCGACCTGATAGTGCTCAAGCACATCGCGAGCGGTCAGCGAGCGCGAGGGATCGCGCGGGACGATCATCTCCACATCGTGTCCCCGGCGCGAGAGCGACGCCGCCGTGTTGATGAACTGCTCCGAGTCCGCCTCGTCGTTGGGCAGCAGGTTCTCGTAGGTGAAGAGGATCCGCATGGGCGGGGCTTATCGCAAACTCCATACCGATGCACGTCGTTCACGTGGCGCCCG
>CALJDU010000062.1 GCA_938024995.1 uncultured bacterium
CAGCGGCGTGCACAGGAAAGAGCGGTGGCTCAGTAGCTCAGGACCGCGCGCGCGCGGTGGCTGAGTTTGTCGGTTCCCTTGAGGAACGTGAGGTCGATCAGGAACGCGGAGCCGATGATGGTGCCGCCTGCTTTTTCGACGAGTTCCTCGGTCGCTTTGGCGGTGCCCCCGGTCGCGATGAGGTCGTCCACGATGAGGACCTTGGCGCCGTTCGGGAAAGCATCGACGTGAATCTCGAGCGCGTCAGTGCCGTACTCCAGCGCGTACTCCACCTTGTGGGTCGGGCACGGAAGCTTGCCGGGCTTGCGAACCGGGACGAACGCGGCGCCGAGCTTTTGCGCGAGGGCCGCGCCGAAGATGAAGCCGCGCGACTCCATGCCGACGATCACGTCGGGCTCGTCGAAGGGCTCGTCGTTCTCGTCGAGGCCATCGAAGAGCTCGGAGATCAGCTGCACAGCCATCCGGAAGCCGGTGGGATCCGCGAGGAGCGGCATGATGTCTTTGAAGACGATCCCTTCTTTGGGGAAGTCAGGGACGTCGCGGATGAGGTCTTTGACGATGTCGACCCGTTCGTCGTGTTCGGTCATGTTCAGTCCTTGATGTGGTTGACGCTTACGCGTCTTCGCGGGGGCCCGCGACGAACGCCGCGTAGCCGAAGTGGTCGGGGGAGTCGTGGTCGCGCGTGATGGGCGTGAGCGAGACGTAGCCCGCGTCGACCGCTTCCGTGTCGGACCCGGCGATGGGGGGATGGGAGACGCCGCCTGGACCGCCGATGAAGACGTAGCGCCGGCCGCGGGGATCGCGAATCTCGGCGACGCCTTCGTCGTACTGGCGATGTCCGAGCCGGCCGACGCGAACGCCTTGAATGTCCCCCGCGGGGAAGTTCACGTTGAGCAGCGGGGCTTGCCCGGCGGGACGTTCGCTCTGTAGCGCGCGCAAGGCGATGTCGCGCGCGACGTCTGCGCACGCTTCGAGGTTTCCGCCGGGGAGCATGGAGAACGCGATGGATGGGATCCCGCGAAGGGCGCCTTCACGTGCGGCGCCGACCGTCCCGGAGTAGTGGATGTCCTGGGCCAAGTTCGCGCCGTGGTTGATGCCGCTCGCGACCAGATCAGGGCGGCGCGGCAAGAGATCAGAAAAGAGGCCGATGTAAACGGAGTCCGCGGGGGTCCCGTCCGCGGAGTACATCGGGCAGGGCGCGTCTTTGATCTCGCGAACCGCGATCGCGCGGTGGAGCGAGAGGGCGTGAGACTGCGCGCTCTGCTCGTGGGCAGGCGCGACGACCACAACGTCGGCGATGGACGTGAGCGCTGACGCGAGCGCGCGGATCCCGGCCGCGCGGTAGCTATCGTCATTCGAGACCAAGATGAGAGGCCGCACGCCGCCGGTCTATCCGCCCACGAACGAAACAGCAAGCACGGGTGTCTGGTCGGAGGACGCCCAACAACGGATGAGCCACAGCGAGAATGGGAAGCGCAGAGCGAAGACGAGCGAGTCGGAGCGAAGCCCGGCAAGCGCGACCGGCCCGCGAGCACGAAGAGAGCAAGCGCCGAGGAAAGCGCGAAGCGCTGACCGAAGGTATTCGCATGTCGTCGGCGCGCGGTAGCCCTCAGCGAAGCGAACGATGGGGTGAATCAGAGGGGCGCGAATAGCCCCCCCAAAAACACAGAGCTTAAAGCAAACCGGCTGCTCACTTTCGTGAACAACCGGCCCTCTCTGGTCGGGGCGACTGGATTTGAACCAGCGACCCCCACACCCCCAGTATGGTGCGCTACCAAACTGCGCTACGCCCCGTCATGAGAGGAAGCGGAATCTACACGCCACGCCGTAAACTGCAAGCGGTGATCTCGTCCTCTTGAGGCTACCGGCGACGACGAGCCGGAACCACCGCTTGAACCGTGACGTTGACATCGCTCTCGTCTGGGTCGTCTTCTGCCTCGAGGTCATCCAGAAGTGACTTCAGGTCATGACGGAGAATCAGAAGATCGGTCCGTGCCGCATCGGGAAGAACGCCCGGAGGTCGCTTTTCCCCAAGAGTCTCGCGTGCTTGCTCAACCGAGAGCCCATCCTCGCAGACGAGTTCACGGATTTGCATCGCGAGGACCATGGCGGACGCGCTGTACTGTGACCCGCCAAGCGCGAGGGTCGCGAATTGGGTTTCCCAAAAGCGAAGCTCTGAAACACTGACCTCGACCGCCTCGGCGACCTCAGCTCGTGTCAGAGCGTCTTGGCTCACTCGCCCGCTGGGCGTACGTCCGCGCTGAGCGCAGCGGCGTCCGACCCCTTTTGCTTGTGCGGGTTGAGGACCATTTTGAGCACTTGGCTCGGCTTGAAGGTCAGAACCCGGCGGGCGCTGATCGGGATCGGGTCGCCGGTCTGGGGGTTTCGGCCGACACGCTCTTTCTTCGCGCGTACGACGAAGTTGCCGAATCCAGAGATCTTGATCTTCTCACCATTGGCGAGGACCTCTTTCATGGTGTCGAACACTGCTTCCACGATTTCGGCAGCGTCCTTCTTGGAGAAGTCGCCGACCTTCTCGTACACAGCGTCGATGATTTCCGCTTTCGTCATCTGAACCGAAGCCCCGCCATTGATCCTAGCCCTGGGCCACTCCGCTGGCCTACCGCAACAGGTGCGTGCATCGGCGAGATGGAAGCATGAATGTCTTCGGATCTCAAGGCTTTGCGCCGCTTGTGGAATTCCTGCCGAGCGGCTGACAATAGCGTCAGCGGACCTCTGCGTCGAATTTGGATTTCGCGATTTTCGTAATCTTTCCGTGGACTTTGTCCACGTCGCGATCCGTGAGCGTCTTGCTCTCGTCTCGATACTCAACGCGGAAGGCGATGCTCTTCTTGCCGTCCGGGACCTGTTCTCCCCGGTAAACATCAAACACCTCGACTTCGGCGACCAGCTTTCCGCCCTCATCGCGAAGCGTGGCCGCGATGTCCCCCGCCAGCAGACCCTCGTCGAGGAGCAGCGCGAGGTCGCGGTGGGAACCGGGGTACTTGGGCAACGGCTTCGCCTGCGGAACGCCGCCGTCCTTGCCGAGCGGATCGACCTCCACACGCGCGAAGACCGCGCGTCCCATGATCCCGAACGATTCCGCGACGTCAGGGTGAAGCTCGCCCATTTCGCCTACAACGTTGTCGCCAAGCGAGATGACCGCGGCGCGCCGCGGGTGAAGGAAGGGCGCGTCGGAGGCGATCCGTCCTTCGTCGATCGCGAAGGAGAGCGGAGCGTGAACCCCGGCTGCGCTCAGAGCGGCCAGGAGTCGTCCCTTGAGATCGTAGAAGTCGTAGTCACCCTCGGCGCCGAGCCACTCCGGACGTTTGCCGACCAGGAGGACGCCGAACGTCATGGTCTCAGTCGGCAGCGCGTGATCGGTGTCGTGGAACGTGTGTCCAACCTCGAAGAGAGCGATGGACTGGGCACCGTGGCGCTGCGCGTTGGCCGCCGACCAAGCGAGGCCGGGCATCAACGACGTGCGCATGAATGCCTTTTCCTCGTTGAGCGGGTTCTCGACGGGAACGGACCCCTCGAACGCCTTGGAGTCTTCCAAAAGCGCGCGGGAGAGGAAGCTGTACGAAATGGCCTCGAAGAGCCCAACGTGGGCCGCGGCTTCGCGAAGTCGCCGGTGGAACCGGATCCGCTCTGGGGTGCCGCTGGCGCTGGGGCGGACCTTGGGGAGTCGCGTCTCGACGTGTTCGTAGCCGTGGACCCGGGCGACCTCTTCGATGAGGTCTTCTTCGCGCGTGAGATCGGGCCGGTGCCCAGGCGCGCGGACCGTGATCGCCTCGTCGTCGTGGGACACCACCTCACATCCGAGATGGGAGAGGATCCGCTCCGAGATCTCAGGAGGGTACTCATGACCCATGAGCGACGCGGCACGGGCGTGACGCATCGTGACCGTCTTGGCCTCGAAGGGCGTCGCGATTTGATCTTGAGGAGCACCGACCGCCTGGCCACCACCGAGCTCGGCCATGAGCTGAGACGCGCGCTGCAGGACGCGGGGCACGGCGGATGGATCGACGCCGCGCTCGAAGCGGTGGCTCGCGTCCGTGTGGAGGCCAAGGCGCCGCGCCGCACGCCGGACCCCGCGCGGCTCGAAGTACGCGCACTCGATCAAGACGTCGTGGGTGCTCTCGCTGATCTCGCTGTTGCCGCCGCCCATCACGCCCGCGAGCGCGACCGCGCCCTCGCCATCACAGATGAGGAGATCGTCATCGCTCAGCGTGCGCTCAACGTCATCGAGCGTGGTCATCTTCTCGCCGGCTTCCGCGCGACGAACGACGATCCGTCGGCCACGAACCTTGTCGAGGTCGAAGCCATGGATCGGGTGCCCTTGCTCCAGCATCACGAGGTTGGTCGCGTCGACCAGGTTGTTGATCGAGCGCACGCCCAAGTTGTGGAGCCGGTAGCTCAGCCAAAACGGAGACGGCGCGACCTTAACGTTCGTTACGCGAGCCGCCGCGTAGCGAGGACAACGCGTTCCGTCCGCGATCTCGATGCTGACCTCCATCTCGCCCGGGGCGGTTTTCGGGGCGGCGAAGGTCTTCGGCTCGAAGGCCTTGCCGGCGATCGCGCAGAGCTCACGCGCGAGCCCAACGTGACCGAGACAATCTGGACGGTTCGGGGTGAGACCGATGTCGAAGATGGAGTCGCGCAGATCGAGCGCGCGGGCGATCGCGTCGCCGGGCTTGGCGGTGGTGTTCTCGGGGAAGACGTAGATGCCTGCGCCGCCCGTGCCGATCCCGAGCTCGTCTTCCGCGCAGAGCATTCCCGCGGACTCGATGCCGCCGAGTTTGCGCGGCGCGATGTGGAAGTCGCCGGGGAGCGTCGCGCCGACCTGCGCGAGGATGACCTTCCGGCCGGCCTCGGGGACGTTGCTCGCGCCGCACACGATCTGGTGCTGCTCGTGTCCATCGAAAACGTCGACGAGGGTGAGCTTGTCGCGCTTGGGGTGTGGCTTCGTGCCGCGGACCTCGGCGACCACCACCTTGTCGAGCTCGCCGACGTGCTTGATCTCTTCGACCTCGAGACCCACCGCGGTGAGGCGGTCGGCCATCTCTTGTGCGGTCCAGTCCAGCTGAGCGAGCTCTTTGAGCCAACGATACGATGCGAGCATGGGGAAGAGTTCCTAGGTGGGATCAGTGAAGAGCGGCGTTCTGACTGCCGGTGCAGCCAGCACGAAGAGCGACGAAGGAGCGAAGCGCGAAGCGAACATGGGAGGGAGGCTCCCTGTCGTGTAGTTACTTGGCATCTACTTATTTGGAGGGACGGGCGGAGCCAGCATGAAGAGCGACGAAGGAGCGAAGAGCGAAGCGAACATGGGAGGGAGGCTCCAAATCATTTACTTATTTGGAGGGAGGGGCGGACAGCCCCTCCAGTGAGAAGAGCGACGAAGGAGCGAAGAGCGAAGCGAACATGGGAGGGAGGCTCCCTGTCGTGTAGTTACTTGGCATTTACTTATTTGGAGGGAGGGGCGGACAGCCCCTCCTCAAAAAGAAGACAGAAAGCGAACGTCGTTCTCGTAGAGCGCCTTGATGTTGGGGACGCCGTACTTGACCATCGCGATGCGATCGAGGCCGAGGCCGAACGCGAAGCCCGACCATTCGTTCGGGTCGTAACCCACGTTTTCGAAGACGGCGGGGTGGACCATTCCGCAACCCAGGATCTCCATCCAGTCACCACCGGGACGGCGAACGTCGACCTCGCCCCCGGGCTCGACGAAGGGGAAGTAGCTCGGACGGAAGCGAACCTCGGTGTCGGAGCCGAAGACGCGTTGAAGGAAGAGCGTGAGCACGCCCTTGAGCTCCGCGAACGTGACGTCGCGATCAACGAGCAGCCCCTCGAGCTGGAAGAACATGGGCGAGTGCGTAGAGTCGTCGTCGCGGCGGTACACCGCGCCCGGCGCGACAATCGCGAGCGGCGGTTTGCGCTTCAGCATCTCGCGGACCTGGACGGTCGAGGTGTGCGTGCGCAGCACCGTGTCCACGTCGTGGCCCGCCTGCGTGGACTTCACGAAGAAGGTGTCTTGCATGTCGGCCGCGGGATGGTCGGGCGGGAAGCCAAGCTTCTCGAAGCAGTTCTCGTGCAGATCGATCTCGGGGCCATCCGCGACGTCGAAGCCGAGGCTCTGGAAGATGTCCAAGAGCTCGTGCTTGATGCGCGTGATCGGGTGAAGTCGACCGACGCCGTGACCGCGCGCGGGGAGGGTGGGATCAAGGTGCGGCGCGGAGAGCTCTGCCTCGCGTGCGCGCTTTTGGAACGCGACGAGCGTCTCGTCGAAGAACGTGCTGATCTCGGTCTTGAGCGCGTTGCTGCGCTGACCGAGCTCGCGCCGCTGGCTCTTGTCGACGTGACGCATGAGCTTGAGCAGCTGCGTGAGCTCACCGTGCGGCCCGAGGACCTTCGCGTTTTGTTCACGGAGGGCGTGCTCGTCTGCGGCGCCCTCGAAGAGCGCGCGGTAGCTGCCCGCGACTCGCGTGAGTCCCTCGGTGAGCGTGTTTGCGGCCTCGCCTGCGTCTTGCGCATTCATGCAGCTCATGTGCGCGTTCGCGGGACAGAAATCAAGAGGCTGCCTTGGGCGCTTAACGAAAAACGGCGCGCTCTTGCGAGTGCGCCGTTTGCTCATTCAACGCTCGTGGTGAGCGATGGGGGCGAGCTAGCGGGTCTGATCGACCACGGCCTTGAACGCGCCCGGGTCGTTGAGCGCGAGGTCCGCGAGGATCTTGCGGTTGAGCTCGATGCCCTTCTTCTTGGTTCCGTGCATCAGCTTGCTGTAGGTCGTCCCGTTGATGCGGGCGCCCGCGTTGATACGCGCGATCCAGAGCTTGCGGTAGTTGCGCTTCTTGGCGCGACGGTCGCGGAACGCGTCGACCCAGGCGTTGTGCACCTGCTCGATGGCGTTGGCGAAGGTACGACCACGGGCACCGTAGTAGCCCTTGGCGTGCTTCAGGAGTCGGTTACGACGGCGACGGGCTTTGAAGCCTCTTTTTGCTCTCGGCATCTCAGTCCTCCTTAAAACGCGTACGGGATAAGGCGCTTGATGCGCTTCTCGTCCGACTTGTCCACCATGGAGTTCTTCTTGAGCTTGCGCAGACGGTTGGCGGACTTGCCCACCATGATGTGCTGCTTGCCAGCCTTGCCGCGGCGAATACGACCGGAGCCCGTGGCCCGGAAGCGCTTCGCGGCGCCGCTCTTGGTTTTCATTTTCGGCATCGTGTTCCTCTTTGTCTCTTCGACTGCTCGTTCCCAGCGAAACCGCGGATCCCGAGCGGGGCCAGCTTTCTACGCGCAGACCTAGGAGGCGTCAAGTGGCCAAATGACGCAGTATTCAGCGCGATGAGGCTGAATTTTGCGGGAAAATCGCCCGATCCATCGCTCGATCCCCTCGAGTATCGCACGCAGGCTCGGTAAAGCGCGCCTGCCGCGAATGGCCGCGGCGAACTCCGCGCTCTCGCCACCTCAACGCAAAAAGGCCTCACCGAAAATTGGCGAGGCCTTCGTCCAGCGGTCAAGCCGCGACGGCTTACTGCTTCTTAGGAGCGAGCAGCGCGGTCATCGTGCGGCCTTCCATGCGGCCGCGGCTCTCGACGTGGGCGATGTCTTCGATCGCGTCGAGGATGATGTCGATCTGGCGCTGCGCCATCTCGGGGTGCGTGATCTCGCGTCCGCGAAAGCGGACCGTGAGCTTCACTTTGTTTCCTTCTTCGAGGAAGCGACGAACGTGCTTCACCTTGAACGCGATGTCGTGGTCATCGGTCTTCGGTCGCAGCTTGATCTCCTTGAGAGCGATCTGAGACTGCTTCTTCTTCTGCTCGTTCTGCTTCTTCTTCTCCTCGTACTTGAAGCGGCCGTAATCCATGATCTTGCACACGGGGGGCTGGGCCTTGGGGTTCACTTCAACGAGGTCTAAGCTTTTCTCCTGCGCGATGCGCTTGGCCTCGCGGGTGTCGAGCACCCCGAGCATTTCCCCTTCGGCACCGATGACGCGTACCTCGGGTACACGGATACGGTCGTTGACGCGGGGGCCAAAGTTGCGCTGGCGATCACGAGGATCAAATCGACGTCTAGCGATGGTGGTTTCCTATTCTTGAGTGGTTGGGTTTTGGCGACACGAGCCGCCAGTGGGTTGTGAGCCTTGATTCGTAAATCAACAAAATTTCCGAATCAAGACCCCTGAGACGAAGAGAGCGCCGTGATTCTTCACAGTCGCCCTATGGCAAAGAGTACTACGAACGGGCTGAGGGCGGGAGCGCCTCACGGCTGAGACGGTCCGCAATTTCGGAAAGCGCGATGAATCCCAGGTCTTTGTTCTCATCCCGCGAGCGTACGGAAAGCCCCCGACCGGTCTGTTCCTTTTCGCCGACCACGCCGATGTAAGGCACGCGCCGGAGCCGGGCCGCGCGGATCTTGCCGCCCAACCGCTCGTTCGCGAGATCGAGCTCGACCCGCAAGCCGCGCGCTTCGAGCTCCTTGGCCGCCTCACGCGCATAGTCGTCGTAGTCGCTCGCGACCGTGACGAGGGTGATCTGTTCGGGCGCGATCCAGGTCGGGAAGTTCCCGCCCACGTGCTCGATCAGCACGCCGAAGAAGCGCTCCACCGAACCGAGCATCGCGCGGTGCAACATGACCGGCCGGTGCGTGGAGTTGTCCGCCGCGACGTACTTGAGGTCGAAGCGTTCGGGCAAGGTGAAGTCCGCCTGCATCGTGCCCATCTGCCAGGAGCGCCCAATCGCGTCCTTGAGGTGCAGCTCGATCTTCGGTCCGTAGAAGGCGCCTTCGCCTTCCGCGATCTCGTAGCGCAACCCCTGTGCCTCCACGCCCAAGATGAGCGCCTGCTCGGCGGTGTCCCAGATCTCGTCGCTGCCGATTCGTTTGTCCGGGCGCGTCGCGATGATCACGTTCACGTCTTCAAACGCGAAGTCCTCGTAGACCGCGTAGACGAGCTTGAGGAACTTTTGGATCTCGCTCTGCACCTGCTCGAGCATGCAGAAGATATGGGCGTCGTCCTGCGCGAAGGTGCGCACGCGTGTCATCCCCTGGACCACGCCGCTCCGCTCAAAGCGATGCAGCCGACCAAAGTCCGCGATGCGGAACGGGAGCTCGCGATAGCTGCGCCGCTTCATGCCGTACATCAAGCAGTGGCTCGGGCAGTTCATGGGCTTCACGCCGTAGCGAATCGTGTCGCGAAGGATCTGCTCCGCTTCCTTCGCGTCCGCAGGCGGCTTCTTGATGAGCGCCTTTCCGGCCTTCTCGAGGTTCTCGATCGTCGCGCCCAGGTACATGGCTTCCGCGTAGCCAGGGAGGTGGCCGCTCGTTACGAAGAGCTCGGTGTCGAACACCTGCGGCGTGATGACTTCTTGGTAGCCGTGCACCTGATAGAGGTCGCGGATGTACTCGACCAGCATGTTGTAGATCTTGGTGCCGCGCGGCTGGAAGAACGGCGACGCCGGCGCGAGCGGATGGAACGCGATCAGCTCGAGCTCCTTGCCGAGCTTTCGGTGGTCGCGCTTCTTGGCTTCCTCGAGCTGCTTGAGGTGCTTGCGCAAGAGCTTCGGGTTCGCGAACGCGGTGCCGTAGATGCGCTGCAGCATCGGGTTCCGCTCGTCGCCGCGCCAGTACGCGCCCGCGACATGCGTCAGCTTGAAGGCCTTGAGGAAGCCCGTGGAGGGAACGTGCGGACCCTCGCAAAGGTCCACCCACTCGCCGTCCGGCTGCCCGTGACGATAGAGGGTGATCTCCCCTTCGAGGCGCTCGAGGTGCTCGGACTTGAAGGTCTCGCCCATATCGCCGAGGAGCTTCCGGGCGTCGTCCTTTTCGATCACTTCACGCCGGAAAGGAGAGTCGGCCTCGATCAGCTCGAGCATCTTCTCTTCGATCCGCGCGAGGTCTTCGTCGCTGAAGGTGCCGCCCCCGGGGAGCTGGTAGTCGTAGTAGAAGCCCGCGTCGATCGCGGGACCGAACGCGACCTTGGTGCCCGGGAAGAGTCGCTGAACCGCGTCCGCCATGACGTGCGCGGTGGAGTGTCGAATCACGGCGAGCGCGGGCTTCTCGTGCGCATGAACCGCGCGCACGCCCTCGGTCGTCGTGGTCGTGCCTTCGGGGAGGGGGGTGTGAAGATCGAAGAGCTGGTCTCCGACCCGCACCGCGACGACCTTCTTGGTCATCTGATCGAGCTGCGTGAGCAGCTCTCTTCCGGTCAGCTGGTTCATGGCCGGCTACTTAACACCGCAGCCGTGGCGCCACAACGGCGAGGCGTCGTTCGAGCCTTCCCGCAGACAAAGATGTACTCTCCGCGCCGTCATGAAGACCTCGGGCCCCGTGATCATGAACGCGCTCTTCGGCGCCGCGGTGATCGAGGGCGCGGTCGCGGCGACCTCCGCAGCGGTCGGCGGGGCCGGAGTCGTCGGCACGATGTGGGCGGGTCTGGCGGCGTTCGTCTTGCTGGTCGGCTTGGGAATCGTCCCCGCGATCGCCGCGGTGACGCTCCTGAGCCTCCCGTCCACGCAGCGCTTGGGGCGCGCCGTGAGCGATGCGTTCGTGGGGCGCTTTAGCGCGGTCGTCCTGCTGGCGATGGCCGCCGCCGTGACGGTGGTCACCGGCTTTGTGATCGGGCCCAAGCTGATCGGCGCGATGAGTCCGTCCTTTGCCGCGACCGCGCAGTCTCTGGTGACGCTGGCGGTGTTCGCGAGCATGGTTTGCCTGGTCGCGACGCTCGGTCGCGCCGGTGAGTTCGCCGAGCGTCATTTGCTCAAGCCGCTGGGACGGTTTCAGACGGCGGTCTTCGTGGCGGTCGCGACCCTCGCGGTCGGCGGCGTGGTGGCTGCGCTTCTCCCGATCTCCTGGGCTGGAGCGATCGTGGGCGCAGGCTTTGGCGCGGCGCTCGCGTTTCTGTCGCGGAGCCATCGATGGACGCGGGCGCTCCTCGTCATCAGCGTTTTACTGATCGTCGGCGGAGTCGCGGCGCTCACGAACATCGACGGCGTGCCGTACGCCGCGCGTTCGTCGCTGACCTACAAAACCCCGTACGCCGGCAACTTGGTGACCTTGATCTGGAAGTGGACCGACGACGACGGAGACGGATTCTCCGATGTCCTCGGCGGCGGAGACTGCGACGACGCCAACGAAAACGTGTTCCCGGGCGCGATTGACGTGTCGAACAATGGCATCGACGAGAACTGCACGGGAAGCGACGCGCCGACCTATGAGAGACCTCCGGCTCCGGCCGCGCGTCCGCCGATGCCGACCCCACAGAACATCGTGATCGTAATGATCGATGCGCTGCGTCCCGACCATGTGGGCTTCAATGGGTACGCGCGTCCGACGACGCCGCGTCTGGACGCGTTTCGCGAAGAGTCGGTGGTCTACCAAAACGCCTACACGGTTGCGCCGAGCACGCGGTTCGCGATGGCGGGCATGTTCACGGGCGACGACCCGCGGCGCGTGCCGCACGACAATCTGGGGGGCAATCGTTACCGGCTCCGTCCGCAAGCGCGAACCGTCGCCGAGGACCTCCGGCAGCGGTCCTACGAAACGATCGGGCTGACCATCAGCTACGTCATTCATCACAACCTCGGGACCGGGCAGGGGTTTCGGGTATGGCGCTCACCGTGGCCGGTCGACGAGTGGCGGCGCTACTACGAGACCGCCGCGGAAGAGACGACGCAGAAGGCGATCGCGAGTCTTGAGGAGCTCGAGGAGAACAAGAAGTTCCTCCTCTTCACGCACTATCGGTGCACCCACGACCCGTACTTCAAGTACGACCGCTGGGACTTTGGGGATGAACCGGTGGACCGCTACGACAGCGCGCTCGCGTATTGCGACGATGAGATCGGTAAGCTCCTCGATCACTTGGAGGGACGCGACGACTACGCCAACACCGCCGTGTTCGTGCTCTCTGACCACGGCGAGCTGTTCGGGGACCACAACCTCACCAGCCACGGCAACTCGCTCTATGAGCCGGACGTGCGCGTCGTCTTGATGATGCGCGCCGCGGGGATCGAGGGTGGGCAAACCGTCGTGACGCCCGTGAGCTTGCTCGACCTCGCGCCGACGGTCCTGGAGCTCTCCGGCAAACGGCCGGGACCCATGGACGGCGTGAGCCTGTTCGCGCACCTCGCACCGGACGCCGACCTCGCGCCGCGTCCGCTCTTCATGTTCACCGATGTTCAGCGGGGCAACGTTCGCTACACGGCGTCGGCGATCTTGGAGTGGCCACACAAGTTGATTCGGGACACGCGCACAGGAGACGTCTTCCTCTTCAACGTCGCGCTCGATCCCGCGGAGAGTCAGCCCCTGGTCGACGACGACCTGCTCTCTGGTTTGGCTGAGCGGCTCGACGGCTACCAAGGGTACGCGCGGCAGTAGCGCTCGCCCGCGTAAAACCGGGTGAGCTTTGGAGACCTGGCGCAGGCGACCGTCTTTGTAAGCGTCTGAATTGATTTGCGTTGCGGCCAAGCCGGCCCGCGAGTTGTAGTGAAGCGTCCCGCTCGCAGGTTGGTCGCATGAAGTACATCCTCATCCCTCTTTTGGTCCTCGGCGCTTGCGCGGAGGTCACGTTCACTGGCGGCCCTGATGTCTCCGGACCGCCCTGCAGCCCGATTGAGCTGCAGGGAGCGGGCGATGGGATGTGGTCAGTCGTCTCGGCGCCTGACCGATTTGACTTGGTGGAGCCGATCGTCGCGGAGGCGGACAACGCGCGCACGCGGTTCTCCGCCGAAACCGCAGGGGCGTACGTCCTCGCGTTCACGAGCGCGTCCGGCGAGGTCGACGAGGTGCGCGTGCAGGTCGGCTTTGAGGTCAACACGCTCAACGATGTGGTCGACGCCGACGACGCGCTCCTCTCTCTTCGCGAGGCCATCGACGCGGCGCAGGCGTGCCCCGGTACGCACGAGGTTCAGATCATCGAACCGGGGACGCTCGCCTTGAGCGAACCGCTCGTCGTCGAGAGCGGGAGCGGGTCTATCGCGATCGTCGGCCGCGGCATCGCGAACACGACCCTGACCACGACCGGGACGCGGCTCTTTGAGATCAACGGCGCGCGCTTTGAACTCCGGGACCTCACGGTGTCTGGGGTTCAGTTCGATGGCGGCGGCGGGGTCGCGCGGCTGCGCGGAGACGGGACGTTTTTCCTGCTCGACGCGCATCTTCGCGACAACCGCACGAACGGCTCGGACGCCGCCGCGCTGATCGTCGCCGACGAAGGCACGGTTGGGTTCGTCAACGCGGTGGTCGAGGACAACGTCGGCTCCGGGTCGGCCGTCGCTCGCGTTCTCGGGGGCGCCTTCAACGCGACCGACTCGCGCTTCGTGAACAACGAGGGCGCGGGCAACGGCGGCGTCGCGCAGGTGGTCGACGGATCGATCGACATCCGGTCTTCGATCGTGGAAGGCAACATCGCGGTGAACGGCGGCGCGTTCCACTTGGACGGCGGGCAGGTCGACATCGGGGACGACGTGGAGTTCAACGCCAACCAAGCGAGCGAGCGTGGCGGCGCGATGTGGGTGGAGGGAACCGCAACAGCTCCAGCGCGTCTCTCCTCGCGCGGCAACTACGTAGAGAACCGGGCGGTGACCCACGGCGGCGCGATCTCGCTTGGCGACTTCGTCAGCGCGCGGCTCGATGTAGGGGCCTTCGAGTCCAACGTCGTCGAGGGGAGCAACGCCCGCGGCGGAGCGATCTTCGGCGGCTCGCGCGTCGAGTGCGCGGACGTCGCGTTCGTCGGGAACCGGGCGGTGTCCGAAGACGGTCAGAGCGCCGGCGGGGCGATCGCGATGGGCGCGGCGGACGCCATCTTCACGACGAGTGGCTGTGTTTTCGCTGGTAACGAGAGCGACCTCGGCGGGGCGATCCACGCGGACGCGATTCGAGGCGCGAACATCGCGCGGACGCGGTTCGTGGAAAACAGCGCCGCGGATGGGGGCGCGCTTCACGTCTCGGGGTTCACGATCACGATCGATTCCGATTCGGTCATCGCCGGAAACATGGCGACGGGTGAGGGGGGCGGGATTTGGTTTTCGGGGACGAGCGGCGTGACCGACGATGAGGAACAAGTGCTTCGGCTCTACGGCGTCGACGTTGCCGACAACGTGGCATCCGAAGGGGGCGGGGTGCACAGCCGTGGCGACGTGGAGCTGATCGCGAGCCCCGTCCAAAACAACGAAGCCGCGACGCGAGGCGGCGGCATCTGCAACGTCGAAGGCACGGTCTACGGGTCAGGCGAGGTGAGCGGAAACCGCTCCGACGAGTTCTGCGACGAGGCGAACACGACGCCTATGGCGCGCTAGCCTGCTCGACACGGCGCGTGAGATGACACCACGACGACCGTTGCTAGGCGTCGTACATCCCGAGCGCCCAGCGAAGCGTGTCGCGATCGATGTTCTGCCCGGTGTGAATGATGACGACACGTTTCCGCGCGAGCTTGTGCCGGATCTTCATCGCGGCGGCGTAGGTCGCCGCCGCGGCACCTTCCGCGACGTTGTGCGTTGTCTCGAGCGCCAGGCGCACGCCTTCCCGCATCTCGTCTTCAGTCACCAAGACGACCTCGTCGACCTGATCCTTGATGAGCTCAAAGGGAAGCTCGAACGCGAAACGCGTCGCGAGCCCGTCGGCGAAGGTGTCCGCGCTCTCAACCGTCTCGAGCTTGCCGGACTCGATCGAACGCGCGAGGGCGGCGGCGCGCTCCGCCTGCACGCCGATGATCTTTACGTTTGGACGCAAGGTGCGGAGCGCGACCACGGCGCCAGCGATACAGCTCCCGCCGCCCATCGGAACGATCACCACATCCGCATCCGGGAGGTCCTCGGCGATCTCCATCGCGTAGGTCCCGACGCCTGCGATTAAGAGCTCGGTGTTCGCGACGTGTACGTACTTGAGCCCCTCGTTGATCGCGCGCGCCTCCGCTTCCGCGCGCGCCTCGTCGAAGTCACGCCCGTGCGAGTGGACCTCTCCGCCCAGCGCCTCCATGATCGCGTTCTTCTCAGGGTTGTTTCCCTTGGGGACGTAAATCACGGCGCGCGAGCCAAAGGCGCGCGAAGCCCACGCGACGGAGAGCCCGTGGTTGCCTCGGGTCGCGGTGATGATGCCGCGTCGCCGCTCCTTGTCGCTGAGGCTCGCGAAGAGGTTGACCCCCCCACGGACCTTGAACGCTCCAATCGGGAGGTGATTCTCGTGCTTTACGTAGGCGTCGAACCCACATCGCGCGCTCAAAAGCGGATAGCGATAGAGCGGGGTGCGGGTCAGGTAACGATGAACGATGGGCCAAGCGCGCAGGATGTCCTGGAAGGTGACGGGCACGTGGTTCCTCGGAGGTTTTGTGTTTCGACCGGTCCGGAGACCGCGGAGATTTTAGAGAATTTTGAGAAGGAAAGCCGTGACCTTCAGAGCCTTCTTGACACCGAAGGAGACCGGCGCTATCCGTTCGCCCTCCCAAAGGCACGTAGCTCAGTGGGAGAGCACTACCTTGACACGGTAGGGGTCGGCAGTTCAATCCTGCCCGTGCCTACTAGAGCCCGCGTCACTTCCGTGGCGCGGGTTGTTCGTTTAATCCGCTTTGACCTTTGTTCAGGTGGGTCGGTCCTTTCGCGTTTTTGTCAGCGTGAGAGCAGGCGGCTTGACACTGAATCGACCAAAAGCTACAGCTCCCGGCCCGCTGCCCGTCAGGGCAGGAAAACCCGGTCCGTCTCGCGTGACACCCACTCGAGAGGCCAGGAAAACGACAGAGAACAAGAATGCGTACACTCAGCGCGAAATCCGAAACCGTCGAGCGCCAATGGTTCGTCGTCGACGCGACCGATCAGTCCCTTGGCCGCCTCGCGTCGCGAGTCGCCTCGGTCCTCCGCGGAAAGCACCGCCCGGACTACACCCCTCACGCGGACGCGGGTGACTTTGTCATCATCCTCAACGCCGAGAAGGTGAAGCTCACCGGGCAGAAGCTTGAGCAGAAGATGTATCACCATCACTCAGGCTACCCCGGCGGTCTCAAGTCGCTGACGTACGCCCAGGTGCTTGAGCGCAAGCCCGAGTTCGTCATCGAGAAGGCCGTCAAGGGCATGCTCCCGAAGGGCACGCTCGGGCGTCAGATGCACCGCAAGCTCAAGGTGTACGCTGGCTCGACGCATCCTCACTCGGCCCAAAAGCCCACCCCCTTTAACTTCTAAGAAGCGACGAAGACTATGCCCCGCCCAAAGAACATGCACGGCCGTCACTACGGCACCGGGAAGCGCAAGACCGCGATCGCGCGCGTCTTTATGAAGGCCGGCGACGGAACGCTCACGGTGAACGGCCGGACGTTCGAGAACTACTTCCCGCAGGAGATCCTGCGGATGATCATCAACCAGCCCTTCGAGGTCACCAACAAGATGCGTCAGTGGGACGTTGAGGCGACGGTGAAGGGTGGCGGAGTCGCGGCGCAGGCCGAGGCGCTTCGTCACGGGATCGCCTGGGCGCTCGTGGGCGTCGACTACGAGCTCAAGTCGCCACTCAAGAAGGCGGGCCTCCTCACGCGCGACGCGCGAAAGAAGGAGCGCAAGAAGCCCGGTCAGCCCGGCGCGCGTAAGAAGTTCCAGTACAGCAAGCGCTAGTCGCGAGCAGATCGGAACGAGAGAGCTGCCTCCGGGTGGCTCTTTTCGTTTAAGGCTCTCGTCTCTTGAAGCTTGCGCGGTCTCTCAAGTTCGCCTGCGGTGTTCGAGTTTCTCTCCATCGCGATCTGAGCTATCCCGCCTCTGTGAAGAAGAACGCCATCCCGGTCGCGGTCGTCGGCGCGTCTGGCTACGCCGGTGCGGAGCTGACTCGATTGCTCCATGAGCACCCCGGCACCGAGCTCTCGTTTGTTTGCGGCAACAGCCGGGCGGGGGAGGCGATCTCCTCGGTGCTTCCTTCGTTCGCAGGCACGCTTGCTCAGGAGGTCACCCGGTTCGACGCGGACGCGATCGCCGACGCCTGCCTCGCTGTGTTTTGCGCGCTGCCTCATGGTGCGAGCGCGCCGATCGTGGCGCAGCTCCGCGCAGAGGGAATCGTCGTTTTCGATCTCTCTGCGGATTTCCGGCTTGAGGACGCGGGCGTATATCAACGCTGGTATGGCGAGCACGGCGCGCCGGCGCTCTTTGGGAGCGGAGTGTACGGTCTCCCGGAGCTTCATCGCGAGAGCATCCGGACCGCGGAGCTGGTCGCGGTGCCGGGTTGCTACCCCACCGCATCGACGCTCGCGCTCGCGCCGCTCATCTCGGGGGGTCTCGTCGACACTCACGGGATCATCGTGGACGCGAAAAGCGGCGTGAGCGGGGCCGGTCGCACCGCGCGCCCCAACACCCATTTGCCCGAGTGCAGCGAAGGCCTGCGCGCATACAAGGTCGGCGGGACGCATCGCCACACTCCCGAGATCGAGCAGAACCTCAGTCGGCTCGCCGGAGAAGAGGTGAAGATCTTGTTCACGCCGCACCTCGTCCCCATGACGCGCGGCATCCTCGCGACCAGCTACGCGATCGCGAAAGAGGGCGTCACCGTCGCGCAGTGCATCACCGCCGCGCGCGCGCTTTACGAGGGATCGCCTTCGGTGGTCGTGAGCGAAGAGAGCGGGGCCTGTCCAGACACGCTCTGGGCGCGCGGCACCAACCGCGCCTTCGTGAGCTACGCGCTGGATGAGCGAACCGGACGCGTCGTCGCGCAGTGCGCGATCGACAACCTCGTGAAGGGCGCCGCGGGACAGGCGGTTCAGTGCTTCAACCTGCGCTTCGGTTTCGATGAAGGAGAAGGCCTCCGCGCCCTCGCGCGCTGGCCCTGAGCTCATGAAGATCCTCCACTTCAGCGACGTGCATCTTGAGAATGGGTTCAAGCGCGTCCCCACGCGCGCGTTCCTGAATAAGCGCTTCGTCGGCTACATGAACCTCTCGCTGCGTCGACGTGCGCTTTTTCGCGACGCGGAAGAGAAGCTCGCCGCGCTGACCTTCTTCGCCGAAGAGCAGAACATCGACCTCTCGATCTGCACCGGCGACTACACCGCGCTGGGGACGGAACCCGAGCTGGAGCGCGCGGCTAGGATCATCGCGCCGCTCGCGAACCGTCCGCTCGGCTTCGTCACCGTTCCGGGAAACCACGATGTCTACCTCAACGACTCGGTCGGCCTCTTCGAGAAGCACTTCGGCGGCTGGCTGAAGACCGAGCTTCCGGAGCTGAGCGCGGGCGGCTTGTGGCCACAGGTGCGCTTCTTTGGCGACGACGTGTGCGTGGTCGCGATCAATAGCGCGCGACCCAACCCAGACGTCTTGACCAGCAGCGGGCGCGTCCCCAAGCCGCAGGTGGCCGCGCTTCGGCAGATCGTTCGGCACCCCCGCGTCGCGGGGCGCTTCCTCTTCGTCGCGACACACTACGCGCCGCGGCTCAAGAACGGCCAGCCCGACGCGCATGATCATGGGCTTGAGAACGCCGACGAGATCTTAGACGCGCTCGGCGACGTTCCGCGGGGCGCGTTCCTCCACGGCCACGTGCATCACAACTACACTGTGCGCGTCCCCGAGGTGAAGATGACCCTCTGCGGCGCCGGTAGCGCGACGCAAGACGGACGCGAGGGCGCGTTTGTCTACGAGGTCGACGGGGAGCGCGCGACCGCCCAGGCGCTCCGCTACGACGGCGTGGGCTACGTCGCACAGGGCGATCCGATCGCCTTGTAGTCGGAGAGCTTGACGACTCACGCCTAGCGAACGTTTGGGGTGAATCGACCAACGGGAGAGAGGGGGATCGAAAAATCCCCCCAAGTAACGTTTGGGCGCGGTGGGCATACTCCCTCCCGTGACAACAAAAGAGCTCACTCTCGACGGGTCGCTTTCCCCGCTTCCCGCGACCCTCCACCTCACGCCAGAGCCGCGCGCATTCGCGTTGTTCGCGCACTGCTTTACGTGTGGGCGGAACCTCCCGGCGGCGCGACGCATCTCGGAGCAGCTCGCGCGCCACGGTATCGCTTCGCTCCGCTTCGACTTCGCGGGTGTCGGCGAGAGCGAAACCGACTTCTCGAAGACAACGTTTGCCAGCAACGTCGCGGATCTGGTCGCGGCGGCGCGCGCGATGGAGACGCCCCCGACGATTCTCGTCGGGCACTCTCTTGGCGGGGCCGCGGTGCTCGCGGCTGCGGCGGAGATCGAGAGCGTGCGCGCGGTCGTCACGCTCGGCGCGCCCTTCGATCCCGCGCATGTGGAGCACCTGTTGCCGGTTGAGGAGATCGAGCGAACAGGAAGCGCGACGCTCTCGCTCGGCCGGAATCAGTTTCAGGTCACGCGCGCGTTCCTCGATGAGCTCCGCGCGCAGCGTCCCCAAGAGAGAATCGCGAACCTCGGGCGCGCGCTCTTGGTGCTCCACGCGCCCGGCGACAGGGTCGTCGGTATTGAGAACGCGAAGCAGATCTATCAAGCCGCGCGTCACCCGAAGAGCTTCGTGTCCCTCGACGGCGCGGATCACCTGCTCAAGCGCGACAAGGACGCGCGCTACGCCGCGGACATGATCGCCGCGTTCGCCGCGCGTTACGTACCGGACGAAGCGCCACGGGTCGCCCCCGGAAGCGTCCGCGTGGCAGGTGGCGAAGCGGGGTTCACGCAGAACGTCACGATGGGTCCGCACCAGCTCATCGCCGACGAGCCCAAGTCGGTCGGCGGCGACGACGCAGGCCCAGCGCCCTATGATCTCTTGCTCGGCGCGCTCGGGACCTGCACCAGCATGACGCTGCGGATGTACGCCGACCGCAAAGGGTGGCCGCTCACGGGCGTTGAGGTCGCGCTCACGCACGAGAAGGTCAAGCGCCAAGACCACATTCGACGGACGATTTCGCTCAGCGGGCCGCTCGACGAAACACAACGCGCGCGCCTCATCGAGATCGCCGATCGCTGTCCCGTTCACCGAACGCTAACGACCGACGTGAAGATCGAAACCATCACCCTGTAGCCACACGAGAGACGCCCAGCCAGCCCAGCACGTAAGTTGTTGGGGACCGCCAGCGAGCATGAAGCAAGAACGGACGGCCGCAAGGGCCGTAGCGCAGCGGTCGCGCAGCAATGAGAGCGAACGACCCAAACGTCTGGCAGCACGGACGACGGCAACCAAGGCCGCCGACGTAAAGCGATTTGGGGACCGCCAGCGAGCATGAACGATTGGGTGAATCGGCGGAGCCGAGAGGGTCTTCCGAAAAAGACCCTAAAGAAACAGCTATAGAGCGCGGATGGCGAACTGGAAGGTGCCCTCGGCGTCCCCGAAGCCATCCAGCACAAAGATGACCTCTTCGTTTTCCGCGGCGCCGAAGACCACGCGCGAGGCGGTGCCCATCCCGCCGTCGTCGTCGCAGATGAGCTCTGGCTCGAGGCAGCCCTCGCGGACGGTGAGGGTGGTGTCGAAGGTGGAGCCGTCTGTGAACGCCTCGTAGCGACCGCGCGCGGGCGCTCTCCAGCGGAAGGAGATGTCTCCAGCCGATCCACCTGGCGTGCAGCTCGCGCTCCAGCCGTTGTCGCGCCCGACCGTCGTCCCGGTGGCGATGGTCCCGAGCCTGCGCCCGAGGTTGCGTTCGGGGCAGGAGGTGCAGGCGGCGGCGCAGTCGCTGTCATCACAGTCGACATCGCCGTCGCAGTCGTTGTCGCTCATGTCGCCGCACGCTTCGCCGGTGGGCGCGGGCTCGCAGCAGGCGGGGTCGTCATCACACGCGGAGTCGTCGCAATCGATGTCGCCGTCACAGTCGTTGTCGCGCATGTCGCCGCAGACCTCGCCGCCGGGCTCGGGCTCGCAGCAGATGCGGGTGCCCGCGCAGTCCGAGTCGTCACAGTCGATGTCGCCGTCACAGTCCTCGTCCACGCCGCCGCGGCAGAACTCACGTCGCGGGACACAACAGGCGGGGTCGGCGGCGCAGTCGGGGTCACCGCAGTCCACACGGCCGTCGCAGTCGTTGTCGGTCATGTCGCCGCAGACCTCGCGCTCAGGCGTGCAGCAAACGGGGTTGAGCGCGCAGTCCGAGTCGTCGCAGTCGATGTCCCCGTCGGTGTCGTTGTCGATCATGTCGTCGCAGACCTCTGCCGAGCCGATGTTGAGGATGAACTCGCCCTCGCTGCTTCCGAAGCCGTCGACCACGATCACGATGCTGTCGCCTTCCGCCAAGCGGAAGCGGATCTGGGAGTCGGTCCCGGTCCCGCCGTCATCGTTGCACGCGACGTCGCGACCGATTTCGCAGGTCTCACGCGCGTAGAGAACGGTGTCGTACGCGGATCCGTTGGTGTTGGCGGTGAACGTTCCGCTGAAGGGCGCGGTCCACGAGTAGGCGCGCTCGCCTGCGTTGCTGGCACGAACGCAGCTGGGGGTCGCGACGTTCGGTCGTCCCTCGGTGGTCGCGCGAACGACCGCCGGTCCGACGCGGCTGCCGAGGTCCGTCACGCGGCAGCGGTCTTCGGAACAAGCCGCCGCGTCTGCGCAGTCGTCGTCATCGCAGTCCACGTCGCCGTCGCAGTCGGTGTCAATTCCGTCGTTGCAGCGCTCTCGGGTCGGGACACAGTCCGGACACGCTTCGTCTCCAGCGCAGGAAGGGTCGTCGCAGTCGACCAGCCCATCGCAGTCGTCGTCGATCCCGCCGCGGCAGACCTCGGGGCGAGCACAGGCGTCCTCGCAGTCGGTCAAACCGTTGCAGTCGTCGTCGATGCCGTTGAAGCAGATCTCGCGGTCGAGACACATCATCATGCAGAGATCGGAGTCCGCGCAGTCTTCGTCGTCGCAGTCGATGTCTCCGTCGCAGTCTTCATCGCGCATCGAGTCGCAGCGCTCAGGGCTCGGGACGCACTCGTCGCACCGCGGGTTGTCTGCGCAGTCGCGGTCGTCGCAGTCGATGAACCCATCACAGTCGTCGTCCACGCGGTTGCCGCAGCGCTCGGGCGTCGGGATGCACTCGGCGCAGCGGGGGTCGTCGGCGCAGTCGCGGTCATCACAGTCGGCGCGGCCATCGCAGTCGTCGTCTCGTCCGTTTCCGCAGCGCTCAGGCTCGGGCACGCAGATGCATGACGGGTCCATCGCGCAGTCGGGGTCGTCGCAGTTCACGAGCCCGTCGCAGTCGTCATCGCGGATGGTGTCGCAGACTTCGCGCGCCCCGCACTCACAGCGCGGAGTCCCCAGGCAAACAGGGTCGTCACAGTCGGTGAGCATGTTGCAGTTGTTGTCTCGGCCGTCCGCGCACTCTTCCGTGAAGCCTGGCGCGACCCGCGGATCCGAGTCGTCGCAGTCGTCTCCGCCACAGCGCGCGTCTACAAAGCCGTCTCCATCGCGGTCCGTGGGGCGCCCGACCACGATGCACTCGCGGCTTCGCTCGTCACAGACACCTTCGCCGCACACGTCATCATCGCAGCGAACGGGCTCGCCAAAGCGGCAGCGGTTTTCCTCGCAGCGCTCCTCGCCGTTGCAAAAGACATCGTCGTTACAGTCCCGATCCGTCATGCAGGGCGCCTCTTCGACGCAGCCGGAGCCGGGGTTGCACGCGAAACCGGGAGGGCAGAGCCCATCGTCGGGACGCCCGGTGCAGCCGGTCCCCTCTTCGCAGACGTCACGCGTGCAGTCGATGCCATCGTCGCACTCGATCGGGGCTCCGGGGAGACATGAGCCGCGGACACAGGTCTCCCGGCCGTTGCAGCCGAGGCCGTCGTCGCACTCGAAGTCGGAAGTGCACCCTCCATCACCACTGGTGTCTGTTCCGGCGTCTTCGCCCATGGGGAGCGGGGTCCTTCCGCATCCGAAGGATCCAATGATGAGCAGGAGCGCGAGCGAAAATCGAAGCAACGACATGCGGCGAGGATATCTCAAAACGCGCGGTCAGCGGAAACGGCGCCGGGCGAATCAACCGGAAGCGGAAGACACGTCTGGATACGTTCGCCAAAAGTGCCGCCGAAGAAGGCCGCTAGTGGTCTGGCGATTCCTGCGTCTCAAACAACGTCAGTGGTCTCCAGGTGCTCTTGCGACGAGGCTCTTCGTAGTCGGGGTCACGCAGCATCGTGAGCTCGTCGTCGATCTCGCGGATGGACGCGCGGTACTCCTCACGGCGAACCCCGATCAGGTAAGCGGCGGTCGCGACGAAGCTCAACGCGAGAACAAGCACGATGATGCCGGCGGCCAGACCGAAGCGCATCCCGATCGGGATCGCGGCGAGCGTGATCCCAAAGAGATAGCGCACCTGCCGCCAGTCCGAGTTGATGTCCGCGTAGAGGTCGCGCAGGCGACGCTGCTCGGCTTGGAGGAGGCGCTCGCGCTCTGTCTCCACAACATCATCTTCTCTGTCCCGAGGGCGCACCGCCCAGAGTATGGCACGCCTGCGTCATGGGGCCGCCTCGAATCGACGCGGCGCGGCGCGGAACACGAGCGACGTCGCGGGGTCCTGAGGGAGTCCTGAGAACACGGCCTGGACGTGAGATCGACGCTTTTTCCGGACGACCGCGTCCGCGGGCCTGTCCCGAGTGATGAGACTCAGTGAGCGCGCTGCCCACGTGAACTATCCCCTGACCATGGTCTTTGGGTTGGGCATGCAATGGGCGTGAAGCTTCACTCGTACTGGCGGAGCTCATGCTCGTGGCGAGTCCGCATCGGTCTCGCGCTCAAGGATCTTGAATACGAGTACGTCCCGGTGAACTTGCTCGACGCGGAGCAGCGCGGCGATGCCTTCGCGGCGCAGAGCGCGATGAAGCAGGTCCCGCTCCTTGAGGTGGGCCCTGAGTTCGCGATGACCCAGTCGCTCGCCATCCTCCGGTACCTCGAACACGTGGTCCCCGAGCCGGCGCTCTTCCCGCAAGGTCGTGACGGTGCCCGCGCGCTAGAGATCGCGGAGATCATCAACAGCGGGATTCAGCCGCTCCAGAACTTGTCGGTGCTGCAGTACATCGAGTCGCTCGGCGGCGATCGGGCGGCGTGGGGCAAGGACGTCATCACGCGCGGGTTCGTCGCCGTCGAACGCGCGCTCGAGAAGAGCTCGGGCGCGTACTGCATCGGGGACCGCGTGAGCGTCGCCGATCTTTGCTTGGTGCCGCAGGTCTACAATGCGCGCCGGTTCGACGTGGATCTCTCCGCGTTTCCAAACATCAGCGCGATCGACGCCCGGTGCGCCAAGCTCGACGCCTTTGCCTCCGCCCATCCCGATCAGCAACCCGACGCGCAAAAACAAATGAACGAAGGAGTCACGAGATGAGCAAAGTGGAATCACTCGGCATCAAGAAACTTGAGGCGCTGCACTACTACGTTCACGACATCGAGCGGAGCCGCCGCTTCTACACGCAGAGCTTGGGCTTCGCGGAGATCGGCGTCAGCGACCCGGCCCTCGATCGTCGTCGTCGTCAGAAGTCTGTCCTCTTCGAGGCGGACGGTTGTCGCGTCCTGTGCTCGTCGCCCTTCGGCAAGGGTGGACGAGCGGCGCGCTGGCTGAACCGGCACCCGGACGGAGTGGGTACCGTCATCTTCGAGGTCGAAGACATCGAGAAGACGTTCGCGCTTCTCGACGCGCGCGGCGGCACGCCCATCGATGAGATCGCGACCTACGAAGAGAACGGCGGGACGCTCCGCACCTTCTCGATCACCACTCCTTTCGGGAGCAGCACCTTTCGTTTCGTCGAGCGCCGCGACTACCCGCGCGTGTTTCCCGGCCTGGTGCCGCACGCGGAGCCCAAAGGCGGGAACAACCCGTTCGGCTTCTCCCACTTTGATCACGTCACCTCCAACTTCGAGACGATGTCTCCCGCGCTGCTCTGGATGAAGCACGTGATGGGCTTCGAGGAGTACTGGGGCATCGAGTTCCACACGAATGACGTCGCGCCCGACGCGGCCGAAGGGTCAGGTCTCCGGTCGACCGTGATGTGGGACCCGAGCAGCGGTGTGAAGTTCGCGAATAACGAGCCCTTCCGCCCGTACTTTCAGAACTCGCAGATCAATGTCTTCGTGGAGGATCTCCGCGGCGACGGCATTCAGCATGCCGCGATCGCGGTCAAAGACATCATCCCGGCGGTGCGTGGTCTTCGCGAGCGTGAGGTGAAGTTCTTCCCGACGCCGAGCGCGTACTACGACATGCTCCCGGGGCGCATCGATGAGCTCGGCATCGGTTCGATCGACGAGGACATCGCGACCCTTAAGGAGCTCGAGATCCTGGTCGACGGGAAGGGCGAGCGCTCTTACCTCCTCCAGATTTTTCTACAGGACTCCGCGGCGACGCATGACGAGATGGAAGCGGGGCCGTTCTTCTACGAGGTCATCCAGCGCAAGGGCGACAAGGGTTTCGGCGGCGGGAACTTCCGCGCGCTCTTCGAGAGCATCGAGCGGCAGCAGGTCGCCCAAGGTCGCATCTAGGAAATGGAGTCGTAATGCTCGACCGGATCGCGCGCGGTTCGATCCCGCCCAAGCATCACATCGCGCATCGAAGCGACGACGGGAAGCTCTATCGAGAGCAGTGCCTGACCCGCAAAGGCTTCGACGGCGCGTACACGATTTCCTATCACGCGAACCGTCCGCAGACGCAGCGACCGGTTGACCTCCGTCACGGGTTCCGGCTCCCGCGCGAGACCGACCCGCGCCCGCTTCGGAAGCGTCACTACCTCAGCGGGGATCTCAAAGCGCAGCATGCCGGCGGGCCTCCGATCGACGGCCGCGTTCCGCTTGTCTTCAATGACGACGTCACGATCTCGGTGAGCTACCCGGACGCGGACGACCCGGTCTACTTCGTCAACGGCGACGCGGATGACCTGATCTACATCTTCGAAGGCGGCGGCACCTTGCGCTCGATCTTCGGCGACGTGCGTTTCGAAAAGGACGACTACGTCTTCGTGCCCAAGGGCGTGCTTCATCGTTTTATCGTCGACGGGCCGCAGTACTGGCTCCACGTCGAAGGCGTCTCGATGGGGCTGCTCGATCAGTGGCGCAACGAGACCGGGCAGCTCCGCATGGACGCGCCGTACTGTCATCGTGACTTTCGTCGGCCGACGTTTGCGTCGCCCCGCGACGAAGGGATCCGCGAGGTCGTGGTGAAGCGCGCGCTCGGGGAGGGCGCGAACTTTCACGGCTTCCGCTACGACCACTCACCGCTCGACGTCGTCGGCTTCGACGGAACGGTTTACCCTTGGGCGTTCCCGATCTTGAACTTTCAACCGCGCGCGGGTTTGGTGCACCTGCCTCCGGACTGGCACGGCACGTTCAAGGCCCGCGGCGCGCTCATCTGTAGCTTCGTCCCGCGCGCGGTCGACTTTCATCCCGACTCGATCCCGTGTCCGTATCCGCACAGCAGCGTGGACTGCGACGAGATCCTCTTTTACTGCCGCGGCAACTTCACCTCGCGTAAAGGCGTCGGTCCCGGCAGCGTGAGCCATCACCCGATGGGCATCGCGCACGGGCCGCATCCGGGGAGCTACGAAGCGAGCATCGGGCACCGCGAGACAACCGAGCTCGCGGTCATGCTGGACACGTTCAAGGCGCTGAAGCCGACGCCGGAAGCGCTGGGCGTGGAAGACATGGCGTACCACGAGAGCTTCGCCTAACCGGCTCGTCGGCTAACGCTCGACACCCCAAGTGTGTGAGTTCAAGCGCGCGCGCTCCTGCTAGCGTTCGGCGCACTTTTTACACGTGATGGGAGTTTTGAGATGAAGAGCATTGTTGGGATGAGCGCGATGAGCGTGATTTTGGTTGTCGCGGGCTGCGCGGCCGATCCTTGCACCACCCGAACCAACGCTGACGGTTCGACGACGCTTTCGTGTCCGGGGAGCGACGATGTCGTGATCCGAAGTGGCGCCGATGGCATGGACGGGATGGACGGCATGAACGGCGCGGACGGCATGAATGGCGCGGACGGAATGAACGGCGC
>CALJDU010000063.1 GCA_938024995.1 uncultured bacterium
TCGAGGAACTCGATGTTGATGAAAACGCGAAGCTCGCTGGGCTCGTCCGGGCCGGTCGCGATGTCGATGATGAAGAGCTTCTTACTCACGCCGATCTGCGGCGCGGCGAGGCCGACGCCGGGCGCGGCGTACATGGTCTCGGCCATGTCTTCGACCAACTGCCGAAGTTCGTCGTCAAACGCGGTGACGGTGGCTCCTGGGATGCGGAGTCGCTCGTCGGGGAAATGCAGGATGGGGCGGATGGCCATAACGAACCGATATGTAGTGCTCTAGGGCGATCGCCGCAATTCCAATGGGGTCTTTTTTGTGCCGGTTTGTTGAGGCCGGAGGGTCTTCGAAAGAAAGACCCTAAACGAACAGCGCGTTCGCGTACGCCTGCCGGAGCGGGTCGCGCTTGAGCACGTCGTACGCATCTTCGACGGCCCGGAGCGCTTCGAGGCGCAGGTCTTCCAGTTCTTGGAGGCCGAGCACGCGCGCGGGCACGGAGAGCTCTTGAGTCCTCGCGCGATACGCCGCGCCGATCTCGCGTCGCCCCGCGGTTCGCGCGACGCCGAGAATCGCGAAGTAGTCGCCTTCTTCGCAGAGCGCATGAACCGCCAAGATGCGTCGGCGGGCAGCGTCGAGCGACGGGAGCGCTTGTTCCGCGCCCGCGCCGGCGTCCTCAACGCGCACGCCGTCCACTTCGTGCATGACGAAGAGCGCACCGGGCAGTCCGAACGCCGGCGGGAGGAGCTCGACGAAAGCGTCGACCGTGAGACCCACGCCTTGCTTGATCGCGCTGATCAGTTCGGGTTCCAGGCGCGCGTCGGCGAAGCGCGCGTCGGCGCGCTGACCGAGCACCAACACGCCAGGCGGTAAGAGACCGCGAACGTCGTCGGCTGACAGTGAGCGACGGGCGGCTTCTGTGACCATCGCGTAGACCGAACCGTGGACGACGCTCGAGTGCTCCGACCGAGCCCAGGTCTCTCGCGCGCCGGCGGTGTCAAACTCGTAACGCGCTTCCGGCGCGACGACGGCGGCGAAGAGCAGGGACTCGCGCGCGAGCCGGAGCGCGCGATCCACCTCGAAGCGTCCAAGGGTCCCGGCCGCGACGTAGCGATCGAGGAGATCTTGCGCGGCGGTCTCGTCACGCTCGACCCGCGCGATGCGCCCTTCCCGCATGAGCTGGCGCGTGACCCGCGCCGCGGCCGGACCTTCAAACGCGGTGACACGGTCACCGACCAAGCCGAGCGTGATGGTGGCGCCGCCTGGAATGGACAAGGTGAGGTTCGTGGGGACGCGGTGATCGGCGAGCTTCCACAGAAGCGCGACTCCGCCGGCGCGCGCGAGCATTCCGTCAGGCGCGATATCGAGCAGGTGCCGACTACGGGTCGCGGGCGTGTGGAGCGGAACGGAAGCGCGAGACCCCGGGCGCGAGAGCACGGGGCGCGGCATCGTGGTCTGCTGCGGGTTCTCGGTGCTCGGTCGCTCATCGGTAATCGCGAACGCTTCGCTCGGCGGCTCGCCAAAAAAGGTCCGCTCGAGGACGTCGGGCTCCACTTGCTCGATGGGCTGACTCACCTCGGAGAGGATCTCGTCCGGTACCAGGCTGGTCGCGGCGTGCTCGCCCACGGGGAACAAGAGATCGAGCCGTGGGTGGTCTGGGAAAATCCGGCGGTCTGCGGCCGCGAGCAACGCGGAGAGCGTTCCCGAAAAACGAATCGCGCCTTCCGGGGTCGCGGTCTGTGGTCGCTCTTCCACGTCGTCGGCGGGCGCGCGCTCTCCACTCGGCGGCGCGTTCTTCGCGAGGATGACCGCGCTGACCTCGGGGGGGCTGACGCCCGGCTCGCTCTTGTCCGCATCGCTCTTGTCCGCATCGGCGTCGTTTCCGCCGCGGCGCGCGGGCTCGCTGATCGGTCCGGCGCTGGTCAGCTGCATCGTTCGACCGGGCGACCATCCGCGAAGCCGTGGGTCGCTCGGGTCGAAGAGCTCTTCCAGTTCGCTGTCGTCCACCTCCTCAAGCTGCACGGTCGCGTCCGGTCGCTCGAGCTTCCGAACGACCGAGGGCTCGAGCGCGTCTTCGCCCTCGGGTCGCAAGAGCGTCTCGACGCTTCGAAGGAGGCGCACGATCGAGATCGGCTTGGGGTAGTAGAGGTCGGCTTCGATCCCGCGAGGATCGTCGCGCTCGCCTTCCACCAAGACCACGTGGAGGTCAGGCGCGCGGGTTCTGGCGCTGGCGATCGCGGCCTCGGTGTGTGCGTCGAGCGCGATGACGAGCAAGGCCGCGTCGGACCCGTGTTCTTCCACGTCACGTGCGCTCCGAGCGCTCGTCAGGAAGCCGGCATCCGTGAGCGCGCGGAGGATCCAGTCTCCCTCTGAACCTGACACCGCAACGTCGACCCGCATCGGCGCGAAGCCTAGCAGGTTGCGGCGGCCTTCGCGCTCATTCGCTTATTGTTGCGGCCCGTTTCCTAGCCACTCGTCAGGGCGCCGGTCATGCAGAGCAAACATCCCCCAATCAAGAACATCATGAGCATCACGAAGAGCGCGATCTTGATAGCGCTGTAGGGGGCCTCGCCCTGCACTTCCCCGGTCTGTCCGTTGACCAAGAAGCGGTACGGCTTCTGGTTGAAACGGTAGGTCGCGATGAAGAGCGGCAACAGGATGTGCTTGTAGGTCTCGTGCGAATACTGGGAGCGCACCGAGAGGCCGCGCACCGTGTCCCCGCCGACGTCGCTCTCGCAGCCCTTCTCGACCTCGCGGTCCATCTGCTTTTTGGCTTCCTGAAGCGCCGCCTCGATCGAGACCGCGTACTCCTCGGCCGCCCAGCCCGCGAGGAACTCCGGCGAGTACGGAACGAGCTGCGCCGTGTTGAACGTCTTGAGCTTCTTCGCGATCTTCTCGGGCAGGCCCTTGGACGCGGCGACCAGCTGATCATCAAAGTGATCTTGGCGGTGACCGGAGGCGTGCTCCCAGCGCGTCTTGCGTTCACGGTGCTTACGCTTCACCTGCTTGCCCGAGGCGTCCTTCTCGAGACGCATGGTCTCTTCGTAGTAGTGATGCCCGCGCTCCGCTTGCCACTGTGACGCGACCCGCGCGTCGAACGTCCAGTACGGGATGTAGACGCCGCGGATCTCACCCATGACCGCCATCTGCTTGAGCGAGCTGGGTCGGAACCAGAGCTTTCCGAGCCACTGCTTGAACTGCGCTTGCGCGGTGCGCGGTTCGACCTGGAACGGGACGATGGACTCGGGACGAATCAGGCTCGCGTTCGCGCTCTGCTGTTGAACGTGGGTCGATCCGCAGAAGTCGCAGTGCTTGCTAATCTCGACGCCACCGAAGGAAACACGCGCACCACAGGTCCCGCACTCGGCGGTCACGATCTGGCCACCGAAGCCCTGCGCGTTCGCCTGGATGCCGTGACCCACCGCGCGCTCGACCGGTGCGACCATCTGCGCCTGCGCGGGGACCGGAGCCGTGTTCTCACAATACGGACAGCGCAACATCTGCGCGGTCGGATCGAACGCCATTTCGGGCGCGCCACATTGCGAACAGGGAAAGCTCTGTGCGGTCATGCGCGTAACCTAACGTCGATCACGCTCCTCCTTCATCCCCTCGGCGAGGGAGGAGCCGGTCGCTCAGCCTTTGGGAGCAGGTGCACCGCAGAATGAACGCGTCTGTGCGCAGGTCTTGAACAGGCTTTGAACACCACGCGCCCGGCTTCCGTCGCGCGTGCGCGGTGATCTACGCGCCTCCGGTCTCACGTTCCCGCGAGCCTACTCGAGCGACACGAGCCGGCACGCGATCGTCGAGAGCGTGTCGACCGCGGCCCCGAACTGCGACGCCTGATCGCTGCTCGCGTTCCCCAGCTGCGAGCGACGAAAGACGCCTTGCGCGATCGCTGCCAAGCGAAACAGCGAGAACGCTTTGAAGGTCTCCCAATCGGCGATTTCTTCTCGTCCGCTGAGCGCGCGGTAGCGATCGACAAACACCTGCTCCTGGGGGATCCCGGTCGCCGCGAAGTCGACCCCGAGGAGACCGCCCACGTTGGGCAGCGCGACGTCATAGAGCATGCAGGTGTAGGCGAGATCCGCGAGCGGGTGACCGAGCGTGGACAGCTCCCAGTCGATCACGGCGAGCGCGCGCGCTTCGGTGGGATGGAAGATGATGTTGTCGAGACGAAAGTCGCCATGCGCGATCGCGACCGATTCGTCCTGCGGTAGGTTCTCGGGAAGCCACGTGATCAGCTTCTCCATGCCTTCGATCGTCCGCGTCTCGCTCGCGCGGTACTGCTTCGTCCATCGCTGGACCTGACGCGCGACGTAACCGCTCGGTCGCCCGTAGTTGCTGAGTCCGACCTCATCCGGGTTCACGCGATGGAGCGCGGCCAAGACGCGGGCGAGCTCTTCATAGATGGCGGCGCGCTCGCCCGGGTCGCAATCGGGAAGCTGGACGTTCCAGAACACGCGACCGACCACGTGATCCATCACGAAGAACGGTGTGCCGATGAGCGCGACGTCTTCGCAGAGCAAGTGCGCCTTCGCGACGGGAACGTCGGTGTCGGCGAGCGCGTTCATCACGCGGTACTCGCGCTCTACCGCGTGCGCCGAAGGCAGGAGCTTACCCGGCGGCTTTTTGCGGAGCACGAACGTGCGCTCGCCGTCCGAGACCCAAAACGTGGGGTTCGACTGACCTCCGCGAAACTGACGCACGGTGACGGTCGGGTTGGTGCCGAGCTCCTTCGCGAGATAGGCACCGAGCGCTTCTTCGTCGAAGCGATGGGCGTCACGAACCGGGCGAGTGCTATCGGGCGGAGTGATCATCGCGCCGAGAGTACCTGATCAGAGGGCGGCGAGGACGGCGGCGAGGACGGCGACGCGCGCGGGAGACGAGGGCGCAGACCGCAGCGCCTCCAAGACGTGTTGGGGCGCTTGTTTCGCGAGCCGCGTGACCGCTGCTCCTGCGGTCTCGCGAAAGGGACCGTCGAGGCAGGCGACCAACGGGAAGGCGATGGCGATCGGGAGCGCCCCCGCATAAGAGTGGGTTACCGCCGACAGCGCGCGCTGGCACGAGCGCTTCGGTCGCGGAGAGGTGCTGGACGTGACTTTCGTTCTCCGCCGCCACGAGAACATCTTCCCGTTCCGGGTCGCTCAGCCGCTCGCCGGCGATGACGCGCGCTAACAGCTCTTCCCGCGCTCCGGGGTCCGTGATGCAGGCGGTCGCGAGATCACCCAACGTCATCGACCGCGTCACGCCGTAAAACGTAGCAGGTGCGCTCAGCGCCCAATAGTGCGACCACTCCGCCGTGACGCTCACCGAGCTACGCCCGCTCTTGCGACTGACCGCGCCTCTCGCGGTGCTGCAGCTGAGCTACACCAGCATCGGTGCGGTGACGACCGCGGTGGTGGGACGACTCGGCGAAGTTCCGCTCAGCGCCGTAGGCCTCGGCAACGCGCTCTACTTCGGCGTCACCGTGATCGGGCTCGGCTTGGTGATGGGGTTCGACCCGCTTATCTCGCAAGCGATCGGTGCCGGTGAAGAAGAGGAAGCGCAGAGTCTCTTCTGGCAGGTGTGCTGGTTGGCGCTCTTCGTCAGCGCGCCGCTCTTCCTGCTGGTCGTGATCGTCGCGCAGCTCTTGCCCTGGTTCGGCGTCGATCCGGAGAGCATCTCGGACACGCGGCAATACCTCTACGCACGCGTGCTCTCGCTCTTTCCCTTTCTGTTGACCGCCGCCGCGCGGAGCTACCTGCAAGCCCGCGAACGGATCGGCTCGCTCTTGCTGGCCGCGGTCGTGAGCAACGTCGTCAACGTCCCGGTCTGTATCGCGTTCACATACGGATACCCGCCGCTCGGGATCCCCGCGATGGGCGTCTTCGGCGCGGGCTTGAGCTTCGGGGTGTCTGGCCTGGTGATGGCGTCCATCATGCTGGTCGACGCAGCGCCGCTCAGTACCTACGCGCGACCCCAGCTCGATCAGATGAAGCGCGCGCTCACGATCGGTGCGCCGCTCGCCGGACAGCTCTTCGCGGAGGTCGGCGCGTTCACCATCGTCACCGTCGCGATCGGCTGGTTTGGCTCGCGCGCCCTGGCCGCTCACCATGTCGCCCTCACGTGCGCCAGCATCGCGTTTCAGGTCAGCCTCGCGATCGGGGCGGCGGCGGCGGTTCGTGTCGGTCGCGCGATCGGCGAAGGCGATACGGATCGCGCGCGGACCGCAGGGTTTACGGCGCTCTTCGTCGGCGGCGTGTTTACGGTCATTACCTCGATCATTTTCGCGCTCGCGGGCGCCCCGCTGGCGGGCTTGTTTACGGACGCCCCCGAGGTCATCGCGTCGGCGATCCCGCTCATCATCATCGCCGCGGTGTTCCAACTGGGTGACGGCGCGCAGGCGATCGCGGCCGGCGCGCTTCGCGGGGCGGGGGACACCAAGGTCACCTTCGCGGCGAACGTCGTGGGCCACTACGTCATCGGCTTACCCATCGGGCTAGGACTCGCGTTCAGCCTCGGGCTCGAAGAGCGCGGGCTCTGGTGGGGGATCACCACTGGACTCATCGCGGTCGCCATCTTGTTGACGGTTCGCTTCCACCGCTTGTCGGGACAACGCCTGGAGCGCGTCTAGCAGCCTGCTAGCAGAGGCGCTCTTGAGTCACGGCTGGCCTCGATCTCCGAAGAGTTGGTAGCCTGCCGTCGTGTTGTTCGGCGGCCGAAGAGAAGAACGCGCGCGCGTCGCGCAGGAGCTGGGTCTTGAGGTCGACGGGCACGTCATCCAGGGCACGCGCGCGGGTGTCCCCGTGCACATCAAACCGATTACGGAAGGCAGCGGAGACAACCGCTCCTCCTACACCGAGGTCCGCGCCGAGTTCGTCGTTCCTCTACGTCTTGGCTTGACCATCGTGAGGACGCTTCGACTGGGCGCCGCGCTCCGCGGGGTCTTCGGCATGAACGATGGCGAGGAAAACGCCGCGGTGGACGAGCGCTTCTCCGTGAAGAGCGACTTCAACGCGGACGCGCTGATCGGCGACGCGACGGTTCGCCACGCCCTCCTGCGCGCCGAGGCATTTCACTCCCGCCTGCGCGTCTCAGACCGCGGCGCGCGATTTCGCTTTCCAGGACACGGCCTCGCTCGGCTTCCGCTGGCCGACGCGCTTACGCACCTTGCCGAGCTGGTGAAGGTCATCGCGAACGCGCGTTGGGAGCTTCCGCGCGAGCCCTACGAGGACGCTGTGAGCAAGGCGATGAAACACGTCGCGCATGGGAACGGGCTGACGGTGGAGGAGCGCTCGCTCACGTTGGCGGGATCCGTCCGAACCTGCGAGTGCCGCGTGTGGGTCGACTACCGGCTCGGGAAGTTCGAGACGGTCTTTCGCGCGCGCTTTCGACGGCCCCTCAACGCGAAGCTCGTGCTCGCGCGCGAACACTTCGGCGCATCGTTTCTCAAGCTCTTCGGCTATCAAGACATCGTGATCGGTGACAAGGCGTTTGATGACATCTTCTTGGTCAAAGGCGAGCCCAAGGACGCCGTCCGCGCCCTGCTCGCTCCGCCGCTCACGAGCGCGATGGTCGAGATCGCGCAGGGGTCCAAGCATCTCAAGCTGGACGCGAGCGGGGTCCTCGCGCATGTCGGCTCGCTCATGACCGACGAGGTCGCGCTCGAGCGGTCCCTCAACAAGATCGCGTCGGTCGCGGCGACGCTCTCAGACCGTTCGCGCCCGAGCGGGTCAGGCTACCGCTAGCTCCGTGCTCCTCGACGGCGGGAAGAAGGCGCGCCAGTCCGCACGGGAAGCGTGCGGACTGGCGCTCGGCTTGCGCGCCAAGGGCAACGCGATCGAGGGCACCTATCGCGGCGCGCGCGTCTCCATCGATCAGCGCAGGATGGAGTTCACGGACGTGTTCGTCTTCTTCCGTGCGCCGCTTCGCCTTGGGCTCACGATCCGGACCTTCCCGCCGCTCGGTCTCGTTTTGGGGAAGCTCCCCGGGACGCGCATGGGCAACTTCGAGACTCCGCTCGGGGAGCGGTTCGGGGTCAAGAGCAGCTTCGACGCGAGCGCGATCACTCGCGACCGAAGCGTCGCGCGCGAGCTCCACCACGCAGAGACGTTTCACAGCCAGGTCCTCGTGACCGATCAGTCGGTTCGCTTTCGCTTCGACGGTGATCGCCTGGAGAGGTTCCCGGTCGAGCAGTCGCTCCAACATGCGCTCGCCTTGACGAGCGTGATCGCCGAGGCCCGGCTGCGTGTCCCGGTCGAGCCCTACGAAGCGGAGTTCGTAGAAGCGCTTCGCGCACTCTCCGCGCAGATCGATCACCCGATCCTTGATGAACGCGCCCTCACGATGACGGGGCAGCTCGATGCCTGCGAGACCCGCATTGCTGTCGACTACACCGAGCGGGGTTTCGAGACGGTGTTCGCCGCGCGCTATCGACGACCCCTGAGCGCGACGCTCGAGCTTGGCCCCAAGCACTTTGGCGCCGACTTCCTCAAGCTCTTTGGCTATCAGGACGTCGTGATTGGGCACGAGCCGTTCGACACGAAAATGCTCATACGCGGAGCGCCCGAAGGAGAAGTCCGCGCGCTCTTGGCGCCGCCCATCCCCAACGCGCTCCTCGACATCGATCGCGGGTCGACCTTCTTCAAGCTCACCGAAACGGAGATCACGGCGCGTGTTAAGTCCGTCGTGCGCGACGCCGCGACGCTCGGGCGATCCCTAAACAAGATCGCGACGGTCGCGGCGACGCTCTCCGATCGCTCGCGGCCAGGCGGATCCGAGTATCGATAGCTGCGCGATTCCTGGAGGCTGCTAAGCTGACTGGAGTTGGCCCGCAACGGTCGACAAACGTGTTCTGACTTCTCGCGCGACCCTGGAGCGCTCCTTGATCCTACTCAGCGTCCTCACCGGCACCGTCACCATGAGCCTCCTGTTCTGTGGTTCGTGGGCGGCCTGCACCAAGCTGAGCGGACACGGCGCGGAGCGTCGCCGCGCTATCGCCGAAGGACTCGGGCTCACCGCCCGCTCACCGTTCAGGCGAATGCGCGGGGTGATTCACGACGTCGTGGTCCACGTATTGATGGAGGTCGACACGACCAGAGAAAGCGCCCCGTGCGAACACACGACCTGCGAGGCCCTCCTCGTCCCGTCGCTCCGGATGGGCGTCTCTATCGCGCACGGTCAAGGCGCGAGCACCGGTGACGGCGCGTTCGACGAGCGTTTCGACGCGACCGCCGACAATCAGGGTGACCTTCGGGAGCTCTTGAACGACCGGGTTCGAGACGCTCTTCTTGAGACGCGGCGCTTCGCTCCCATCGAGATCACCGACGACGCGGTGCGCTATCGCTTCAACGGTCGAGTCCAGGACCTCGACGTTCTCCAGACCGCGCTCGACAACGCCGCGACCATCGCGAAGACGCTCCTGTCGGCGCGTCGAGAAATGCCTCCGCGGACATACGAAGCACGCGTCATCGAAGAGTGGAGCCCCGTGTTCCACATGCGTGGTTACCGATTCAACACGGGAGCGCTTCGCGCCGAGGGACATCACGGGGGCGCTACGATTGAAACGAAGCTAGTCCGCTGCGAGCGCGAGGAGTTCAAGGCGGTCATCACCGCGCGCTTCGACCATCCCATCGACTCGTGGTTCACGGTTCGGATGCGTCAGGGCGTCGACGGTCGCGTCGCTCGGTTCGACGAGCTGTTCAAGGTCCACGGCACCCACGAGGCGATCACGACGCTGGTCACCGACGACCTCCGACAGAACCTCGTGGGGCTCGGTAGCCGCGCATCGAAGATTGTCATCAGCGAGCGGAGCATCACCGCCGAGCTCAGCGGGAGCGTCGATGAACCCACGCTCGACTCCGCGCTGAGTCGCGTACAGAACATCGCCGCCGTGATCGCCACGCGCTCCGGACGCCGCGGCTCGGCGTACCGCTAGTGGGGATCGGGGGCGTCGTCGCGGGCGCGGTCACCATCGTGGGCTCGTGGGGTCTCGGGGTCTACCTCAACAAGAGAACCGATCGCGCGTTCGCCGATCTCGTCCGCCGCACCGAGGACTGGATCACGTGGACGCGCGAAGAAGGAAAGCTCGCGCGGCTCACTGGAACGGTCGATGGGCACGACGTGCGGGTCGAAAACGTGACGGCCGGTGAGAGCTCCTTTCATGACATCGTGGTGACCTTCCGTCGCCCGCTTCGCCTCGGGCTTCATCTCACCCCGAAATCGGCGAGCGGTCGAAAGGGCGTCACCGTCGGCACGGGAGATCGGCGCTTCCACAAGCTGCTTCGCGTCGTGGCCGACAACGAAGAGGACGCGAGGCGTCTCCTGCGCGCACCGCTGCGTTCACGTCTGGGCCACCTCGAACGTGACATCACCGAATGCACAGACGACCACATCAAGCTCACCACGCTCGGCTTCGCGAAAAACGCGAGTCACATCATCGACGTGCTGAAGCGGTTCGTTGAAGTCGCCAAGCTCCTTGAGGAGTCGAGAACCGAGATGGGAACGTTGCCGCACGAGGCCGCGGTTCTCCACGAGTGGAGGGCGCGCGACGACCAAGAGCGCCTTGATCCGGAACAGCTCAAGCTCACGACGGTGCGGCGCCGTTGTCCGGCACACGCGACCGCGCGCTATCTCGGGCGCGACCAGTGGCAGACGATCCTCGAAGCCGAGCCCTCCGTGACGCTTCCCGCGTTCCAGATTCAACCCAAGATACGTCTCTGGCCGACCACCGGAGCCGTCGCCTTTGATCTCGTGGAAGGCTACGAACTGCTCGCCAAGGACGCGACCCAACACCAACGCCGCGCCATCGACGCGCTCTTCACGGAAACCACTAAAGAGATGTTGAGAGAGGTCACGCAGCGCGGACACTTCTCCGCCGATCAAGAACGCTTCACGTTGACGCTCGACGGACGTCTCCGGCGCGACGCTCTCGACAAAGAGCTGAGCGCTCTGGTCGCCATGACGGCCGCGCTCTCGGAGCAGCTTCGCGGCGCCGGAGGTCTCTACCGATGATCTGTTTGTCCGAGTCAGGAGCGAGCTAATGGGCATCGGCACCGCGATCGGGAGCGTCGCGACGCTCGTCGGGATCTGGGGCTTGGGGATCTACACGAACCGAAAGTCGCAGCGAGCCGTCGATGAGTTCATCGACCAAACCTCCTCGTGGATCCAGTGGACGCGAGAAGGGGAAGGCACGATGACGAACTTGTCCGCGAAGCTCGATGGGCGGTTGGTCAGCGTGAAGACGCGGTCGGTCGGCGACAACGTGGTTCACGACCTAATGGTGCACTTCCGTCGTCCGCTCCGGATCGGCATCTTCATCGGCGCAAAGCATCTGGAGAAGCGCGGCCGCGTCACCGTCGGGACAGGAGACCGACGCTTCCACGAAAAGCACAAGGTCGGCGCGGACAACGAAGCCGATGCCCGTCGGCTGCTCTCGCCGCGTGTTCGCGCATTTTTGGTGACGATCCAGGGACAGTTCACCGATTGCACGGACGAGCGCATCCTGCTCACGAACGTCGGACCGATCTCCAGAGCGACGAAGCTCATCGAAGAGCTCAAGCAGCTGGTGCGCGCAGCACAGCTGGTCGACGCGGCACGTCTCGGGATGGGAACCCTTGCCCATGAGCAAGCCGTGATCGACGATTGGCGACCGCGTGACGATCAGGAACAGCTGGATGAAAGCGCGCTGCGGTTCTCGACCGTTCGGCAGCGCTGTTCCACACACGCCACCGCGATCTACCGGGGGGATGGGTTGTGGTCGACGGAGCTCGTCGCGTTGCCCTCGGCGACCTTACCCGCAACGTTCAGCCTGACCCCGAAGAAGCGCATCCTGAGCAGCCGAAACGCGATTCCGATCCCGCTCCTTGATGACTACAACTACGAACTGGTCGCCACAGTGAGCAAGCCTGAACGCGCGGCGATCAAAGCGCTCTGGTCCGACGACATCGCGCGCGCGTTCACGGAGCTCGGGATGCGTGGAGAGCTGTCCGCCAATGAGAAGAGCGTCACTTTGTTGATCGACGGTCTCCTCCCCCGTGACATACGAGACGCGGTCCTGAGTGAGCTCGGCGCGATCACCGCGGCGCTTTCACAGAAGGTTCGCGGGGCACCGGGTCTGTACCGGTGACCCGGTGACCCGGTGACCCGGTGACCCGGTGACCCGGTGACACGGTGACACGGTGACCCGGTGACCCGGTGACACGGTGACCCGGTGACACGATGACACGGTGACAACATGACCCACGTCAACGACAACATCGCTTCCATCCTCGACCCCTGGCCGAGCGATCGCGTCGCGCTCATTTCCGGCGACCATAGGGTGACGTACGGCGCGCTACGCGGACGCGTCCACGCGGCCGTCGCTGCGCTTCAGTCGCTCGGGGTCGGCGCCGGGGCACGCGTCGCGCTGGAGAACGACCTGGATCCGGTCCGCTTCATCACGGCGTGGTTCGCGACCGCCTTATGCGGCGCGACGGTGGTCCCCATCCCAAGAGGCGCCAGCGGGGAGAGCCGGGAGACGCGCATTGAACACGCGAGGTGTACCGTGCGACTCGGGAGCGATGTCCCGCTGACCATGCTCGACGCGGCCGTCGACGCAGCTTCCGCCCGGCGCGACGACTCCCCGGACAAGCGCGGAGCGGATCCTCCCGCGATGATCTTGTACACCTCCGGCACCACCGCCGCGCCGCGCGGCGCGATGATCAGTCACGCTTCCTTGCTGGCCCACACCCGCGCGGTCTCGCGCGTGCTCGGCTTCACGACCAAGACCCGGGCGCTCGCCGTTCTG
>CALJDU010000064.1 GCA_938024995.1 uncultured bacterium
GCTCTACTCAGGGCCGCCGCAGAGCCACTCGACGCCGACGCGGTCGATCAACGGCGCGCCGTCGAAGGCTTCGGTTTCCAACGTGAGGCGGACCTCGAGGACGCCGCCCATTGGAAACGAGAGCGGGAAGGGCGAGTCGCCTTCGGGCGCGACGCCGATGCGGGTGAAGTCGCCGGTGAGCGCGGCTTCGCTCGCGGCGTGGCGCGCCTCGATGAGGACGCTTGAGCCCACGCCGAACACCGCGGCCAGGTGGACCCGTCGCCAGTCCGTCATCGCGCCGCATCCGCTGAAGACCTGCGTCGTGACCCCACGCTCGAAGTACCCGCCGCTGAGCTTCGCGCCGGAGAGGTCGCCCTGGGTGTGAGGCGCGAGACCGACGGGGACCTGCGCGGTTACCTCGAGGGTCTCGCCATCGACGCGAGTGGCGACCCCGTTTCGGATCGCCTCGTCGCCAGTGACGCTGCTCGCGATCCAAACGTCGCCAAACGCATCGACGCCGACGCCGATGCTCTCAGTGGGTCGGACGACGCTCTCGAGGCTGACGGTGTTGAGGACCTCGAGCGGATCGATTGAGATCCGCGAGAGACGTCCGTCGGTGTGAGCCGTATAGAAAAAGGGCTCCGCGATCGCGAGGCCGCGGGGGCTCCCTGGGCTCTCGATGGATCGGAAGCGCTCCGTCAGGGGATCATAGGTGGTCACGCGATCGCACGAGAAGCCGCTCATCACGACGCGGCCGTCGAGGTCGACGTCGAGCCCGTAGGTGAGGAAGCACGCGAGCGGGACCTCTTTCACAGTGGGCGCGAGCGGTCGCGCGCGGCGGTCGAGCGAGAGCAGCTCTCCTTCTCGGCTGATCATGTAGAGGGTCCCGAGCGGATCGAACGCAGCGGCGTAGGGCGCGAAATCCGGGGTCGCGACCCGCTCCAGTTCCTCACCGGTTCCGCCGCTGAGGTGGACGATGGTCTCGCCGTCGTGAAGCCCGACCCATGGGTCGCCTCCGCCGGCGTCGTCCAGGCCACGGTTGCCATCGATCGCGATCGCGCGCGCGACGCCGCCGCGCTCCCCAACGGGACGCGTAAACAGAACGCACTCATCGTCAGTGACGACGTCAGGTCCGCTCGAGGTGGAGATCTCGCCATCGTCATCGCGATCGACGCAGCGCGCTTCTTCTCCCGCGATTTTGGTCACGGAAGAGACGCCGCCGAACTCACGGTTCAGCACGAACACGTCTCCAAGATAGTCGACGGCGACACGGCTCGGCTCTGTGCCGCCGGTGCTGTAGCGCGCGACCTCCATCGCGACGCGTGGGTCGATCTTGGACAGCGTCCCTTCGCCGCTGTTGGCGACGTACACGAAGGACGAGAGCTCGAGTGAACGCGCGAGGGTGAGCCCACCGCCGGGTGTGACCTCCAGTGGCTCCTCCACATCGAAGGGTGTGTCGCCTTCCCCCCATACGCCTCCAATGCATCCTGGCGCGCAGGCACCGCACGGGCTCACGACGTCTTCGTCGATGGTGCCGTCGCAGTCGTCATCCACGTCGTTGCACAGCTCGGGGCGCGAGACGACCGGTCCATCGCACAGTCCCCAAAACCCGTTCTGGCAAAACGCGAAGCCAGCGCGACATGCGCCCACCCCGGGCTCACCCGCGCTGGTCGCGGGGAAGCACGACTGTGTTTGCCCGGGGGCGCATGCGCATCCCGTGAGGAAGGGATCGACGGTGCAATCGGGCGGGTCGACGCGATCGCAGTTGTTGGTTCGGAGCGCGTTGTTCTCGTCGCAGTCTTCTCCGAGCGCGCACCCCGGACCGAATCCGTCGCCGTCGCTGTCGACGCAGCTCTCCGTGCCGCCACAGCCCGCGATCATCAAACCGCTCGTGAGGAAGACGACGAGCGTCTTGTGGACCCGGGTCACCACGCTACGTTCTTCATAGCACGCGGTCAGCTCGGGGCTTGGCGATAGGGCGGCTTCCCCGGCGGCGCGGTGACCATCGCTTCGAGAAGGTGGGGCCCCGCGATCTCGACCATATCGAGCGCCGGGTCGAGCTGTTTGCCGAGGCCCTCCGCGACGAGCATCGCGATGTTGACGACCGTGAAGACGGGGTCGATTTGCACGTAGTGGCGACGCAGCACGTTCATCATCTCGCCGATCACGATGCTGGCCTCGAGCTCACCGATGGGCTTGCCTAAGAAAGAATCGAAGTGGGCGAGGACGTCACGCTCGTACGCCGCGTAGTTCGGGGTCCCGACGAACGGGGCGAAGCCGTAGAAGAGCTCAGCGGCGCGCTTGCCGTCGCGATCGTAAAGCGCTTTGAACGTCGCGACCCATGGCCGGAGCATCTCCTCGTCGATCTCCGCGACCAACCCGAGGTCGATGAAGACGATCGTGCCGTCCTCCTCGATGAACACGTTGCCGGGGTGCATGTCCGCATGGACGAAGCCGTCCTTGAAGACCATCTGGAGGATCGCGTTCAGTCCGCGATGCGCGATGGCCGCTCGGTCACCGCCCACGCGCTCGGGCTCGGTCGCGCGGACGCCGTCGATGAGCTCCATCGTGAGGACGCGATCGGACGAGTACGCGGCGAAGACCTCGGGAACGCGCACGCCGTCGAACGCGGCGAAGTTTTCCGCGAAGCGCGCGTTGTTGGCGGCCTCCAGCGAGAAGTCGAGCTGGGCGCGCATCGCGTCCGCGAATCGTTTCACCGCGCCGGGGAGGCTGAGCATCTGCATGCTCGGGAGGAGGTCGATCACGCGCGCGCCCATGCGAAGCAGCGCGAGATCCCGCGCGACGCGTTGGCGGACACCCGGACGCTGGATCTTCATCGCGTAGGATCGCGTTCCATCGGTCGCGCGATGGACCTGCGCAACTGACGCGGCCGCGATCGGCTCTGGCGTAATCTCGAGTTCGCGCGCAGTCTCCCCGAGCTCGGCGCGAACGACCGCGTCGATGTCCTCAAACGCCTCGGGCGGGACTTGATCCTGAAGACGCCTCAGACCGTCGACGATCCCGAGGGGGAGAATGTCGGGCCGCGTGCTCATGATCTGACCGAACTTGATAAACGTCGCGCCGAGCGACTCCAGCAGATCGGCGAGCTTGCGCCCGCGGAGCGCCTCGATCTTGTCCTGATCCGGGTCGCTCATGATCAAGCGGAGCCCGATGTAGTGCGCGACGGAGAGCAGCGCGCGACCAGCGATGTGCAACGAGCGGAGGAGAAGCGAACCCACGAACGGCTTATATCGCGTCCGCGAGCGCGTGGTGTGTTCTCGTCTTGGGAGAGCGCGAGAGGCGAGCGCGAGTGGTTCAAACGGGCGGTTTAGAGTCGCCAGATCCGTTTGCTCAGCTCCACGAGGAACGTCATGTGGACTTCAAACGCCGCGACCGAGGTCAGCGTGAGCGAACCGTTCGTCGGTTGACCCAATCCAAGATCGCTCGCGATGGGGTGGCTCGCGTAGTCGTAGATCGTCACCTGGTGCTTCGGCATGAGGCGGAAGCGCGGCGCTGCTTGAAGGGTCGCGGGCGACTCCAGGATCTCTTGATGACACGCGAGCTGGGGGTCAACGCAGTCGCGGAACTGCTTGAGGAAGACCATCGGGATCTCCTTGTCGAGCGCCATCTTCATGAAGAGGCCCGCGATCTTGATCGCGTCGACCACGTCCGGCGCGCCGTCCTGATCGATGTCAATGAAGTCATCGACGAGGTCGATCAACGAGCCGAGGTCTTCGACCATGTTCCCGACTTGTTCAGGCCCGGTGAGGCGCGCGTCGAGGATCGGTTTGCGCGTTAGCTGGGTGCTCTCGGTGTGCGTCGGGAGGACCATGGTGTCCGCGCGGAACGCTACGCCTTCGTACTCCACCCAGCACATCTCTTTTCGAAACCCATAAAGCTCACGCCCGGTGATCACCGTCGGCGGCACGTCGACCCAGACGTACGGCATGAACCAGACGACGCGCTTCGGCTGGTCATCCTCGTAAGCCGCGACCGGGATCCAGAACGCCACGTCTGTCTCCGGCGTGAACCCCTTGTCGAGATCGGCCGGATGCGTGGACCGCGTTGAGGCGATCGCGGCGTGCCCCAGGAGGACGTGCTCGCCGATCACGCGATAGTCGACCGCGCCGCCAGTCGGGTCGTTGAGCAAGGTGTCGATGACACCCTGGAGGACACCGTGATCCGCTTTGAGCACGAGCCCGAGCATCCGCGTGTCGCTCTGGAGAAACGGTGGGGCGTACGCCTGCTCGCCCCCAAACACTACAAAGTCACCGATCGCCATGTCCCCTCCTCGTATCCTCGTTTGTCTTCAGCGCGACGCGCCGTACCGCTCGATTTCCCAAACCGCGCCGATGTCCTTCAGGAGCGCCTGAGCCTCGCTCGCGCGCGCGTCGTCGCCCATGCGCGCGAGCAACAAGCCGGAGACGCCTTGCTCCCACTGCATTCCGTGTTTGGCCGCGAGCTTGTGTGCCGACTGAAGCCGCGACCGCGCGCGTCGCGTTTTCCCTTGGGCGAGCGCGAGCTGACCCGTGACCAGTTGCGCAACGGGCGCGGCGAGCGGGAACGTGAGCGCCTGGCGCCGGAGCGTCTTGCATACCTTCGCGGCGGAGCGCCGAAGGTCGTCGTCTCTCGGTGAGGCTTGAGAGAGCGCGAGCAGGACCTGCGCGACCGCGGCGTAGCCAGGTACGGTCGCGAAGATCAGCGGCACGTTGCTGCCCATCCGATCGAGCGCTGAGCGCGCGGCGGCCTTTGCGCGGGCCGGATCGCCGAGCGCGAGGCGAGCCACCGCCAACACGCCGTCACAGATGATCTCGGAGGCGACGTCACCCTGCCCTTTACACAGAACGCGCGCCTCCTCGCATTGTTCGGCGGCTTCCTCGAACCGACCCACGCGGACGAGTGAGCGAGCGCCGGCATAGAGGCCCCAGGCTTCTTGTTGTTGGCTTTTGATGGCGCGCGCGCGGGTGGTCACCGCTTCGTAACGGCTCGCGGCGCTTCGGTTGCGCCCAGTGAAGAACTCGCTGTGGCCGAGGAGCACCTCGACGATGTTGAGGGTGTGGTCGTCTTCCGCGCGGGTCGCCAGCCCACGCGCGATCTCGCATAACGCGTCGGCGTCGGGGAACGAGGCCATCCCGATCCAGTGCGCGACCTCGGCGTAGTAGGCGAACGCTTCGCTTGAGAGATCACCCGTGTCGTGTGCGCACTCTCGCGCGCGATCGAAATAGCTCCGCGCCGACGACTTCATTCGCATCGAGCCCATGACGAGCGCGAGCATCGCGTAGGTCCGCGCGACCCGCGGGAAGGTGCCTGCGCGCTCCGCGAGGTTCACCGCGTAGAGGCTCGCGGTGACCATCGGGAGGGCGTCAAACATGTAGTAGTGCGACTCGGCGACGCGCTGCGCGGCGAGCGCGGCCTCGGCCAGCTCCGGGTCGACGCGGTCGGGAGCCCGGCGCCGGAAACGCTGCCGGACGTTGGCCGCGAGCGAGAGCGTCATCTTTGGCGCGGCCGAAGGGATCGGGTGTCCGAGGAGAGAGAGGGCCGCTCTGCCGTGCTCTGAGGCGCCATCGAGATCGCCCAGCCCGGAGAGCGCATCGGCCAGGCGTCGTTCCCAGCCTGCCCGTCGGAGCGCAGACCCCGCGACGTCTGCGGTCGCCTCCGCATCGGTGTCGAGCGCCTGCGCGAACATCGCGGACGCGGTGACGTTGTCCCCGACCCGGAGCGCTCTCGTGCCCGCGGCGTTCAGGTGGCGGAGCGCGTCTTCCGATTGGCCGGCGGCGAGGTAGTGACGAATGAGCTCGTGCTCAATGAGCTCTACGCGCCCTTCGTATTGCGCGCGGAGGGCGTTCGCGATGCGGGCGTGAAGCGCGCGTTTGCGATCTCCGGTGACGGTCGCGTAGGTGACCTCGCGGACCTTGTCGTGAACGAAGCGAAGCACGCCGTCGTCCCGAAAGAATTGCGCGTTGGTCAGCGCCCGGGTCGCGTCGAAGGTCTCGCTTTCGGGTTGGTCGAGGCAGCGCGAGAGCGTCTCTGGGTCCACCTCGCGTCCGATGGTCGCGGCCACGCGGATCAGCTCGAGATGCGCTTCGCTCAGGCGGCTCAAGCGCCGGGTGACCAGCTTGTGAATGGTGTTCGGTAGCGGGAGCTCCACGCTCTCGGCGCGCCACGTTCCATCCATCCGCAGGATCAGACCCTCCGCGACCGCGGTGCGGAGGTACTCCGCGATGAAGAAGGGGTTGCCCTCGGCGTTCTCGGAGACATGCGTGACCAATGCGTCCGACACGTCCTGCCCGAGCATGCTCCGCACCATCTCGCCCGACGTCACTGAGGTCAGGCGATCGAGCGTGAACTCTCCGGCTTGCGTCAGTTCGCGAAGCCCGTCGTGCCACTCTTCGCTTCGCGCGGTCATGAGGAGGAGCAGGGGGCCCTCGTCGGTCAGGAGCCGCTCCATCACCGCGATGCTCAAGGCGTCCGCCCACTGCACGTCGTCGATGACCAAGACGAGCGGTTTGGCCTCGGTCAGGGCGTTGACGAGCGACGCGACGGCAGAGACCAAGCGGTCCTTTGCGGCGCGTGGAGGGAGCGGGTCGAGCTCGGGGAAGTCCGCGAAGCCCGGGACGCGTTCCATGGCGGGTTCATAGGGCGCGAGTAAGCGCGCGCTCTGGGAGAGGAGCCGCTGCGACTCCCCGAGCCCCGAGGACGCGAGGTCGCAGGCCGCGCGCAGGACGCTTCGAAACGCATAGAGCGGCGCGCTGGTGTCCGATGACGGGCTGCTCACGCAGGTGATCACGCGGCAGCCCAGACCGCTCGCCCGCTGCGCGCTCTCGACGACAATGCGCGTCTTCCCGACGCCGCTCTCGCCTTGGATCATAACCGCCCGGCGCGCGCCTCGTCGTACCTGAACGATCCGCTGCCTGAGCTCTTCGGTGACCTCCGCGCGACCCACGAACTGCGGGCGGTACAGGTAGCTCTTGTGCTCCAAGGAGGTCGGGCGCTCGCCGCCTAGATCTTCGAGCGCGTGCGTCACGTCCCGCGCATACGTCGCGCGCTCGGTTGGGTTCTTCTCCAGCAGAGACGTGACCAGCGCGTCGAGCCTGGGGGGCACGGTCGGGACGTGTTCGCGTACGGAGGGCGGCGGCTTGTCCAGGTGCATCAGGACCGGGAGCGCGCCGTCTCCCTCGTAGACCGCGCGTCCGGTGAGCGCCTCGAACAGGAGACAGCCGAGCGCGTAGAGGTCGGCGCGCGCGTCCACCAAGTGTCCCCGGATCTGCTCGGGCGCCATGTAGCGCAGGGTGCCGGCGGTCGGGGTCGCGACATCGAGGACCTCGCGCTCCACCACGTTCCGAAAACGAGTCGCCAGACCAAAGTCGACGAGCATCGGGTGGTTGTCGGTCGTGAGGATGATGTTGTCGGGCTTCAGGTCACGGTGCACGAGCCCCTTGCCGTGGAGCGCCGCGAGCGCGTCGCTGATCGCGATCGCGATCGGGATCATCTCGCTCGCAGGGACCGGCGCGTTTTCTTCCATCCACTCGCGGAGCGTCGCGCCTTGGTAGAGCTCCATCGCGTACCAGGGGACGCCGTGATCTTCGCCCGCGTCGCGCACCTCGACGACGTTCGGATGGGAGACCTGCGCGAGCGTGTGGATCTCGCGGCGGATCCCCGCGAGCGCGGCGGCGCTCGGTGCGCGAATGGTCTTGATGGCGACCTCGTCTTCGCGCTCGGGATCGCGCGCTCGATAGACGACGCCCATACCGCCTGAGCCGAGGACCCCCATCAGCTCATAGGAACCGAAGTTCCTTGGGCTCGCTTGCGCGGAGCGGAGTGGGTCCACCGTCACGGGTCAGCCTTTGCGTTTCGCGATGGCGCCGGCCACGTCGCGTCCCTGGGCGATCGGGAACTTCTTCGCCCGGTAGCGGTTCGCGGCTTGGATGCCGGACGCGACGGTGGCCTCGACGCAGCCCGCGTTCAGTACATCGTTGAGCGTCCAGTCGCCGGTGAGCACCAAGTTCGCGAAGCCGCAGGCGTCGCCAGGAACGCGCGCTTGGGTGCTGCCTGGAACCGAGAGCACATAGCGCTCGGTCGGATCGATGTTCGCGCGGAACCACTGGGCGTCCCAGCGCCCTGCGTCGAGACGCTGGGCGGGATCAATCAGCTCGTTGGGATCGAACGATCCGTCCTGCTTCCCCGCGGTCGGCCATAAGTGGACGCCGTACTCGTGGAACCACTTGATCGCGAACGCTTTCGTCCGCTCGCGCATTCGGTGTGGGTAGCCGTGATCGGTGAAGGGCGCAGGATCATCGGCGTTCAGCGGACCGCAGAAGTAGGCGACGCTGCCTGGTTGGTGGGTTTCCGGCCAAGGCTCGAGCGGGAGCAGGTGCGTCATGTCCGCCCAAGTGTCGAGCGGCTGCGCGTAGGAGCCGAGAATGGGATCGAGCCCGACGTAGGTCCCGGCCTCGGCATCCTCGACGACCCCGGTCGGGATCTTCCAGCCGAGCTCCGCGGCGCTCTTCTTGAGCCAGAGCTGGACGCCGAGCGTCGGCGTCGTCTTCACAGGCGCGATCTTGTTCGCGGGGTCGCCTTCGACCATCGTCTTCCACCACGAGTGCTTCGCGATCAGATCGCTCGCGACGTAGGGCAGGGCGCCGACGCTGAGTCCGCACACGACCTCGTCGAAATCGGTCCCGCGCTTCAGCGTGATGGAGCCGACCGGCGGCGCGTCGGTGTACCAGGACTCGAGATCGTAAGGGTGACCGTCGCCGTCGGGGTCGCCGCGGAGTACGTCCCCTTCCACCAGCTGATCGAAGTTCGGTCGATCGGGCCAGCAGTCTTGTTCCGCGACCTCGACGAACGGCCAATAGCCGCCGCGCGCTTTCTGCGCGTCCGTCACGGTCGCTTGTTTCGTGATTCGGATCTCTTCGACGTTCGTTCCGCTCGGGTCCGCGGTGATCTCTTCGACCTTGTGAAAGAACTCGAACTTGACGCCGCGGTGCTTGAGCAACCCGTAGAGCGGCGTGAAGATCACGTCACCCATACCGCCGTTCATTCGGTACATGAGCGCGCCGCGATACGTGAAGAGCATGCGCATGGTGCCGCGTACCGCGGTGCCGGCTGCGAACTGTTGCTTGGGGAGATCGGTGTCTCCGTCGATGAACCCGAACACCAAGTCATAGATCGCGCGGACCGGAGCGGAGTCGGCCGTCGCGAGGTGCGCGCCGTGTAAGAGGAGCCACTCCCGGAAGTCGAGATGATCCACCTTCTCAAAGCCGTCGACGAGGAGAGAGTCCTCCAGCACGCCCGCGATCATTCGGCCGCCCATGTCCGCGAGAACGAACTGACGCCGCACCGCGACGTTGTTGCCGATCTCGTCCTCAAGGGCTTTGGCCTGCACATCCAACACGCGCTTGATCGAGCGGGCGACCATGAGGCTCACCCCGCGTCCAAAGCCGGTCCCCATCGCGAGCCCCAGCAGATCGACAAGCGGCTTCTCGAACAGGCTCGTGAGCCCACCCGTCAGGCCTTCGAAGAGGTTCTCGAGGAAGCTGTCCGGCTCAGGTTCGGCGGCGTGGTTGTACTGGCGGATCTGTTCCGTGAGCAGCTCCTCGCCGCTCTTGTTCGAGATGGTGCTGAGCATCTCCAAGAACATCTTGATGGACTCCAGCAAAACGCTGCTCGGATCGACCACCTGCAGGTGTCCATTGTCGTCCGGCTCGATGTCTTGAGACCAGCGACCGACCTCGCCGCCGCGCATCGGGAACGGGACGTGCCAGTGCTCCCAGCGACCATCGTCCATCCGTTGCTCGAACGACACCAAGCTCTGCGGCGAGAAGGCTTGCTCAAATGAGATGTGCGTCTTGACCGGCCGCTCTGCCCCGAGCTCGTCGAGCGAGCGGAGCGCGTCCTTGAACATGCGAAAGCCGTTGTCGTAGAAGCCGAACCAAATGTGGAGCCCGTGCTCTTCGATCCGCTTGCCGTACCCCGCGTTCAGGTTTCGCGAACTCGCGCCCTTGCCACCAAGACGCCAACCAATCTGGTGGAGCGTGATCTCGTAGCGGTCTTCCCAGCCTGGCTCTTCGGTCAGGTAGAGCGCGGTCGTCAGCGAACCCAAGCCACCTCCAAGGATGGCGATTTTCTTCTTTGTCATGAAGCCCCCAACAGTCCTTCACCTTCTTGAGCGAGAACAGAAATGTATCACTCTGCTGTGACGCGCCGGAGATCCATTCCGGAGTTTTCGCGTGCTGACACATTTGGGGGACCTCGGTTGGAGAGGAGTTCACCCGTTGATCGAGAACGCGATCACGAAGCACTCGCCACTGTCGCTCAGCTTCCCAAGTCGTGTCTGAGACACCTTAAAAGGTGGCCCTCGTCCGCGCCGAGGTGGGTCAGGAGTGGCGCGAACGAGGACGAGCGAGTCTGTGGACTCCCTCATCTGTTGCGGCGGGAGCGTGACGCGTTCACGTGATTCGCGACCGTTCTTCGTGATCGCCGCTGGAGAGCCGGGGCGGGATGGTCAGGTGAGCATCGCGGCGATGCGTTCACCGCGCTCAAACGCCTTTTTGCGATGCTTGCTCAACGCGTAGTGGTTCTTCTCCACGTAGGCGTCCTGCATCGCTTGCGGGAGCGCACGTTCGAGCCATCGATAGCGGCGTGGCCAGCTGGAGCGAGGCGCGTGGTCGTCGCGAAAACGATCTCCGGCGCGTGAGATGACCGGGAGCATCGTCCACCAGTCACCGCGGAAGCGAACGTAGTCGCAGATGCCGGCGTATCGCTTCGCGTACACCTGAGCGAGCGCCCGCGGCAGGTCCTCTTCGACGTGCGCCTGGATCCCCTTCGCGACGATGTAGCCGACGCGTTCGAGCTCTCGCGGAAAGCGCTCCCCCGCGCTCGCCATCGCGCGATACGCCGACGCCCAGTGACTCTCCGGAGCCTCTCCGCGGAGCGAGGCGTTCATGCTCCGCATGTAGAGCTGGTGGAACTGCTCGATCAAATCGAGGCACCACGCTTTGTGCGTGAGCTGGTCACCGCGCGCGAGGGCGAGGAGCTCTTCGGTCACGTAACCATAGATGCAGGTGAACCAGTTGGCGGGGTGGTCCGGGGTGTCGCGATGAAGCTTTACCTGCGCGGCGTGGACGCGCTCCGCGTTTTCGAAAAGCGCAGCGAGCTCCTCTTCGCTCACCGTGAGGTCACGCGCGGCGGGCGGCGCGACGGCGCTCGCGTTGGGAGCGACCTTCACCATAGCGTCGACGCTCCGCGCGAGCTCGGGAAGAACGGTCTTCTTCGCGAAGAGCTCGCCGAAAGGGATCGCGAACTCGATGTGAACGCGCCAGCTGAGCTCAGTTCCTCCTGGACACGGCGTGAGGACAATGTCGCCACGGTGGGTCGAGATCGGCGCGCCGCCGATCACTTTGTACGAGAAGCGCTTGCGCGGTTCCGCGACCAGGATGACCTCGTGAAGCGTCGAGGCGGCCGCGGACAAGCCGAACACGCCCGGGACGTGAACATCGCGCAGTGCGCCGACCCCTGCGACGTGACCATCGTCACCGGTCGCGACGGACTCGACGCGCGCGGTCGACCAGAGGTTCATCGACGCGGGGTCCGACACGAGCGTGTACGCGACGTCGGGGGCGCATGGGAGCACGCGGCTGAAGTGGATGTCCATCAGAGCCCGCGGTGACGCTCGTCGCGAAGCGGAACCTCACCCGCGAGCGCGCGGTCGATGACCTCGATGATTCGCGTTTGGTCCCGCGGCAGTCGCCCGCCCAGCGGGAGGTAGTTCGAAGCGTGGTTCGTGCGAAAGAGCGCGTCGGTTGGGTGCGCGTGCTCGACGATCTCGCTGAGCTCGCGGAGTAACTCAGGAACCGCGGGGACCTCGAACTTCCCTTTGCGTGACAGCTTCGCGAGCGGTGTCCCAGGAACGATCGTCACGGTCAGCGCCGCGAAAAACTCCGGGTCCATCTCTGTCACTAGGCGCCCGGTCTCTTTCGCGTGCTCGTGGGTTCGCTCGCTCGCGATACCCAAGAGCGCGATCACGCTCTGCTCGATCTTCGCGTCGCGCGCCTTCTTCGCGGCGTCCACGTGTCCGGCGAATGTGTCACCCTTGGCGATGCGCTTCAGCGTTACGTCGTCGCCCGACTCCGGACCGATGTAGAAGCGAGACAGCCCCGCGTCTCGCAACGCGGAGAGCTCGTCTTCGCTCTTGTCCTTGATGTTGCGCGCCATCGCGTAGCAAGAGACGCGACGGAGGTTCGGGAAGAGGGCGCGCGCTCTCGTCAGCAGGGCGAGCCAGTGATCCGTTGGCAAGATAAGCGCGTCTCCGTCCGCGACGAAGATCTTCTCGACATATCGCCCGGCGCGCTCCGCCGCGGCCTCCAGATCGGCGAGCGACTCGTCGAGCGACCGAACGCGGAACGTCTTGTCCCGGTACATGTCGCAGTAGGTGCAGTGGTTCCACGAGCAACCGATCGTGGCTTGCAAGATGAACGCGTCCGCTTCCGACGGCGGGCGATAGATCCGACCTTCGTATTGCACCCTCGCAACATGCCACAGTCAGCGACAAGGATCCGTCGCGAGCAAGGGAAGCGCAAAGCAGGTTTGCGACTCAAACCCCTACAAGAACTGGGGGTGAATCGGCAAAGCCGAGAGGGGGCGAAGCGGCCAGAGCCTGCGACTCAGACTCCCCGAAATCAGAGCACGAGCTCGGGGCCAGACACGCCTGGCGCGCCCGGGCTGCCGCTGCTGCCACCGCCGGTCCCGCCTGCGCCTGCCCTCGGTGTCACCCCGGACGTGCTGATGAACGAGCTATCGCGGAGGATCGCGACCGATGGTCCGCCAGCGCCTCCGCCGCCATGACCACCTCGGCCACCTGCGCCGCCGCCGCCGCCGCCGCCGCCGCGACCTTGCGTGTCAGAGTCACGGGTTCCCGACCAGCCGGTCTGCGAACGTCCGCGCCCACCAGCACCCCCGCTGCCGCCACTGCCACCGACGCCGCCGCGACCCCCGTTTCCGCCGCGTCCAGTCGTGATGGTGACC
>CALJDU010000065.1 GCA_938024995.1 uncultured bacterium
CCCGTCCACCCAAGCCACGCTCGTGGAGCACTTGCTCGCGCATCCCAACGATGACGACGCCTGGGCGGTCTATGGCGACCTGCTCTCGGCCGAGGGTGATCCGCGCGGCGAGATCATCGCGCTCTCGCTCTCGGTCGAGCCGGACGCGGAGGCGCGCGTCGCGGAGTTGATCAAGGAACACGAGCCGACCTGGTTCCCGAAGGTGGCGCGCGTGCGGCGCTTCACGAGGCGCGAATATGAGTATGGGTTTCTGCGCGCGTTTACCATGCCGCATGGCCGGGTGAATTTGAGCACGACCCTGTTGCGCGATGTGCTCACCTCGAGCGCCTCGCGCTTCTTGCGTACGTTGAACGTTCAGCTGGCTGGTTTTCCGCTTCCCTTCGTGGTCGATGTCATCGCTGCCGCGCCGCCGCGCGGGTTACGCGATCTGAAGCTCGGCATCTTCCCAGACCATGACGCGCCGGAGCGCGAAGAGCAGCCGGAACCTCACCCTTTGCTTGCTTCGTTGCCGCACCTCACGTCGCTCACGCTTGACGTCACGCAAGGGGAGCTCGCGCTCTCTCACGACGCGCTTGAGACGCTGCTCGTGATGGAGCACGGCGAAAACTTCGACGTCCACCTTGGCCGCGCGTCGCTGCCGAAGCTCGCCCATCTCGCGATTAAGCGGTTCGACCACGTCCCGTTCCGCGCCCGCGCGCTCGCGCCGATGCTCCGTCAAGCGCCCGCGTTGCGGCGTCTCGAGGTCTGGAACGTTGCCGACACCGCAGGGTTTATCGAGAGCTTGATCGAGCACGAGGTTCTGGCGCAGCTCTCCGAGCTCAGCGTGGTGCGCGGTGACCTCACCGACGATGGAGCGCAGCTGCTGCTCGAACACGTAGCGATCGCGCGCCAGGTCGAGCACATCAACGTCGAGCGCAACTTCCTGAGCGACGCGATGTTCGAGCGTCTCGCTCGGGCAGGCATCCGAACGATGGGCGCGCAGCGAGCGCGCGAGTAGAAGCGGCGTCAGTTCTTGCGTCGATCGCTCGGGTGCAGGCCGTGCTTCTTCGAGAGCTTGTGCAGGTACTTCCGGTCCATATCGGCCGCGCGTGAGGCCGCGCTGATGTTGCCGCCGTGCCGGTCCAGCAACCAGCCCACGTAGCTCTTCTCGAACACGCTGTCCCACGCGGCTTTGCTCTCGCGGTAGCTCTGCGCCGGATCGAAGGCGGGCCCGCGCGCCTGCGTGCTCGACGGAACGTGCGCCAACGTCAGCGTGGTCTCCGCGTTCTCTCCCGCGAGACGAACGGCGCGCCGCAAGACGAAGTGAAGGCCCTGTACGTTGCCCGGCCAGTCGTTCTCGGTGAGCGCTGACAAGACCTCTTGCGCGGCGGCGAACGCGACGCCTCCATGCGTGCCCATCCGTTCGAGGAGCGCCTCGACGAGCACCGGGATGTCTTCGGTTCGCTCACGGAGCGGCGGGAGGTGAAGCGGAACGGCGGCGACCCGCGAGCAGAGCTCTTCGATCAGGTAACCACGTCGCACGAGCTCATCCAGGTCGGACTCGCTGCTGCTCACGACGCGCAGGTCGAAGCGCACCCGATCATCGCCGCGCTTGAACGAACCGTTCTCGAGCGCGTGAGCGAGTCGCGGCTGGATGTCCTTGGGGAGCGAGCCGATGTTCTCGAAGTAGAGCGTCCCGCGGTGCGCGCTCTCGAGCAGGCCCTGCGGCTCGAAGAAGTCTTGGTCCGCGCGGGAGGCGACCAGCTCGTCGCACGGCACGCGGATGAAGGGACCCTCGGCGCGCGCGCTCTGGAAGTGGACGCTTCGCGCGATCGCGTCCTTACCGGTCCCAGGCTCTCCGTGCGCGAAGACCGCGACCTCCGTGTTGACGATGCGCTCGAGCAATCCGAAGAGCTCGCGCATGGGTTGAGAGACACCGCGCAGGCTACCGAAACGCGTCGCGCTGCTCGGGAGCATCTCGATCCGCTCGGCGAAGGCGCGGACCTTGAGCTCGACGGTCCCGACCGTGACGACCGCGCCGGCCTTGAGGTAGACCTCGCGCACCTCCGCGCCATCGAGGAGCGTGCCGTTGGTCGAGCCGAGATCGCGCAAGAGGTAGCCGCGCGCGTCGCGAATGATCTCGCAGTGGGATCGGGACACGGTCTGCTCGTCGAGGACGAGATCGTTGTCGAGGCTCTTGCCGATCAAGAAGACCGGCTTGTCCATGAGCATCTCGTCGCCGCGGCGCGGTCCGCTCAGCACGACCAAGGAGCAGCGCGCGAGCTCGACGATGCGCTTCCCGGTCCGGATGGTCGGTTCGCGTTGCGTCATGATGGATCCCCTGAAGCGGTCGCTGGACGGTTCGCCGCAGCATGAAAAAGAAAAGTGCGAACAAGAAGAGTGGCGCGGTCGTCCGCGGCGCCTCGCGTGAGGGTCTGCGCCACGGCGACGTCGAAAACATCGAAGCTCACGACGCCTTCCGACGGCACCTCAAGCGCTCGCGTCACGTCGTAGGAGAGGTCGGGCCCGCGCACCTCGAAGAGGACATCGTACCGACCCGGCGGGAGCTCGACGGTGTGGGAAAGCTCTGAGGCGAAGCCATCACGCTCCGTGAAGCGAGCGCCCTTCTGCTCCTGACCATCGCGACGAAAAGAGACACGCAGCTCCCGGATGTCCGCGTGAGCTTCTCCAAGGCGATACAAGATCTCCACATCCGTTGGCGCCACCGCGGTGATCTGGCCGCCGATCACGAAGATGCCCGCCACCGCGACAATCTTCGCAATGTGCTGGCTGTGCTTCTTGAGGAAAGAGAGGACACGTCGGGGGGTCTCGACCACGGCGCTGAACATACTCGGATCCTTGTGGCCTCCAAACCCCGGTGCTAGGTTTTCGAGGTCCTTCGCTCGACGATCGCGGTCCACCAGATCTTGGGCAGGGTTTCACGCATGGTCCCGCTGACCGACATCGTCACTCAGGTTCAGTCCTACCACCCCAAGGCGGACTCGGATTTAATCGGGAAGGCCTTTGCCTTCGCCGAGGTGAAGCACACCGGTCAGATGCGTAAATCGGGGGAGCCGTACTTCACGCACCCCGCGTCTGTTGCCCGGATCATCGCGAGCATGGAGCTCGATACGTCGAGTGTGTGCGCTGCGTTACTGCACGATGTCGTCGAAGACTGCGAGGTCACGACCGACGAGGTGTCCACTCTGTTCGGCAGTGAGGTCGCCTTCCTGGTCGATGGTGTCACCAAGCTCGGGCAGATCAACTTCACGTCGAAGGAAGACCGCCAAGCCGAGAGCTTCCGGAAAATGCTGGTCGCGATGGCGCGCGACATTCGTGTCCTTCTGGTGAAGCTCGCCGATCGTCTCGACAACATGCGGACGCTTCAGCACATGAAGCCGTCTTCCCAGGAGCGGATCGCGCGCGAGACGATGGAGATCTACGCGCCGCTCGCGGGCCGTCTCGGCATCCAGTGGCTCAAGGCGGAGCTCGAAGACCTCTCTTTCAAATACCTCTACCCCGAGGCGCATGTTGAGCTCGAGACCAAGGTGCACCGCGTCGCGAAAGACACGAAGCGGTACATCGACGACGTCACGAAGAAGCTCAGCAAGATGCTCATCTCGCGTGGCTTCGCGCTCGAGGTCCAAGGCCGCCAAAAGAACCTGTGCTCGGTGTGGCGCAAGATGCAGCGCACGGGTGTGGAGTTCGAACAGATCCACGACCTGATCGCGTTCCGCGTCGTCATGGAGAACGTGAGCGATTGTTACGCCGCGCTGGGCGTCGTGCACTCGGAGTGGACCCCGGTCCCGGGCAAGTTCAAGGACTACATCGCGCTGCCCAAAGCGAACATGTACCAGTCGCTTCACACGACCGTGATCGGTCCGGCCAAGAAGCGCATCGAGGTGCAGATCCGGACGCGTGAGATGCACCGCACCGCCGAGTTCGGGATCGCGGCGCACTGGAAGTACAAAGAGAAGTCGGGCGGCCTGCCGCACAAGGACGCGACGCGCTTTACGTGGCTCCGCGAGCTCATGGAGAACCAAAAGGAGCTCCGTGATCCCGACGAGTTCATCGAGAGCATCAAGGTCGACCTCTTCCCGGAAGAGGTCTACGTGTTCACGCCCGCGGGCGACGTGAAGACCTTCCCGCGCGGGGCGACCCCGATCGATTTCGCCTACTCCGTTCACTCCGAGGTCGGGCACCACTGCGCGGGCGCACGGGTCAACGGCGTGATGGCGCCGCTGCGTCAGAAGCTCCGTAACGGTGACGTGGTCGAGATCATCACGAAGTCGAACCAGTGGCCGAAGGAAGGCTGGCTCGACTTCGTCGTCAGCACGCGCGCGCGCTCACGGATCCGCAGCTACCTCCGCGAAGAAGAGCGCAAGCAGTCCATCAAGCTCGGTCGCGATCTCTTTGAGTCCGAGATGCACAAGGCCAACCTCTCGACCTCGCGCTTCGCGAAGCAAGGCGGGCTTAAGAAGCTGCTCGAGCACTTCAGGCTCAATCACGACGACGAGCTCTACGCGCAGATCGGCTACGGAAGGATCTCGATCCCCGCGGTCATGCGGATCGTCGATCCCGAGACCGTCGAAGCGCGCAAGAGCCTCGAGCCGGGGTTCATCGAGCGCACCGTCCGCAAGGTCACCAAGCGCCAAGAAGGCATTCTCATCGAGGGAATGGACGACATCCTGGTGCGCTTCGGAAAGTGCTGCGCGCCGGTCGCGGGTGACCCGGTGGTGGGCTGGATCACTCGCGGACGCGGCGTCACGATCCATCGGCGCACGTGCAAGCGCGCGCTTGAGCTTGATCCCGAAAGGCGAATCGACGTCCAGTGGGGTAAGCCTAAAATGGACCTCCCTGTTTCCCTCCGCGTGACGACCAGCGATCGGCCAGGCATCTTGGCGAAGGTGAGCACGGTCTTCACCGACACTGGCGTCAACATCTCCGAGGCGACCTGCCGCGTGGGAGACGACGGGCGCGCGGTGAACCTCTTCCAGTTTACGGTGGAGGACCGGACCATGTTGCGAACCGTGATGCGTGGCATCGCGAAGATCGACGGCGTCCAACATGTCGAGCGCATGTGAGCAACCAGAGCGAAGCGCCGGACAAGTCTCCTTCAGTCGTCGCGGCGCGCTCGAAACGCTTCGGCAAGCCACGTGAACGCTCGGACGACTCGGTCGCCGCGGTTCCCGTGCGGCCTCTGCAGGTCGGCTTAATCGATGACCTGATCCAGACCTTCTCAATGCCTCCGCCGACCAAGAAGGTCGACGTCGGCGCGTCGCTCGGCGGGCGCTTCGTGATCCAAGAACCCCTCGGCTCCGGCGGCATGGGCACGGTCTACCGCGCGCATGACCAAAAGGAAGGCACCGACGCCGCGGTCAAAGTGATGCAGCGCGATCGCGCGCGGGACGACGAAGCGCGCGCCCGGTTCGAGCGGGAGGCCGACATCCTCTTTCGCCTCGATCACCCCGGCATCGTCAAGCTCCTCGACTTCGGGATCAGCGACGAAGACGAGACGCCGTGGATCGCGATGGAGATGCTCGACGGAGAGACGCTGCACGAGTTCGTCTCCGAACGCGGCGAGCTCTCGCCAATGGAGCTGGTCCCGATCTTGAGCGCGATCGCCAGCGCGCTCAGCGCGGCACACGGTAAAGGTGTCGTGCATCGCGACCTCAAGCCCGACAACATCTTCATGCTGCGCTCGGGCGAGTCGATGGTGAAGATCTTGGACTTTGGTCTCTCGATGTCGGCCGCCAACAAGAAGGTCACGCAGAACGGATCGCTCCTCGGGACGCCGCGCTACATGGCGCCGGAGCAGCTCCTCGGCGCGTCGAAGGCGACCAAGCAAAGCGACGTCTACTCGCTCGGCGTGATCGTGTACGAGGCGCTCTGCGGAGTGAGCCCGTTCGAGGCGTCGGACCAGCGTCAGCTCTTGGGGCAGATCCTCCAGAACCGGATCCGGCCCATCGCGGAGGTCCGCCCTGATCTGCCCGTGGGGGTCGCGGTCTGCATCGACCAAGCGCTCGCGGGAGACCCCGCGGTTCGGTATCGGACGCCGCAAGAGTTTGACCAGGCGTTCGCCGCCGCCGCGATGCGCTCAACCGTCCGCGCGAAAGTCGCCGCTGCCGGTCACCGCTCAAAACAGGCCCGGCATCGTCCGCTTCACATCGCGCTTGGGATCGTCGCGATCGTCTTGGTCGCGGTGATGGCGGCCGCGATGGGCTACGTCTTCGCCGGATAGTGACGGCTCGCGACAGCGCGTTTGCGCGGCCAGAACACGGTAGAAGGAGCGCGTGGTTGCAGCGCGCGCGCTTCCGCACTAACTAGCCGCGATGGCTCTCTCGATCGGAATCGTCGGCCTGCCCAACGTCGGCAAGTCGACCCTCTTCAACGCGCTCTCAGAGAATCAGGCGGAGGCCGCGAACTACGCGTTCTGCACGATCGATCCGAACATCGGTGTCGTACCGGTTCCGGACAAGCGCTTCGACGTCTTGATCGAGCTCATGGAGCCGCACAAGAACATCAACGCGACGGTCGACTTCGTTGACATCGCGGGCCTCGTGAAGGGCGCGAGCAAAGGCGAGGGTCGCGGCAACGCGTTCTTGAGCAACATCCGGGACGCCGACGCGATCGCGCATGTCGTTCGTTGCTTTGAAGACGAGAACATCGTCCATGTCGACAACCGCGTTGACCCGGCCGCCGACATTGAGACGATCGAGACCGAGCTGGTGCTCAAAGACCTCGAGACCGTCGAGAAGCGGCTCGACAAGGCGCGCCGGATGGCGAAGGGCAACAACCCGATCGAGAAGAAGGCGTCGGGCTTGTGCGAGAAGCTGGAAGTGATCTTGAGCGATGGGCAGCCCGCCCGGACCTTTGACGCGAGTGACCTCGACCCCGACGAGAAGAACATTCTGCGCGATCTCTGCCTTATCACCAGCAAGCCGATGTTCTACATCGCGAACGTATCCGAGGATCAGCTCGGTGGTGACGGCGGCCCCTTGGTTGACGCGGTGCGCGCGGTGGCCGGTCCCCGCGGAGCGCCCGTGGTCATGATCAGCGCGAAGATCGAAGCGGAGATCATGTCGCTCGACGCCGAAGACCGCGCCGAGTTCTTGGCCGACATGGGGCTCAAGGAGCCGGGCCTTCACGAAGTGATCCGCACCGGCTACGCCATGCTCGACCTCATCACGTACTTCACCGCCGGCAAGAAGGAAGTGCGGGCGTGGACGATCACGCGCGGGACCAAGGCGCCCGGCGCCGCGGGGAAGATCCACACCGACTTCGAGCGTGGCTTCATTCGAGCAGAGGTCATCAAGTACGAAGATATGGTCGAGTACAAGAGCGAAGCCGCGGTCAAAGCGGCGGGCAAAATGGGGCTCGAAGGCAAGGAGTACGTCGTCAAGGACGGCGACATCATGCACTTCCGCTTCAACGTCTAAGCGAGCCTCGTTTTCAAGATAAGTCGGGTCGCGCCTGTTCCTACTCGCGGCGCCTGACGCGTGAACGCGCGCGATTCACGGACGAAAACAGGAGCGACCCGCGACCGACTCGCGCGCGTCAAAACAGGCCGAAATCGGAACGGACGTTGCTCCTCTTCGTCGCATGATGAAATTTGGCAACGTATGGCGCAGCGCGCTTTTGGTTTGTTCTCTCTTCGCGGCCGTGGGCTGCGTGAACGCGGATGATGAGGACGTCGTCATCGGGTGCTGCGTAGCGCAACCGTGCTTTGATCCGTGTACCTGCGAGCATGTCCTGACCGTCTGCGGACCGGACCACGGAGAGGGGTTGAACAGCTGCCCCATCGGTACAGTGACGGAGCTGAGCTGCGGCGAGGAGTGGAAGCCGACCGCGAACTGCGTCGCGTCCCCGCAGTAGTCCGGCTGAGCTCGAGGGCTCTGCCGGGATCGTTTAAGGAGACGCGAGAAATCAAGAAAGCGGACCGCTCTGCGGCTTTTTTGACCGGCGATCGCCGCGAACCGACTGTTACGTCATGTCTTCTGCGGAACGTGCGGAACTGCTCGGCGAGATCATCGACGACCGGTATCAAATCGAGGAACGCATCGGCATCGGTGGCACCGGCGTGGTCTTTTCCGCCCGGCGTTTGGAAGACGACGCAACGGTCGTCATCAAGGTCCTCCGGCCGCTCTACGCTCACAACCCTGACCTGGCGCGCCGCCTCCAGCGCGAAGCCGAGATCCCGCGTCGCGTGGCGCACCCAGGGATCGTCCCGGTGATCGATAGCGGCTTTCTCCCGGACGGTTCGCCGTACGTGACGATGCTGCTCGCGCGCGGCGAGGGTCTCAATGAGCTGCTCTTTCGCGCCGGCCCGCTCGGCGTGAGCGAGACGGCTGTGGTGCTGCACCGCGTCGCCGATATTCTTCACCGCGCGCACGCGGAGGGGTATGTGCACCGCGACGTGAAGCCCGAGCACATCTTGCTCGATCGCGCCGAGTCGGGTGACCTCCGCGTCACGCTCTTGGACTTTGGTGTGTGCGCCGCGCAGACCGCGCCAGAAGACGAGCGTGAGCGCGAGCGCGGTCGCGTCTTCGGAACGCCGACCTACGTTTCGCCCGAGCAAGCGACCGGCAACCCAGACGTGGACGGTCGCGCCGACATCTTTGGTCTCGGCGTGGTCGCCTTTGAGGCGCTCACCGGCCGGCCTCCGTTCAAGGCGCGCGACGTGACGTCGCTGCTCCGCCGCATCATCCGAGAAGACGCGCCACGCGCTGGGCTGGTCGCGCCCCACGTGGGAGCGCGCGTGGATGAACTGGTGGCGCGCATGATGGCCCGTAACCCCGACGAGCGCTTCCCGAGCGCCCGCGCCGTGACCCGCGCCTTGGCGCCGCTGCTGAGCAACCGACGTAGCGTGGAGCGAAATCTGGCCGCCGGTCTCCATGTCGACGCCGCGTCACGTCACGCCAGCCCGACCGTTCCGCAGGAGCGATACTTGGGTCGCATGTCACGTCGTCCGACCGCGCGCGCCAAGCAGAACATGGCGAAGCAGAACGTGGCGAAGCAGAACGTCGCGTAGCCGCTACTCTTGTTCTGAGCGACCTGGAGGGTCGTGACCCTCGTGGTCACGGCCTTCTTTGCTTTCGGGACGTGGCCACGAGAAGGCGTCCACCAAGACCGGCTCCTCCTCGTCGTTGAGTGGGTCCACGAGCCCGATGCACCACACGTCCACGCCGCTTCCATCTTCGCGAACCCGCATCCGGAGGAAGTGCTTGAACGAAGGATGGGACAGCGAGGTAAAGGCCTGGGTCTCCTCCAGCCCGAGCCAAGTCAGCGCCGTTAGGTAGGAGCCAAACGAGAAGCCCCCGACGATCACCGCGGCGACCAGCGACAAGCCAGAGCAGACCCAAGTCGGGATGTGCGGGAAGGTCTCGAGCTCTTGGAGCAGCCGCCACGCCATGAACGTCGGGATGGTCGTGATGAGCATCCCGGCGAGCGCGGCGAGACCGATGATCTGAAACTTGTGCGCCGACTTTCGGACCCCGCCGAGGAGCGCAAAGATGACCGCGCTCGCGACCCCCGCGATGGTGTTCGCCAGTCCGATCCAGTCGTGCCCAAGCCAGCCTGTTGTGAAGCCGAGCGCAGGCGCGAAGACCGCCGCCATGGTGACGTGCGGGATGAGACCGGCGCGACCAAAGGCGATGTGAAGCGGGACCTTCCGGAGCAGGGAGCGCGATTGCTTCTTGCCGGGGAACTCCACCTCGGGCTCGGGGGCGTTGCGCAGCGGCGCAGGATGAAGAAACGCACCGCCTCCGCCCGCCGTGACGTGGGTGGAGCGACCGAGCGTCTCGCGGCGGTAGTGGTGGATGTCGCCGGCGATGATGAGGACGTCTTCTCGCTCGGGATCGACCCCGATGTGCGAGAGCATCTCCATGCCGGAATCGGAGGGGCGCCCGAACTCCAGCGCGGGGTTGGGCATCATGATGATGAGCCGCGCCCCAGGTCGTTTTTGACGCCACCGTCGAAAGAACTGTCGCTGCCGAAAGTCCAACTTCTTCAGCTGCCGATCGAGGCCGAAGAGGTGAAGGTCGTCGGTCAGCGGGAGCGCGAAGTAGCTGCAGTTCTGGGCCGGCGCGTACCCGCGAAGGACGACCGCTTTCTCTTTGCTGATCTGGTCGCCGACCACGAAGCGACCGAAGAGCTCGACCGCGTGGCCAATGTGCGAGGTGTCGGCGCTCTGGGTGGTCGGCGAGACGTGGCCAAGGTCGAACGACTTGATGCGGAACAGGCGCGCGAATCCATCGAGTCCGTCGTACCAATCGTGGTTGCCTGGGATCCCCAAGATGGCGCGACGACCCTTCTCGGCGGGAAGGACCTCGTTGAACGGAACGACGAGTCGATTGCGGATCTCGCCGACGGTCGCGACCGGGTACGCGGTGTCGCCACCAAAGAGCAAGACTTCGCCGCGCGGAGCTTTGATGCTCTGTTCCGGGTCGCGCGGATTGGGCAGCGCGTATTCGTGAACGAGGGTGCTCGCGATCGCGCGCGCCACGCCAGGGTGGTCTCCGCTGTCTGCCAGGTAGTCGAAGAAGACGTCCCGCTTGGCGTTCTCAAGGACGCTGTCGTGACTCCCCTTGAACCCGCAGGTCGCCGCGACGCGTTTCGCGAGACGCGTTGGGGGATCGGGTGTCATCCAGTCCCGCGCGTCGATGTCGTCGGTCGCGATGAAGCTCGCGGCGAAGTGCCGCAGGTGTCCCCAGAACGACCGAAAGCCAAACCAAGACAGCCGCGGTGGGTCACTGCGCGCGCGGGTGTAACGGCTCCGCGGCGCATCTCGCGGCGCGCGCTTGAGGACCAAGCCGGTGCTCGGCGGGTGAGAGGAGCCATCCACGTGCGCATACTACCGAGAACGCGCGTGAGATCTGGAGCGAGCATCGGTTTTGCGCGAATCGTCCCTCCTCCGGAGCACGAAAAGGAACGTCCTTTTGCGGTGTGGCTACGCCGACTGGGTGAACGTTTCCGCGGCCGCCTCCCCGATCCTGCGGCTCCTAGTCTTCGCTGGTAGTCTGCCCGCCGATGGACGTCGACGTTCAGTACCGTCCCGGACATGCCATGGCGCGGGTCAGCCTCGCGGAAGGCGAATCCGTCGTGGCCCACAGCGGCGCGATGGTCGGAATGAGCACGAACGTCGCGGTGGAAGCAACGTCAGCCGGCCTGCGTCAGGGCATCAAACGCGTTGTGTCCGGCGAAGGGTTCTTTCGAACGACCTTCACCGCGGAGGGCGCGCCAGGGGAGGTGCTCCTCGCGCCCGCGCTCGCCGGTGACATGGTCGTGCTCGACATGACCGAGGCCGGCTACTTTATGCAATCGACCAGCTTCATCGCGAGCACCCAAGACGTAGAGGTCGAGCCACGACTCGGCGGCTTCCGGTCGTTTTTCGCGAGCGAAGGCGCCTTCGTGCTGAAAGGCGTGCCGCGCGAGAGCGGCGTCGCGAAAGGGCAGCTCTTGGTCGGCGCGTTCGGCGGTATCGAGGCGCTTCAATGCGATGGTCAGCTCGTCATCGACACCGGTCATTTGGTCGCGTGGGACGCCAACCTGACGTACTCCGTCACGCGCTCCGCGGATGGATGGCTGCAGTCGTTCATGACCGGCGAGGGGCTCGCGTGCCACTTCCGCGGTGAGGGGCGGGTATACATTCAGACCCGCAACCCGAGCGAGTACGGTCGGCTCCTCGGGCGCCTTCTTCCCGGCGCCTCGTGACGTGCCGCAGGCGACGTCAAGCGAGCTGAGCGACCACGGAGACGTGCCAGTGGAGGTTTCGCTCGGTCGCCCGCTTGATCGCCTGGCCGCGCATTTGATCGACTCCGCGATGATCGGGGTCCCGCTCGGGCTTGGACTGATCGCGTTCGCGGGCTTCCCGGGGTCTCCCGCGGCTCTCGCGGTGAGCGCGCTGGGTCTGCTCCTGACCATCGTGGCGTGCGTGCTTCAGCTGGTCGGCGTCGCGCGTCGCGGGCAGTCGATCGCGAAGCGCGTGATGACGCTTCAGCTCAAGACCGACGAGGGCAAGCTCCCGGGTCTGCCGCGCGTCGTGGTCTTGCGGAACCTGATCCCGACGTTCCTGAGCGCGCTCCCGTTCGGCGCGGGCATCCTCTTCACCGTTGTCGACGCGCTCCTGATTTTCCGGACGGGTCACCGCACGCTTCACGACGTCTTCGCGAAGACGAAAGTGATCGCGCTCGCGGAGGTCCCGCGCTCGAAACGGATCGCGATGCTGATCGTAGGCGGCGCGCTCACGTTCGCCTCGCAGCTCCCCGTGATGACGTTTCGGAGCTACGAAGTGGACGGTCCTTCCATGGAGCCCACGCTCGTTCATCGGGACCGCTTCTTGGTCGCCGGGCTCGATGGCTTCGTCGATCCACGGCGCGGCGACGTGATCGTGCTGCGCTCACCCGCGGATGGGGCCGACATCCTAAAGCGCGTGATCGGGCTGCCCGGAGACCGCGTCGAGATCACCGCGGAGCACGTTTTGGTCAACGGCGCTCGCCTCCCCCGTCGTCATCTTCGTGACGTGGAAGGGGGCGCGGTCTACGAGGAGCGCATCGCGCGCGCCACGGGTCCGGAGAAGGTCTACGAGATCATGTTCCAGACGCGCGCTCGGCCGCGCGCTGAGCGAGAGGTCCCTCCTGGGCACATTTACGTGCTCGGGGATCACCGGGACCGCAGCAACGACAGCACCAACCCGCTCATCGGTTCCGTCCCGATCGATCAGGTTCACGGGGTCGCGACGGGTACGTTTTATTCCGCGACGCGGGAGTGGCGACGGCCGCTCTGAGTTTCTGGGGTCTTTTTTCGAAGACCCCCTCGGCTTCGCCGATTCCCCCAAAACGTTCGCTTCGCTCATTTCAAGCTCGCGTGCGAACGCCGCGTTCGCCCGAGAGATCGAACATCGCTACTCGGCGGGGACGCGGACCACGACGCGCACACCGGGCTTCACCTTGAGCGCGCCAAGCGCCGCCTTGTAGGGCTTGATGCTGTAGTCGGGCTGGTGGAGCGGGATCTCGGTGACCCAGTGTGTGCCCGTTTTCCGAGCGGTCGCGCGAACGCTTCGGGTCACGCCGTGCAGCGTGAGTTTCCCACTGAGGGTCACCGTCTCGCCTTCCTTCGTGACCTCATCGCTCACGAACGAGGCCTCCGGGAAGCGCCGTGCGTGCAGCACGTCCTTGACGATGTTCCCCTCGATCTTGCGCTTGTCGCCGCCGCTCAGCTCGCCCTTGTCGGGACGACCGTTCTTGATCGCGTGCTGCACGCGCAGGCTATTTGTGTCGAAGGTCCCGCGCACCTGGTCTTCGTCGATGGTCAGCGAGAGCGAGGTCACGCGGATCTCGAGGTCGTGGGCGATCTTGCTGAGGAGCCCGTCTTTGAACGTGAGCACGCTGAGCTCGATCTGGTCTGCGGAGTACGTCGTCATCTCGCGTCTTGCTTAACACAGATACGCCGCGGGTACGGCTATGCTCTTGTTCGCTGATGTTCGCGCCCCGCTTTCTATCTGCCGGTGAACTCTCGCGAGCGCGCGAGCACGCTGCTTCGTTTGCGTCTGCTCAGCCGTTTCGCCACGTCGTGATCGACTCGCTTATCCGCGACGTCCCGACGCTCGCGGCGGGGTTTCCAGAACGCGATCACGGGGACTGGAAGCGCAAGGACCACCCCGAACAACGCGCTCGGCTCGGCGGACTTCAGCGTCACAGGTTTCGCGCGGCCAGCGCGGACGTGCGCGCGTTCTTGTCGGAGCTCAGCGGACCTGCATTCGCCGACTTCCTCGGCGCGGTCACGGGTGAGCGCGGCTTGATCGCCGACCCTCACTTTCACGGGGCGGGTCTCCACATGACGCTTCGCGGCGGTGGTCTTGGGGTGCATACGGACTTCTCGCGCGACCGTGGTCGCGACCTTCACCGCGCGTGCACCGCGCTCTTCTATTTGAGTCCGGAGTGGCGCGAAGAATGGGGCGGGGCGCTCGAGCTTTGGGACGGCGCAGAACGACAAAAGGAGATCGCGGTTCGTCCCGGTCGCTTGGTGATCATCGAGAACACCCCGGACGGCTTTCACGGACAGCCCGTCCCGCTGCGTTGCCCGGAGCACGTGACGCGCAAGGTCATCAGCGCGTGCTTCTACGTCGCCGATCGTGAACGGCGCTCCAGCGCGAACCGCGCGGTTTGGCACCCCGTCGCGGGAAGTGTTTTAATCTGAGCATGGGTGAGGACGACCGCGACGCAATTCTCAAACGGCGCCAGCGCCTCATCGCGATCGCGCTGGCCGGTCTCGCGACCTCCGGCTGCGGCGACTCGCACACACCCGAGCCCGACACCGGTGACATGACGGACACGAGCTCGCCGATGCCGTGTTTGAGCATGGCGGCAGACTCGGGCGCGGACACGACCCCGGAGCCGTGTCTGGGAGCGCCGCTGGACAGCGGGATGCCGCTCCCTGGAGAGGACGCGGGCGCGGATGCCGACGCCGGGGCCCCCATGCCTTGTCTTGATTTCCCGGAGGACACGGGTCCGTAGACACAGCTGCCCGCAGACATAGCTGCCCGTAGACACATCTGCCCGTAGACACATGTGCGACGAGCAGCATGCGGAGAAGAACAAACGAGCCAACCCGATCGCTCAAGACAACTCACGTCCACCCAAGAACACAAAAGGAACGCGCTCCCCCAAGAAACAAAAGCAGCGCGTGAACCATTCAAGCGGAGAACTTTCGTTGAACGCGGAGGATGGGCGGGTGGGGTCAGAAGAACGCTGAAGAGAAACGCGTGCGGCGCGCTCGCGTTTTGGCGCGCCCCATCTGCCATCCGCAGCATGCGCCGACTCAAGAACGAACGAGCGAACTCGAACGCTCAAGAACACTCAAGACCGCATACGACGACCCAAGGACCGCGCTCCCCCGAGAAACAAAAGCAGCGCGTGAACCACTCGCGCGGAGAACCCGAGCGGAACGCGGAGGATGGGCGGGTGGGGTCAGAAGCTTCCTCGGGAAGCATGCGCGACGCGGCGGAAGCTGGCGCGCCCCATCTGCCATCCGCAGCATGCGCAGAACAAGAACGAACGAGCCAACCCGAACGCTCAAGAACACTCAAGACCGCACACGACGACCCAAGGACCGCGCTCCCCCAAGAAACAAAAGCAGCGCGTGAACCACTCGCGCGGAGAACCCTCGTTGAACGCGGAGGATGGCGGGTGGGGTAGGAAGAACGCTGAAGAGAAACTCATGCTGCTCGCTCGCGTTCTGGCGCCCCATCTGCCATCCGGAGCATGCGCCGACTCAAGAACGAACGAGCGAACTCGAACGCTCAAGAACACTCAAGACCGCATACGACGACCCAAGGAACGCGCTCCCCCAAGAAACAAAAGCAGCACGTGCCCACTCAAGCGGCGAACCCGAGCTGAACGCGGAGGATGGGCGGGTGGGGTCAGAAGCTTCCTCGCGGTGAAAGCGTGGCGCGGCGGAAGCTGGCGCGCCCCATCTGCCATCCGGAGCATGCGCAGAAAAGAGAACGAAAGAGCCAACCCGCGAGATCTCGACGACCCGAGATCACGAACGCCCAAAAACGCGCACCCCAAGGGACGTATCAACTACGTTCACCCCACAATTTCAGCCTCTTTCGCACCTCTTGCTTGCACGCGTTGAACGGATCCGGACTATCCTCGTCCAATCGACGCTATGAAACGACTCCCGGTTCTCATTGCCTCTTCGCTCGCCATGGCGGCGCTCTTGGTTGTCTCCGCGACGAACCTCGGCCAGAGCCAACAGCGCGGCGAAGATGAGCCTCTTCCTGAACGCGGCGTCGTCATTGATATCGACTCGCCAGAGCGCACGCTCTACAAAATCGCCGTCCCGAACCTCTTGGGCCCGCAGGCGATGGGCGCGAGCGGCTCGGAGATCATGCGGAACGACTTCAAGCTCGTCTCGCTCTTCCAGGTGCTCGACTCCCGCTCCTTCTTGGCCGACCTGAACGCCGAGGGCCTGAACATCGTCCCGAACTCGTGGAGCCCCGTCGGCGCGCAAGGCGTCATCAAGGGCCGCATCACGCAGACGGCGAACGAGATTCAGGTCGAGATGCGCTTCTTCGACCTCTCCCGCGGCGCCAACCCCGCGCTCACCCGAACCTACAACGGTGGCCGTGGCGAGCTTCGTCGCTTCATGCACGACTTCGCCAACGAGGTTGTCCGTCTCTTGACTGGCAAAGCGGGCGCCTTCGGAACGCGCCTCACCTTCGCGCGTCGCGCAGGCCCGGGTCGCAAAGACGTCTATGTCTCCCAGTTTGATGGCCACGGCGTCGGCCGCGTCTCCAGCGGCGAGGGCGTTTCCATGCTCCCGAGCTTCGGACCCGGCGGCGTGTGGTTCTCCCGCCTCACCGACACCGGGATGTTCATCACGCACAGCAACGCCGAGAACCGCCGCATCATCGATGGTGACGGCCTCAACATGGGACCGACCGTGTGCGGAGGCCGCGTTTACTTCACCTCGACGCGTGACGGCAACAGCGAGATCTACAGCGCCAGCACCGATGGCACTGATGTCCAGCGCATCACCAATCACCCCGCCATCGACGTCAGCCCGGCGTGTGGCCCAGGCGGTCGCATCGCGTTTGTCTCGACGCGTCATGGCGGACCGCAGGTCTTCGTGATGAACGCCAGCGGCGGTGGTGTCCGGCGCGTGACCTTCCGTGGCTCCCACAACCAGACGCCGCAGTGGTGTCCCGACGCTGGCCAGCCGCTCCTCGCGTTCACCGGACGCTCCGGCGGCATGGATGTCTTCACGGTCAACATCGCGACCCAGGAGTACACCCGCATCACGCAGGGCCAGGGCGTCAACAAGGACCCCGCCTTCTCGCCGGACTGCCGCATGCTCGCGTTCTACAGCTCGCGCGGTGGCATCTTCTTGAGCAACCCCGAGGGGCTCAACCAAAACCGCGTCGTCTCTGGCCACGCGGAAACGATTCGCTGGAGCCGCTAACAGGCGCGCGCGTTCGGGTCACGCAGCCGGACCCGTCTCGCGCCGCGGCCGTCCTCGACTACTTCGACCGCAACCGCGAGCACCTCGAGCCGTGGGACCCCATTCGTCCGGACGCCTTCTACACGTTGCCGTACTGGCGTGAGCGTCTGGAACAGAACCTCGAAGACACGCGTCTCTCGCGCTCGCTGCGGACGTTTGCCTGGCGGAACGACGAGGTCATCGGCACCGCCAACTTCAACAACTTCGTCTTCGGCTGCTTTTGCGCGTGCCACCTCGGCTACTCGCTCGACGCCAAGCTGGTCGGCCAAGGGCTGATGCAGGAGACGCTCGAGCTGACGATCCCTTACGTCCAGTCGCTCGGTCTTCATCGCATCATGGCGAACTACCTGCCACATAACGAACGAAGCGCCGCGCTGCTCAAGCGTCTCGGTTTTGTGATTGAAGGGCGCGCGGAGGCGTACCTGAAGATCGACGGGAAGTGGCAAGCGCATGTCCTCACTTCGCTCACGAAGCGGCCCGCGTGATGCCCGACGCGATCACGACCTGCGCTTCCTTTCGTGACGCCGAGGACTTGGCCAACGCGCTCGATGGGTTCGTGGTCGCGCGGATCGACGGCCGCGCGATCCACAGACAAAGAGTCCTTCATCCGCGCGGTCGCCCAGGTGCTCCCGACCGATCCCGAGATGAGCTTCGACGCGCTCTACGATTCGATCACGAACGGTCTGGTCGATCGCGAAACTGTGCTCGTCTACTCTGGGGCGTCCGTCTTTCGCAAGAGCGCCCCGAGCGAGTACGCGACCGCGATGAAGCTTCTTCAAGACGTCGCGGACTATTTGGCGCTACCGGATCTCGATGGCACCGGACATCGCGGGGTCTTCCGCGTCTTCGTGTCCGGCTGACCTGCGTGACGCGCCGAAAGCTGGCGCCCCATCTGCCATCCGCAGGCGCTCACCCAAGAACACGCACACTGATCCGCTCGATCGCGAACGCACGCGAACCCCTCAGCCGAACGGGACGCGTAGCCCGACTTCGCTGATCACTCCGTTTCCGAAACGGTTCGTGTTCCAGATGTATTCGAAGTTCAGATCGATCACCGCGTTGCGCAAGAAGTCGAGCTTGCTGCCGTCGAGGAAGTCGAGCGCTAAGCGGAATTGGAAGCCGAGCAAATGGCTGTGGAACGCGCTCATCTTCGGGTCCGCGGTGACGTACTGGTCGCCCGCGGCATACAGCTCAGGGTCCGCGTAGAAGAAGCTGCGGCGCTGCCGATAGTGACGCCAGCGAACACGGAGCATCGCGAGCTCGCCCAGCTTTTGGTAGACGCGAACCTCGGGGGTCAGCGCGCCGATGTCCCAGCTGTCGACGTACGCGCGGTAGATCAAGTGGACCGCGGTTCGGCTAGGGCGGATGTAGTACGCGAAGCGCCCGGTGAGCGTTTGGCGCCAGCGCGTCTCGGGGTGCGCTTCTTGGACGAGGACCCCCGCGACGGAGACGCGTCGATACGCGTTCGCGAGGAAGCCGTTCATGTAGCCGAAGTCGTAGCTCAGCTGGAAGGTCGCGACCGGCGACAGGACCTGCTCCCACCCGGCGCTCAGGACCAGCGCGTTGAACGACTCCTCGAAGACCGGGCCCATGCCGCCGCCCGCATCGGGCCTGGCGCCGGCTCCGGTTCGGAAGTTCTGGCGGACCTCGTCGTGCACGAAGCCCAAACCCATCCGGAGAACCGTGGACCGGTCGTTGAGCGAGAGCGCGGCGTTGATGCCACCACCGGTCGACAGATAGTCCGGCTCGCGGCTCACGCGACCCGTCATACTGAGGCGGAGCTGCTTGTCGCCCGCGAGCTCCCACTCATAGCTCGCCCCGAGGCCAACATCGTGACGAACCTCGGTGAAGCGCACGTCGACCAGCGCACCGGCCGCTTGGCTCGCGCTCGTGATGCTGTCGACCAAGTAGTGCACGTTGAGCGTCAGGCCATTGGGCGCGTCGAGCTTCACGTTGAGCGACGGAGCGACAACGCGGGTGCTCTGCTCCCAGTAGTAGTTTCCGCGGAGCTCCAGCCGGCCGGTCCAGGTGCCCGATGCACCGTCGGCTTCGGCCACCGTGGCGCCGGCGATCACGACAAAGAGCGTCGCGACCGCGGCAATGCAGAGCCGCGAAAGGCGCCGGGTTTTCTGAGCGTGACTCAACCTCCGAAGGGGTCTTTTTCGAGACCCCGCCGATTCACCCCAAACGTTCGCTCCGCTCTGTGCGCGCCCGCGGTAGCCAAAAGTCTTCCGCTTTGGTCGCTTCGCTCCCGACGCTCCTGACGTTTTGGTGTCGCGGAGCTTGCTGTCTTTCTGGCTCACGCTTTACTCAGTTGCAGCCGCAGCCGCCGCCGGTGCTCCCGTGGCCGCCTGTCGCGCCTTCGCGACTGTCATGAACGTGGGCGCGGAATTCCATCTCGCCGCCCTCGTCTTCCGCGTTCATCGCGGCGCCCGCGAGGTCTTCGCGCTCATAGGGCGCGACGGGGCCACAACCCACGCAGACCAGCAACGCCGAAGCGAGCATCCAGCAAGCTCCGCGCCGCCGAAACGCGTGGAGCGGCGGGAGCGCAGCGACCAGAGCGGAGCGCTTTTGGCTATCGCGGGCGCGCGCAGAGCGAAGCGAACGTTCGGGGTGAATCGGCCGAGGGCCGAGAGGGGTCTTCGAAACAAGACCCTTAATAAAAGATAGCCTCATCGCGCGAGAAGGTCGGCGATCGCGACCACCGGCGTCAACAACGCTCGGGTCACACCGCGCAGATCTTCATCTTCCGCGATCACAGCGGCCGCCTTCGGGCCATGCTCATAGTAAGCATCGACAAACGCGCGCCCGAGGGCGTTGTTCATCAAGTGTCGGTCGCGGAAGCGGCGCAGGACGCCGATCTCATCAGCCATCGGCGAGCCGTAGGCAGCCGTCGCGACGAAGCATGGGGAGACCGTCGTGAAGTGGATCTCCTTGGTCTGGATCTCGGCGACCGCGAAGTCGCCCGACGAGTTGCACATATCGACCGCGCGGAGCGCGACGTAGAAGCGCGTCTCCGGCGTGAGCTGGCCAATGTTCACTTCGATCTCGTCGCCCGGCATGCCTTCGACCGGCACGGTCAGCTCGACGGTGTCGAGGTTCGCTTCCTTGGCCGGACGCGCGCGCAAGAAGCTGGTCTCGTCGACGATCGGATCGTTGCTCACGCGCAGCTCGTAACGCGTCAAGGCGCGCTCGCTGTCGGGAACGGTGAAACGGACGACCGCCCAGTGGTGCGCGTGGAACTCGTCCTCGTGGTTCTCCAACGTGATCGCGGGGATCGCTTCGGGGGCCGCTTCGACATCGCACACGCCAACGCAGGTCCCGCCGTCACCACACACGAAGCCATCCGCGCAGGGCCGGCGGTCGTCGCACTCGCTGAAGCACTCGGGCGGCGCGTCTTCGCCGAGACACACGCTGGTCGGGACCACGTGCACGCGGAGGCGATTGTCGTCCGCCATCACGCGCAGACGATCCGCACCGCTTCCTGGCGCCATCGTCGGGTCGTCACTGATGGTCCCGTCGATGGGGCGAAGGTCGCCGTCTTCGCCTTCCAGCGCGCCGAAGCCGGCCGGCGTGCGAACCTGGAAGTCGCCGCCGTCGCTGCTGAGCACGAAGGGCACCTGGTACACGACCGAGGGTTGACCGCGGTAGGGGTAGCCGTAGGTTTTGGCCCAGAAATCCCAGCGTTCGCTGGTCGGCGTCGGGTGAGTTACGTCCGAGTAGTCGGAGTTGTAGTCGCCCTCCACGTTGACCTCGAGCCACACCACGTAGTTGCCGTCCGGCCAGTCCGACGGAACCGTGAACTGGATGTTCTGAATGACGTCTGCCGCCGGGGTAGCCATCGTGACCGCGTCGAGCTCGGGCATGACCTCGCGCGCGTCTTCATCGAAGTTCGCGACGTCGCCATGGTCGTCTCCGCTCCGGGCAGGAATGTCGCGACGGGGCGGGTAGACGGATGTCATCGAGAGCTGACGCATCCGCTCGCTCGCGCCTTCTTGGTACGGCTCGGAGTAACCGCTATCGCCGGACCCCAAGTAGCGACCCTTGTCGCTGTTGAACTGGCTCGCGCAGGTGACCGCGTCGAGGGCGTCGCGCCGCGTGGTGTCCTGGTTAAACGACAGACAGAAGTAGTCGTCGCGCGAAGCGTCTGACGAGGTCCGTGACGCAAACCCTTCCGAGTTCCGGTCCTGAAAGATGACGCGGCGGAACGCTTGCTGACCGGGCGCGTTGGCGCGGCGATGACCCCACACCGGGAGCACCCCTTCGCGGCGGCCATAGGGCCAACGAAATCCGCTGTTCATCTGGAGCGCGCCCGGGCGGTTCCCGATGCCGCGAACCGACACGCTCTCGGTCAGCCGCAACGTGTCCATGAACTCGCCGTCTTCCGACTCGATCCACAGCGCGACCTGAGCGCGCGCGGTGGGCGTGAAGGAGATCTCGACCAAGCGTTCTTGTGCGTGGGCGGGGGTCACGAAGAGGCTGGCTCCCACAAGCGAGAGCGCGCCGAGCCATTGAAGAAAGCGCATCCCTGGCAGCATAGGGGGAGCGAAATCCAGTCTCAAGCGCGTCTAGGGACTGTTCAGAAACGCGGGGTCCGCGCGGAATAAAGACAAAACCTGATCGAGCGCCCCCCATCAACGCGACGCGCAGGCAAAGACAAGGCGGTACCCTTGATTCATGCGCTGCCTCTCTCTTCTCCTCGTCTGCATTTTCGCGCTTGGTTGTGGCGATGACGACGCAGGTCCCGCGGACGCCTCAAGTGATCCCGCTGACACGTCGGCCCCGGACACGAACGTCCCAGAAGACGCGAACGGCGATGTCGCGCGTGATGTGCCTGAGGACGTGATGGTCGTGCAGACGATCTGCGACGAGCTCGGTCTTCGAACCGACGAGTTCCAAGAGGGGACGGGCGCTGCGCACGGAGACATCGCCGGTGACTTCACGGTCACGACGCTCGACGGTCCATGGACGCTCTCGGAAGAGTGGACCGGCTGCGAGAGCTACGTCTTCGTCAACTACTTCGACTCGGACTTCGCGGGCCAGGTTTGGAACTCATTCGCCGACGCGCTCTTCGCTCGCTCGGCGCGCAACGTCCACTACTTCTTCACGAGCTACGAAGAAGGCGAGCTCCGCGTGACCGGACGTGTTCGCGAGATGCAGACCTCGATCGAAGACGCGCTGACCCGAGTCGACGAAGAGACCCGCGCGCACTTCCGCAGCCACGTGCACTACGTCACGACGCCGCTTCGTGAGATCGAGGGCAGCGTCGGCGACCACGCGCGCGGAACAGACCTCGTTGAGTTCGCTTTCGCGATCGATCGCGATCAACGCTTTGACCCCGTCGGCTCGCTCGCCGAGATCACATCGACCGGCTTTACAGGGCGCGTCGGCGCCGCGGGCTTCGCGTCGCACTGGTACGACTTCAAGCGCGACCTTCGCCGGCGGCTCGAACAAGAAGAGCGCGACGAGACGGTGACCGTGATCCCGATGATGGACGAGACGCTGACCGAACGTGTCACGCTGCAAAGCGCGGACCTCCCGGATGACTTGAGCGCCTTCAACACGCTCGAGGTGGACTTTGAGCTCACCTGCCGAAGCGACGCGCGCGGCTGTTCGGAATGGGACCGGATCGCCTTCATCGAGGTCTGCCTCGACGCCGACTGCGAAGAGCGCAACGAGCTCGTCCGCTGGATCACGCCGTACTCACGCCCGGGGAACCGGCGCTGGGTGATGGACGCGAGCCGGCTCCTGCCTTTGGTCGAGCGCGGCACCGGACAGTTCCGCGTGGTCTTGGGCCCCGACTGGGAGCGCGCGACGGAACGCGAAGTGCGTGTGGCGTTGCGCTTGTCGCAGCGCAGCGAGGCGGGTCGATCCGTCGGCGCGATGCGCGCCTTTACCGGCGGTGAGTTCGGCGCGGAGTACAACACGCGCGACCCCTTCGCGTTCACGCCGCCCGCGGGCACCACGCGCGTGGAGCTGGTCACGATCATCAGCGGTCACGGGCAGACCGAGGGAGACAACTGCGCGGAGTGGTGCAACCACGTGCATGACTTCACGGTCACGCACGGCGATAGCTCTGCGGTGCACCAGATCGATCACGAGGGCGAAGCGGGCGTGCGAGATGGGTGCGCCCTGCGCGCCGGCGAAGGTGTCGTCCCTGGTCAGTACGGCAACTGGGCTCCGCAGCGGGCCGCTTGGTGCCCCGGTCTCCCGGTCGAGCACAAGGCCATCGACATCACGGCGGACGTGGATCTCGGCGCGGAGAACACGCTCACGTACCGCGGCAGCTTCATGGGCGGCGAGCCGCGCGGTGGGAACATCTCGCTGAGCGCCTATATTGTCTTCTATTAGGGCGCGTTGAGCGGTCGCAGGCGCTTTGCTACATAGCGCGCATGCCGCTCCCGCTTGTTGAGACCAAGACCGCGCAGGCTTCGAAAGTCCCGGTCGTTGACGAGGCCTACAAGACGCACCGCCGATTCGATCGCGCGGCGCGTCTCTTCACCGAGCCTGGGCTTCATCGCTTGATGGGCGCGAAGGTCATCGTCTTTGGCGTGGGCGGAGTGGGCTCGTTCGCGGCGGAGTCCCTCGCGAGGAGCGCCGTAGGTCACCTGATCTTGGTCGACTTCGACAAGGTCTGCGTCACCAACACCAACCGCCAGCTCCACACCATGAAGGGCACCGTCGGCAAGAAGAAGGTCGACGTCATGGCGGACCGGCTTCGCTTGATTCACCCGACCGGACGCGTCGACGCGGTGGCGCGCTTTTACGAAGCAGGCGCGAGCGAAGAGCTGCTCACGGGCGAGCCCGACTTCGTCATCGACGCGATCGACAACATGACCGCGAAGGCGCACCTGCTCGCGACCTGCATCGCGCGCGGCATCCCGGTCGTCTCGTCGATGGGCGCAGCGGCGCGGATGGACCCGACGAAGATTCGCGTCGCCGATCTCGTCGACACCGTACGCGACCCCTTTGCGAAGTCGCTCCGGCGTATCCTCCGCCAAAAGCACGGGCTCCCGCTCGAGCGCGGCGTTCCTTGTGGCGTGCACGCGGTCTTCAGCACCGAAGAACCCATCGCGCCGACCCCGCCCAAGTACGACGAAGGCGTGGGCTTCCGGTGCGTGTGTCCGGGCGGCAAGAACGGTCTGCATGATTGTGATCGACGCACCCGAATCGACGGCAGCGCCTCGTTCGTCACCGGTTCGTTCGGGCTCGCGACCGCCAGCGTGGTGGTCCGCGAACTGATCAAATAGAGGCCGGGAAGACGAGCTGGGGCTCGCGCGTAGAGTGAGCGTCCAAGGGACCTCGGCAAATCGTGGTCTGGGCTACGCAACCGTGATTTTCCTCGCGAATTCGTCTCCCAGCGCCCCTTTACAGCCGCGGCTCAACTTGGATAATCGCATCCAAATTGATCCTTTTGGACACTTCGGCGGATGGCTGAAGACCAAGAGACAAAAACAACCGGGAGATAGAGCAATGGCGAAGAAGATTTCTGAGATCGAGGGCATTGGGCCGAAGTACAGCGAGAAGCTTGAGGGCGCGGGCATCAAGACGGTTGAGGCGCTGCTTGAGGCGGGCGCGAAGCCGGCGGGCCGCAAGAAGCTCGCGACCGAGACCGAGATCAGCGAGAAGCTTGTCCTCCGCTGGGTCAACATGGCCGACCTCTTCCGCATCAAGGGTGTGGGCGAAGAGTACAGCGACCTCCTCGAGGCCGCGGGCGTGGACACGGTCAAGGAGCTCGCGACGCGCAACGCGGAGAACCTCACCAAGAAGATGGAAGAGGTCAACGGCGAGAAGAAGCTCGTCCGCGCCGTGCCGAAGCTCGCCAGCGTCGAGAAGTGGGTCGCCGAGGCCAAGACCCTCGACCGCGCCGTCTTCTACTAAGGCTTACTTACCTGAGTCATGAACGAGAGCTGCCTTCGGGCGGCTCTTGTCAATTCTGATAGGGGCCTTTTCGGATAGGGGTCTTTGCTTCGAAGACCCCCTCGGCTTCGCCGATTCGCGCAAAACGTCTTCTGCGCAGGGCGCCAAGCCACGACCGAAGTCTTGTTCGCTTCGCTCTCAAACACTCCGGGCGTGTTTGGAGCCCTTTGCGTCCTTCCTTGCCGAGTGTGCATCGCGCTCTCTCCAACAACGGAGTGCGGATCCACATGGCTTGTCGGGGGCGTGCGTGAGCAACCTTGGGTATGGCGGCTCTCGACTACTACGGCATCGACGATCTCCTCACCTCGGAAGAGCGCATGGCGCGCGATGAGGTGCGGCGCTTCGTCGACGCGAAGATCACGCCGATTGTTGGCGATCACTATCAAGCGGGAACGTTCCCGATGGAGCTGGTGCCCGAGTTCGGCGAGATGGGCTTGCTCGGGAGCAACCTCCCAGAGAAGTACGGCTGCGCCGGCATGAACGACGTGGCTTACGGCCTCACCATGCAGGAGCTCGAGCGAGGCGACAGCGGCATCCGCTCGTTCTGTTCCGTGCAAGGCGCGCTCTGCATGTACCCGATCTTCGCGTTCGGCTCTGAAGAGCAGCGCGAGAAGTACCTCCCCAAGATGGCGAAGGGTGAGATCATCGGCTGCTTCGGTTTGACCGAGCCCGACTTCGGCTCGAACCCGACCGGCATGATCACGCGCGCCGAGTCCTTGCCAGGAGGCGGCTACAAGATCAATGGCGCCAAGCGCTGGATCACCAACGGCAACCTCGCGCACATCGCGATTATCTGGGCCAAGCTCGACGGGGGTCGCGTGCACGGCTTCGTCGTGCCGACCGAGACCGAGGGCTTCACCGCGCTTGAGATCAAAGACAAGTTCAGCTTGCGCGCGAGCGTGACCAGCGAGCTCATCTTGGAAGACTGCGTCGTCTCTGCGGATGCGATCTTGCCGAACGTCGCGGGCATGCGCGGACCGCTTTCATGTTTGTCGCAGGCGCGCTTCGGGATCTGCTGGGGCGGCATCGGCGCGGCCATGTCGTGCTACGAGACCGCGCTCTCCTACGCGAAGGATCGCGTGCAGTTCGATCGCCCGATCGCGGGCTATCAGCTCGTGCAGCAGAAGCTGGTTCACATGCTGACCGAGATCACGAAGGCGCAGTGCCTCACGCTACAGCTCGGTCGCTTGAAAGAAGCCGGCAAGATCCGGCCCGCACAGATCAGCTTGGCCAAGCGCAACAACATCTTCCACGCGCTCGAAATCGCGCGGATGGCGCGCGACGTCCTGGGCGCGAACGGCATCATGTACGAGTACCCGGTCGGCCGGCACATGATGAACCTCGAGACGGTCTACACCTACGAGGGCACTCATGACATCCACACGCTCATCGTGGGCCAGGACATCACGGGCCTCGCGGCGTTCTCAGGCTGAATTCAGAGGGGTCAGCTGGCCCTTGCGCGTACCGTCGCCGTGTGTATATTCCGACGGCCCTGGGGACATAGCTCAGCTGGGAGAGCGCTTGAATCGCACTCAAGAGGTCAGGGGTTCGATCCCCCTTGTCTCCACCAGAGCAACTGAAAAGGCCCGCGAGTATTCGCGGGCCTTTTCTCTTTTTCTGGGAGGGGCTGTCCGCCCCTCCCTCCCACCGAGCAAGTAGTTGGGAGCCTCCTTCCCATGTTCGCTTCGCTCAGTATCGTCCGCTTCGCGTACTCGGGTCTGTACTTCGCGTCGCCGTGTTCGCTCGTCGGTCTTCGGAACCCCTCCGACGTTCGCTTTGCTCAGTATCGTCCGCTTCGCGTACTCGGGTCCGTCCTTCGCGTCGCGCGCTTCCGCTTAGCGGCGGCGGCTTCGGCGTGAACGGCGCCCGCGGCGTCCTCGTCGGGCTCTCGCGCTGGGCTGGAACGCCTCTCCGTTCTGCGGAACCGCGCCCGCCATCGCTTGTCCTTCGGGGGACACCCAAGCGCGTCCATAGAACGCGGTCCGCGCGCTCGAATCGGTGCGCTGGTCGAACTCGTTGCCTTCGCCGCCGATCCGCGTCTCCGCGAGGTGAACGCGGCCGTACGGCGTGCGCAGACCCGCGAGCTCTTCCGGATGCGGCGCGATCTCGCCGGGACCCGTGACCGTGAACGCGAACTCGCGAATGACGACGCGATCTTCCGTTCGGATCTGACACTCCCAGCGGCCTGGGTGCGCCCCCATGTCGATCGCGCCGTTCACCATCGAGTAGTCCCCCGTGTTCCACGTGATCGGGAGCGCGAAGGTGCCGCGCATAAAGTGAATGTGCTCACCCTCGGTTCGGTTCGCGTTCGCCATGCGGATCTCGCTCACGTGAACGTCGAGCCGCTGGGAATCCGCGCGGTCAATGCCGTCTCGCTCCGCGCGAACCCGCTCGCCGTCGACCTTGCAACGCAAGCGCAGACCGCCGCCGACAACGCTCTCGGTAAACGAGCGGTTGTAGGAGATCATGACCTGGTTCTGGTGGTTCTCGTTGCCCCGGTTCCCGTAGTCGCGGAAGTGGTGACGGTTGTTCTGCGGAACCGCTTCGATGAGCATCACGGGCGCGTTCCCGTGGTTGTTGATGATGAACTCGCTCGGCGCCGGCTCACCCGTTCCTCGGACTCGCGAGACCTTGCGGACATCGAGGGTGTGCGTGTGAACGAGGGTGACCGAGTCGTCATCGTCGTTGATGAAGTGAAGCTCGACGGTGAACTCGCCGTCGTCGCTGATGTAGTGATCCGTGTTGCTGCCCATCAACTGTCCCGAGTAGGCGTCCGGCGCGTTGCCCGGGCGGAACTCGCGCGTGTTGTGCGACCAGCTCCCAGGTACGGTCTCGGTCGCGACCGTGCGGTTACCCTTCTTGATCACGACGCGCCACGCGCTGCCGTCCGGGATGCCGTCGCCGAGCAGGCGGAACCGTCCGTACAGCGTCCAGCGCTCCTCGGGTCGGTTGTTGGTCATGGTCCCCGCGTTGTTGATCTCAAACCACGCGAAGGTCTCGTCGTAGTGGACCCCGCTCGGGAGGTCGGCCGACGCGGTTTGAGGATGGGAAACCGCGATCGCGATCACGGATGCAAATGCAGACAGCCACGCTGTTCTGTTCATCAAGTCACTCCTCGTTCAGCTCCATGCGAATTACACAGAGGCGGACGATTCCATTGTCGTTCGATTTCTCAACCAAACAACTCGCGCCAAGATGCTCACAAACCCTAGGGGTTACGGCAGTTTACAGACGACCTGGCGATACAACTCGCGGTCGCCGGCCTTCCGGGTGAGAGCCCGACGCGCGCTATTCTTCTTCCGTCGCCCCAAGGCTGACCGCCTCACGCATGAAGAGGTTCTCGAGCGTGTCACGCTGCGGAATCACCGAGATGATCTGTGCGCCACTGGCCGCCGCGAGCGTCACGGTGTCGGCGGGATCGCCCACGATCGTGAGGAAGATCTGGTCGCGCTCTTCCCGGATCTCGCCCTGTTCGCGCAGCGCGCTGAGCAACGAGTCGCTCACGTTCTTCAGCTCAACGATGACGCGGCGGTCCTTGGTGCGGAGCAGCTCGTCCATCGTGCCGCGCGCCGCGACCTTCCCGCGTTGCATGATCGTTACGCGATCACAGAGCATCTCCACGTCGCTCAAGATGTGACTCGTGAAGATGAGCGTCTTGCCGGCGTCGCGCTGCGCGACCAAGAGGTCGCGAACCTGCTTCCGCCCCACCGGGTCGAGACCGCTCATCGGTTCATCCAAGATGAGGAGCTCCGGATCGTGCAGCAGCGCCTGCGCCAGCCCGATTCGCTGCGTCATGCCCTTGCTGAACTTTCCGATCGCGCGCTCGCGGGCATGAGAGAGACCGACCTGCTCGATCAACTCATCGGCGCGCTTGCGCCGCGTCTTGCCATCCATCCCGACCAAGCGACCGCACAGGTCCAGGAACTCTGTCGGCTTGAGATACTGATAGACGTACGGGTTCTCTGGCATGTAGCCGACCCGCTTCATCGTCTCGCGCGTCCCGGGCGGTTGCCCGAAGATCGACACGTCGCCCGCGGTCGGGAACGTGAGCCGGAGGATCATCTTGATCGTCGAGGTCTTGCCCGCGCCGTTCGGACCGAGCAGCCCAAAGATCTCGCCTTCACGAACCTCGAAGTCGACGCCGCGTACCGCCTCTACGCGCTTCCGGAAAAACCCGATGCGGTACGTCTTCTCAAGCGCGCGGACTTGAAGAACCGGAGCAGCCATCGCGCGCTTTATAACACGGCGCGGTCGATGAAAAAGAAACGCGGCAGTGGACGCGCTGCGGTCAGCCGAGCACGGCGCGAACCGCCGCGATCACGCCGTCCCGATCGGCCTCGGTCATCTCCGCGAAGAGCGGCAGCGCGAATCCGCGATCGACGACTTGGTCGGCTCCGGGCAAGGCGTACCGCTCTTCTTTTTCGACCACCGAAGCGAGTCGATGAAGCGCATACGAGAGCGCGCCGGACTCCACTCCACGCGCGCGGAGCGCCGCCACGACATCATCGCGTGAGCTCCCCTCTGGCGCGAGCGCGCCGAGGGTCTGATGGTTCGGAGCGCTTCCGGCGGGCGCGCTTTGAAACTGTAGATGCCCGGCGAGCGCGTTCTGGATGTACTCGGCGTGCTCGCGTCGCGCGTTGTTCAGCATCTTCAACCGGCCCATCTGTACAACGCCGATCGCGCCCTGCATCTCGCTCAACCGGTGGTTCCCGCTCGGCTCGGAAAACCCGTCTGGGCCCCGCCCATGATTTCGCAGCACCCGCAGTCGCGCCGCGAGCGTCTCGTCGTCCGTGACGATCACGCCACCTTCGCCGGTCGTGAGGACCTTGCGGGGATGAAAGCTGAAGGTGCTGATGTCACCGAGGCTCCCGCACGCTCTCCCGTTCGCGAAGCGGCTCCCGAGCGCGCAAGCGGCGTCTTCCACGACGGCGAGCCCGGCGAGCGCTTTGCTCATCGCGTCCGCCTGGAGCGGGTTGCCGAACTGATCGATGACGATGGCCGCGGTCGTCGCGTCCGTTCGCGCTGCGGCCATCAACGCTGGCGTGGAGTTCCACTCACCCACGTCGACATCGACCAGTTTCACGCGCGCGCCGACGACGCGGATCGCGTGCGCGGGGCTTGGCCAGCTGACCGCGGGGCAGAGCACCTCGTCGCCAGGTCCGATGTTGAGCGCGCGCAAGGCGAGGACCAGCGCGCTGGTCCCGTTGGTCACCGCGACGCCATGCGCACGGTCCGCTTCGCTCGCGACGCTCGACTCGAACTCCGCGACGCGTGGACCTTGAACGAGCATCCCGGTCGAGAGCACCTCCGCGATCGCGTCGAGCTCTTCTTGTCCGAGGGTGGGTTTGGCGAGTCGAATCACGCCCTGAGCATACCGCGAGCCGCCGCGAACGGAGAGGTCCGCGACAAAGAGGTCCGCGTCGATCAGGAGAGGTCAGCGTCGATCGCGGCGACGACGAACGATCACGAGCGAGAAGACGAGCGCGAGCGCGACCGATCCGTCAGGCGCCGTCACGACCCCGCACCCAGACGCGATCGCCGGGGGCGCCAAGCGAAGCTCCGCGCGCCACATGCAGTCGACGCAGCGCTCCGTCTCATCGTCGCAGAGCTCACCGAAATCGACGACGCCGTCGCCGCAACGCGCGAGCGTGCAGTCGCTCCGGCACCCGTCAGGCGCGTCGTCCGAGTTGGCGTCACCGTCATCGCACTCTTCACCGAAGTCGGGCCGTCCGTTCCCGCAGTCGCCGCCGCACGATCGCGTCGCCTCATCGCATCGCTCACACCGCACATCGTCGGGGTCCTCGACGCACACGCCGTCATCGCAGCGATCACGGAGGCAGTAGGCGCCGTCGGAACAACGCGTCCCGTCGGGAACGTCGTTGGGAACACAGGCACCCGCGACGCAGGTGTCCTGACGACTGCACTCCGTTGGCGCCTCGCCACAAGGCGCGCCATCTGCCACGGGGTTCGCGCGACAGACGCCGGCGTTGCAGACGTCGGGTTGGTCGCACTCATCTGCGCTGGCGTCCCCGCACGCCGTTCCCGCGGGCGCGAGATGCCGGTCACATCGCCCAGCTCCGTCACAGGTGTCCGGCGCGTCGCACTCGCCGCTCGCTGGGTCGCCGCACGAGGTACCGGCGGCGACCAGGTTCTCGACGCACGCACCCGCTCCGTCGCAGGTGTCTGGCGCGTCGCACTCGCTCGCGCTGGGATCGCCACACGCTGCTCCCGCCGCCGTGAGGTTGGGTACGCAGGCGCCTGCTCCGTCGCAAGTGTCGCGCCGGTCGCAGATCGCGTCGCCATCATCGCCGCACGCGCTCCCGGTGAGCTTTGGTGCGCAGACACCATCCTCGCCTCCGGTCTCGGACGCTGCGCACGCGGAGCACTCCCCATCGCAAGCGCGGTCGCAGCAGAGCCCCGCGACACAGGCGTCGCTTCCGCAGGTCGAGCCAGTCACACAACGGGAACCGTTTTCCGATGCCGGGGGCGCCACGACCAAGGCCGCCCCAGCGCTCACGTCCGCGGGAGCGTCGCTCAGGTCATCGCTCAGGTCATCGCTCAGGTCATCGCCGCGAACCCCGATGACGACGCGTACGCCGTCGCCGCCGAGCGCGTTGCCAAAGTGGTCACCCTCGGTCCCTCCCGTGGACGCGACGCGTCCGACCGAAGTGAGCGTCTCTTCTTCTCGTCCTTCTCGTCCCTCTCGTCCTTCTCGTTCGAGGAGGAAGCGATGGACGTCGCCGCGCCCGCTCGCGTCTTCGGCGCTGACGAGAACCTCGTGACCTGTTGCGCGAGTTCGAAGCGCGACCGCGTGGCCGTAGGTGACCGCCTCCGTGCTGAAGAGCTCGGATGTGATGATGGCGGCGCGGGAGAACACGCCCTCGGCATCGCGGAAGACGTGCACCCCGAGGCCTCGACTCGCGCCGATCACGAGCACTCCGTCCCGCATCGCGAGCGCGCCGCCGAAGCGCGCGCCTGACCGCGGCGTCTCGGGCACCAGCCGCGCGGAGCGATGCCAACCGTCATCCCGCAGGCAGAACACCGAGACCGATCCCGAGTCGAACCCGGGCGCGTCGTCGCGAGGCGCGGCCGCCGCGATGGTGTCCCCCGAGAGCCGAACCGGGACGCCGAAGTAGGCGCCGCGATCAACGTCTGTGTCGACGAGCTTCGCGCTCTGTCGAAACGCTCCTGCGTCGTCCTGCTCAAAAACGTAGACCGCGCCGCGGTTGATCGCGCGCGCTCTGGCGGACGCCACGATCCGAAGACGACCATCGCGCGCGCGGTCGATGTCGATCGACTCTCCGAGCGCGTCGAGGGGGCGCGCATCCGAAACGGTCAAGCGCTGAACCTGGCGCCAGAGCGGAACGGCGTCGTCGACCTCATCTGTCGCGCGTCGCGTGTAGACGTAGACCGCCCCCGCGTAGACGCCCGCGTAGTTGTCGGAGCGCGCGCCGACCAGCGCGACGTCTTCAAAGATCGCGACGTCCCAACCAAAGTTCGGGCCCGCTCCTTCGGGTGGCGCGAGGAACGCTTCTTCGATCCACGTGCCGTCCGGGTCACGGGCGTAAACGAACGCGCCCCCAACGCGCGGCGCCTCGTCACCGACGTCTTCTCCCAGCGAACGAAAGGGAACCGCGACGATGACCCGATCGCCATGCACGTCGACCGCGTGCCCAAAGCGATCTTCGGCGCCGCGCACGTCGGCGCGAAGCGAGGCCTCCGTCAAAAGCGGCACGCGCGAGAGGTCCGTCATCACGTCGCTTGGCTCCGCGAACGCCGGCCGCGCGAACAGAACCGCTGAGAGAGAAACGACAACGGTGAGAGCACGCGAAAACACCCTCTACGCATAGCGCCTAAAGGCGTACCCCTAAACGAAAAAGCACCCTTTGGTGCGAAGGTTCACCGACGGGTCCCGTGCTCTATCCCGCTTGAGTGATGAGGACTTCAACGTTCGAGTGCGCTGCGCTCCAGAGCCGCCAGCGTGTCGATCAAGAGATCACGTTCGCCGTCGCGCTCGTGTGTCTTCGCGGAGCGATGCGTCGGGCGCTGACGACGGTCGTGATAGAAGCCGCCGCTGGCGATCCCGGGGTCCCGTTCACCGCGACGCTGCGCCGCGAGCCACACGATCGTGTCTGCGCCTTCCGCCGGTGTTCGGAGGACGCTCTTCGTCAGCTTATGAAACGTCGGGAGCGAGGTGCGGACGCCCGCGGTGTCTGCCCAACCGGGATGCATGCTCGTGAAGAGCAAGCGTGGGTGTCGCGCCGCCCATAGCTCCGTGAGCACGACCTGCGCCCGCTTGTGCTGCGCGTACGCGCGCGCGCCGTCCCAAGGCGAGAGCCCCTTGCACTGGAGATCGGAAACGCGCAGCCGCTGGGTGTACATACCGCCGCTGCTCACGCTGATAACGTGCGCGCCGTCGCTGAGAGAATCCATCAAGCGCGATGTGATCGAGAAACCGGCCAGCAAGTTGGTGGCGAAGCTCGTCTCAAGACCCTCACTCGTGTGCGTCCGCGCGTTCAAGAGCACGCCTGCGTTGTGAATGAGCACATCGATCGCGGGCCCGCGCTTCAGCTGCGCAGCGAGCGCGACCGACTGCGCGACGCTCGAGAGATCGCAGATCGCGGCGGCGACCTGTCCGCCGTTCGCCTCGAGCTCGCGCACCACACGGGCGACCTTCGTCTCGTTTCGCGCGACCAACGTGAGCGTCGCGCCCAGGGCAGAGAGACCTCTCGCGGTCGCGAGGCCGAGCCCCGAGGTCGCGCCGGTCACGACGATGTGTTGGCCGCTCAGGTCGGTCTTGATCGGCGGGTGTGGACGGAGCTTGTTGCCGAGCTTCGTATAACCGAGGAGCGAAGAGTCGAGCGCGCGATCAAGGAGACCCATGCCGAAGGTTCTGCGGTCTGTTGCGTGAACAGACAAGCGGGAACGCCGCCTACATCATGAATGGGCCTTCGCAGGCGTACTCCGCGATCGGGTACTCACCACCGGACATGCCCAGCGTGATCTCCGAGAACGAACAGTTCATCAGCTCGAAGTTCGGGATCCCGCTGTCGGCGGCGTCTTCAAGGAGCTCGTCGAGCGAGGCATCGATGGTCCGCCACGCCTCGTCTTCGCTGTAGCTCGGTCGCACCGATCCCGTGATCGTGCCGGTGCAGCGGAACCCGCGGAAGCGCGCGCCCGCAGTGGTCTCTTCGCACGTCGCGGCGGCGCCGAGCCGCGTTGCGTTGATCGCGCTTTGGATCTCGGAGAGGGACCCGCTCAGCGGCGCGCTCGGAATGGTCGTCTCGATGTCGTCGAGCGAACCGTCCGCCAGCAGGTCGGTGAGGTAGGCGTGGTACGCAGCGTTCAGCCCGCTGTCCGATCGCAGCGACGCGATCGTTCCGTCCATCCCCGAGGTGCTCCCGTCGCGCGCCGCGAACATCAGGTTTCGCATTGTCGAGAGACGGTTGCGGTAGAGGTAGTCGAAGAAGAGCCCGGCGTAGTTGTAGAAGCGGAAGCCCGACGCGTACGACGCGCGCGTGATCTCGTTCACGGTCATGTACGCGCTGTCGCTTCGAATGTTGTCGACGAGCTGGGCGCGGGTTCGGATCCCGCGTCGCGACGTGCCCCACGCGAGGAACTCCGCGATGCCTTCGTCGTAGAAGACCATCCGGTTGCTGTCGTAGATCGGGTGATCGCCCCAGAGCCCGGCGGCCGCGTACCGCCCGAGCAAGTAGTGCACGTACTCATGCCGCACGAGCTCCTCGAGCGTGAAGACGGACTCTTCCGGTGTGCGCTCGTAGGTGTAGAGCGTGCCGTCTTGCTCGATGTAGATGCCGCCGTTGGAGGTGGAGAGACCGTAGAGCCACCCGTTGTAGGTCTCATACGCATCGCGCGTGCCGTAGATCTTGAACGTCGCCATCTCGTTCATGTCGCCGCTGATCGGAGGCGCAGACTCCATGATTCGCTCGAAACGATGGCGGACCTGGGTGAGCGCGTAGTGGAGGCGAAGCGTCTCTTCAAACGAGAGCGGCGTGCGGAACGTGATGTTGCCCATCACCCAGGTGTTCGGGAAAACGGTGTCCTCGATCTCCGGGACGATCGTGTCGCGACAGAGCACATCGCCGTCGGCCGTCATGCATCCGTGATGATCGTCCAGCGCGCCGACGATCCACAGGAACGGCTGAGATACGCGCGGGAAGCGCTCCAGTAAGTCGGTCAGCAAGCGCTGTCCCCGCTCGCGGAAGCGATCGATCGAGCTGAAGAAGCCGAGCGTGTAGATCGCGTTGTTGATGATGAACTCGGGGGCGCAGCCGTCGGTGGCCAATCGCGCGAGGGCGTTGAAGAGCCCGTCGTCCACCGACGCGATGAAGGCCTCGTCCCCATTGCTCACCGCGCGCGCCATGCCGGCCATCAATCCGAAGAGCGCGTTGCCTCGGTAGTACGTGATCGACCCGTCGACCACTGCGTCCGCGCCCGCGTTGAGCACAGAGGTCCACAGCGGAACCTGGGTGTGAAGCAAGCTCGCCCCGTCAGCCGCTTGGGCGAGCGTCTCGATGACCTGATGTTCACCGTCACCCGCGCGCGACGGATCGACCGCTCCCGCCATCGCGCTCAGCGCGCTCTCGGTCGCGATGAGCATTTGCGGCCGGTCGCTCCCCGCGAAGCGATCGCCGCCGTAGAAGTCGTGGTACCAGCGGAGGCGCAAGTAGAAGAGGAGCGAGTTCTCGGCGTTGGCGTTGTTGCCCGCGTAGCTTCCCGCGCCCGCCACCAGAGCGTCCGACACCGCGCGAATGTTGGCGTCGTTCGAGAGCGAGCTCGCGACGTTGCCGTCGAGCGTCCACAGGAAGTAGAGGCAGGTGGACGGCTTGCTGCGCAAGTAGCTCACGGTCGCGGTGGGCGAGAGCCCCGCCAAGTCGGACGAGACGCCTTGCGTGCACGAGGGTGCAGCCTCCGCTGGCGGACCATCGCCGGGAACGCACTCCGCAGGCGGTCCTGCGTCCACCGCGGTGTCCCCGCCCGCGTCCACCAAGGGATCCGTGGTGGCATCTGTGCCTCCGTCGACCGGATCCGAATCCCCTGCGTCGACGGTCGCGTCACCCGCAACGTCGCCCGTTGCGTCGAGCGGCACGTCATCGTCGTCACCGCACGCAGCAACAAAGAGGAAGCAAGAGAAGAGGCACGCCCAACGTTGGGCTCGGATCGGCATGCGAGGAAATTATCACGCGCCGTGCAGAATCTCTAAGCGACCGCGACCCGAAAGCTTCAGCAGCCTGCGAGAAAGATCGCTCTGAAAGTGTGATCTTACAGTCGGGAGCGTGAGCAGCCGTTAGAGCGCAGCTTGGATCGCGGCGACGAGGGCAGCGTCGTCCGGCGCGACGTTGGGAGCAAAACGCGCGGCCAACGCGCCGTCTTTGCCGATCACGAACTTCGCGAAGTTCCACTTGATGTCACCTGCGTCGACCGGCGCCGCGCGCTCGGCGGTCAGCCACGCGAAGGCCGGGTGACGCGCTTCGCCGTTGACGTCCACCTTCTCGAACATCGGAAAGGTGACGCCATAGTTCTTCTCGCAGAAGCTCGCGATCTCTTCATGTGTCCCCGGCTCTTGTGCGCCGAACTGGTTGCACGGGAAGCCCAGAACCGTGACGCCTTCGGTGTTCGCGTGGAGCGCCTGGAGACCGGCGTAGTGACGCGTGAAGCCGCACTTGCTCGCGACGTTGACGACAACAAGCACCTGCCCTTCGAAGCTCGAAAAGTCACAGGGCGCGCCGGACAGGGTGGGGTGCGAGAACTGATGAAACGTCATGCGGCGATCCTTGAGGGGACCGCCGCAGACGTCAACCATCGTGTTTTCGTTTAGCGCCGTCGGTTCGCGAAGAAGAGCGCGAAGAATCCGATGAGTGCGAAGCCCGCGGGATCCGCCGCGCCGATCACGCATCCGCCACATCCAGACGGTGAAGCCGCGGGTGGCTCTTCCATTTCCGGAACAGGGTCGACGGCCGGCGTCTCCTCGACAACGGGTTCAGCCGTGGGCTCCTCGCTGGGGTTCGACGGTGGGGTCGCGGTCATGTTGAGGGACGCGATGTTGTCGGTGATCATGTTCGCGAGCGGCTGCGCGGTGGGCACGGCGCCGCCGGTCAGGCGCGGGTTCGCCGCCGCGCGCGGTCGGTTCGCACCTCCGCCAGGCGGTCCACCCCAGCGGCCGCGGTTCGGTTGTTCGCAGGTCACTTCGCCTTCGAAGGGGTGCAAGATCACGTAGCGGCCCTGGAAGTTGTTGGACCCCGACTGCGCCGCTTCGCGCTCTTCCATCTCGCCGTCCGCGTTGGGCGTTCCGCGCCCGCCCACGATCGCCGGCGCAGGACGGAAGACGAGATCTTCGCCGAGGTCGTCGCGACCATAGCGATAGTGAAGGCGGGTCAGGACGTACGCCGAGCCGCCACCAAAGAAGCCGCTTCCTGGACGTGGACGCGCGCGCCGAGGTCGACTCGCCGGTCGCGTCTGTGGTCCGGGCGGCGCGAGTCCATCGATCACATCGGCGCCGAGCGTCGCGAGCTCGTTCGCCTGCAACGGTGTCTGAGGACAAGGATCACAGCTGGTCGCTTGCCAGCTGTACTCCGTCACGACGGTGCGCGGGTTCTGCTCCACGACCGCAGAGAAGAGCGATTCATAGAACTCGCCAAAGTTGTCACGGACGCCGTTGAGCACACGGATGTTCGTCGGGATCGTGACGTTCTCGTAGTTCGCGACCTCGTAGCGCTGGTTCTTCGCGAGCACGTGCACGATGACGTCCTGCTTACCTTGCGCGTTGAGGAGACCCAGCCGCACCGGGAGCGAAAACGTCTCGCTCTCATAGTGGAAGCGAAGCGGCGAGAGGACCGCGCGGCCATCGGCGAACGTGACCTTGGTGGGGTCGACCTTCGCGACGAAAAACTTGGTGCCCGCTTCGACGTAGCCGCGGAGCACGCCCTCGGCGCCGTCCGGGATGTTGTAGCGCTCTTCGCGTAGCCAAGTGTTGAGGCCCGAGCTGTCCTCGGCGCTCAAGATCACGATGTCGTACTCGCCGACTGAGAACTCCGCTTCGATGGTCACGCCGTGTCCACCGGGGCGGCCGGCTGACGCCGAAGGCCTCACGGGAGCGCCGGTTCGCCTCCGCATCCGTCGTCGGTCATAGACTGGAGCACAGGGGTCCTGCTCCCAGTACTCGACGAGCCGCGGCGCCGCGAGGTTGTCGACGCGCGAAAAAATCTCGCGCGGCAAGGTCTTCACGTTCTCTTCTTGGAGCACCACGGGCACCGGCACGACCATCGCGAACGCTTCGGCCGGGCCTTGGTAGTTGTTCTGCATCGAGAGCACCGTCTTGGTGCCGTCGCGCATCATCACGACCATGGTCGCGTCGTTGTAGAGCGACTGGTCGGCGCCGCTCACATAGAAGCCGCAGAAGGCGTGAGCAGAGGAGGTC
>CALJDU010000066.1 GCA_938024995.1 uncultured bacterium
GGCATCGGATCTCGCGTGGACCTATGTCCAGCGTATCGAGCAGGGGCGCGCCAACCCCAGTGTGAGGATCATCGTCCAGCTCGCGACCGCGCTGAAGACCACCCCTCAGCGGCTCTTTCGCAAGACGACACCTGTGGTGCGTAAGCGCGGGCGTCCAAAGAAGCGCAAAGCGTAGCTCAACGCCACGAGCGTTTCCGAGCCTCCAAGAGCCGCGAACGCGCCTTCTCTAACCGCTCGGCCTCTCGGCGGTATGTCGTTCGATGCTGATACGGCCGTGGCTCATGCGACGCGTGTTTTGATAAACCGAAGCGCTGCCGAAGACGCCTGTACGCGAGCTCCGCACGTTCGAGTTCCGTCCCGCGCGCTGTTGCGTACTTGATGCGAGCGCAGACTCGGCAGACCGGAAAGAACTCCGAGGTCGGGTCGGCCCACAGGACTCTTGCTCGAGCGCCGCATCTACGAGTGCAGACCGCGAGAACCGGACCTCGAACGATTCTGCCCGTCGCTGGTACGTGTACTGGGACGCGGACGAGTTCCACCTCGAAGTCGTCCGCGACGAAGCGGAGCAACTCGGTCTCTTCATCGAGTTCGATCTCGTGACCTAGCCACCTCACTCGCCGCGACTGGACGGTCCGCGCAACGCGAACCACCCGAGCGACGTCGAGCCGAATGGCGTCTACATCGAGCACGATCTAAGGGTCTCAGATTGCAACGCATCGTCAACTCGCTCCAAATGTCCCTTGAAGCCGAGGTCGTTGGTACATGTTCGGTTCGTTCATACGCGGGAGAACGAGATGTCAGCGAGTTCGGTCGACGGTGAAGTTGATAAACGTCTCTGGCCTAGGAGATGACGGCGAGTTGCGCCAGCAAGCGTTCGCGACCCCGTTTGGTTGCGAGCGTCTGGCCACCTGCTGGGACCACGAGGACATGCTTACGCGCGTGCTCCCACAACTCGAGTGAAGACGCGATCTCTTGGCCACTTCTCGGTTCCAACGTCAGCGGGAGATGGGTATGCTCCGCCGCACGCACGAAGGGGTAGGTCATGGCTGAAGAGAGAGATGTTCAAGGTTCGCGAGCTGCGCATCACCTCGACGCGACTCGTTGGCAGGGAGTACTTGGTGCGGCGAGTGAGGAACGACGCGCGTACAAGAACCGTCAGGCCGCCGTCATCGACCGTGCTTGCTCCGACATCTCTGACGCTTCCGCCCAACGAGTCGCGGGATGACTCGGTACGAAGACCTCCGCAACGCCTTCGAGCTCCTTGGCGGCTCCATGTCCTACCAGCCAGCAGAGCGAACCTGGACACTCAGGCTCAACGAGCATCGTCTGGTTTTCGAGTCGACGGCGCTGAACAGCTTCGCTCCCCTGGATGCGTGCTACACGCTCCGCCCCGGCATGGGTCCAGGCAATTCAACCCACCACACACACGAGATTGATCCTGTTGGTGTCGAGGCCTTGCTGTCGAGCCTGATCGCTAACTGACCGGGGTCCTCGGAAGCCCACAAGCAACGACGGAGCGGACCCCATGAGTCCTGACACAATCCTTCTGCGATCGACACATCAACACGGCCGCTCAATCGCGAACCCAACGTGCCGAACTGCGGTCAGGTGACTATCGCGTTCAAGCGATAGCGTGTGGTAGATCCGTTCGGTTGTTGTAGGGAGCGTCGTCGGGCAGCGCGCGGCGGTTCCTCAGCAAAGGGAACGACTTCTTATGCCCACCACGACCACTCCGAGCCGCGCGATTTCGGACACCGTGATCGATGCGGTGCTTTCGGCGCAGATCGCCGTGGCGTGGGCTGGAGAGGCCGGCGAAACCACTCGTCTCGGCTGGTGGAAAACCGATCTCATGAGCGAGTTCGGGGGCGAGGATCTGTTCAAACGCCTTCTGCCGAAGACGTGGGATTGGGCCGTGGTCCAAGGCCTCCGCGAAGCGGCGCGACGTCACGATGCAGAGCTCCGCTCGAAGGTCCACGATCCTGACGCCGTTATCTCGCTCTATCGCCTTGGCTTCGCGGTCGACGAACGTGCCGATGAGCGTCTCCTGGAACTGAAGCGACTTGGCACCACGCCTGACGTCGCGTTTCCGGCCTTCGCCGAGCTCGTTGGTGCGAGCTGGGCACGCAAACCGTTTGAAGCGTGGGTCGACGCGCACGGAGACGCGAAGTACGAGATCGTTCCCAACGCGCGTCAGCTGAAAGGCGCGCTACCAGGCAATCTTGAGCACGTGGTGAAGAGCCTCGTCTCCGCACTTCTCCCGCTTGTCGATCAGTACCCACTCCCGCACTACCTACGCGCCCGTTGACTGGCGTGGAGACCACGAAGCAGCACACACGTATCCTCAAGTGCGCGCTTGAGGTCGAGGACGCGCGCGCTTATTGGGGACGAACGGATGGCTCCACGGCAGCAACCGCCAGCCAAGCCTTCGACGAGTACTGGTTTGGTGCGCGCAGCCTCTCGCGCGTGAAGGTGCTCCTCACCAACTTCCGGTACCGCTTCAATGCATTCCCGCAAACGCTCCCGGTCCTTCATGGCTGGACCGCGATGAGCCCCGAGACGAGAAAGCTGATCTGCCATTGGCATCTCCAGCTCTCGGATCCGATCTACCGCGACCTCACCGGAAACGTCCTCCCCGAACTCCGCCACACCGGACGTCACGACGTGACCCGAGACTATCTCATTCGCTGGATAGGCGATCAGCCGGCGGAGTGGACCATGGCCACGCAGATCCAGTTCGCGAGCAAGCTCTTGAGCTCAGCGTTCGCGGCAGGCCTTGTCACCTCTCGGCGAGACCCCCGTCCGCTTGCGTTCCCGCATGTTCCCGACGACGCGCTTGAGTACCTCTTGCATCTACTCCGCGGGGTGCAGTTCGCGGGGCGGCTTACCGACAATCCATACCTGCGTTCGGTGGGTATTGATGACGGGATCCTCGCCTACCGCCTGAACTCCATCGACTCCGTGAAGCTTCGCCAGGCTGGCTCTCTCGCCGACTTCACTTGGGTGCACGAAGACCTGTCGGCGTGGGCAGATGCTCGGCTCGGAGTCGCGGCATGACCGACCCGCTTTTTCCCAAGCACGCGGTTCACGATGCTTTCGCCGCTCTCCGCGTCGACCTCATCGCCGACGACGGCCCGCGCATCAGCACCATGCGCAACTACCGCTTCGCCCTCCTGCAATACAACCCGGTCAACGAGTACGCAGTCCGCCAAGATACGCAGCGCCTGTTCTCGGACCTCAAGGCGTCCGGCTGGGAAGTTCTGCCGCTCGACCTCCAAAAGCTCATGCTCAAGCGGGTCGCCGCCCAGGGAGACGATTTTGTGGAGAAAGTCATCGCCATGGAAAAGCGAATGGCCACTATCGAAACCAGTCGCGGCCTTGGCTATCTCAAAGACAAGATCACGCCGCTCATCGAGGGACCGAACGGCATCGCCGCGGACTGCAGTCGCGAGATCCTCGCGCACGTCAAAAAGCACCCCGAGAAAGTCGACCGAACCCTCGCCCTCATCGGTCGCGCCGGTTCGCTCTACCCTTTCTTCCGCTCGTCCGCCCTGCTTCGTCATCTCGACGGACAGACCCACAACGTTCCGGTCGTGTTGCTCTACCCCGGTGAACGACGCGGACCCACGTCGCTCTCGTTTATGGGCGTCCTCGATCCCGACAGCGACTACCGACCCCGGATCTATCCATGACACTCCGACCCAACGCGCCCCCACACAGAACGGTCTCGCCATGTTGATCAAGGATGTCTTCGTCTCCGACGTCACGCGCGACATTTCCCCGGTCGTCTACTTCCACGAACAATCACCCGAGAAGCTCCAAGACGAAGTCTCCGAGTACATCATCACGGGTGGCTGGAACGAGACGCACCCACACCACAAACGCGTCCCGAACGGCATTCATGAGCAATACGTACGCTTGCTCAAGGGCATCGTCGCCGAGCTCGACAAAGCAGGCGGGTCCGATCTACCCACCGCGTGGATCAGTGGCTTCTACGGTTCAGGAAAATCGAGCTTCGCGAAGCTCCTCGGCCTCGCGCTCGACGGTGCCGAGCTTCCAGGTGGCCAGTCCCTCGCAGAGGCTTGGCTTGAACGAGACACCTCCCAGAGGCGTGATGAACTCGTGGAGGCCTGGAGCGAACTTCGCGCCAAAGCCGACTCCATCGCGGTCGTCTTCGACATCGGCAGCGTCGCCCGCGACAACGAGCACATTCACACCGCCGCGCTCAGACAACTCCAAGCCCGCCTCGGGTATTGCAAAGACTCTCTGGTCGCCGACTTCGAGCTCAAGCTTGAGCGCGACGGCGAGTGGATCCGCTTTCTTGAGGTCGCGAAACAAACTCTTGGCAAGCCGTGGGCTGAAGTAAAAGAGAACGCGCTCGCCGAAGAAGATTTCTCTTTGGTCCTGAGCAAGATGTTCCCCGAACGCTACCCCGACCCGATGGCATGGTTCACGAGTCGCGGCGGGACCCACGCTCGCGCCGAGTCCCCTGAAGAAGCAGTCAAAGCCATCGGCGACATGCTCTCGTTTCGAAACGCCGGCGCGACGCTCTTCTTCGTGATCGACGAGGTCTCGCAGTACGTCCTATCGAGCAAGGATCGAGTCGACCGGATGCGCGCATTCGCGACCGCGCTTGGCGCACGGCTAAAAGGCAAAGTGTGGCTCCTCGCGCTCGGCCAGCAAAAGCTCGACGAGGAAGCCGACGAGTCTTTTCTGCTATGGGCGCGCGATCGGTTTCCTAAGAAGCTCCAGGTTCACCTCGAAGCGACCAACATCCGCGACGTGGTTCACAAGCGCTTGCTCCAGAAAAAGCCTGAGCACCAAAAGAAGCTCGCCGCGCTCTTCGACAAACATCGCTCGACGCTCGAGCTCTACGCCTACGGTTGCCGCGACGTCTCGCCCGAAGAGTTCGCGGAGGTCTATCCGATGCTGCCTGGGCAGATCGATCTGCTCCTGCAAATCACGAGCGCCCTACGCACCCGCTCGGCTCGCGCTCAAGGCGACGACCAAGCGATTCGTGGACTGCTCCAGCTGCTCGGCGAACTCTTCCGCGCACAGAAGCTCGCGGACCAAAACCTCGGCGCCTTGGTCACGATTGATCAGATCTACGAGATCCAGCACACCGCCCTCGACTCCGATGCTCAAGCCAGCATGGCGCGAGTCCTCACGCACTGCGCGGCAGATTCAACGAAGGAGAGCGCGTTGCGCTTACGCGCCGCGAAGGCGGTCGCGCTGCTTGAGCTCCTTCAGGAGTCCAGCGTTCCAACCACTCCCGAGCTGGTCGCGAAATGCCTCTATGATCGTCTCGACCGTGGCAACCAAGAAAGCGAAGTACGCGAGGCGCTCGAGTCGCTTCGTCGTCACAACCTCCTCGGCTACTCCGAAAAGGACGGCTACAAGATTCAGTCATCTGCCGGTCAGGAGTGGGACCGTGAACGACAGCTGATCTCGGCGCCGTTGGAGGCGCGCAGCGAAGAAATTCAAGCGAGCCTCAAACAGCTAATGGGCTTACCTGATCGACCGCGGTGGCAGAGTCGCCCCTTTCCTTGGTCCAGCCTCTACTCCGACAGCGGCAAGGCAGACGAGCTGGTCCTTGAAGGCTCGCGGGACCCAGCCGCGGTGCGCGTCGACTTTCGCTTTCTCACTGCCCGTGACGCTCGCACAGAGAAGAACTGGGTCAAGAAGAGCGCGGAGTCCGCGCTCAGCGAGCGCCTGGTTTGGGTCGTCGGTGAGACGGATCGCGTCGTGGACCTCGCACAAGAACTCGTCCGCTCCCGCGCCATCGTGAGGAAGTACGAACCTCGGCGCCAATCACTCGCGTCAAACAAGAAGCTGCTTCTCCAGCACGAGCAAAACAAACTCGAAGATCTCACCAGCCGTCTTCGCGCTGAGGTCGAAGAAGCGTTCATGTCGGGCACGATGTACTTCGCGGGCCGGGCCATCGCACCACGTGATCACGGAGCTGCGTTCTCGACCTCGCTTCAACACGCCGCGACGAAAATTCTCCCCGAGCTCTTCCCGCACTTCGACGCCACTCAGGTGCATCCTGCGGAGCTGATGGTCCTGCTCAACAGAGACTTGTCCGGACCGTCACCCAAGTTCCTCCCAGACGGCCTTGGGATCCTCGAACTCGACGGCGGTCGTTACATCCCGGCGTGCACCGGAACCGTCCCCGTAAGAATCCTCGAGAAGATCATAAGCGACGACGGTCTGGGCGGAACCCTCTTGCTCTCTCACTTCGGCGCGCCGCCGTATGGCTACACCGACTACGTCATCAAAGCATGTATCGCAGGCCTCCTTCGCGCAGGTCGAATCCGCGTCCAACCAGACGGCGTCGCCGAGATCACCGCCATTCGCGATGCGGGCGTGCGCGACGTCTTCGACCGCGATCGCGCGTTCAAACGCTCCATCATCGTCCCGGTTGGCGAGGACGAAATCGGCGCCAGCGCACGCAACCGCATCTGCAGCAAACTGGAGAAGCGACTCGGTATCCGCCTCGAACGAGATCCGTCTGCCATCGCAGACGCGGTATCAAAGCACTTCCCGCCACAGGCCAAGCGACTCCGTGAGGTCTTCTCGCGACTGTCCCAAATCAATGGCCAAGCCGATCCGCCTGAGGCTCTCGTAAAGCTCGACGACGCGCTCGCCAAATGCGTCGCTCGCTGCCGTGAGACCAAGCCGACCGTGGTCACGGTGAAGAAGCACCTCAACGCGCTCAGCGATGGGTTCGAGAAGCTCAACACCTTCTACGATGAGCTCACCGACGATGCGATCGCGCGAGTTCTCGCGGCCGTAGAGGTTCGCGACCATCACGCCGCGCAGCTCGCGGAAGCAGGCGCGCTCGGGGGAGAGCATGACGCCACGATCACGCGCATTGCAGAGCAGCTCGAGCGTGAGCGCTCATGGGATGGCATCAGCAGTCTTGACAAGGACCTCATAGCATTACGAGAACTCTACGCTGCTGAGCGCAGCCGCTTGCTCAGTTTTCAAGAACAGCAAACCGAGCAGCGACGAGCCACGCTCAAGCGACGCACTGGCTTCAGTACCCTCAGCGCGAAGCAGTCCAATGCCGTTCTGCGCCCCTTTGCGCTCGCGGAGTCCAGCACCACAGCCGACGCGCTGCACCCGAAGCTGAGCGAGCTAAAGACCCCCTTCCTCGCAGCTCTCGAGCGCGCTGAAGAAGAAGCGAACGATCTGCTCGACGGGATCCTCAGCGAAGGCGACGCCATCGTGGAGCGAGTGGACCTTGGGCTCCGCAATCGCGAGCTGGCGACGGAGGACGATGTGCGAGGTCTCGTAAAAGAGATCGAAGAGCGTCTCCTCGCGAAGGTTCGCCGTGGTGTGCGGGTAAGGCTCAAGTAACCAACCGCGTTATTGCACCACGATTTCATGCATTTACACCACAAAACACGTTTACTTAATTGTTTTTCGGTAACCTAGTCGGATGACTTGGGGATTCTATGGGAGGGCCGAAGAGCTTGCCTCGCTTCAGGCCATCTTGGGCCGAGAGCGTTGGTTCTTCGCGCGGATCACGGGGCGACGACGGATCGGCAAAACGACCTTGGTGCAGCGCGCGCTGCTCGACTCCACCAACCGTCCGGTTCTCTACGTGCAGATCCCCGATTCCGGTCCGGCCGGCGTCCTCTCATCCGTCGCGGACGCGATGGATACGTTCGAAATCGATCCAGCCGTTCATCCGCGACCCAAGTCACTGCACGCGTTGGCCCAATCCGTCGGTCAGCTCGCCGAAGCGGGGTACCTGATCGCCCTTGACGAGTTCCAGTACTTCAGTCGCAAGCCTTTGTACGAGTTCACGTCCCATCTCCAAGCTGTCGTCGACGACCTCAGCAGCCGCGCGTCGAGCGTCCCAGGAGGCCTCCTCGTCCTCGGTTCGATTCACGTCGAGCTTGTGGCCTTGCTCGAGGATCGCAACGCACCGCTTTACAACCGGACCACCGATCACATCGAGCTGGACCATCTCGATATCGCGTCGCTCTCGACCCTGCTGCGGGAGCACGCCGACACCGAGCCGAACCGTTTGCTCTTTCTCTGGAATCTCTTCGAGGGCGTCCCCAAGTTCTATCGCGATTGCTACGAGCAAGGTGTGCTCGACAAGGGGCGCCACGATCTCCTGCGCCAGATGTTCTTCCGGAGCAGCTCCCCTTTGCGAACGGAGGCCGAGAACTGGTTCCTCAGCGAGCTCCGCGGTCGCTACGACATCGTGCTCAAGTTCGTCGCGCGGCGTCCTGGCTGCAATCACGGCGACATCCATAACCACGTCACCTCCGTGAGCTCGAGCTCCAAAGATCAAGTCGCGGGCTATCTCAAGACGTTGATCGAGAAGTACCGAATGGTCGAGAAGCGGCTCCCGATTTTCGCGACCCCAAAAGCACGCAAAGGCCGTTACTACCTCCGCGACAACTTTTTGCGCGCGTGGATGGCGGCGCTTCAGGGCGCGGTCGCCGCGGTCAACTTCCGGCCCGTCGAGACGCTCGTGGAGCAAGCGGACAAGCGGCTGATGGACGCCGAAGGCTACGGCCTCGAGCGCCTCGTCGCGCAGCTCTACGAAGAACGGGCGCGCAAAGGCGTCGGAGACTTTGCGCTGACGCATCGCATCGACGGCTACTGGAACCGAAACGACACCGAGATCGATCTGGTCGCGGCGAACGCCGACGACAAGGTGCTGCGCTTTGGGACGTGCAAGCGCTCCCCCGCTCGACTGGCGCCTGACCTTCCACACTTCGACGGACACATCGAGCGCTTCCTCAAAGACAAAGCCAACAAAAAGTACCGAAACTGGACCATTCAGAAGGTCGCGATCGCGCCGCAGCTCGACCCGGAGACACGCAAGGCGATCGAGGCAAAGGGGTACCTGCCCCAAGACCTCGTCGACCTCACAACGGGGCTGTGATGCCGAGGCGAGCGCGAGGACCACACACATGACGATGACGCCGGAAGCCAAGCGCAAACTCGCCTCCACGATTCGCGCGCTGCGCGCGTACTTGCTGGAGGCGCTCCACGACGCGACCGAAACGGAGTACCGCTTCGCGATCAAACGCGCGCAGGACGCTGATCTCGACGAAGCGCGAACGGCGCGACGCAAGCGTTTCGAGAGGTGGATGAAGGAGCAGGTTCGCGCGGAGGCACGAACAAAGAAGTCAGCGCGCGACGTCAGCGACTTTCGACACGAGGCCGAGGCACAAGCGGCCTACACCTTGCTCAACCGGTTGGTGTTCCTGCGGCTGCTCGAGGCGACTGACCTCCGCGACCCGGCGCCACACGTCGTCACTGGCGGCTGGCGGTCGCGCGGCTACCGCGACTTTCGGGAGCTCGCCCCCGCGCTTGTCACGGGCGACCCCACGGAGGGCTACGGTTTTTTGCTTCAGCTGGTCTTCGAAGACTTGGCCCACCACCTACCCGGCCTGTACGGGCCCGCGGGCATCGGCGAGCTGGTGCCGATTGGGCCCGCCGTTCTTCGTCGCGTTGTGGAAGCGCTCGACGACGAGGCGCTCGCGTCCTGCTGGACCGACGACATGACGCTCGGCTGGGTTTACCAGTATTGGAACGACCCGGAGCGCGAGGCGATTGACGCGAAGCTCAACGGCGGCGGCAAGGTCGAACCGCATGAGATCGCCAGCAAGACGCAAATGTTCACCGAGCGCTACATGGTGGACTGGCTGCTCCAGAACAGCCTCGGTCCGATGTGGCTCGCCATGTGCGCGAAGCACGGATGGACGCCGCGCTGTGATTCAGACGGCACGCTCGCGGCGCTTGAAGAACGCCGCGTAGATTGGCGCGGCAAGCGCGAGCGCGAAGAGGTCGCGCTGACCGAGCTGATGCCGCTTCACAACGACATGGAGCGACGTTGGGCCTACTACGTGCCGCAGCCGATTCCGGAAGACGCTGTTGCCCAAGCGCCAGAATCGCTATGTGACCTCAAGCTGCTCGACCCGGCGGTTGGCTCGGGTCACTTCCTTGTCGTCGCGTTCGATCTCCTCTTCGCGCTTTATC
>CALJDU010000067.1 GCA_938024995.1 uncultured bacterium
CGGCAGCGCGTGCTTGTTCGGCGGCGCGTGCTTGTTCGGCGACGCGCGCTTGTTCGGCAGCGCGTGCTTCTTCGGCGGCGCGCGCTTCCTCGGCGGCGCGGGCTTCTTCGGCGGCGCGCGCTTGTTCGGCGGCGCGTGCTTCCTCGGCAGCGCGTGCTTGTTCGGCGGCGCGTGCTTGTTCGGCGACGCGCGCTTGTTCGGCAGCGCGTGCTTGTTCGGCTTCGGCGCGTGCTTGTTCGGCAGCGCGCGTTTCGGCTTCGGCGCGCGCTTTGGCTGCGGCGCGCACTTCTTCCGCGAGTCGGGTCGCTTCCGCGAGACGCGCAGCTTCCGCGGCTTCCTCCGCGAGTCGCGCGTCTTCCGCGATGCGGGCTTCTTCCGCGAGCCGGGTCAGCTTCTCTCGGGCGGCGTGGCGCGCTTCTTCTTCGGCGCGTCGCGTGGCCTCCGCACGTTCGCGTTCTTCGTCTTCGCGCGCCAGCTCTGCCAACCGCGCTTCCTCTTCCGCGATCGCTTGCAGGCGCTGCTGTGACTCGCTGGTCTCGCGGATGTACGCGGGGATCGGCGGCGCGTCCGGAGGCTCGACCACGGGGACGATGACTGGCGGAGGCGGCAACGTGGAGGTCGCTGCGGGGAGCTCGGGCGCTTGCGTCATTCGCTGCACGCGTTGCCGGACGAGGGGAACTGGGCGGACCGGCGGCCAGTGCGCTGCGAAGGTGAGCGCGCGCTCGACGGGCGGCGGAGGCGCGACCGCTTCGGCGACCGGAGCGCCTTCTGAGCGAACGAACACCGTGGCGCGCTGGCCGCCGAGGGCGTCGACCTTGACCTCAGCGACGCGGTGCTCGTCGCTCCAGCGCTGTCCGCCTGGCATCTGTCCGCGACGGCAGGCGAGGGCGGCCGCGGCGACGTGCAGAAGCCCCGACGCGGCGTGGGCGTGGCCGAAGCGGGTCGTGATCGGTGAGCCGTCAATCTCGAGGGTCAGGCGAGGGGTGGACGCCTCGTCGGTCACGATCGCGATGATCTTGTCTCCGTCGCGTCGGGCGTCGGAGAGACGCTTGATCACCAAGACGACCGCGGCGTCACCAGGCTCTCGGCGAGCGAGGGGGAGGACCTGGCTCGCGGCGGCGCGGTGAACGGGCTCCACAGAGAGGTCGGAGGCGCCGACGATCGCGGCGTCGATCTCGCCGTGCCGCAGCATGCGACGCGCGATCTCGAGCGCGCGGATCCCAGACAGCTCTTCCGCGGCCACGGTGAAGCTGGGACCGTGGAGATCAAGCTGGGCGTTGAGTCGGTTGGCGGGGATGTTCGGCATCGTCCCGACGACACCTGCGGACTCGAGCGGCGGCACCAACGCAGCGCGCGCGTCTTCCACCCAGACCTCGTCCGCGTCGAGGCGCTCGGCCCACTCCGCTACGCGCCATCGCGCTCCGTAGCGAGCGACCTCGGCGTCGCACTGCGCACCGATGAGAACGGCGGTTCGCGCGGACGGGAACTCGAAGTCCGCGAGCGCATCCTTGGCCGCCGCGAGGAGAACGATCTGCTGTCCCAGCGCGGCTTCCAGATCCTTGGGCGGGAAGCGGAGCCCCTTGAGGCCGAGCTGAACGCTCTCGGCGCGGGTCTTGGGAATGTCAGCGAGATCGAAGAGCGCGCCGTCGAAGTCCGCGAGGTCACCGTTGCCGACGCGGGCGCCCATCGCGACGATCGCGACGTCCGGGTCCGCGCTGAGCGTGATCGGCGGACGCGTCGCGCGCCGCTTTCGTGGGTGATGCGACTCGACCAAGAGGTGAGCATCGTTGCCGCCAAACCCAAACGCGCTGACCGCCGCGCGCAGGGGAGCGGAGTCTTGCGTGGCCCAGGCTTCGGGTGAACGAACGACGCGAACGGGTGTTCCGTCGAGCGTCGGGTTCGGCTCATCGACGTGAGGCGTCGGCGGAAGCTCTCCGTGGTGCATCGCCTCGAGAACCTTCACGAGGCCCGCGACGCCCGCGACCGTGATCGAGTGTCCGATGTTCGCCTTGAGCGAGCCGACCGCGACCTCTGGAACGTCGGCGAAGACCTCGCTCATCGAGCGGATCTCCGTCGCGTCTCCGAGCGTCGTGCCAGTGGCGTGACACTCCACGTATTGAATATCGCTCGGCGCGAGCCCGGACTCGCGATAGGCCGCGTTCATCGCGCGGACCTGTCCCTCTTGTCGCGGAGCGAGAAGGCCGCGACCACGCCCATCGTTGGCGAGGCCCACGCCTCGGATCACGCCGAGGATCTTGTCGCCTGCGCGCTCGGCGTCTTCGAGCCGCTTGAGCGCGACGAAGCCCGCGCCTTCGCACGGGACCAGGCCATCCGCTTGGGCGTGGAACGGGCGGCTGCGACCGGAGCGGCTCATGGCGGAGAGCGCGCAGAAGCCGACGTGAATGAAGAGATCGTCCGCCGCGTTGACCGCGCCGGCGAGCATCATGTCCGCCTTGTGATCGTGGAGCTGATCGCAGGCGAGCTTGATCGCGTAGAGCGACGACGCGCAGGCCGCGTCTAGCGCGTAGGCACCGACACCCAAAGAGAGCGCGCGGGCGAGCAAGTGGGCGGGGTACCCGGAGTTGAAACGGTTGTGCGGGTCGACGTTCGGCACGTCAACGTTGTCGGCGAGCGGGCCGAGCCACTCTCGCGCAGCGAAGTCTGCGAGCGAGCGGGAGGGAAAGGAGAGGTTCCCGAAGATGGCGCCGATGTGTTGCCGCGAGACGTTGTCGCCGGCGTCTCGGAGCGCTTCCCGCGCCGTGTGGAGCAGCCACTGATAGAGGGGATCAAGACCGCGGATTTTTCGTGCGTCGACCTCGAACCCGCGCGGATCAAAAATGGAGTCGAACCCGCGGACGAAGCCGCCTTGGTTGGACCAGCTCTTGTCGGTGCTGTCGCCGTCGGGATCACACAGAGACAAGGAGTCCCGCATGCCCCAGCGACCCTCGGGCGCGGCGGTGAGGAGATCACGCCCGTCCCGGACCGCCTCCCACAGCTGTTGAGGAGAGGAAGCAGAGGGGAGGAGGATGCTCCGACCTACGATGGCGATGGGCGAAAAACGCATTCAGGAAAACGTCGCTCCGTGGTCCGCAGCGGGAACCGTCGGTCGAAGGGGTCTGTCGTTCGAGGATGACAATGCGAAGGGCGGACGGCCTGTGCGGATCGAAAGCATACGTAGACCGGTCCGGGGTTGAGGTGAGAAGTGTCGCCGTTAGGCGCGAGCCGAAGGGCCCGCAGAACGACTGCCGGGGAGCACGAAGGTCTCCACGCCGGTCAATTCGAACACAACGCGTCCATCGCTTGCAACAAATACAAGATCGCTGATCGCACGATCACCACCGGCGGCGCGGGCGCGAAGCGAGATTCGGGTCGGGCCAGACCAGCCGCGCTCGTGCACCCGGAAGGACTCAAACGCGGTCGGGAGCGCAGAGCCACCGATCACGTGACGCGTCCACAGGAGCGCGAGCTGGAGCCCACCGTCGAGGAGCGCGGGGTCGGTGTGGAAGGAACCACGCCAGCCTTTGCCTTCGACCCCGATGGAGATGGCCTCCGCGCCTTCATCGGCGACGCTCGGTTGACCCTCAAGGACCTGAAAGTCTGGACCGTGGAAAAGCGTTCGGCCGTCGTACACAGGTCCCGCGAGCGATGGGAGTCGAGACGCCTTGGGCGCGAAGGAGCGCTTCAGTTTTCCGAAACGCGCCTTCGCCGAGTAGCGAACCGTTCCTTGCTCGTCGTGGAGCTCGAGGAGCGCTTCGTCGCCGACCTGGGTCGCGCGGACACGGAAGACGTCGCCAGCGGACTCAAAGGAATCCAACGTGACGCCGCGCAACATCTTGAAGTCGAAGACCTCGGCCGGACCATCATCTGGGCGCGCGACCTCCGCGGCGGTCGTGAACCAGTCGAGCACCATGACCATCGGGAGCACGGGAGTGCCCTTCACTTGGTGCGACGTGAGGTAAGGGTGGTGCGCGCGATGAACTCGCACCGCCAGCTCGACCGGGCGCGGGGCGGCGCCGGCGAGCGCGCCGGGCTGCGGGGTCGGTCCAATGACGAGCTCGACGGCTTCGCGCGCGCGGGTCAGCTCCGCGACGAAGCGACGCGCGCCGTCGGCCAGACCAATGAGCGGGACGCCGGCCGCGAGGAACTTCTCGCGAAGCGCGGGCGTCACCATCCCAGACTCCCACGGGCCCCAGCCGAACGACTTGACCACGCAGCTTGAGCGACGCGCCGCCTCAGACGACATCACGCGGTTCAGCACCTCGTTCGCCATGGCGTAGTCGCACTGACCTTGGTTGCCGGTGCGCCCGGCGATGGAAGAGAAGCTCGCGATGACCTTCAAGGCGTCGTCACGGGTCGCGTGCAGGAGCGAGACGAGCCCGCGGACCTTGGTGTTGAAGACGAGATTGAACTGCTCATCGGTCTTGTCGACGATCAACCGATCGGCGAGGACGCCCGCGCCGTGCACGAAGGCATCGATGCGTCCCCAGTCCGTTCGCGCTTGCGCGAGGACGCGGGAGACATCCGCGGCGTCTGTCACGTCGCAGGCGGCATAGCGCGCTTCGCCTCCCGCGGTGCGAATCGTTTGCAAGGTCTCGCGTACTTCCCGCGCAGCGAGGATGCGGCGGACCGTTTTCCCGAGCTCGCGCGGCGTGATCTTCTCGCCGTTGCGCTTTGCCTGTTCGAGGAGCGCGCGCTTGAGCTCCGCGTCCGTGGTCGCGTCGCGACACTCGTCTGGCTCCATGAAGAGCGGCGTGCGACCGAGCAGCAAGAAGCGTCCCTGCATGCTCCGTGCGAGCTCGATAAGACACGCCGCGGTCACGCCGCGCGCTCCTCCGGACGCGACCACGACGTCGCGTTTGCCGAGCGCGATCGCGCCGGTCGAGCCGGTGGCGGCCGTGCTCTTGAGCGTGACGCGTGATCCGTCGGCGCGGAGCCCGATCTCGAGCCCAACGCCACCGTGCAAGAGCTCGTCGCCGATCGCCTTCGCGACGTGTTCAATCGAGCGACCCGCGCGGTCAATGTCGATCGCGCGGACCGAGGCCTTCGGCCACTCCTGAGCGGCGGTCTTGACGAGGCCGGGGATGCCAGACGCCCACGCGCGCGAGCTTCCGGACAGTCCGAAGTCGCCGCCGGTGTCCTGCACCGTGACGAAGAGACCACCGATGGTGCTGAGCCGCGGCGCGAGCGCCTTGGCACACGCGAAGGCCTTCGCGTTCATGGAGAGCGCGCTCGCCACATCGAGCCCAGTGCGGATGGCGCCCAGGAAGACGACCGCGCTCGCGTTGTTCGGCACGGTGTCGTGAACCTCTGCGGCGACCCCAAAGTCGCGGAGGTACGCGAAGAGAGCCTGCGCGACACCGTCACCGTCGTTCAAGAGGATGAGCGGGCTCGTGAAGATCCCAGGGATCGCGAGCCCGGTCGCGGGAGCGGGAGCGACGCTCAGTTCAAAGCGCGCGACCTGCGGCAAGGCAGAGGCCGGGCTCGGAGCGAGGACGCCCGTCGCGGAAGGCAACGTGACGGTCGCGGAGCGATCCATCGTCGAGACGATCTCGCCAAGCGTCCGGAGCTGTCCGAGGACGGCGGGATCAACCTCGGGAAGATCCGGTCGGCGTTCCCGAAGCGCGCTGAGGATCTCGACGCGCTTGATGGAGTCGACGCCGAGGTCGGCTTCAAGGTCCATATCGAGGCCGAGCATCTCGGCGGGGTAGCCGGTCTTCTCTGCGACGACCTCCAGCATGGCGGACGTAAGCGCGCCGTAGTCTGGCTCTGCCTGCGGAGCGGACTGCGTCGGGGCGCTCCGCGGGACCCGATGGGGGTACGCTTCTCCCGGCGTAGAGGCGAGCAAGGTCGACGCGCTGATCGGAGCGGCGGCTACGGCCGGCGCGGGTCCTTCATAGCGCGCGACGATCTGGGCGAGCGTCCGCATCTGCCCGAGCTCGCTCGGGTCGACCTCGGGAAGAGAAGGAACGCGCTCGCGAACCGCGCTCAAGATCTCGACGCGCTTGATGGAGTCAACGCCGAGGTCGGCTTCGAGATCCATGTCGAGACCGATCATCTCGGCGGGGTACCCGGTCTTCTCCGCGACGATGTCGAGCATGATCGGGGTCAAGGTGACGGCAGCGTTACGCGTGCCCAGCACGTTCGTCGGCTCTTCGCTGTACAGCTCCGTCGAATCGCTAGGGGCGGGCGGCGGTGCGCTGGTGACCGCGGGGGCGGGCGCGGTCGGTCCTTCGTATCGCGCGACGATTTCAGCCAGCGTTCGCATCTGTCCGAGCTCCGCGGGGTCGACCTCGGGCAAGGAAGGAACGCGCTCGCGCATCGCGCTCAAGATCTCGACGCGCTTGATCGAGTCGACGCCGAGGTCGGCTTCGAGGTCCATGTCGAGGCCAAGCATCTCGGCGGGATAGCCGGTCTTCTCGGCGACGATCTCGAGCATGATCGGCGTCAGCGTCGAGGGGGCCGCGCTCGCGGTCGGCGCGCTCTGCGCAAGGGCGCTGGGTGACAAGATGGCGGGAACGGCGACCGCGGTCACCTGTTGCGTCGGCGACGTTGGGGCCGCGGTCGGTCCTTCGTAGCGCGCGACGATCTCGCCGAGCGTTCGCATCTGTCCCAGCTCGGCCGGGTCAACTTCGGGAAGAGAAGGAACGCGCTCACGCATGGCGCTCAAGATCTCGACGCGCTTGATGGAGTCGACGCCGAGGTCGGCTTCGAGGTCCATTTCGAGGCCGAGCATCTCAGCGGGGTAGCCGGTCTTCTCTGCGACAATCTCCAGCATGATCGGCGTCAACGTGGACGCTTCCGCGGACGCCGGAGCCGCGACCGAGGCCGCCGAAGCCGGCGTCGCTACAGGAGCCGCAGCCGGCGCCGCGTGGACCGCGCCCGGACCTTCGTAGCGCGCGACGATCTCGCCAAGCGTCCTCATCTGTCCAAGCTCGGCCGGGTCGACCTCCGGAAGGGAAGGCACACGCTCTCGCATGGCGCTCAAGATCTCCACGCGCTTGATGGAGTCGACGCCGAGGTCGGCTTCGAGGTCCATCTCGAGGCCGAGCATCTCGGCGGGGTAGCCGGTCTTCTCAGCGACGATCTCCAGCATGATCGGGGTCAACGTGGAGGCAGCGGCAGGAGCCGGAGCCGCTACGGCAGGCGCGGCAGGCGCGGCAGGTACAGGAGCCGCAGCCGGAGCGGCGATGCCCGAGCCCTCGTAACGCGCGACGATCTCGCCCAGCGTACGCATCTGTCCGAGCTCCGCAGGATCGACCTCCGGCAAGGACGGCACACGCTCGCGCATGGCGCTCAAGATCTCAACACGCTTGATGGAGTCGACGCCGAGGTCGGCTTCGAGGTCCATCTCGAGGCCGAGCATCTCCGAGGGGTAGCCGGTCTTCTCGGCGACGATCTCCAGCATGATCGGTGTCAGCGTGGAGGTGGCCACGGGAGCGGGCTCCCCGAGATGCGATCCCGCGCTCGGCACAACCGGTGCCAGCGAAGGCGCCGGAGCGAGGGCGGCTGGTGCAGCGATGGGTGCAGCGGCGGCGACAGCGACGGGAGCTCCTTCATAACGCGCGACGATCTCGCCGAGGGTGCGCATCTGTCCGAGCTCCGCGGGGTCGACCTCGGGCAAGGACGGCACGCGCTCGCGCATGGCGCTCAAGATCTCGACGCGCTTGATGGAGTCGACGCCGAGGTCGGCCTCGAGATCCATCTCGAGCCCGAGCATCTCTTCGGGGTATCCGGTCTTGTCCGCGACCACCTCGAGTAGGACCTTCGTGAGTCCGCTCGCGGGAGCAGCCGCGACGGGAGCGGGCTGGGCCTGCAGGGCGCTCATCAGCGAGCTTGGCGCGACCGGAGTCTCCTCCACGCGCGGGAGCTCGATCGCCGCCGCCGTGACAATGTTCGAACTGGGATCCTCTGGAATGATCGAGGCCGCGGCGACTCGGTCCTCGTCGCGCTTTCGCGAGGTGGGGGTGCCCGGGAGGGTGGGCGCGGTCGGCGCTTTGACCTCGGCGGGAACCGTCACCGCGGGAAGGGCGGCGGCGGGAGCCTCAACGCCGGAACCGTCGAGCATCGCGAGCATGGACGCTTGCGTGGCCTGAAGGAACGACTGGTGAGCGTCGACCATCATCCGCTGGTAGTCGGAGTGCGCTTGCGCGGTGCTCCGCTGAATCTCGAGGTACGCAGCCAGCCACTTGTCATCGGGCGCGGCGGCTCCCGAGATGGGGGCGCTGATGTGGTCCGCCTCGAGCGAAAGCGCGGTGCTGGTGGATGTGTTGGGGGACACGCTGGGTGGCGTGAGGGCCGGGGCGTCGGGGTTGGGTCCCGGTCGTCCAGCCGCGCCGTCCTTGGGCGGGTACGGCTTGCCGTGGTTCGATCCGTTGATCGAGATCGAGAGCTTCGGCTGCTTCTTTTCGCGCGGGTCGAGCGGGAGCTCGAAGCCGTTGAAGAGCGCCGCAGGTCGCATCGGGACGCCCGCCGCGGCGAGTCGCGCGAGACCGCGGTGGAGCATGGTGACGCCATCGGCGCCTCGTCGATCAAGCGCGACGGTTGCGTGCGGTCGGTCGCCGAGGATGCGACTCGCGAGCCCGGTGAGCACGGACCCTGCGCCGACCTCGACAAAGGTGCGGACACCGGCGTCGTGCATCGCTCGGATCTGGTCGACGAAGCGGACCGGGTTCGCGATCTGGTGGGCGAGCGTTCGGCGCACCGCGTCGGCGTCGCCCAAGTAGCGCTCCGCGTGGTTTCCGAAGACCGGGATACGCGGCGCGGAGACGTCGATACCCGCGAGCGCTTGCTCGAACGCCGGCACCGAGCCTGCGACGATCTTCGAGTGGAACGCGGTCGCGACCGGGAGACGGCGCGCGCGGATCCCGGCGTTGCTGAGCACCTGCTCCACGTTCTCGATCGCGCGCGTCTCACCGGACAGCACCACCTGGTTGGGCGCGTTGTCGTTCGCGATCACGACATCGCGGATGCCTTCGCGAGCGAGCAGCGCGGTGAGGCGCTGCGCGTCAGCGGAGGCCGCGGTCATCGATCCGGAGGTCCCCCGCGCGGCGTCTCGCATCAACGCGCCGCGGGTCTCGGCAACCGTCAGCATGTCGCGCGCGGTCAAGGCGCCCGACGCGTGGAGCGCGACGACCTCCCCGAAGCTGTGTCCGGCGAGCGCGGCGGGCTCGATCCCGATGGCGCGGAGAACACCGAGGAGCGCGAGGCTGTTGACGCCCAGCGCGGGCTGCGCGTTCTCGGTCGCGCGGAGCACGGCTTCTTGTGCGCGGCGCGCGTCGTCGTCGAAGACCGGGCGCGGGTGCACGATCGCGTGGCTCTTGAGGCCCGCGGAAGCGCCGAAGTCCCAGGCGGCGCGAGCGGCGTCGAAGGTCATCGCGAGGTCTCGACCCATCCCGACGTACTGGCTGCCTTGTCCGGGGAAGAGGAACGCCACCTGTCCACCGCGCGGACCGAAGCCGAGCGCGATTCCGTCGGGCGTGTTGACGTTCTCACCACGCGCCGCGAGGTCGGCGGCGGTGCCGAGCTTGCGCACGAGGTCCGCCTCGTCTTTGGCGACGATGCCGGCGCGCGCGTGGGCGTTCGGGTCGAAGCGCGTCTGAGTGTCGAGCGCGAGGAACGAGAGCATGTCCTCGGCCGACGCGATCTGCGCGAGCTCGCGGCACTGGCGCGCGAGGGCATCGGCGCTCACCGCGGACAACGTGATGAGCTCGGACGAGAGCGCGCGCTTTTTCTTGGCGGCGCTCGGTCCCACGTACTCCTCGAGCGCGACGTGGAAGTTGCTCCCGCCGAACCCGAACGAGCTGACGGAGGCGCGTCGCGGGTGCTTGGCCCCGCTGATCCAGGGGCGCGCTTCGGTGTTCAAGTAGAACGGCGACGCCTCGATCGCGAGCTTCGGGTTGGGGCGGTCGATCTTGATCGTCGGCGGCAGGACTTTTTGGTGAAGCGCGAGAACCGTCTTCACGAGACCGGCGGCGCCGGCCGCGGCCTTGGTGTGACCGATCTGCGACTTGACGGAGCCGAGCGCGCACCACTGGCGATCAGCGCGGCCCGCCTCGTTAAAGACCATCTCGAGGCCGCCAAACTCTGCAGCGTCTCCGGCTTTGGTACCGGTCCCGTGCGCCTCGACCAGCTCAACCGTTTCGGGTCCGTAGCCGGCCGCTTCGTAGGCGCGGCGGAGCGCCTTGGCCTGACCTTCGGGGAGCGGCGCGTACACGCTCTTGGCGCGCCCGTCGCTGCTGCTGCCGAGCCCGCGGATGACCGCGTAGATCGGATCGCGATCGCGCATCGCGTCTTCGTGTCGCTTGAGCGCGACCATGCCGATGCCTTCGCCCAGCATCGTCCCGTCGGCCGCGTCGCTGAACGGTCGGCAATCGCCCGATGCGCTGAGCGCGGGCGTCTTGCTGAAGCACATGTACATGAAGATGTCGTTCATCGTGTCGACGCCGCCGGCGATCACGAGATCGGACTGACCGAGTCGTAGCTCGTTGATGCCCATCGAGAGCGCCGAGAGCGTGGACGCGCAGGCCGCGTCGGTGACGCAGTTGGTCCCGCCAAGGTCGAGGCGATTGGCGATGCGACCGGCGACGACGTTGCCGAGCAAGCCAGGGAAGCTGCTCTCCTGCCACGAGACGTAGTGGTCACCGATTCGCTTACAGGCGTCGATGACCTGGCTCTCGCCGAGACCCATCTCGCGGAGCGCCTTCTCCCAGATCGGGCGCTGCAGCCGGCTGACCATGGAGGCCAAGAGCTCCTGCGCAGACGTGACCCCTAAGATGACGCTCGTGCGGTCTCGGTTGAACTTCCCGAGGTCGCCCCGAGTCGCGTCTTCAAGGACGCGCTTCGCGACGATCAGCGCGAGGAGCTGCGCCGTATCCGTCGCGGGGACGATGTTGGGCGGGATGCCCCACTCCATCGGATCGAAGTCGACGTTCGGCAAGAACGCGCCGCGGTTGGCGTACGTCTTGTCCGGCGCCTTTGGATCTGCGTCGTAGTAGTCCTCGACCAACCAGTGGGTCGGTGGGACGTCTGAGATCAGGTCGTTGCCGTTGAGAAGGTCTCGCCAGAAACCCGTCACGTCGACGGAACCGGGGAAGATGGCGCTGACGCCGACGACGGCGATGGAGGTACGTTCGGTCATGAAGATCCTGCGTTCGGACAACGTCCCTGCGAGCCAGGGACGCGTGGGGTCACGAAGAAAAACTAGCTAAGCGGTCGGGGCACAAATCGGAACGCGGTCGAGGGGACCGGCACGCCGTAGGTGCGGAGCTGCTGGGCCCGCGTGATGACCGCGGCGCCTTCTAAGAGGTTGTAGGCGATCTGAACGACGTTGCGGCTCTCGGGCTCTTCGAGGAAGGTGCCCTTGGTCCAGTCGTTGAACGCGCCCATCGCGGGGCCGCACCAGATCTGGAAGTCGAGTCGGCGCTCCGGGTGCCCCGCGATCGCCCATTTGCTCGACAGCCCGAGGTACCAGCGGAAGACCAGCGCCATCTTGTGCTTCGGCTCCCGCTCCGCGCGCTCAAGTTCACGAGGGTCACGCTCCTTGAAGAAGGCAGCGGTCCGCTCCCAGATCGAATCAACGGTCTCGCCGAGGACCTGGCGCTCGAGCTTCTGGCGATAGGCGTCGGGCATCGCCTCGAGAGAGGCGTGGTTCACGTAGGCATCGTAGAGACGAAGCGCGCGCGGACCGAACATCGTGCCGCGCTTGAGCACCTGCACCTTCACGCCCAGCTCAAACATGTCGGCCGCGGGGGCCATGATCACGTCCGCGAGCGAGGCCTGCGCGAGGAGCTTCTTCCCTTGCGGGGACAAGCCTGACTCAATCGCGCCTTGGTTGACCGAACCGGTCAAGACGTACGCCGCGCCGAGGGCGAACGCGGAGGCCACCGAGGTCGGCGTCCCGAGGCCGCCGGCTGCGCCCACGCGCACTGGGCGTGAGTACCCGAACTTCTGGACGAGCTCGTCGCGGAGCTTCGTGATGATCGGGAAGACCGCGCCGAGGGGCTGGTTGTCCGTGTGACCGCCCGAGTCGGACTCGACGGTGATGTCTTCTGCGATGGGGACGCGCTTCGCGAGCGCCGCTTCGGCTTCCGTAATCGCGCCCTCGGCCACCAACGCGTTGAGCATCGCCGTTGGCGCGGGAGACATCATGCGGCGCGCCACCTCGGGCCGGCTCACCTTCGCGAAGACGTAGTTGTCTCGTTTGATCTCGCCGTCGACGACGCGGATGCCGCTGACGGCGTAGCGCACCAGCGCGGACGTGACGTCCATGTAGGCCGACGCGGAGACCCGTCGCACGCATCGGCGGACGAAGAGATCCGAAACGGCTCGCTCCAGCTCGGGCTCATTCGGCGAGTGAATCAGGTTCGCGCCGTACGCGGCGCCCGCGGGGAGGCCTGCTTCGATGCGATCAAGTCCCGCGATCACCTGGTCCGGCGTGAGGCCCGCGGAGCCGAAGAAGCCGAGCATCTTCGCGCGCGCCATCGCGATGACGAGATCCGAGGTCGCGATCCCGTTGGCCATCGCGCCCGCGACGTACGGAAAGCGAACTCCGTGGGTCTCGTTGAACGAGCGATCGCCGAGCCACTCTGGATAGAGCGGAGGGAGCGAACCCAAAACCGGATGCGGAGGAGACGCGTCTCGTCCTACGTCGCCGCCGAGGGCGACTCCGATCACGCCGCGCGCTCCGTCTCGGACCACGTGGATGGGCTGACGAATTTCCGCGATGGCGCGGACCAATCCGTCGGGTGAAAATGCGGGCGCTGTCTTGCCCGTCCAACTGGCTACCTGTGCGAGATCACTCATGACACACCGGCGGTGTACCGCGCGCGGTCGGGGCGGTGTGTCATCGTTTCGTCATGACGCGGTGTGTCGCGAAGAAAGCCGAGAAATCTCCGCCTTCACGGACCCGACACCAGGACGTCGCTGTGCGAAGTCGCTCGCTGCCGAGTCCGTGATCACGAGGGTCGCTTAGCGCCTACGCCGTCGAACGACACAGAGCGCGATGAGCAACAAGAGGCGGGTGGGCGCCCCGCCCGTTTGGGGTGACGCAGCGCAGAGCGCGCCGCCCGAGAATCCACCGTCGTCGTCCCCGGTGAGCTCGGGATCCAGATAGTCGGGGACGCCGTTGTCGTCTTCGTCCGTCGCGTCGCTGGGGTCGCCGTCGCTGTTCGCGTCAGGCGTCTCGTCCGCGGTCGGGATCCCGTCGCCGTCGTCGTCATCATCAAGGTAATCCGGCGCGCCGTCTCCGTCGGTGTCTTGCGCGGTCGGGTTCTCGAAGCGCGTCCACACTCCGTCGCCGTCATCGTCACGGTCGCGCCAGTCGGGGGCGCCGTCTTCGTCGGTGTCGGGCTCGCTCGGAGCGGCCGCGTAAGCGTCGTCGATCCCATCGCCATCGACGTCGTCTCCGCTCGGCGCGACGTCAGCTTCGCCGTCCGCGTCAGCGTCGTGTGCCTCGACGGCGTCCGGAACCGTGTCGTCATCACTGTCGAGGTCCAAGAAGTCGGGCACGCCGTCTTCGTCCGTGTCGACGACCGCGTGAGGAGTACCGCCGGCGTCGGGATCGACGACGTCGTAGAGCCCGTCCATGTCGATGTCGGCCGGGGCGTCGACGCGTCCGTCACCGTCGGCGTCCAACGTATCGTTGTCGTCGTCTGCCTCTCTCACGTCGCGGAGGCCATCGCCGTCCGCGTCGAGGTCGAGCTTGTCCGCGATGCCGTCGCCGTCCGTGTCGGGCGGGGCGAGCCCCCCGAGGATGGCGGGATCGCTGTCGTCATCGTCGAACGCCGCGGCCACGCCGTCGCCGTCCGCATCGGTGGCGTCGTCTGCGCGGCCGTCGCGATCCATGTCCGCGCCGATGGCGCCGGTCTCCCAGGTATCGGGGATGCCGTCGTTGTCGGAGTCGAGGTCGAGGCGATCGACGATGCCGTCGCCGTCGGAATCGCCGTCCTCATCTCCACCCTCGTCGATGGTCAGGGTGCCGTCGTTGTCGTCGTCCGCGTCGAGGTAGTCGGGCGTTCCGTCGCCGTCGCTGTCGACGCAGTCGGGGCCAGGTGGGCGAACATCGGGACACTCTACGAGATCCGGGACGCCGTCCATGTCGCTGTCGTTCGGCGAGAAGCCGGGGTCGAGGTAGTCGAGCAGGTCGTTGTCATCGAGGTCGCCGTCTTCTTCCGGTCGGCTGTCCTCGGCTCCGTCGTCCGCGCCGTCGCCGTCGCTGTCGGTGTCGAACCAGTTGGGGAGACCGTCCCCGTCGACATCGTCGCCGCTCGCTGCCGGGCCGTCGTACTCCATCGCGTCGATGACCTCCGTCGCGGTCAACACGCCGTCGTCGTCGTCGTCTTCATCTTGGAAGTCGGGCTCGCCATCTTCGTCGAGGTCAGGGGTCGCGGCCGGGGTGCCCATCGCGTCGGGGTCGAACGCATCGTCGAGTCCATCCTCGTCGGCGTCGGTACCGCTCGGCGCGACGTCTGCGACGCCGTCATGGTCCGCGTCGTGTCCCTCGAGCGCGTCGGGCAAGCCGTCATCGTCGGCGTCGATGTCCAAGAAGTCAGGGCCGTCTGTCCCATCGGTGTTGGGGAGCGGAAGTGGCGCAGCTTCCACGCTGTCGGCCAAGCCGTTACCGTTGATGTCTTCAAAGGTGTCGACCACACCGTCGCCGTCGTCTTCGCCGCCTGCCTCGATGATGTCCGTGATCCCGTCGCCGTCCGCGTCGAGGTCGAGGTGGTTCGCGATGCCGTCGCCGTCCATGTCGATCTCAGGCGGCAACGCGTCGCAGATGCCGTCGCTGTCGTCGTCCGCGCAGTCGACCACCGAAGGATCTTGGAAGTCGATCACGCCGTCGCCGTCTTCGTCCGCGGCGAGCCCAACATCGCCGAGCTCCGCGGCGTCGGGAATGCCGTCATTGTCGTCGTCGAGGTCTTCGTCATCGGGGACGCCGTCCATGTCCGCGTCGGGCTGTACGCAGACGCTGTCTTCGCAGAGCTCGGTGCCGGCGCAGTCCGCGGTCACCAGGCACTCCACGCACTCGCGCGCGTCGAGGTCACAGAGCGGGGTGGCGGTGCCGGCGCAGTCGCTCACGTCGTCGCAGCCGGGCACGCAGGTGTTGCCCGCGCCGCAGACCTCGCCCATCTCAGGACAGTCCGCGTCGACGATGCACCCGACGCAGCTTGGTGCCATTCCAACCGCGTCGAGGCAGACGGGCTCGTCCATCTCGCAGCCGTTGTCGAGCCCCGCGGGAGAGGGGTCGCTGTCCTCGCAGGCGACGCAGGTGTGGGTCACCCCGGTCGTGTCGCAGACCGGTCCGATCGCCGCGACGACTTCGCAGCCGCTGTCCGTTCCGGCGACCATGTTGTCGACGCAGGGCTGGCAGGCGGTTCCCGGGGTCCCTGGTCCGGCGGCGCCGTCACAGATCGGCGCGGTGCCGAGGCACCCGTTGTCGATGCCGGACCCGCTCGCGGTGTCCGTGCAGGTGACGCAGGTGTTCATCTCGCAGACACCCTCGGTGCAGTCAGCGCTCACCAAGCACTCCTCGCAGGCCGCGGTCGTGGGGTCGCAGATCGGAGCCGCCATCATGCATCCGGAATCCGTCACCCCCGGACCTGCGTCGTCGACGCAGCCGGAGCAGGAGCCGGACCCGTCACAGACGCCGCCTACGCACATGACGCCCGCGACGACCGGTGTCGTGGAGCAGGCGTTGGCGAGGCAGGTATCTGTTGTGCAGTCGTTCGCGTCGTCGCACTCCGCGGCGGTCACGCACTCGACGCAGCTCGGCATCGCCGCGCCGTCGCAGACGCCGCCCATGCACATGGTGCCGGCCGGGAACGGCAGGGAGGAACACGCGCCGCTCACGCAGCTGTCAGTGGTGCATGCGTTTCCGTCGTCACACTGGACCGCGGTCACACACTCGACGCAGCTCGGCACCGCGGCGCCGTCACAAACACCACCCGCGCACATCGTCCCGGCCATGGCGGGGGAGTTGACGCAGGCGTTGCTCACGCAGGCGTCATCGGTGCACTCGTCTCCGTCGTCGCACGCGGCGTCCGCGACGCACTCCACACAGGCGGGCGCGGCGACGTCTCCGTTGCACACGCCGCCCGCGCACATCGCGCCTTCGCTGCGGGGACCGAAGAGCGCGACCTCGCGCCAGTGCGGTTCCCAGCTCTCCGCCCCGGTGGGGTCAGCGCCGCGGATGATCAGATCAAAGCTGGCGATGTTCTCGAAGGTGGACCCGAGGTCGACCGTCGTCGTGGTCAAGCCGAGGTTCGGCCGGATGTTCGCCAAACGGATCAGCTCGCCTCCCGCGCCGTCGCGGATCACGACGTCCATCAACGAGATGCCGTTGTCGGTTCGAACCGCGACATCGTTCCAGAGCGTGAACGCCTTCGCGGAGACCGGCGCGCTGAACGTGTAGCTGACCACCGTCGGGAACGGCAGCGTGGGGTCGCCGAGTGGCGGCGCGTAGCCGGAGTTGCGGTCGACGCGCCGATCGTAGGTCTCCTCGATCGGGAAGTCGGCGCGCCGCGGCAGCGTTGGCATTGAGGTGGCGCCCGTCGGCGTGTGCCACTCCCACGCGCACTCGTTCACGCACGTCCCGCTGGTGCGGTCACAGACGCCGTCACCTGCGCAGTGCGCGTCGTCGGCGCACGAGACACAGATCGACCCGCTCGAGATCTCGGTGTCGCAATGCGGAGCGCTCGCGTCACACCCGTTGTCGATCCCGCCGGCGGACGAGTCGAGGCAGGCCGGCGCTTCGAAGCACGAGAACGCGCTGAGCGCGGTCGGCGAAGAGAGGAAGCCGCGGCAGCCCGGGATCGTGATCGGGTAAACGGTGAAGACCGCGCCGCCGCTGAAGAGGTCGGGATCCTCGACGACGCACATGCGGCCGGACTCCCACTGCGTCAGATACATCTTCCCGTCCGGGGCGAGCTGCAGGCTGGAGCCGAGCCCCGTGTCCGGGCACTGACCGACCAAGGTTCGCGCGCCGCTGATGACGTCGTAGCGATAGACGCGGCCGGTCCCGTTGACCCCGAGGCTACCGCCGGACGAGACGTAGAGCTGACGACCGGTCGGCGAGAACGCGATCCCGTACGCGATCGGATCGGGGAACACGCCGAGCGTTCGCGCGTTGCTGAGCGCGCCGGTGGTCGGATCGAAATCCATCACGACGACGTTGGTCGCGACGGTCGTGGTGGAGACGAACGCGATCATTCGGCTGTCGGCGCTGGCCACGATGGCGGCGATGCCCGCCGAGTGGAACGAGACCGCGCCGAGGAGACCGTCGAAGGGAGTCGCCGCGCCGATCCCCGCGGAGGTCACGGGCGAGACCAACATTCGCTTGCCGGAGGGTTGGTATCCAATGAGCCAGTAGTCCGTCTCGTTGTCGTGCGGTACCGCGGCGAGACCTTCACCGCTTGAGCCGAAACCGCCGATCAACGCGGGCGTCCCGACCTGGGCGCCCGGCCCGGTCGCGAGGTCGAACTCGGTGTAGCGCGCGGCGTTGATGATGTTGAAGTTGCCGACCACGAAGTAGCGGTCGGGGTTGCCCGGGCGCGGGAAGATGACGCCGGAGTTCTTCGTGGACGGGTTGCCGCCGAGGTTGCTCGTGCTGATGATCGCGCCGGCGCCGTTGTAGGCGCGGATGCCGTCCGTGTAGAGGAGGAGCTCTCCGGTCTGCGGGTCGCTGAAGGTCGCGACGCCCTCGGTTGTGTTGATGGTCGCGCCGCCGGAAGGCGACACCGTGAGATCGCCATCCCACGACAGGCGGCAGGAGTCGCCGAAGACCCAGTTGTCGAAGTGACGTGAGCGAGGCGTGCATCGCGCAGCGCCGCCACATCGCGTGCACTGAGGCGCGCTCGCGGTGCACCCGTCATCGACGCCGTAGCTGTCATCGATGCAGGCGTCACCGGTCGTGACCGAGAAGCCAAGCGTGTGGATGAAGGCGTACTCGGCGCTGCTGACCGCGTAGCGGATCCGGTGCTTGTCGGTCCCGACGGTCAACGCGCTGGACGCGTCCATGACGTCGAGATCAAGACCGGTGTAGCCGCCCGCCGCCCCCATGAAGGTGGTGCGCGGAGGCGGGTTGGCGCCGGCGGGGATCACGCCGAGGACCGAGCGGGATCCGTTGTAGGCGTTGCCGGCGGGGTTCCACATATCGTTGAGCGCGGTGCCGTCGACCTCATAGCCTTCGCCGCCCGCCCAACCGATCTGTCCGTTCGTCATGTGGAACGTCATCTCCGCGGTCGCGCCGTCTGGAACCGGGACGCGTTGCACGTCGATGATCTGTTCGTTGACGCCGGCCGTGCCGTAGACCGGGAGGTCGACCGCGTAGACCCGGATCGCGCGGACCGGATCGCTCGCGCGTTCAAACACCACGTGCAGCACCCATGCGCAGTCCATGCTGCCGTCCGCGATGTTGGCGGTGATGACCGTCGTGTTCATCGCAGCTGGCGCGTTCGCGCGGACCTGCGTTGTGACATCGGCCCACGCCCACTTCTGCGTGATGCCGCTGAGCGTGCTCGTGCCGACCTCGTCTGCGCCCACGTTCATCGAGGAGCCGCCGACCGTGAAGCGAGCTCGCGTCATCGAGGCGTCCGCCGGGTTGATCGGGTAACGGTTCGGCGCGCCTCGCGTGCCGTTGATCTCTTGGTTCCAATAGAGGACCGCTCTGACGATCGTCGCGCCCACGGGCACCGCGAGCACGTCCGACGAGCTGTCGGTGGAGCCGCCGTCGCTGTCGACATCGTAGACGGTCGGGTTGAGCGTTCCGGGGTTGCCCGGTGTGTTTTGGTTGTGACCTCCAATGGAGATCAGGCCGCCGTGGATGTACTCGGGGTCGGTGTCGGTCGGGTAGATCAACACCTGTGCGTCGACACCGACCGGCGCGAGCACGACGAGACAAACGAGGGCGCTGAGCCCAAGGCGCAGCCACGCGCGAGAGAAGTTAAATTGCGAAGCGCGTCGCGCGTTTGCGAAGTCCATTAAGCCCATCCGTGATCCCCCACGTGTTTGGGCGAGAGTATCGCCGAGACCTCTCGACAGGTACTGGTTCGGTGTCCCTCCTCCAGGTGGGGCGCGCCGTGGCATTGCGCGGTCGCTTGGACATGTTTGGACAACGCGACAAGCCACCCACCTGTGGGTCAACCGTCTTACGCCGACGCGCGATGTTGGATACCGTCGCCTTCTAGGAGGTGCGCATGTCGCGTCGCGTTGGCTTTGCTTTGATCTCATTGTTGTCCTGGGTGCTCGTAAGCACGTCGGCCTCTGCTCAGACACTCGAGAACCCCGGCTTCGAGTTCGCCGAACCCGTGTGCGGCTTTCCCACCTCGACGGGCGATTGGGCGGTCGATGGGAACGCGATCGTGACCACCGAGAACGGAGTCGCCCCGCGCGAAGGCGTGCGGATGCTGGACCTGGTGAACTCGGGCTTCAGCGGTTCGGGACCGTCGTGTTCCGGGACCACCTCCGGCTCGGGCGCGGACGTCGCGCAGCTCGTTGACGTCACCTCGTTGCCGTCCGGATCCACACTGCGCATGCGCGCGTGGTTTAACCGCGGGGCCGCGACCACCGACGATGACTTCACCTGCATCCTGCGTGCCTACGGTGGCGCACCCAGCGGGTTCGCTTCCGCGTCCGCGCTCGCGCAAGGCAGCCGCACGATCGCGACCGATGACGATCCTGGGACCTGGGAACCGTGCGACGCGGAGCTCGCGTTGCCACCGGGCACCAGTTACGTCGCGGTCTATGTCTCCGCACAACGCGTCAGCGGAACGCGCGCGCACTACGCCGATGATATCACCCTGTCCCGCGCCGCGACCCACTACACGTTCTGGTGCAACCTCGGCAGCGCGTCCGGCTCGTCAGTGTGCAGCTCGGTGTGGCCGAGCGGCGTATCCGAGTGTCGCCTCGGCGCCGTGACCGCGGGAGGGTCTTTTCGCGCGATCGGGACGTTCAACGCCGGCGGGACGTCCGTTCCGGTCACCGGCCTCGCGCTCGCGGAGGACGGCGCGCTCTTCGGCTTCGAGCACACGCCTGCTGGTTCGCAGCTCGTCCGCGTCAACACCTCGACCGCCGCGATCACCCGGATCGGGATGCCCATCGGGAAGTGGGTGCAAGGCGCGGCGTTTGATTCGGACGGAACGCTCTGGGTCCTCGGGCAAGACCTCACGCCGACCGCGCCGCTTCAATACGTCGCGCACCTCGGGCGAGTGAACCCGACCACCGGTGCGCTCATCGGTTCCTTCACGCCGATCACGGAGGACGGCGCGCCGCTTCAGCTTCGTTGCTACGGCGCGGGGCTGACCGTCGCGCCCACCGGCGGTATCTACATCACGAATTCGGGCGGGCCGATGTACACGCTCACGCCCGCGGGCGTCGCGGAGCGTTTCGCCTCGCTGGATCTCCCGGGCACGGAATGCGTCGGCGGCGTGACCTTCTCTCCGGACCTCCCGGCCAGCGAAGTGATGACCTTTGACCACTGCAGCGCGGACGACATTTGGCGTCACGATGTTTGCTCTGGAGATTCTTCGCGGATCACGACCGCGGTCTACTCAAGCGGGAGCTCCGGACGGAACGCTGGCCCGACCGGCGTCACCACCTATGTCGACGCGAGCGGTCTCGACGCGCATCGGCGCCCTTGCGACACCTGCTACTCCGAAGACTGGACGCTCGTGTCGGGAGGCTCCGGGATCCGGACCACGATCGACGGAGTCCAGATCGACGTCACGCTCTCGGGCTCAAACGTGTTCGGGATCGGGACGTTCTTTGACAACGCGGCGTTTACTCCGCGTCCTCCTGGAGACGTCCCAGGCGCGAACCCGGGCTTCCTCGCGGGCACCACCACGAACGTGACGGTGACGTTCAGCGCGCCGGTCACGAACCCGCGGATGCACATCCAGCAGGTGGACTGGGGCGTCATCGATTTCGGCGGTCTCGACACCACCTTGGTCTCGTCGACAGCCTCGATGGAGCTGACCGCGGGGAACATTCTCCAGTGCGTCGGTGGTCCTGGCACCCCATGCGGCTCCGGACCGATCCGCGCGTCGGGCACGCTCGAATTTGCCGGCACGTTCACGAGCTTCACCTTTGTCGTTCGCTCTCCGCCCGCGACCGGCGATGGACAGGTTTGGAGCTTCTGCGTCTCGCCCGAGTCGTGCGGCGATGGGGACCTCGATCCTGGCGAGGCTTGCGATGATGGTGACCTCACCGATGGCGACGGTTGCGATCAGAGCTGTCAGCTGGAGTGCGGTTCGGTTTGCTTGACCGATGGCGAAGACTGCACCGCGGGTGGGTTCATCGTGCAGTGCACCGACGCGCGCGGTGGTGTGCCGGCGGGCAACGAGTGCGCCTTCGTTCACTACGCCGAAGATGGTTCCGGACTGCGCGTCGTCGCTGAGGTGCGCGAGCTCGGCGAACGGCGTCACCTCGACGCCATCGCGGTGGACGGAGCGGGTCGCTTGCTCGGCTTCGTCAGCAACAACCTCGACCGCCCGTCCGGCTCGCACCTCGCGCTGCTCGACCCGGTCACCGGCAACGTGACCCGACTCGGTCCAGACCTGAACACCTTCGTGAACGGCGCCGGGATCAACTCCAGCGACGAGCTGTGGGTCATGACCGCGGGGACCCCCGATGACAACGTCGCGCACAACCCGGTGATCGTTCAGGTCGACCTCGCGACCGGCGCGTTCCTCGGAGCGCCCGTGATGTTGATGGAGGGCGGCTCGCCGGTGGTCGCGACCGCGCACCACGTGCAAGACCTGGCGTTCCGATCCGATGACTCGATGGTCGTCAGCGTCGCGAACCCCGGCTTCTCCGACTCGGTCTTCCTGGACGTGGACTACCCCGCGGGCACCGTGACCGGGCGTCGCGATGTTCCACGCTCGTCGATCGATATGACGCCGGCCGGGATCAACTTCTTGAACGACGGTCGTCTCTTGGTCGCGGACATCTTGAACCTCGATGAGGTCTACTCACTGGACCTCGCGTCGATGGCCGCGGACGCCGACACGACGTTGCTCTACATGGATCCGATCATGGCGAACTCGGGTTCCGCGGACGCCGCTTCTTGTGTTCCTCGCGCGCGCTGCGGCGACGGCGTCGTCAACATCGGGGAGGGCTGCGACGACGCCAACGTGATGAACGGCGACGGTTGCTCGAGCATGTGTAGTGTCGAGCCGGGCTTCATCTGCACCGGGACGACCCCGAGCGTTTGCGGGGTGTGCTTCGACACCGCGATGGGCGCCGGGCTCGACAGCGGCTGCAACGCGACGGCTCCGATCTGTGACACCGCGAGCGACCCCGAGGTCTGCGTCGCGTGCCTCGACAGCGCGAGCGGGGCGGCCGTGGATCTGGGATGCGCTGCGGCGACCCCGCTCTGCGACACCAGCGGAACCCCCGTCTGTATCCCGTGCGTCGACGACATGGCGGGCGGCGCGCAGGACACCGGTTGTCCGGCCAGCTCTCCGGTCTGCGACGACACCGGCGCGGTCCCGGTCTGCACGGGTTGCGGATCCGCGGCGGACTGCGACGACGGAAACGAGTGCACCGCGGACGTCTGCACCGGCGGTGAGTGCGGCAGCACCCCAGTGATGGCGGGCGTGATGTGCGCCGTCGGCGTGTGCGATGGAATGGGAGCGTGTGCGCCGTGTGTCGACACCGCGGGGCCGGGCGCGATCGATCCGGGATGCGACATGACGACCCCGATCTGCGACCTGAGCGGAGCGCCTGCTACCTGCGTTGAGTGCGTCGTGGACGGCGACTGTGTGGGCGGCGTTTGCGACCCCACGAGCAACACCTGCGCGCCGTGCCTCGACGACAACACCGGCGCCGGTATGGACTCCGGTTGCATGATGGGCGCCCCGCTCTGCGACACCGCGGCGACTCCCGATGAGTGTGTCGCGTGTCTCGACGACACCGCGGGCGGGCTCGACGTCGGCTGTGACGTGACGGCGCCCGTTTGTGAAACGACCGGCGCGAGTCACGTCTGCCTGCCGTGCGAGGACACCGCGGGCGGCGACATGACCGACAACGGATGCACCGACGCCGCCCCGGTCTGCGACGAGAGCGCGGCGGCGCCGACCTGCGTCGAGTGCACCCTCGACAGCCACTGTGATGTCGGGACCGTTTGCGGACCCGCGAGCGAGTGCGTCCCGGGTTGCGCGGATGACGCCGATTGCGTCGGTACCGACACGCCCGTGTGTGACGTCGCCGACCGCGCCTGCGTGGAGTGCAACGCCGACACGGACTGCGCCGGGATCACCACCTGTGACCTCATCACGAACACCTGCGAGTTCCCGGACAGCGACGGCGACGGCGTCACCGACGACGTCGACCTTGATGACGACAACGACGGTGTCCTCGACGCCACCGAGCTCGGCGGGACTGACCTGAGCATGGACAGCGACGGCGACGGCGTCCCGGACTACCTGGATCCGGATCTCGGCTGCGACGACGCGGACATGAACGGGCTCTGCGACACGCTCGGCGAAGACGTCGACATGGATCTCGACGGGATACCGAACCACCTGGACCTTGACGCGGACGGCGACGGCATCGTCGACCTGGTCGAGGGCGGTGGTGAGGATGACGGAGACGGCCTCGTCGACGGCTTTGAAGACCTCAACGGAGACGGTGTGGATGATGGGGTCGCCGCGATGCCGCTCCCGATCCCCGACACCGACGAAGACGACGCGCCGGACTTCCTGGATCTGGACAGCGACGGCGACGGGCTGCCGGACGCGAGTGAGGGCCACGACGCCGACCATGACGGCGCAGCGGACGTGGAGCCGGCGGGAGCCGATACGGACGGCGACGGAATTGATGACGCCTACGATCCCGACTGCACAGACGCGGCCGACTGCGGCGGCGTGGTCGGCTTCCCCGCGCCCGTCCCGGATCTCGATCTGGACGGCGCGCCCAACTACCAAGACGCCGACGACGACGACGACACCATCCCGACCGCGGCCGAGGTCGCCGATGGAATGGAGCACGGCGACGATGTCGACGAAGACGGACTCACGAACTGGTACGACACCGATAGTGATGGCGACACCACGCCGGACAGCGGCGAGGTCACGCCGGATGCCGACGGAGACGGCGTTCCGGAGAACGTCGATCTGGACGAGGACGGCGTGCCGGACTACCTCGATCCGGACTCTTCACCCACGGACACCGACGGTGACGGACTCATCGACGTCTTCGAGTGCCCGGAGGGGAACCTCGCGGATCCGACCACGTGTCGTGACTCGGACGGTGATGGCTTCCCCGACGTGAGCGACATCGACGACGACGACGACGGCGTGACGACCGCTGACGAGCTCGCCGATGACACGAGCGACGGTGACGACCTCGACGGCGACGGTGTCCCGAGTTACCTCGATCTCGACAGTGACGGCGACGGAATCACCGACGTGGTCGAGGCCGACGGGACCGACGCGGACGGCGACGGACGCGCGGATGGCGGAGACGCGGATATGGACGGACTGCGGGACTCCGCCGATCCCGATATCGGGGTCGCGCCGGCCAAGCCCGACACCGACGAAGACGGCGCGCCCGACTACCTCGACGTAGACAGCGATGACGACGGTGTCCCCGACGCCACCGAAGGACACGACGCGGACCACGACGGCGCGCCGGACGTCGCGCCCTCGATGATGGACGCGAACGGCGACGGAATCGACGACGCCTACGATCCATCGAGCGGAACAACAGCGCCGCTGCCGGACACCGACATGGACGGCGTCCCGGACTTCCGCGACGTAGACGATGACGGAGACAGCGTCCCGACCGCGCGTGAGGATGTGGACGGCGACGGTTCGTTCGACGACGACACCGATGGCGACGGAGTCCCGGACTACCTCGACCCCGATGACGATGGCGACGGCACACCCACGCTGGACGAGATGCCCGATCCCGACGGCGACGGTGATCCAAGCGACGCGGTCGACACCGACCTGGACGGCGTTCCGGATTACCTCGACGGCGACGATGACGTGATCACGGATCGCGCGGGAGGCCTCTCCGGCGGGGCGCTCTGCGCAGCGCGGCCTGGGCAGCGCGGCGGATCGTTCGCGCTCTTCTTGCTCGCGCTCTTGTTCGCGCGACGTCGGCGGTCGCGGGTCTGACGTGATATCGAGAGAGGGGCTCGCCTCGTCCCTCTCTCGTGGTTCGCGGGGCGAGCGTTGACGGTTGAGATCCGCGCCGTCTCGCGCCATACCGTCCGTATGACCACCGCGTACATCATCGACGCTGCGCGCACTCCGCGCGGGCGAGGCAAAAAAGACAAAGGCGCGCTCAGCGGCGTGCACCCGCAGGAGCTCCTGGGGCAAACCTTGAACGAGCTCGCGCGCAAGACCGGCGTCGACAAAGACACGGTCGAAGATGTCGTCATCGGCTGCGTGTCCCAAGCGCAAGAGCAGGGTGCGTGTGTCGCGCGAAACGCCGTGCTGGCGGCCGGGTGGCCGGACAGTGTCACGGGCGTCTCGCTCAACCGCTACTGCGGCTCAGGTCTGCAAGCGGTCAGCTTCGGCGCGATGGGTGTGATGAGCGGCGCGCAAGACCTCGTCGTGACCGGCGGGGTCGAGAGCATGTCGCGCGTCCCGATGGGGTCGGATGGTGCCGGCATCGACGGGAACAACGAGCAGCTCCGCAAGCGCGTCTTTCAGGTGCCACAGGGCATCAGCGCGGATCTGATCGCGACGCTCGAAGGCTTCACCCGTGACGACGTCGACGCGTTCGCGGCCGAGTCCCAGAAGCGCGCGGCGATCGCGATCGAGACCGGCGCGTTTACGAGCGCGATGTTCGCGGTAAAGGATCCCGCCACGGGTGAGGTCGCCCTTGACCGTGATGAGCATCCGCGTCCGACAACGACCACGGCGACGCTCGCGGAGCTTAAGCCGGCGTTCGTGAAGATGGGCGCGTACCCCGCGGGGCCGAACGGCGAGACCCTCGATCAGTTGGCGCTCGCGAAGTACCCCCACGCGGGCGCGATTCAGCACGTGCACACCGCGGGCAACTCGAGCGGGATCGTCGACGGCGCCTGCGCAGTGCTGATCGCGAACGAAGAGGTGACGAAGGCACAAGGGCTCAAGCCGCGCGCCAAGATCCGCAGCCTCGCGACCGCGGGCGCCGAGCCGATCATCATGCTCACCGCGCCCACTCCCGCCTCGAAGCGCGCGCTCAAGAAGGCCGGGATGAACGCGAGCGATATCGATCTCTGGGAGATCAACGAAGCGTTCGCGGTGGTGCCGCTTCAGACGATTCGGAACCTCGAGATCGATCCCGCCAAGGTCAACGTGAGCGGCGGCGCCATCGCGCTTGGACACCCGCTCGGCGCGACGGGAGCCATGCTCTTGCAGACCGCGGTCGACGAGCTTGAGCGCCGCGATAAGAACACCGCGCTCATCACGCTCTGCATCGGCGGCGGAATGGGCATCGCGGTGATCATCGAGCGCTGCTAAGGCGGCCTGCTACGGTCACGCGATGGAGCCCACCTCTTATGTCGGCCCGATCTGCGTGACCGCGGCGTACTTTTTGTTCTGGTATGTGTTGCTCTTCGTTGTGCAGCGCGGCGCCAAGTATCGATTGCAGGCGCGCTACAAGAGCGAAGGTAAAGTTTTCGATCGCTACTTCGGTCAGGACGCGGAGATGCTCGCGGTCGACCGCGTCGTTGGAAACACGTTGGAGCAGATGGGACCCTTCCTCGCGTCCTTTTGGCTGTACGCGGTCTTCGTCTCCCCGCGCGTCGCGACGGTTTTGGGCAGCGCGTACATCGTCCTGCGCGCGCTCTATCCGGTGCTGCTCGGACGGCGCCTGTCGAAGATGCAGTCCAAGCGCGTCTACGTCGTGACGATTCCGAGCTACGCGATCGTGCTCGGGATGTTCGGAATGACGGTCGCGGCCGCGCTCGGGTAACGCCGCGGTGATACCCTCGGCGCATGCGCGCCCTTTGCCTCCTCACGCTTCTCCTCGCCGTCTCCTTGGTCTCCGCTCCCGCGAGCGCCCAGGTTCACGACGTCGTCGACAACACCGCCGCGACCGAGCCGGCGGCTCCTGCGCCTCCCGCGCCACCAAGCGCCGGAGTGGGTGATGGTTTCGGCGGGATGATTGGCGACGGGACGTTCATGGGCTTTGACTCGGACGTCCTCGGCGGGGTCACGCTTTCGTTGCTCGAGCGCGGCGGGGCCGATTGCTCGATCCCGTCGCCGAACACCGGCGTGGTCTACATCGACAGCATCAGCGGCGGCATCGAAGACACCAGCGGGCTCACGGATGTCGCGGATGAGGGGCGGGCGGCGATCTCTGGCCGCGGTGTCGCGGGTGGCGCTTCCCCGCTTTCGTTTCCTGCGGGCTTCGCGCCCGACTACGCGATCGCGTTCGCTGATCGTTTCGCGGCGCTCTTTCAGATCGTCGAGGGCGGGTCACACGTCTTCATTCGAACCCTCACTTCCGCGGTCGGCTGCGACCGCGTCTACGAAGGAATCCAGGTCTCGGATCTCCGGATGGTGTCGGGCGCTTCGTTTCGCTGGATGGCGACTCTGCTCAACGCCAGCAACGCCTTCCGTTCCAACGAGTTCAATGGTCTCGCCGACGCGCCGGTCGCGAACATCGGCGCGAACCCGTTCCGCGTGACCACCTTCAACCGTTTCCGTACCGTGGAGACGGTCGAGATCAACGAGATCAACCCGGACACGCCCGGCAGCGACACGGAAGAGTTCGTGGAGCTCTTCGGACAAGCGAACCTCTTGCTCGACGGGCTCATCCTGGTGGGCTTCAACGGATCGAGCGACCTCAGCTACGCCATCGCTCCGTTTGAGGCCATCCCGCTCGGGTCACAGACCACGAACGCGGCCGGGTTCTTTACGGTCGGACAAGCCGCCGTCACGCCGGACTTGGTCTACACCGGCTCGATCCAAAACGGTGCGGATGGCTTGGGCCTCTACCTGGCGGAGGCGTCCGCGTTCCCGCGCAACACGGCGCCCACCGAAGACGGTTTGGTTGACGCCGTGGTGTACGGAACGTCCGACGCAGACGACACCGGCTTGCTCGCGATCCTGACGCCGGGTCAGGTCCAGGTGAATGACACGCGCGAAGGCAGCACCGGCCGATGCGGTGATGGGGCTGGCGGAGCGCGTGACACCTCGCGATACCAAGAGCTCGCGATGGCGACCCCGGGGCGGGCCAACGTGTGTGAAGAGTGCGGCAACGGGGTGGTTGAGGGCAGCGAAGAGTGCGACGGAGGCGCGTGCTGCACCGACATGTGCACCTTCCAGGCCGCCGATACCAGCTGCCGTGAAGCGGCCGGGGCGTGCGATGTCGCCGAGGTGTGCAGCGGCAGCGCGGGTGAGTGTCCCGCCGACGAAGTACGTCCGAATCGCGCGCTCTGCCGGCGAAGCGCGGGCGCGTGCGATCGCGTCGAGTACTGCGACGGGGTGGACCCGGCGTGCCCGGACGACTCGTTCCGTTCCTCTTCGACGGTCTGTCGCGATGCGACCGGCGTGTGTGACGTTGCCGAGCGTTGCTCAGGGGACGCCGCCGAGTGCCCAGAGGACATCTTCGACGGAGCCACCGAGTGCCGCGCGTCCGCGGGTCCGTGCGACGTCGCTGAGTTCTGCGCGGGCGACTCTGGGGAGTGCCCGGAAGATGTCTTCGCGTCGGGGACCGTGTGTCGGGGTTCGGCGGGAGACTGCGACGTGGCCGAGCGCTGCGACGGGGCCGAGGCCGGCTGCCCGGCCGATGGTTTCCTTTCATCAGGGACCGTTTGCCGCGAAGCGACTGGTGTCTGCGACCTCGCGGAACAGTGCACCGGCGGGTCCGCGAGCTGCGCGCCGGACGCGTTCCTGCGTGACGGAACCGCCTGCGCCGACGATGTCGTGTGTGATGGGGCGGAGGTCTGCGCAGCGGGTGTTTGCACCGCGTCCGCCGACCCGCTTGATTGCGATGACGCAGACGAGTGCACCGCGGACATGTGCGCCGAGCCAGGAGGATGCGCGAACATCGCCATCGCCGGCTGCTGCAACGTCGACGCGGACTGCGATGACGCGGATGTGTGCACCGCCGATCGCTGCACCGGTCCCGGGGGGCGCTGTGAGGCGGTCGCGATCGCGGGGTGCTGCGTGGACGACGCGGGCTGCGATGACGGGAACATGTGCACCAGCGACAGCTGCAACCTCGCGACCAACCGCTGCGAGACCATGCCCATCGCGGGGTGCTGCATGGCCGACGCGGACTGCGACGATATGAACGCCTGCACAACCGACACGTGCGACGCGGCGACCGGGGCGTGTGGTAACGCGATGGTCGACGGTTGCTGTCTCAGCGATGGAGAGTGCGACGACGGCAACACCTGCACCGCCGACATGTGCTCCGACGCGATGCGCTGCGAGAGCGAGCCGCTCGCGGGGTGTTGCACGATGGACAGCGAGTGCGATGACGACAACGTCTGTACGACCGACGTGTGCGACGTAGCGACCGCGCGATGCGCGTCTACCATGATCCCCGGATGCGGGATGGACGCCGGCATGGACGCGGGAAGTGACGCGGGAACGGACGCGGGCACCGACGCAGGAAGTGACGCGGGAGTCGATGGCAGCGTAGACGCGGGTTCGGACGCGGGCGCTGACGCGGGCGCTGACACGGACGTCGGCGATACCGGACGGCCGACCGATGCGGGTGAGGACACGGGGGACGCGGGCGACGATGCTGGCGATGATGCTGGCGACGACGCGGGTGATGACGCGGGGGATGCAGGTGTCGACACGGGCACGCTCGGTGGACCGGCTGGCGGGGCGTGTGGTTGTCGCGCGCCGGGTGGCGGACCGTCTCCGTCTCCGTGGTTGCTCGGGCTGCTCGGCGTGGTGTTCGTTCGGATTCGCCGGCGCTAAGCGGGTCGTCATGCGCGCGTGTGCTACCAACACACGTGCGCATTTCTCCGCCGCGCGATCTCCTCTTCCCCGGGCCGGGCTCGACCACGACGCGCGCGGTGCTCTCTTTCGCGCGCCGGCTCCTCTTCGATCGCTTCGCCGCGCTCACGGAACCGTCGGGGCTCACGACCTCGACATGGGTCGACTACCAAGCGACGCGCGAGGTGCTCGTCTCGTTTCTGCCAGGCCGGCCGCATCTGCTCTCGGACTTGCTCGAGGTCCCCACGATCGGTGCCGCGATTCGCTCCCTCTTGTCGGTACGCGGAGATGAGCACGCGCGCGACCTCTGCGCGCGTTCACTGAACGGGCATATCCTCTTTGAGCTGGCGCAACGCGGTGAGCTGACGGGTTCGCATACGCTGCACGCTCTGCCCGCGCTCTCGCTCCCCGCACATGCGAAGCAAGTACGGGAGAGCAAGGTCGCGCGATTCTCCGACAAAGGCGCGGTCTTCGATAACGCGGCACCCGAGCGAGATCCTCGCTTCACCAACGTCGACGGAATCGCGTGTGATCGGGAGCTCGCGGAACCGCTTCGTGGTCTCCTTCAGCGAGACCGCGAAGAAGGTGATGGGACGTTCGCGCGGGATCTAACGCGGGTCGCGTCCGAGCTGCATCGCGTGAGACCGGGGCCGCTGGCGCTCGGGGCGCTCGTCGTTAGCAGCCCACGCGGGCTCGAACACGCGCTTCGAGGAGAGCTCGCGGCCCACAAGGTCTTCGCGCTTGCACAGGTGGAGCCGCTCGTGCTCGCGGGCTCTGCGTCACTGGTGCTTGAGGTAGCGCGGTGTTTCGGGCGACGCGCGAGCGAGGCAGAGCGGGAGCACGCGCTCGCTGCGGTCAGCCGCATATCCCTGACGCGGGTCGGTGAGGCGGTCGTGAAGGAGGCGCGCGATCAGTACCGCTGAACGACGAGGTCGCTCTGCCATACACCTCCTGCGCCGAGGTCACGCATCGCGCGCTCGACGACCGACCACGGCATGTCGCGCGGCGCGACCAGTGAGTAGCTCGGATCCCGTCGCGCTCCCGACGTCTTGACCTTCTGCGTTCGGAAGGTCGCGCGCGAATACTGACGCACCTCGTTGGGCCGCATCAGTCGGCCGTCGATCCACGCGCGGTAACCGTCATCGGCGATCTCCAGAGAGACGATGAGGTTCCAGCGTAGAGGGCGTCCGTTCGCCATCATCGCGAACTCGGCGTTCGACAAGAGCAGCGGGCTGTACGGACCGCGCGCCAGCATCAGCAAGATCGCCCCCGCGATGAGCGGCCACATCGGGGCGGAGACGACCATTCGCCATTGAAGCGCGCGGCGCTTGTGAGCGACGCGATCGATCGCGCCGCGGTGCAGGGTATGAGGCACTCGCTTAGTCCCCGCCTCGTGACGCGCGTCGAGGCGCGGCCTCGTGAACAACCACGGAGGAGATGGGCGTGAGGACGTAGAAGTCGACGTCGGTCAGGCCCACTTCACGGAGTCGATCCATCGCGTCGCGAACCACTGGCCACGGCGTTTCAGAATCCGCGGCGATGGAGACCATGTGGCTCCGCGAGAACGGTTCGTTGGGTCGGAGGATCGCCCAGTTGCTCCGCAGCGTCGCTAAGTTCGCCATGACCCTTTCGCGGTCGCGGAGGTGAACACCACCGACCTCGACCCGGTACTCCCCGGCGACCTGGGTGATCTTCGCAGACGCGCTCAGGCGAGAAGGTTCGCCGTGAAGCGCGAAGGGAGCAGCCCGCGGTTTGGACCACGGCCACGGCGAGATCGAACCCGTGTTCGCGAAGACGAAGAACGTGAGGGGGACGAGAATCGGCCAGAGCTGGGGCGTGACCACGAAGAGGGGCGGACGACGCGACGGTCGATGTCTGGAGATGCGCTGAACGCTCCCGCGGACGGGTGGCGTGAGCACGGACCTGTGGACACGGCGCGCACGCGCGGGTCGCGCCCGTTCAAGAGTCCTCGCCGCGCTCGTCCCAGTGACCTTCACTGCGTTTGGACAACGCCGCGCGGCGAGAGTTCTGCGCGACGTTACTTTCGCACGAAGACGCGGATCTTCTTGCCGCCGTGATCCGTCATAAACGCGGACTTGAACGGGAGCCGCGTCCGCGAGACGAGCTTGGCGTCGGGACACGCGATCGCGAAAGGGGAGTCGCCGATGTGTTTGCCGAGCGCGGTGTAGAGCCCGCCGAGGTTTCCGCTCTCCCCGACCCGTTCGCCATAAGGCGGGTTGGTCACGATGGTCGCGGGCTCGGTCGGCGCGGCGGAGATCGCGGCGTGCGAGAGGGAGACCCGCTCAGCGATCCCCGCGCGTTGCGCGTTGCCGGTGGCGTTCGCGAGCGCACCTTCATCACGGTCGCTCCCAAAGATCGGGAACGAGAGCGAGCGAACTTCTTCTTCAGCGCGGGCGCGGACCTTCTCGAGGCGCGCAGCGTCAAAGAAGGCCAGCCGCGCGAAAGGAAACGCTCTTCGCAGACCGGGGGCGGTGTTCGTCGCGAGGAGCGCGGCTTCGATCGCGAGCGTCCCGGCCCCCATCATCGGATCTCGGAGCGGACTCTCACGGTCCCAGCCCGACGCGATCACGATCGCGCGCGCGAGGTCTTCCCGCATCGGCGCTTTGCCGCTCGCGAGCCGGTACCCGCGCCGGTGAAGCGGCCCGCCGCTCGTATCGATCGAGAGCGTGCACTCATCGTTGACCAAGCGGGCGCGCAGCTCGACGGCTTCTTCGCCTTCGCGAGCGAGCGTCAGCCCTTGCCGCGCTGCGCCTTCGTGGACGCGCTGCTCCACCGCGCCGGTGTGGTAGAGCTTGGACTTCCGGCAACGCGCGCGGGCCCGGATCCGTGTCCCCGGCGTCAAGAACGAGCTCAGGGGGATCGCCCTGAGCTGCTTGTCGAGCTCGTTCATCGCGCGCGCGGAAAAAGTCGCGACGCGAAGAAAGACGTGGCTCGCGAGACCGAGCGCGAGGTTGGCCTCATAGAGAACGTTGTCATGTCCGCTGAACGCCACGCCGCCCACATCGCGAGAGACGTTCGTGACGCCGCGAAGCGCGAGGACCTCTTGTTCGAGGAGCGGCTCAAGCGCAGGAGCGCAAGCGGCGAAGTAGCTGCGCGGTTTCACGTAGGTCGTTTATCACGAATGGACGCCGCGCCACGTAAAGCGCGGAAGCGAGCGACCACCGAGCAGAAGACGCGAGCTACTTTCGGTAGGGCGTTCCCATTGGGATCCCGAGCTCGTGCTTCAGCTCCTTGATTCGCGCGCGCAGCGGGAGGATGAAGTCCATGCTCACGGTTTGATTCTTGGTCTTTTGGGCGCGCGCGGTGTGCCACTTTGAGAGCGAGAGCCGTGCCACCGCGCGCGCATACTCACCGCCCTTTTTGCCCCAACGACTGCGCGCTTTGAGCAGACCAAAGGCGCTCCCGACCAGCTCCACGTCGTCTTGGGTCAGGTGGCCGAAGACCACCTCGTCCTGAAGGAACTGCCGGATGATGCGGCCGCGTCGGCGAACCAACGTGATCACGATCAACAGGAAGACCCCGACGAAGACGAACCAGACCAAGAGCGAGACGAGGAAGAAAATGAGTCCGCTCTCGCCGAGGCTCCCTGCGAGGGTCGCGCTCCCGTTCCAGATCGCGTGGAGCAGGCACGCGCCGCCATAGCCGATGAAGGGCGCGGTGTAGCGAACCCACGGCGTCTCTGTCTCCCGCGCGACGCCGAACCCAATCCCGGTCATCGCGGTGTAGACCGGGTGACCCCATGGCGCGATGATCCCGCGGAAGACGAACGTTCCGGTGAGCGCGAGCGCGCCTCCCTGTTCCGCGGCTCGCGCGTAGTAGATGACGTTCTCGACCGCCGCGAACCCGATCGCGACGAACGTGGCGTAGATGATTCCGTCGACCACGCCGTCGAACTCTCGACGCAAAAAGAAGAACACCCCGAAGACGCCGAGTCCCTTGAAACCCTCTTCGACGATCGGCGCGCTGACGACGGCGGAGAGCGTCTCGGCCGCGGCCTCCCCGCCGACGAAGAATCCACACAGCCCGACGCCGGTGTTGATGACGCCGGAGAACCCGCAGGCCGCGATCGCGCCCCAGAACAAGATCCCGAGGAGCGCGTACCACGGCTCCGGATCGTAGCGATCGAGGAGCCGAGGAACGGTCAGGTACATCACGCCGGCGGGCAAGGCGAGGAACGCGGCCATACACATCAGGCCGAGCGCGCGGCCGGCGTTGTCCGAGAAGAGCGGCGGCAACAAGAGAAAGCCGACGAGCAGCGTCCCGCCGATAAGCTGTCCGACGATGTAAAGCGCGAGGCCAATCTTCTGGAGCTTCTTTTCGGATTCCGGGAGCGGGGTCGCGCTGGACGCCATGTGCCTTCTTTCGTGGTGACCTTCGGAGATGATAATCACACACCGAAGACGGTGGCGTGAAAGAAGAAGAAACAGATCAAACGAACGGCGATGAACCGCCGATAACCGACTCGGAGCTTGATCCGTTGGCGGAGTATCGACGCAAGCGCGATCCCGCCGCGACAAACGAACCGTTTCAAGATCCTCCCGTGCTCAAGGGAGATGCGCGCGACGCCCGTGAGGGTCAGTTTGTCGTTCAGCTCCATCACGCGACCCGCGTGCACTATGACCTTCGTCTCGAGGTCGCCGGGGTCTTGGAGAGCTTCGCGGTGCCCAAAGGGCCTAGTCAAAACCCTGCCGACAAGCGGCTCGCGATTCATACTGAAGCCCACCCCATGCGCTACCTCGACTTCGAAGCGGTGATCCCCGATGGCCAGTACGGTGCCGGACCGATGATCGCGTGGGACCGTGGGCGCGTGCGTTACCCCAAGACGTCACCGCGCGAAGGTCTCGAGAATGGGAAGCTCAGCTTCGAACTCTACGGGCGTCGACTGCGCGGCGGCTACACCTTGATCCGGACCCGCGGACGAGGCGGCCGGAGCTTCGAGGGCAGCAAAGAAGCGTGGCTCTTGATCAAGAAGCGTGATGACGAGATCGATCGCGAGCGTGACGTCCGCGAGCGGTATCCCCAGAGCGTCTACTCGGGCCTCACGATCGAGGAGCTCCCGAGCGCGCCGGAGCGCTACGACGCGTTGCTGAGCTCGCTCGCCGAGAGCGGCGCCCGCCGCGGTACGGTCGCTGTCGAGAACGCGCTCTCCCGCCCGACGTTCGTCAAGACGCTCGAGGTGTCGGCGAACGGGGTCGAGCTTCGCGGAGCGCGGGTGTTGGTTTACCGGCGCGGCTCCGAAGTCGCGCTCTATGATTCACTCGGCCGTAGCGTCGAGATGTTTGATGAGCTCCGGCGCGCCTTCGCGTGTCTCTCGACGACATCGTTCGTGCTCGACGGCGAGATCACGTGCGGCTCTGCAGCGGGGCTCGCGGCGCGGATCGCGGGCGCGCCGATTCACGCGCACGCCGCTCACTTTCGCGCTTTCGATCTCTTGTCGATCGGTCCCTACGATCTGCGCTCTTGCCCGCGCGAAGAGCGCGCCCAGCGGCTGCGCGAGGTGGTGCCGGCCGAGAGCGCTCGCGCGTTGCTCTCGGTCGCCGAACCCGCCGGTGACGCTCCGCGCGGACCGGTGCTGACGGTCGACGACGGGGCGTACGGTTGCGTCACGGTCTCTGTGTCGCCTCGCGTGATGGACTTCGTCGTGGTCGGCGAGAGCGAAAACGAGCTGGCGCTGGCGTCATACGTTGGGGCGCGGTTGCGTTTCCGCGGGAGCGCACCGGTCAGCAAAGACCTGCGAGACGCGCTCTCGCTTTCGCGGGTGGACGAAGGTCTCTCGGGCCTGCCGCCGCGTTTTGATCCCGTCGCGCCGCAAGACGTGGTGCGCGTTCGCGGGACGTTTATCGAGCACGGCGTTCTTGAAGTCGAGGAAGTGCTCGGGACGAGCGATGTCGAGGTCGCGTACGTCACGAGCGGCCCGGTCGCGGCTCCGCTGGTGAACCGATGAGATCGGGACCCATGAAGTGGGGAGCGGCGGCGTTCGGCGTTGCGGTGTTGACGTTCCTCGTCGCGACGCCCGCTTCGGCCGATCGCGTCGTTTTGATTCACGACTGGGAGGACGCCTCGGCGCCGATGTTTGGTCGGATCGCGCCGGACGATGAGCGCGGCGCAGCGCTCCTGCTGGTCGGCGAGGAGATGCGATCAGATCGCGTGATCTTGCGCATCGCGGCGCCCCAGCTGAACCGCGCGGTCTTCTCGGTTCGTGGTCACGTGCGGTACTCGTCGGTCGAGGACGAGGCGTTCATCGAGGTGCGCGCCGTCTACGCCGACGGGTTCACGCTCGACGCGAGGACCGACCACCCACAAGGGCTCGGGGCTCCGCTCACCGGCGATAGCGAATGGCGCCCGTTCGAGCTGACGCTGAGCGGACACGAAGGAGAGCGCCCGGAGCGCATCGAGATCCGGTTGATCATGGAGGGAAGAGGCGGGGTGGTCTTTAGCGCGATTCGGATCGTCGAGCTCTCGGCGCGTGGCCTCCCCGCGCGTCGGCTCGCGGCGCGACGTCCCTGGTGGAACGAGCACCGAACCAAAGAGATCTTCATCATCGCGGGGCTCTCCATCTCGGCGTTGCTCTTCTTTGTCGTCCTGCTCGCGATCATCGCGCGCGGTCGCGGCGCGGCCCTCGGGATCCTGAACCTCTTGGTGTTTGGCGGCGCGGCGGGGCTGATCGGAGCGGTCGTGTCGCTCTACTTCGCCCAGCCATGGGCGGTCTGGTTCCCGATGGTGATGTGCGGGCTGGCGAGCTTTCTCATCCCGCTGATCTTCTACGCGCCGGTCGCCAAACGCTTCGACCGCGCGATGTCCAAGCGCGCGGGGTTCTGAGGAACGGGCTCGCGGTCCGGCCGCACGTTCAGCGCGCTGCCCACATGCCGCGTCGCTCGGCTCGCGCTTCTCGTTCCGCTTCTCGAAAGGCCTCGGCGTGACGCGTGTTGGGCCGGATCGTGAGCGCGCGCGCGAAACCACGCCGCACGATCTCGAGGTTCACGAAGGTCCCGTCGTCCAGGTAGACGTAGCGAAGGTCTCGACCATAGCGGTCGTGGTCTTGTTGGTCGGACACGAGCCGGACGTTTTTGCCGCGCACGAGCTCTTCGTTGAGCGCCCGCGCTTCCTCTCCGAAGGGCTCCGTCACGCTCTGTGGATCGCGGCGGTGCTGAACCTCGGGCGAGTCGATCCCGATGTAGCGGACGCGGTGCTGCCTCCCGCCATGCGTCACGGAGATCGTGTCGCCGTCGAAGATGTACCGGGCTCGCCCGCGTTCGACTTCGCCGGTCGCGTCGGAGGTTCGCTCTTGATGGGTTCGCTCTTGATGGGTTCGCTCGTGGTCCGCTCGCTCCAGCGTCGGACACCCGATCACGAGTCCACAAAGACCAACGAGCAGGAGCGGGGCGTGACCCCGCGTGTTCACCGACGGATCCTGCGCCGCGCGAACGCGATACCGAGCACGAGGAACCATCCAAGCGAGAGAGGTGTCCCGCTCGCGCCGGCGGTGGTGCATTCGCATCCGTCATCGCCCCGGGGATCGATCCCGCCGCCGTCGGTCTCGCCGCTGTCGGTCTCGCCGCTGTCGGTCCCGCCGCTATCAGCGCGACCTCCGTCTGTGCCGCTGTCGGTTCCGCCCGCATCGGTGAGGCCGCCATCCGTACCGGCATCGCTGGTCCCGCTGTCGGTCCCCGCATCGGTGGGCGGCGGCGCGGTCAAGAGCGTGATCGTGCCGAACGCGCCGGGGTTTTTGCCGGAGCCGATTCCCGGTGTCCACTCCAGCCAGCCGTCGCGTCCCGCGCCATCGTTTTCGTTGACCAGGAACGAGAAGCCGATGACGTCTCCGGGGCGCACGCGTCCGGGGGAGAGCTGCGCGGTGTCGAGGGCGATCTCATAACGCGTGCGATCGCCCGCTCGCGTGATGACCACGTCGCCGACCCCGCTCGCCGATGAAGGACCGTGGAAGCGCGCGCCGCGAGAGCTCCCCCCGACGAGCGCGTACGCGAACTCATGATCATTCTCATCGTCGTATGGCGCGCCACCGTCGCGGCGCATGTCGAACGCGATCTGGACGGAGTCCGCGGCCCAGAGGCGCTCGTCGGGTTCGCTGTTCTCGTGAACGTCATCTCGCACCTCGACCGCGATCATCAAGCGACCGACGTCGTAGCGCGCGGCGATCCGCGCGGAGAGGTCTCCCGCGCCGCTCGGGGCAGCGCCTTCACGGAAGTCAGCGGCGGTGAGCTCGACGAAGCCGGAATACTCGCTGAGGTCGCCGTCAATGGTCGCGGAGCCACGCGTGGCGAGGATCTCCTTTGCCATTGGCGGGTCCGTCTCATCATCGTCTGCGGCGGAGCTGCAGCCGGGGTCGTCGAGGTCAACGCGACCGTCGCCGTCATTGTCGCGGCCGTCCGCGCACGCGGCCGGACCCTCGCTCATCCCCGCCACGATCTCCGGGTGCTCGCGAACGAAGGCTTGGATGCGGTTGTACGCGGGCTTCTTTCGGTAGTCCGCGGGCCAGGCGCGAGGATTGCCGCGAAGCGGACGGGTGATCCCGAAGCCGTCGATCCCACAACCGGGAATGTCGATCCCGCAGTCGACGCTCTCGTAGAAAAACGTGTTGGTCCACCACGAGCGCTCCAGCTGCTCCTCCATGACGCGGCGGATGTAGATGTCTTGTGCGCGTTCTTCCGAAGCGCTGCCGGGCGGGTTCGCGCGGTAGCCGGTCTCGGTGATCCAGACCTCGCCGGTGTAGCCGAACTCATCCAGAACCTCGCGCATGCTGGCGCGACCGAACGCGCGCCTCATCTCGAGGGCGTTGATGAAGGAGTCACCATCGAACGCGCTGTGTCCGTTCTCGGGCCAGTCCTTGTAGATGTGGTGCGCGAAGATATCGAAGCTCCCGCTCGCGCGCCGCATCACGACGCGAAGAAAGTCGTCGTAGCCACGGAGGTGCGCGAGGTCGGGGCCGAGCACGACGCAATCAGAGCACGCGGAGCGGACCGCCGCGGAGCCCGGGAGCAGGACACGGTCGACGAACGTGTCGGCTGTGCCGTCCCAGAACTGCTCCAGGTTCGGCTCGTTCCAGAGCCCGAAGTGGGTGACCCCAAGCGCGCGAAAGTGCCTGACCGCTTCGGTCACGAACGCGCTCCACTCTGTGCTCCCGGCGATCTCGTCATCGTGAGGCGTGCCGTCGCCGCCATCGTTGCTTCGAGGAACCCAGCTCGGTGAGTAGGAGAGCGTCATGAACACCGAGAGCTCACGCGCGCGAGCACTGTTCACGACCCGATCCATTTCGCGCCATTCAAACCGTCCGCGCGCCGGCTCCATCGAGAACCAGTTCGCGTCGACTCGGATCCAGTTCACGCCCAGCTCGCGCACGAGGTCGAGCTCACCGTCCGATGGGATGTGTGTGTTCATGCCCAGGCTGTTGTCGCCGATGTCCGCCGATGCCTCCTGAGAAAGGAGGGTGAAGGAGATGACGGTGAGCGAAAGGGCGAACCAAAGGAAGAAAGAATGCGGCCGCATGCGTCCACCATACGGGAGCATGATGAACAGAAAAAGAGGCGGGCCGGTTTGATCATGAACGCGCCAGCGCTTGACGTTCCGGGTCGCGCCTCCTACTCCGCGCAAGTGGAAGACGACACGCTCATCTTGCGGCCTCGGGTGCAGCGCGCAGATGAAGTTCTTCGTTCCACACGGGCTGAGATCGACCTGAGCGCGCTTGGCCACAATTTGCGCGCGCTGGAGGAGCTGGTCTCTCCAGCGAAAATTCTGGCGGTTGTGAAGGCCGATGCCTACGGCCACGGAGTTGTGCCGGTCGCGCGTCGGCTCGCCGCGGAGGGCGCGTATGCATTTGGGGTCGCGCTCGCTGAAGAAGCTCTTGAGCTCCGCGAAGCAGGGATCCAGAACGAGGTCTTGATCCTGAACGGAGCCTACGGGAGCGCGCACCGCGAGATCGTCGAAGCGCGCCTCACTCCGGTCGTGTATGAGCGTGAGCACCTCGCGCGCTTCGCAGCGGCGTGCCCGGACCGCGTCGTTGACGTGCACCTCAAGATCGACACCGGGATGTCGCGCCTAGGCGTTCCGTTTTGGGAGCTCTCCGCGTTCCTCGACGTGATCGCGGAGCACCCGAACCTTCGGGTGTCGGGGGTCATGACCCACCTCGCGCGGGCGGACGATGATCCCGAGAAGACGGCGTCGCAGCTTGCGCGTTTTCACGACGGGATCAGTATGGTCCGCGCGTTCGGTCATCGACCGGTAACGCTGCACGCGGCGAACAGCGCGGCGTGCTTTCGGCACCCGGAGTCTCATCTCGACATGGTGCGACCCGGGCTCGCGCTCTTCGGCTACCCCGGCGCAGCGGTACAGGAGCACTCGCTTCGACCGGTGCTGCGCTTTCGTACGGAGGTGCTCTCGCTGCGGACGATTCGCGTTGGCGACACCGTCGGCTACAGCGACGCATTCGTGGCGAGCCGCCAGACCCGCGTCGCCACGATCCCGGTCGGCTACGGCGACGGGGTGTTTCGTTCGCGCAGCGGTCGCGGCGATGTCTTGATTCGAGGCGCGCGCTGTCCGCTCATCGGCAAGGTGGCGATGGACCTCAGCGCGATCGACGTGACCGATCATCCGGATGTCGCGCTGCACGACGAGGTCGTGTTGCTGGGAGAGCAGGGGGAAGAGCGAATCGACGCGGAAGAGATCGCAGAGTGGTCCGGTACGCTCGCTTACGAAGTGCTGACCAGCGTGTCTCGGCGCGTCCCTCGGTTCTATCGCTGAGGCCGCCGGCAGCCGCGGTGCACCTTGCAAGAGCACCGTCCCGAAATGGCGGCCGAAAACTATATTCGGAATGTAACTTTCCAACCCTGCTGCTTGGACGCATGTTGTCTGAGTGGATAGAGAGGGAAAGACCTTCGCGTTCCTTCGCGCCCTAGGGGTGGCTTTGGTGCTGTGTGGGTGCTCGATGACGGAGGCGACCCAGGTCACGGTTCGCGTGGTGCCGGCCAACCAAGCCGTCGCCGACCAGATCACCGAGCTCAGGTACAGGATCGGCGCGGGTGACGAGTGGACCCGAAGACCGATGGTGTACCCGTTCGACATCGCGGTGGCGCCTCGCAACGAAGGCGATCGCTTCAACGTGACGGTCGACGCGTTGCTCTCCAACAACGAAGTGATCCGTGGGCGAGCCATGGGAGCGTTCGTCACGGATCAGCACCTTCAGGTCATCCTGACGCTCGACGGGCTGTGCGGAGACGTCCTTTGCGCGGGCGCGGAGACGTGCCGGGAGGGGCTTTGCCAGTCTGCTGACATGACCGGCGCTCCTTTCGAGGACGAGAGCGTGGACACGATTTTCGTGAACCCCCCTGACGACGCAAGGACCGACGCGGGGCCCGATGCGACCGACGCGGCGGACGGCGACATCACGGACGCCACGTCGTCGGACGCAGACGTGACGGATGCGTTCGATGCGTCGGACGCGGACGCGACGCCGGATACAGACGCGATGCCCGACGCGAACGAAGACAGCGGACCGACGTGCACGCGATGCGTCGTCCCCGAGGTTCCGTGTCGGCTCGCCTGTGAAGATGATGCTGGCGAGTGCGTACTAATGGACGAGCCCGTGGTCGGCGCCTGCGGTCCGAGCAACGCGGGCCGGTGTGACGGAACGGTCTGCGTCTTTCGCGACGGTTCGCCGCTCATCGCGACCCACCCGGAAGAAGAACCAGAGTGGGGCGCGCGGGTGTTCCTCGCAGACAGCCTCGCGTTGGTCGGGCAACCCGCGGCGTGGCGTGTACACGGCTTCCGCGCCGGCGAAGACGCGAGCGGCGGTTGGGACGAGCGATGGAACGTCGGCGGGGTCGTCGAGAACTTCGGCTACTCGTTCGCCGTGGGCAGCGGGATCGCGATCGGCGGAAACGGATACGGCGACCAATCGCACCTGATTCGGATCTTCGTGGACACCGCGGACTTCGAGGGACGGCGCGTGATGGCGAGCTCCACGAATGTCGGGTTCGGTTCCGCGCTGGGTTACGCCGGAGATCGTCTGATCGTGGGGATTCCCGGAGCGCCGTCGACATACGTGGGCGCGGGGATCATCTCGGTGCTCGGTCGAACATGGGTCAACTACTCTGTCCCCGCTCCGAACCGTCGGCCGAACCTGAACTTCGGTCGCTCGGTCACCACGAGTGAAGAGTTCGTCGCCATCGGTGCCCGCGGTCTCGTCAACATTCGACACCCAGAGACGTTCGTCAGCCAGTCGGTCATCCTCGACGCGTCGCGTGAAGACTTTGGGGTTCGCCTGGCGACGATCTCCCCCCATCGTTTCGCCGTGAGCGACACGGATGGTGTGACGATCTTTGAGCTCCCATCGGAAGAGGTCGGCCGCATCAACAACTCCCACACCTGTTTGGCCGCAACGGACGACCGTGTGTACGTGGGTTCGGGGTCGCTCGGTGTCGTTCGAGCCTTCGCTGAGGTCCGCGGTGAGTGGACGGAGATCGCGCGCTACGAACACACCGGAGCCACCGATCTCGGCGAGTCGTGCCACGCGGATACGGGTCGTTTGATCGCCGGAGCACCGGAGGCCGGATTCGCGGTCGTCTTCGGGAACACGCTCTAGCAGGCCGCTGAAAACTCGCAGGCGCGCTTCGCGCGCGGCCTCGCACCTCGTCCGTCGTCCGCCGACGCTCAAAAATACTCGGCATTGTTGTCGGTCAGTGGACACGAACGCGATACGGGCAGCATCACAAATCGCATCCAGCGACTTTTTC
>CALJDU010000068.1 GCA_938024995.1 uncultured bacterium
GCCGAGCGGGGGCGTCTTCCGAAGACGCGGACTGATGCGCGCTTGTGCGTCCGACTCGGCCTTCTCGGCTGCGGCCTTCTCAGCCGCTGCCTTGTCGGCTGCTGCCTTGTCAGCTGCCGCCTTTTCAGCTGCCGCCTTTTCTGCTGCTGCCTTGTCGGCTGCGGCCTTTTCTACTGCCGCCTTTTCAGCCGCTGCCTTGTCGGCTGCGGCCTTGTCGGCTGCTGCCTTGTCGGCTGCGGCGTTGTCGGCTGCGGCCTTGTCGGCTGCTGCCTTTTCAGCTGCGGCCTTTTCTGCTGCGGCCTTTTCTGCTGCGGCCTTTTCAGCTGCGGCCTTGGCCTTTGCCTCTGCCGCCTTTTCGGCACGCGCCTTGTCGACCGCCGCCTTCGCAGCCGCAGCTGCCGCCTCACGCTGGGCGGGGAGCGGTGGTGGAGTCATCCGGCGCTGCGGAACCGGCGACTGAAGACCGGATCGCGTCTTGCGTCGAGACGGAACGCTCTTGCGCTCGGGAGGAACGCTGGAGGGGCGCGCGGACTCAACCACCGCGGGTTCCGGACGCTCAGGACGTCGAATCGGGGGCGGCGGCTGACTCGCGTCCACCGTCGCCGCGCGGAGCACTTCTTCTGCGGCTTCACTCGGGAGCGGCGGCATCGAAGACGCGCCTCGACGCGCGGGCGCGACGCTCGGCTTCTTGAACGAGCGCGACGAGCGCCGAACGGAGGAAGGCAACCGCGAGGGTGCTTGGCTCAATGTGATCTCGGGCTCGAATGTCGCCGACGTCGCCGCGGGCTCGAGCTCGGCGGCGCGAAGCAAGCGCAAGGCTTCCTTGTTGCGCGCGACCCGAAGCAGCAACTGCTCAAGCTTGTCTACGCGCGGGTTCACGAAGCCTCCAATCGACCGATCATCGTCGGCAGTGTGGCACCCGCTTGGGTCCAAGACCACACCTCCTCCGCGATCCCTGGATCGACGACCAGGAAGCCGCTCTGACCCACCGGGACGCAAGCGGTTTCGCGCTGCGCGAGAGCAGAGAAGAGCCCCCCGAGGAGGGCCGCGATCCCGAGCTCGTTTTCGTCGAGAAGCGGAGCCTCATGAATCCGCGCGACCAAGGCGTCGCCCCAGCGCTCGAGCGAGAGCTTTCCAAATCCGAAAAGCGCCACCACCGTCGCGGCATGAGTCAGCACCACGTCCGAGGTCAACTTGCCAGGAGACTCGCCAAGCGAGACCTTTGCCTCTTCGCCGAGCTGCTTTCCGAGACGGCGAACCGCGGTCAAATCGCCATTCGAAACCGCCGATGAAACCAAAGGCCCCAACACGTTGTCAGACAAGAGTAGGACCCTCGCGCCCGATCGCAGCTTGACGGCGCCGCTGCTGAGATCGAAGTCGTAGTAACCCGCAGGATCGAAAGTCGGCTCCATAAAAACGGTGTAGAAGCTCGTGATGCAACGTGTCAAATGTTCGGCGTGACTCCAGACGTCCGCAATCGTTCGGTGAAAGTGTGAACCGCGACTTCATCCGCGCGATCGTCGTGTTGACCACTTTTTGTTCGCTCGGATTCGTGACCACGGTCGCCCGAACGGGCGAAGCCCAAGAGCCCGCAGCGCCCGCAGCGCCCGCAGCGCCAATCGAAAACGAAGCCGAAGAAAACGGGGCCGACGAACAAGACCACAGCTTCATCCCGTACGTGGATGAAGTCGCCGCCGCCTACACCGCGGGGATGGAGCGCACGTGGGAGGGTCCGCGGGTCCATATGCCCGACGAGAGCGCGCGCCCTTCGGTCCCGCTCGCCGTTCGCTCCGTTGAACACCCGCTCGCCGTGCACGCCTCGAGCGACGCCACCCCCGAGCAGCTCGACGTCGTCATGGACGCGCTCACCGAAGCGCAGACCTACCTCGCGAGCGGCGGGTGGCCGGCGCCCTTCAACGACGCGGGGCGAGGCGGCGGGGACGGCCTCGACCTCTACCTGGTCCCGACCTCCGGGTTCGCGGACGCCAAGATCGATGCGCGCGTCGAGTGGTCATTCTTGGACACCGCGTCGACGTTCGCGCTCGTCGACTCGTCGCTGACTGGACAAGCGCTCCGCGCGTGCGTGGTGTCCGCGTACACGCAAGCTGTGCTCTTGAGCCAAGACCCGGCCGAGGCGCACAGCTGGCGACGCGCGACCGCGGAGTGGCTCACCTGGTCGTTGACCGGAGAGTTCGGCTGCCGCGACCAAGTGAGCGAACAGCAACAGGCGTCTTGGCGTTCGTGGATCCCGAGCGACCCCGTCGTGGAACCAGAACGTCGCGAGCACGACGGCTCCGGCGGCGCGCTCTTCCTCGCGATGTTGTCGCAGCGCTACGACGGTGGCTCAGGCGTCTTCCTTCGGGAACTGTGGCAGCTCACCCGACAGCGGACGTGGGAAGGCCAGGGACTGCGGGCCGACCCCGATCTCTTTGGATCGCTCAACGCGGTCATCGAGGGTCGCGAAGAGAAGGTCGTCGACCTGATCGGCGAGCTCGCGGTCGCGCGCTACTTTATGGGGAGCGCGGAGCGGGATCGCGGCGCCTTCTATCCGGCCCTGCGCCGGCTCTCGAGCGAAGCGATACCGCCGACCTTCGAGATCAACGAGTTCCCGAAGCACACCGCTGCGGCCGGTCAGGTCGAGCCCTGGGGGACGCGCTACGCCACGGTCGACCTGAGCGACGCGAACCCAGGCGACCGTCTCCGCGTGTGGCTCCGCGGTGAGTATGGTGTGGAGTGGTTGCTCACCGCGTCCACGATCAACGCGGCGGGGCGCGAGATCGCGCGGATCGCTGCTCCGCCGCGACGACGAGAGCGAAGGAGCTACGTCCCGATTGAGCTCCGCGGCGAAGAGAAGAGCGTGCTGCTCGCGATCACGAACTTGTCCTCGCGGCTCCCTGACGCGGACACCCTTGACGAGAACATCCGTTCGTTCCGCTTGGTCGTCGACATCGTACGCGTCGGGGAAGACGCTGACGTCAACGACGACGACGACGAATGACGATCGCGAGCGCCACCAGCGCGCTCCACATCGAACCGCGCGGATGCACGCCGCAGCTCGCGCCATACCTCTCGCCGACGCGCCCTTGCGTCACCCCCGCGACGACCGCGTAGCGCTGACCGAAGCGGACCAGCTCGTCACTCGTCGAACGGGCGACGAACCAGCGGCGCGACGTGTCCGTATAGACGAGCCCTTCCTGTGCAAGCTCGAGCGGACGGCGAAGCGCGCTTTCATCGAGGGCTCCGGCGCCGCGATGAGGATCCCAAATCTCGCCGCGCGCAGTTCGTGAGAACCGACGGCGATCGAAGAGCGCGCTCCCCACGCTCTCACGCGCGAGGACACCCGCGACGTGGGCGGCGGCGAAGCTGCTCCCGCGCGCGCGGAAGGAGCCATCTCGCGCATCAAAGAGGGTCGGCTGTCCTGCGAGAACGTTCCCCGGGTCGCTCGGCGTCACCTGGTTGGAGAGCGCCGCGCGGTGTTCCCCGGGCGCGACCAGGTCGGGCTTAGGCGCGCCATCCGCCGCAGGTCCAATCGAGGAATAGCTCGCGGGCGCGCCGTCTTCGCTCGCGCCGACCGTGAGCACGTCACGCGCGGTTCCGGGGACGTTCACGGTGCGTGACGGGTCGCCATGAGTCACGAACCTCGGATCCAAGAACGCCGCGACGTTGGCCTCAGTGATCCACACGTCGTGCGGACCCGCGCCGTCAAAGTGAATCGTGACCTCGCCGCCCTCGAGGGGGTCCCCCGCGATCCGAATCGCGCGCCCGGTCACTCCTGCTTGTGGGTGCGCGACCCGAGGCGCGCCTCCGCGCGTTTGCAAGAGCACCTCACCGGCGCCGCGGGGGATCCAAAGCGTGACCGCGCCGGCGTCCTCCCGCCGCGCGTGAACATCGCGGTCACCGTCGTTCCCAGCGCTCACCACGATCCGCGTTCCTCGCCGGGCCAAGGTGTCCAGCTCGCGTTCCAACGCGCTCCCGCCGTCGTGTGAGCCCTCGTGACCACCGAGCGCGAGGAGCACGACCAGCTTCGCGCGATCCGCGACGACGTGACAAAAGCGAACGCCGCGCAAGACGTCCTCGTCGTCGAAGCGCCCGGTCCCCCGATCCGCGTCGACCGCGATCACTTCCGCAGCCGGGGCAGCGCGGAGCGCGATCGAGGCGAGCGCGGTGCCGTGACCGTGGTCATCACGAGGCGCCCCGACCGCGCCACCGAAGCGCTCCTCCAAGAGCGGAGCGCGACCGGTCGGAGGCGCACCGAGCGTCAACGCGGTTCGGACCCGCCCACCGATTTCTTCATGCGTCGGGTCGACCCCGGTATCGACGATGCAGATCGACCACCCGTCCCCATCACGGTGACTGTCCAGCAGCTGAGGCGCGAACGGAGCGCGGCCTGCGCGAGGGATCCGCAGAACGGAAGCGGCGCGCAGCCGCGCGGACAGGCGTGGTTCGGTCTGCGCGAGCGCGGAGGCGTCGAAGGAAAGAGAACAGAGGAGCGTGACCGAGACGAGCACGCGCGCGGCGGCGCTACTCACCGCCACCGCGGCGACGACGACGACGACGACGACGACGCGGCTTCGTCGTCGGCTCGCTCTCGGTGGGATCAATCGCCCACTCCGGCGGCTCTTCGCCACGCGCCAAACAGTCGAGGTGATGGAGCGTCGCGGCGTCCGCGAAGAAATCCCGGCGAACCAAGGCGCCGACCTTCCCCGCGCGGAGCCGACGCTGCGCGGTCGTGATGCAGCGGACCCGGTCCTTCATCTTGCGAGGCATCGCCAGGCGGATCGCGAGCTCCTCGATGAACTCCTCGAACACACCGGCGGAGGAATCTTTCGCGCCGTCAAGGACCTCCTCGAGCGGGCCGAGCAGCATCGCCGCGATCAGGACCGCGTCGCTCGGGAGGCGCTCGCGCTTGTGGAGCACGTCGACCGCCATCATGCGACCAAAGGTGCGCCTCGAGCCGGGCGCGAAATCGTCCAAGAACGCCGCGACCTCGGGGAGGAGCTCGGCGAGGATCCCCATGTCCCACGCCAAGTACACCGAGCGATGCGCCGCGCCGCCGCGAAGCAAACGAAGCAGCTCCTCGAGCAAGCGCGGTCGCGCGGCCCGGGCGAGCTCACCACGGTGGCTCACCATCGCGTCGTAGGTGTCCGGCTCGATGCCGAGATCGAGGCGGGCGCTGAACTTGATCGCGCGGAGGATGCGGACCGGGTCCTCGCGAAAGCGGACCGCGGGATCGCCGATCGTCCGGACCAAGCGACGCCGCAGATCAGGCATGCCGCCGACGTGATCGATCACCTCTTCGTTTTCGAGATCGTAAAAGAGCCCGTTGATGGTGAAGTCACGCCGGATCGAGTCTTCGTGGGGGCGCCCGAACACGTTGTCGTTTCGGATCAGGAGATCCGCGTCTTCCTCCACGTCGGAGTGAATCGGCCAGATCCGAACCGGTGCGCCTGGCTCCGCGTCCGGCGAAGGATCCCCCGGCAGCGTTCGAAAACGCTGAGCTGGATCGCGACGGAAGGTGGCGACCTCGATGATCTTGCCGCCGCCGAAGAGAATGTGCGCGAGGCGAAAGCGGCGCCCGATCACGCGGCAGTTGCGGAAGAGACGGCGGACCTCTTGCGGCTTGGCGCTGGTCGCGATGTCGAAGTCTTTGGGCTTTCGCCCAAGCACTAGGTCACGCGCCGCGCCGCCCACGAGGTACGCCTCGTAGTCGTAGCGCGTGAGCCGCTCGAGCACCTTGATCGCGTCTCGGTCGATGTCGTCAACGTCAACAACGTCGCGATAGACAGCCGGCTCAGGCGTCTCTCCTTCACCCTCCGGTGAAGCGTCGCGGTCGATCGCGGGGTCCGTCTCCATCAGACGCTCACGTCCGCTGAGGGCGCGGCGCCCGAGGGCGCACTTCCGATGGACCGAGCGTAGGAAGTCGGCTCCATTCACGTCCCCTTACCAACCGGCTCCGCTGAGGACAACCCTGCGCACCAAGAGAAGACGCCCAACGAAAAAACGCCAGCGGATGCCGGCGTCTTCCCAGTTCGAATTTTGGAAGGCTTTAGGCGCGCGCGCGCTTCTTTCCGCCAACCTTGACCTTGACCTTGCGGGACGACTTGCGCGCCTTCGTCGAGCCGTTCTTCTTAGTCGAGCCGTTCTTCTTCGTCGCGCTCCGGGTGGGCGACTTCTTCGGGAGGAGCGCCTCGGCGAGCTCGTCCGCGCGGTCGGTCTTCTCCCACGTGAAGCTTCGCTCGGAGCGACCAAAGTGACCGTAGGCCGCGGTCGGGCGGTAGATCGGGCGGAGGAGGTCGAGCGTCTCGATAAGCGCGGCCGGGCGGAAGTCGAAGAGCTGCGAAACGGTCTTCGCGATCTTCTCGTCGGAGACGACGCCGGTGCCGAACGTGGTCACGTAGATGCCCATCGGCTTGGCGACGCCGATCGCGTAGGCGACCTGCACTTCGCAGCGCGTCGCGAGCTTGGCCTTGACGATGTTCTTCGCGACGTAACGCGCGAAGTACGCGGCGCTGCGGTCGACCTTGCTCGGGTCCTTGCCGCTGAACGCGCCGCCGCCGTGACGACCCATGCCGCCGTAGGTGTCGACGATGATCTTGCGGCCCGTGAGGCCCGCGTCACCACAGGGTCCGCCGACGACGAAGCGACCGGTCGGGTTGACGTGGAACTTGGTGCGGCGATCGATCATGCGCGCGGGGAGGATCGGCGTGATGACCTCTTCCACGATCGCGGCCTTGAGGGCGCGGTGGGTGATGTCCTCGGCGTGCTGGGTCGAGATGACAACCGCGTCGATGCGCTTCGGGGTGTCGCCGTCGTACTCCACGGTGACCTGGCTCTTGCCGTCGGGGCGGAGCCACGCGAGCGTCTGGTCCTTGCGGACCTTCGCGAGTCGCTTCGCGAGCTTGTGCGCGAGATCGATCGGGAGCGGCATGAGGCTGCGGGTCTCGTTGACCGCGAAACCAAACATGAGGCCCTGGTCGCCAGCGCCCTGATCCTTATCGATGCCCTGGCCCTTGGTCACGCCCGCGCTGATGTCGGGGGACTGCTGCTCAATGGCGGACAGGATCGCGCAGGTGTCCGCGTCGAAGCCCATGTCCGAGCTGGTGTAGCCGATGTCGCGAATCGCCTTGCGGACGATCTTCGGGATGTCGAGCGTCGCCTTGGTCGTGATCTCGCCGGCGACGATCGCGTAGCCGGTCTTAACCATGGTCTCGCAGGCCACTCGTGAACGCGGGTCGGCCTTCAGGCAGGCGTCGAGCACGCTGTCGCTGACGGCGTCGCAGATCTTGTCGGGGTGGCCCTCGGTGACGGATTCGGAGGTAAAGAGGTGACGCGCCATGACGGTCCTTTCGCGCGCAGCGGCTCGCTACGCGTCTACGGAGAAACGTCGCGATGGGCAGCGGTGCCCCAAAGCGACCTGAAGAATTGGAAACCGGCGTTGTTTGGCGCGGCCGGTCGCGCGCCGAGGCTTGTAGACAACGGGAAAGGTGGTGTCAAACGTGGACCGTGACGCACAAAGAAGCGCGCGCGAGAGACGGCGAGCGGGTTCGGCGCCAACGGACAAACACCGAGAGCGTGCTGCAAACGGTCAGCGTGATACCTTTTAGGCGGGAAACGTGAAGGTGTCTTGGATGCGGCTGACTGGCTTTTTGGTGCTCTCTCTTTGTCTCTTGTTCGGGTGTGCCCGTGGAGACGATGACGCGCCTCCCCTCGACACGGGGCCAGGTGACGCCCTGGATGACGCCGCGGATACCGCCCCAGACGTGGATACCGGACCGGGTGAGTGCGTGGTCGATGAAGACTGTCCCGACGATGGGGTCTTCTGTAACGGCAGCCTTCGATGCGAAGGCGGGGCGTGTGTCGCGGACGCGATCCCAACCTGCGATGACATGATCGGCTGCACCCTCGACGAGTGCAACGCCGCCACGGATATGTGCCAGAACACGCCCACGCCGGAAGGGTGCCCGGAGGGAACGATGTGTTACCCGGGCCGTGGTTGTCAGGCCGCGCCTCCGTGCGAGTTCGACACGGACTGCGTCGAGGACGGGATCTTCTGCAACGGCGTCGAGGTATGCGTCATGGCGAACTGCATGAGCCCGGGCATGCGCAGCTGCGAAGACGACAACAACTGCACCGCGGACATGTGCGCCGAGGCGGACGGCGCCTGCGCGAACGTGCTCTCGGACCACCTCAATGATGTCCTCTCGTGCGGGGTGACCGGCGACAATGACTGCATGGTCTGCATGCTCCCGGAGACCGCCGTGAACGCGACCGCGACTTGCGATATGGGCACCTGCTCGTTCGTCTGTGATGAGGGATGGTTCGACCGCGACGGCGATCCGCTCAACGGCTGCGAGGACGACTGTGTTCCTGACGGCCTTCCCGATCTCCCGGACGACGCGTTCATCGACAACAACTGCGATGACATCGATGGTGACGCGTCGGCCGCGATTTTCTTGTCGCCGAGCGGCAACGATGGGAACCCCGGCACCGATCGCACGGCGCCCAAGCGCTCGCTCAACGTCGCCATCGCGGCGGCCGCGGCGATGGGCTTTGACGTCTACATCAGCGCGGGCACGTACCGACCGACCGAAGCCGTCGAGCTGGAGAACGGGGTGAGCCTCTACGGCGGCTACGACTCGGGGTCCGATTGGGAGCGCGACAACGCGAACATCGTCACGATCACGGGGCCGTCCACGGCGGTCATCGCGAGAGGCATGTCGGAAGAGACCGTGGTCGATCGCGTCAACGTCACGTCCGCGGGCAACACCGCGTTCGGCGGGTCGTCGATCGCGGTCCACGTGATCGACTCCCCGATGCTGCGATGGCGGGTGAGCGACGTCACCGCTGGGCCGGGCGGTCAAGGAATGACCGGCTCAAGCGGCAGCACTGGAGCCCGTGGTTCCAATGGTCGCGATGCGATCGGCGGCGTGGAATACGACGGCACCACCTTCGCGGTGGGCTGCTCGAGCAACCCGCGCCCCTCCCCGCCGAGCGGTGGCGCGAGCCCGTGTGGCGCGGTCGGTGGCAGAGGCGGCGCTGGAGGCGCGAGTGACGGGAGCGGCGGAAGCGGCGCGACGGGCATCGGACCCGGCGGCTCCGCGGGCAGCGGCGGGAGCCGAGAGCGCAACGGAAACAACGGCGGTCCCGGCGGCATCGGTGCCTCCGGAAGCAACGGGAGCGCTGGTGGCGCGGGCGCGATTACGGGTGACATCTTCATCGCGGGACGCGGCGGCAACGGAACCAACGGCGGTAACGGCGGCGGCGGCGGCGGCGGCGGCGGCGGCGGTGGTGATGATCCTGGGTTCGCTGAGTGCCGAACCTCCGGTGACACTGGGGCGAGCGGCGGCGGCGGCGGCTGCGCCGGAAGCGCCGGCAACGGCGGCGGTGGTGGCGGTGCCTCCGTGGGCTTCTTGATCGTTCGCTCGTCTTCCTTCGCGATCGAGACGGTCACGATCACGACGGGGCGCGGCGGGAACGGCGGCCGCGGCGGCGTCGGCGGCGGCGGCGGCGTCGGAGGCAGCGGTGGACGCGGAAGCGCGCAGTCGGGTTGGAGCGGTACACGCGATTCGGACACCCAGGGTCGTGGCGGCGGAGGCGGCGCCGGCGGCGTCGGCGGACGCGGCGGACATGGCGGAGGTGGCGCGGGCGGACCGTCGGTCGCGATCCTTCGAGATAGCTCCTTCATCAGCACCTCCGGGATCACGCCTCGTGCCGGAGCGGGTGGCACGGGTGGAGGAAGCAGCGGAAACCCCGGCGCAGCTGGCGCCTCGGGTCCCGAGCTCGTCCTCTAGCAGCCTGCTCGCAGCCTGCTCAGCGTCTGCGACACGAGCCGCTTCGGTTGACGAAGCGGCTCGTCGCGTTTCAGCGCCGACGTCTGACCCCCGTCTGAACCTGTTCGCCTGCGCGGAGAAGCAAAGGGAGTATGTTGCGGCCATGCGATACGAAGGTCGGATTTACCGCCCGCCATCGGAAGCGGACGCGCTCATCTTGCAGGCGACGATCGGTTGCTCGTGGAACCACTGCACCTATTGCGACATGTATCGCGAGAAGCAGTTTCGCGTCCGCGAAATCGACGAAACGCTCGCAGATATCAAGCAGGCTCGCGCCGAGTTTGGCGCAAGTGTTGAGAAGGTGTTTGTCGCTGACGG
>CALJDU010000069.1 GCA_938024995.1 uncultured bacterium
CCCCCTTGGTCAAGAAGACCGTGTCAGAGCTGGGTCGCGGACAGCCATGTCCTCTCGTTGAGCCCGTACAGTTGCCCGCTCCGGAAAAAGCGCATCCTGCAAGGAAGGGCCGAAGAGAGGCTGCTCCCACCATGGAGGACACGCTCCTCGACCGGTCTGCTCCCCATCTCGTCGCGTCACCACGTCGCTTGCTCTTTTTCTTGGGGCTAGTCGCGCCCCCTCACCCCATTGTTCGGTGACGACGTTACAGACCACGGAGGCGAGTGGCCTCCATGACACGCCCCACGCCGAGAACGAAGGCGGCCTTCCGGTAGCTGATGTTGTGCTTGGTCGCGGTCGCGTGAAGGTGCTTGAAGCCGTTCTTCATGACCTTGTGGAGCTCGGCGTTGACCTGCGGCTCGTCCCAGTAGAAGTGCTGCATGTTCTGCGACCACTCGAAGTACGAGACGGTGACGCCGCCGCAGTTCGCGTAGATGTCGGGGAGGACCTTCACGCCGTTCTTGTCGAAGATCTCTTGCGCCTCGGGAGTGGTCGGGCCGTTCGCGCCTTCGATGATGTAGCGCGCCTTCACGTCGTTCGCGTTGTCCTTCGTGAGCACACCGCCGAGCGCGGCCGGAACCAGGATGTCGCAGTCGGTGGTCAGGATGAGCGACCCTTCCACGTGGGTCGCGCCGTTGAAGCCCTCGAGCCGTCCGCCGTTGTTCGCGACGTAGTCAATCGCGGCGGCGACGTCGATCCCCTCCGGGTTCACGTACGCGCCGGTGATGTCCGCGATGCCGACGATCTTCGCGCCTGCCTTGTCGTAGTCGTGCGCGGCCCAGGTGCCCACGTTGCCGAAGCCCTGAATCGCGACGCGCTTACCCGTGAGGTCGGTGCCATCTTGCGCGAGGAGCTCTTGGGTCGCGTACACGCAGCCGCGCCCGGTCGCTTGAATGCGTCCCTCTGAGCCGCCGATGGTGACCGGCTTTCCGGTGACCACGCCCGGCGCGTACCCCTTGTACTTGGCGTACTGGTCGAAGATCCACGCCATGATCTGGCCGTTCGTGTTCACGTCCGGCGCGGGGATATCCATCTTCTCGCCGATGATGTCGTAGATGCCGTCGACGAAGCCGCGCGTCATCCGCTGGGTTTCCGCGTCGGAGAGGTCACGCGCGTGACACTGGATGCCGCCCTTGGCACCGCCGTAGGGGACGCCCGCGACCGCGGTCTTCCAGGTCATCAAGGAGGCGAGGGCGGTGACCTCTTCGGCGTTGACGTGGTGATGGTAGCGAAGACCGCCCTTGAACGGACCGCGCGCGTTGTCGTGTTGCACGCGGAAGCCCATGAACGTCCCGATGGATCCGTCGTCCATCTTGATGTTGATCTCGACTCGCACTTCACGGTGAGGCGTCGCGATCTGTTTGTGGAGGTCCGCGGGGATCTCAAGGATCTTCGCGGCCTGGTTCACGTAGTAGTGGGTGTGCTCGAGGAACGACATCGGCGTCTCCGTTTTCTGCGCAGGTCGCGCGGCGAGTGGAACAGGGAAGGCGCGCCAGAAGCGAGCGCGCGGGGAGTTAGGTGGCTTCTTCGGGAACCGGGACGGGCTTGTTACGACGCGTCATCGACCAGATAAGCAAGAGCGCTAAGAGGACGTTGAGCGCGACCGCGCCGACGAGAACGCCCTTGAGTGCAGGTGCGCTTCCGCGCGTGACCGCGATCGGTCCAAGTTGAACGAGAGAGGCCTCGCTCCCCGCGACCACGGCGGGCGCAGAGACCAGGACCACCGCAACGTTCTCGATGGGCATGCCCTGAATCGCGCCGGCGACGAGGGCTCGGACGCCGTCCTGATCGACCGTCGCGCCCACGCGATGCTTGAGCAGCACCGAGGCGCGAGGCTGCGCGGGAGACTCGGTGAGCTCAAAGTCGCGTGGTTCGGGCAGGGCGACATGAACGCGGGCGTCGAGCACACCCTCGAGCCGCTCAAGGGACGCGCCCAGGTCGCTGCCCAGCGCGGAAACGTAGCGAGCGCGTTCTTCCGTCGCGGTCGGGACCAAGCTGCCTTCGCCGAAGGCCTCGCCGAGCCCGGGCGCGTTGCGTCGCGGGAGGTTGTTCGCGCGGATGAGGGTGAGCGCCGGGCCCAGGTCACTCGGCGCGACCGTGATCTCATAGCGAGCTTCGTCCCCAGTGGTCGCCGACGCTTCTTTGCGTGCGCCGATCCCTTCCTGGTGGAGCGTGACGATGATCTCGTCAGCCTGCGCTTCGCTCAGCTCCGCCTCCAGCGTGGTCTCGCAGCCGGCGCTCCAAACGCACAGGGAGGCGAGCATGAACGCGCGAAGTCGACCTCGAGTTGGCGATGGACTCACTCAGTCCACCGCGAAGCTGTACCGGGCACCCATCCGAGGAGCACCGAAGGAAGGAAAACGAACGCTTCTCACCTGGCGGTTGATACACGACTTGAACTGGCTGCTGCCTTGTCGGGCGCTCGCGCCGAGGACGGAACCGCTCCCCGCGATCGCGATGTCGATCGTGACGCTCCCGCTGAGACCAGAGCGTCGCTGCTCGGCGGGCACGCAGCCGCGATAGATCCGCCCCACGTGACGGTTCATGACGCCCGCAACCTCGCCTCCGCTGAGGCGTCGTTCGCTGCCGCCCATCGAGACGTCGCCGAGCTCGACCGCGCGGTTCATCGCTTCTTCGTAGGTCCCGACGTTGCCGCCGCCGCCCATGCCGCCGCCGCCCATGCCGCCGCGGCGTCGACCACGTCGGCGGGGGGGATCCGGGAGGATCCCGGCGGTGCCTTCAATCGCGATCTCGCCTGCTTCGTAGAGGCTGCTGTCGACGTCCGCGGACGCGATCTCTTCGCTCCCGCCCGACTCGCGCGTGAGGATGAAGATGAGCCCAACGATGCCGATCACGGCGAGCACCGCGGCGCCGATGATGAACTTGGCCACTCCGCCGCGCCGCTCGGAGCGCTCGGCCTGCGCGAGCGCGACCTTGTGTTGTTGCTCCGCCGTTCGCAGCTGCTGCTGCTCAAGGAAGCTCTCGAACTCCGGCCATTCGCCGAGCGGTTTTCGAACGCCGCTGTCCATGTTGAGGATGACGTGATCGCTGAGCGTCTCGACCTTCAGGATCGTCTCGACGAGTTCGCCCGCAGAAAATGGTCCGTGGTCGAGCCCGTTCTTCACCACCATCCAGCGGGGCGCGTCGTTCTCCGTGATCTTCGCGAGCATCTGGCTCAGGTCGACCGCGCTCGACTCCCGGGGAACGGGAGCCTGCGGAATGGTGATCGGCGGGACGAGTCCACCGGGCGGGGGCGCCGCGGTCGAGGTCACTGCGATGTCGAGTCCAAGATCGTCTTCTTCGACGTCTATTTCGAGTCCAAGTTCTTCCGACACCGGTGGCGCCTCCGTCGCTTCGCCGAGCAGCGCTCTAAACGCTGCGCGGACCTCCTGGGCCGTCGCGATCCGTGTGGCCGGATCCGGCGCGAGACAGGTTAGCAAAACCTGGTCGATCTCTTCATGTGCTTCTGGATGAACTTGGCTCGGCGGCACGAAGCCATCGGCTGGCGATTTTCCAGTGAGAAGGAAGTAAACAATCGCGCCCATCCCAAAGACGTCACTTCGCGCGGTGGGAGAGCCTCCGGCCTTCACTTCCGGCGCGAGACAGGCCTGATCCGTGGCTGACAAGACGCTTGGTCCGTGGGTGCTGACGAGCGAGGAGATCACCCCAAAGTCCGCGAGCTTCACGCGCCCGCTGCGCGCCAACCAGATCGCCGAGGGACGAATTCCGCCATGTGACGTGTGATGGTGAGCGTGCGCGAGGGCGTCGCAGCTTCGGCTGAGGATGTTGAACACGCTCCGCAGCGACATGGGATCGTCTCGCAGTTTTCGCTTCTCGACGATCTCGGCGACGGTCGCGCCGTCCACCCACTCGCTCGCGATCACGATCGCGCCTTCGCTGTTCGCGAGGCCGTACGTGGAGACGATGTTTCGGTGCGTCAGGCGACCGGCGTCGCGCAACGATCCGCGCAGCGCGTCTTGGAGCTCGGGAGTCGAGAGCTCTTTGTAGAACACCCGCAGCGTGATCGGCTTGTTCGTCTTTTCGTCGAGCGCCAGCAGCAACGCGCTAAAGGCGTCTTCCGCGATCGGCCGCTCAACACGGAACCTTCCGCCCACGACCTTGCCCGGTATCAACGATTGGCGATCCGTCACGTGCGACGGACTGTAGTCGTCTGCGGCGTTCGTCGGCGGTCTTTTTTGGGAGTCGCGCGCCCCCGGTGAGCATCCTTAGAACTTGATGCCGTTCTTTGCGCGGTGCTTCCACCACCGGTAGGTCAGCGCTCCGGTCGCGCCGATGCCGACGACGCCAAGCGGCACGAGACCACCGCTGGCGACCGTGACCGCGCCGGTGGCGACAGCGGCTGCGGTCGCGGCGATTCCGCGCTTGCGTGACTCTTCTTTGACTTCGGTTCGGGTCTTACTCACGAAGCGGTCGTAGCACGCGCTCTTTCACAGGACAAAGCGCGCGCCCGGAGACCGCTACCTGCCTCGGGCAGGCTCGACCACCAGCTCTTTTTCAAGATGGGTCTGGCCGTTGAGCTTCTCGACGAGGGCGTCGGCCTTCACGCGGGGGACCTGGACGAAGGAGTGCTTGTCGCGAATGCGGATCCGGCCGATCTCGTCTCGCTCAAGTCCGCCATCGTCCTGGAAGAGACGGTTGATGGTTCCGGCGCGGGCGCCATCCTTGCGACCGAGGCTCACGTAGAGCATCGCCCAGTCGCCGTCTTCTTCGTTCGCGGCGACGTTCGCTTCCTTCAGCGGTGCAGCGTTTTCGGACGGGAACGGTGTCGGCAGCTTCTCCGCGGCGGTTTGCTCGGGGTCGGCAGAAGGCTCGGGCGACTCTTCCACTGGCGCGAGCGTGTCAGGCGCTGCGGTCCCTGCTCCCGGGAGCTCTTCGGGGAGCGCCACGGCGGCGACGGCTTCGCGCTTCTTCGCGGAACGCTTCTTCCGCTTCTTGCGTGTGGCTTCCTGCGCGGGGACCTCGACCTCCGGCGACGAGACGCGTCGAGTGCGGCGGTGCGTCGCGGCGGCATCGTCCACATCCTCGGTGGTCTGCCCCGCGAAGAACGTCCCGATGAGGCCGCCCAAAATCCGCTCCGCAGAGGCGTGCGTGAGGAGGCGTCGCGCGACCGCCAGGTGCTCGGCGTTGGGCTCCGCCGCGAACGCGCTTGAGAGCAGCTCGACGCGATCCGCTTCCCGACGCGTCTCCTCTTCAACGCCGCTCGGGAGCGTGCGCTCGATCGGGAAGATCTTGTAGGTGAGCCGGATGAAGTAGAGCGCCGAGAGATCCTGCGCCGCGACGAGCGCGATGGCGGTGCCGGTGCGGCCCGCGCGTCCCGTCCGACCGGTCCGGTGAATGTACTGCTCGATGTTCTGCGGCAGGTCGTAGTTGATGACGTGCGTCACGTGGCTGACATCGATCCCGCGGGCCGCGACATCGGTCGCGACGAGGTAACGAAGGCTGCCCTCGCGGGTCCGCTTCATGACCTTTTCGCGTTCGCGCTGCGCGAGGTCTCCGTTGAGCCAGTCGGCGTTGTAGCCCGCGTTCTTCAAGCCGCGCGCGACCTCTTCGGTCTTCGCCTTGGTGTTGCAGAAGATGATGGCGCTCTCCGGATCCTCCGCTTCCATGATCTTCACGAGGTCGCGCGTCTTGCCCATGCCGGACACGTGGTAGGCGTAGTGCGTAATGCCGAGCGCGCCGACCGCGTCGCCGGAGAGCTCGAGGGTGAGCGGGTCCTTCATGTGCCGCTCGGCCATGCGCTGAATCGGGCCGTCGACCGTCGCCGAGTAGAGCATCGTCTGCCGCTCCTTCGGGAGCAGATCAATGATCGCGTGCAGCTCTTTGGCGAAGCCCATCGAGAGCATCTCGTCCGCCTCGTCCAAAACGAGAATGCGGATCCCGTCCGCGTTCAGCGTGCCGCGGCGGAGGTGATCAAGGACGCGCCCAGGGGTGCCGGAAACGATCTGCGCACCGTCGGCGAGCTCTTTGATCTGACGCTCGATCGGCGCGCCGCCGTAGACCGCGGAGGTCTTGAGACCGCGGAAATTCCCCAGGCGACCGATCTCGCGGGCGCTCTGAAGCGCGAGCTCACGAGTCGGGGCGAGGACGAGCGCCTGCGCGCCGCCATCGAGGTTGACCAAGCGATCGACAAGCGGGAGGCCAAACGCCGCGGTCTTGCCCGTGCCCGTACGCGCCTGAACGAGCAAGTCGCGCCCGTCGATAGCTGGCTGAAAGGACTCCACCTGAACCTCGGTCGGTTCGGTCCAGCCGCTCTCGTCAATCGCGCGGCGTACATCTTCGGTCAGGGGGAGAGCATCGAAGCTCAGAGTCGGTGTCTCGGGGGTCGTGGTCGTGGTCGTCATGGTGTGCCTTCGCTGGTCGCGGGAGGGTGTTCAGGGGACGCGTGCTGGATACGGGGACCTTCTTCCCGGGCGTAGCGTCGTATGGAGGTCTCGAGGCGGTGACGAAGCTGAAAGAGCTGCTTCGCGTTCTCGCCACAGCGCGCGTACTCAGGGAGAAAGCGCGTGTCCCAGTCACGAAACCAGATACCGATTTCGTCACGTACAGGATCATCACTCCACTCCACCAAGGGTCCGTTCTGGAGGGTCGGACGCATGGTCTGAGTGGAGGCAAAATGAAGGAGTTCATGCTCCAGCTCGGCGACATGTGCGTCACAGGCGATGGTGTCGTCTGCGTCTGCCGTCTCGGGCCAAAACACTTGAGGAATGATTGAGCCGAACCCAACAATCGCGATGTAGACCATGAAGGTCCAGTAGATGATCATCGCGATTCGGCGACCGATGCGGCCGCCGGGATCTCGTGTTGGGGGAGCCACAGGGAAAGCTTTGGAAAGGGTGCGCGAGTTGCCTCGAAAAAAGGCCCCGCGTGCGCGTTGTTTACCTGCGAAGAGCGAACCGGGTCAAGGCTAGGGCACCAATTTTAGTCGTCTTTTCCGGCGGTTGGGCCCGGACCAAGCGCCGTTTTATGTGACCCTTTCGGCGCGCTTCCGCGGCGTTGTCGACGTCGGCCGACCCAAACCAGGCCGAACGCGACCGACGCGACAAACGCGCATACCAAGAGGCAGAGCACGTACCAAATGAGACCAACGGAGCCTGTGCCCATGCGGGGGATCTACGGGCAGCACGTGCAGATGGCAACGCTTGTCCGCGACGCGGTCTCGCTGGAGGCTTGGCGATCAGGGGACGGGGAACAGGCGCGCGCTGATGTCACCGCCCGCGGCGAACCCGACGGCGATGAAGTCTCGGCCGCCCGCGGCCACGGGATCGGTGCCGCTCCCGACCATGAAGGCGTCGGTGCTGGGAGGTGACTCGTGGTTGAGCGCGAGCTCCCCCGCTCCGTCGTAGACCCGCGCCATGACTGTGCCGCTGAGGAAGCTGACGAGGAAGCGCTCGGCGCCGGCCGCGACATCGACATTGTCTCCGCTCGCGACCGTCAGCTTGTCCGTGCTCGGGGTTCCATCTGCGCCAAACGCACGAGCGACCACACCGCCGTCGTTCCAGGCGATCATGAAGCGACCATCGGCGAGCGCCGCGACGCGAGGGGCGCTCCCCGTACCGACCATTTGCGGAGCGGCGTCGACAGGGCTGCCGTTCTCCTGAAAGCGCTGGAACATGATGTTGCCCCCGACCTGAAGCGCGACCACAAATCCGCTCGCGTGGGCCGCGACGTCGGGTGCGCTCGCGCCGCTCCCGACGACGACTTCGCCGCCGCTTGGCGTGGTGGATCCGTTCGCGAAGTGACGCGCGGTCACGCCTCCCGCGGCGCTATCGGCGAACACCACCATCGCGGCGCCGCCCGACGTGAGGGCGACCGCGGGCTCCGTTTGTGCGCCCGTTTGCGCATCTGTGCAACGAACAGGAGGCCCCTCGGCGGAGCGGTTCTGATCGAAGAAGCGTACGAGAACGTCTCCCCCCTCGGTCGCGGCCGAGCTCGGGTCGACCAGGGCAACGGCGATTCGGTTTGGAGAAGAGGCGACCGCGGTCGTGCTCTGCGCGCCGCCGAGGGTCGCGTCAACGTCTGCGATCGCGTCGAGCGCGAGGGCGGCCGGGCTCTCGACGAGCTCTCCAGATTCACCGCGGACCATGAAACGGACTTTGCGCGGCGATACGCTCGCGTCGTCGAAGCCGATCACCAAGCGGGAGCCCGAGCCCCAACCAAGCGACGGCGCGCTCTGCGTTCCCATCGTCGTCGTGTGCGTGACAAACGCAGTGGTGCGGCAATCGGTGCAGTTGACGTCGCCCTCGCATTGTTCGTCCGGGCTGAGCAGCCCGTCACCGCAGACGCCGCTGCCGGTCTGTGACTTGAGCTCAAGGTCGAGGTCTTTGGTTTCGCCCGCTGCGATCGCGACGTCGGCGGCGCAGCCCACCGCGACGACCGAGTCGGGGATCATCGAGACGCGGTCGGTGCCGCGCCCGCGCAAGTGAACCGTGTAGTTTCCGACGTCGAGATCCACCGACGCCGACTCACCGGTCGCGAACCGGATGTCGACGAGCGCGTCTTCAAAGACGGCGTCGCGCTCATCGCTCAAGGCGGGCGAGAGCGTCCCCGCAGCGGTGCAGCTACGCGCCTCCGTCGGGAAGACCAAGAGCCGTAGGTCGGAGGTCACGTCGCCGAGGTTCTTGGGGTCTCGCAGGGTGAGCGAGAGCCCTTCGGGCTGCGCACCGCACCCGGCGCCGCCGACGAGAAGGCTCAGGACAAGGAGCGGAGGAACGAAAGAGCGCCGCATGGCGAGACTCTACCACCGCTGCCCGGCGGATCCGCAACGGACGCTACTTGATCCGAACCCCGCCCAGATCGATCCGGCGGTTCGCCTGACCACGGATCTCTGCCAGTCGCCCGCGTTCGCTACGAACCGAGAAGTCGATCCGGAAGGTTGTCCCGCGCCGGATGTCGCGCGGGACGACGATCTCAAACTCATCTCGGAGGATGTCTCCGGCTTCCCAATCGGTTGTCGGGTGCGTGCCGTGGAGCGGATAGTGACGGGCGTGGAACTCCGGGACGGTCCGGTAGCCAGGGGGACCCACCATGTCGATCCAGAACTTGTAGTTCTCGTCGGTCCGGCGATTTACTTGGTAGTAGAACGTCATCGGGAGCCGGTCGCCCGGTGACACTTCGGTGGAAGGCAGGTCGTAACCGAGGACCGTGAACTCGGGGTAGCGCGCGTCGAGCCGGTGCTGAATTTCCGGGACCCGCGAGAGGCGACCCCGCGCCAAGATCTCCTCTCGACGATGCTGTCCTCGCGCCGCTCCGGTCCACGCGCGGAGCAAGCCGAGGAGCTCACGCGTCTCCTCGGGGCGTTGATCACTGAGGTCGTCCTCTTCGTTCGGATCGACGCTGAGATCGAAGAGCTGGACGCTCCCTTCGCGCACCCACCAGATGAGCTTGAGGTCGCCGCGGCGGATGGACTTTTGGTCAAAGGGGTAGCGGCCGTCCGGGAGCACCTCCGCGATCAACAGGCGATCCTCCACGGCGCCGCGCGACATCGCGGGGACCAAGGTCGTGCCCGCGACCGGTCGCGTGATCGGGACCCGGCAGAGATCAAGCAGCGTCGGCATGAGGTCGAAGAGCCCGGCGGTCCCTGGGACGCGTCGCGGCGCGAAACCGGGCGCGCGGATCATGAGCACGCTCTTGAGCTCCTCATCGTAGAGCGTCTCGCTGTGCCCGAACTGGCCGTGCTCGCCGAATCCTTCGCCGTGGTCGCTCGTGAGCACGACGATCGTGTTGTCGTTCATCCCGACCTCTTCGAGCTTCTCGAGGAGCCGGCCAAAGAGCGCGTCCATGAGCTGAATCTCGGTGTCGTACTTGTCCATTCGGGTCGACCCGAACCGCGACGCGACGCCGTCGTGAAGGTAGGGGGCGTGAACGTTGAACAGGTGAAGCGCGAGGAACCAGGGCGTATCGGCTTTCCGCTGAGCGAGCGTCCGGAGCGCGGTGTTCGCGGCCCAGTTGCGTACGCCGTTCCAGGTTCGGCCCTGACTGATATCCGTGAAGCCCTGCCAGAAACCGCCGACGCGCGTAAAGTAGTTGGTGCCGCTGATCGCGATCGTCTCGTAGCCGTTTTCGGTGAGCAGCTCAGCCAGCGTTACGTTTTCGTCTTGGAGCGATGGGAAGTGGAACTCGTCGCCGTAGGCAATTTGCGACGGGTAGAGCCCGGTGAACATCGCGGGGATGGAACGAACAGATCGGGTGGACTGCGCGACCGCGTCGAAGACCACCGCAGACTCGGCGAAGGCGTCGATCTTCGGTGAGGTCGGGCGCGCGTATCCATTGCCGCTCAAGTGGTCGGGACGAAGCGCGTCCACCAACACGAAGAGCACGTTGGGTTTCGCGGCGGCGCCGGCGGGAAGCGTGGTCGGTTCCGGCACGCGCGTCTGCGGCAGGTCCGGGCTGCCGTCGCCGGCGAAACAGTCCGCGTCGACTCCGTCTCCGACCTCATCGAGCGCGCCGGGATAGACGTCTTCGCGCGTGTCGTCGCAGTCATGGCCGCCGAACGCGAACGAGTGACCGTCTCCGTCGCGATCGGTCAGCCGCCCGAAGAGCCGCAAGGCGTCGCCGCCGAACACCGTTCGTCGCTCCGCTGCGTTACGCGTGGAGTTGCTGTCTCCGTAGGCCGCGCCGGCGCCGCAGAGCGCGGCGATCGTGACGAGCGCGCTGACCCAGGCGGGCGGGACGGGGAGCCGACGGCGGCGGATGATCACGATGAGCGCGCCGAAGATGACGAGGCCGATGACGAGGAAGAGGTAAGGCGCGAAGTCGAGCGCCGCGACGATGCCACGGAAGCGACGCACGAGGATCGCGCTCGCGATGGCCGCGAAGGTCCCGAGGATGAGGAGCGCGCCCAGCAACGAGAACGCGCGACTTCGCGGGAGCCGGCGGGCGAGACGCGAGGCGTGCGCGAGGAGGGCGACGAGGGCACCAAAGAGCGCGAGCGAACCGAGCGCCGCGGCGAGGTACGCGAGGACGGGTTGGTGGTACCGCTCGACGAAGAAGTGAATGACGTTGGGCGCGGTCAGCAGGTAGGTCGCGATGGCGCCCGCGACGAGCGTGACGTGCGCGAAGAGCCGTGGGTTGGGCCGGGTGTATGTGCCAAGCCGAGTGAGGTCGCCCGGGGCAAACGCCGACCGCTGGAGCGCGGTGACCAAGAAGGCCGAGAGCGCGCCGAACGCGAAGCCGAAGAGGACATAGAAGCCGATCACGAAGAGCGCCGCGCTCACCACCGAGAGCCACGGAAAGCTCTGCCGCGTCGCGCCCTGGATCACGTCACCGACCGCCATCAGGACCGCGGTCAGGGTTCCGGCGAAAACGTGCTCCCGAAACAGCGCCGCGCCGCGGGGGTTCACGCCGCGGGAGGTCATGTGCTTGCGGTCCTGCACGAGACCTCTCTATCAGGGGCGCGGGGGGACAACCAAGCGTCTCGACACACGGTTAAAGGCGCGAAGAGCATCTTCATCCCGCGCTGTACGGTGGGTCCCAGATCGCCGCGGCCTCATCGATCACACGGGCGATTCGCGCCCCGAATGGACAACATCATCTGTGAATCGGGCGGATCACGGGATGGTCGTCGCGTTTAGAGACCTGTTCGCCCCTTGCGGTCCCGTTTACGCGCTCCAGAACAAAGGCATGGGCCAGGAGGTCCACTTTCAGTCCATTCACCCACCTGAGCCGCCTGTTTCTCCAAAGCTTGCGGTTGCTTGGGTGGCAGCCTACCTTGCTCCCGATCCGCCGGAATTCCTCCGGATTGACCAGGCTTTCCAGCCGAAGAGGTGCACATGACGGAAGCGTCACTCCCCGACGAGTCAGAGATCCAGATTCCCGATGAACTGCCCGTGCTCCCGATTAGGAACGCGGTCCTTTTCCCAGGCGCCGTTGCGCCCTTCGACGTCGGCCGCGAGAAGTCGGTCGCGTTGGTGGAAGACATCGAGAACCTTGACCAGCCCATTATCGCGATCTTCGCGCAGCGTGATCCATCCACTGATGATCCGCGCCAAGAAGACATCTATCCGGTGGGTGTCGCGGCTCGCGTGCTCAAGGCGCTCAAGCACAGCTCGGGCAACTACAGCTTGATCCTCCAGGGGCTCACGCGGGTGCGACTGGAATCAGTCGGCTCGTACGACCCCTATGTGAAGGCGCGCGTCTCGCGGCTTCACGAGCCGAAGACGGAAGACGTCGAGGCCGAGGCGCTCGCGATGAGCCTTCGCGACATCGCCAAGCAGGTGATCCAGCTCATGCCCGAGCTGCCCCGCGAAGCGACATCATTGATCGACTCCATTCAGGAGCCCGGTCAGCTCGCCGATCTGGTCGCGGCCAACCTGGACGCGCCGGTCGACGAAAAGGCGACGCTGCTCGAGACCATCGACGCGAAGGATCGCATTCGCAAGGTGCTTCGGTTGCTCACGCGGCAGCTCGAGATCCTCAAGATGCGCGAGCGCATCAACTCCCAGATCAAAGAGGAGATGGGGAAGAACCAGCGCGAGTACGTTCTTCGTCAGCAGCTCAAGGCCATCAAGGAAGAGCTCGGCGAGGAAGACGGCGACTCCGGTGACCTCGACGTTCTCGATGAGCGCATCACCAAAGCGGATCTCCCGTCGGAGGCCGACAAGGTCGCGCGCAAGCAGCTCAAGCGTCTTCGGTCCATGCAGGTCGGCTCCGCGGAGTACACCGTCGTCCGTACGTACATCGACTGGATCCTCGACATCCCGTGGCGAAAGCAGACGACCGACAACCTCGACATCGCGCAGGTACGGAGGGTCCTCGACGAGGACCACTCCGGTCTCGACAAGGTGAAGAAGCGCATCGTCGAGTACCTCGCGGTGCGGAAGCTCAAGCGCGACAAGAAGGGGCCGATTCTCTGCCTCATCGGTCCGCCTGGAGTCGGTAAGACCTCGCTTGGTCGCTCCGTGGCGCGCGCGATGGGCCGTAAGTTCCACCGCATCAGCCTCGGCGGCGTTCACGACGAAGCAGCAATTCGTGGTCACCGCCGCACCTACGTCGGCGCGCTGCCCGGCCAGGTCATTCAAGGCGTCAAGAAGGCCGGAACGATCAACCCGATCTTCATGCTGGACGAGATCGACAAGCTCGGGAACGACTTCCGAGGCGACCCGGCCGCGGCGCTCCTTGAGGTCCTCGATCCCGAGCAGAACGACACCTTCAGCGATCACTACCTGGAGATCCCCTACGACCTGTCGAAGGTGATGTTCATCGCGACCGCGAACGTCGGCGACACCATCCCCGGCCCGCTCCGTGACCGGATGGAGATCATCCAGATCCCCGGCTACACGCGGAACGAGAAGCTCGACATCTGCAAGGCGCACCTCGTCCCGAAGCAGCTCGAAGAGCACGGCATTCGAGAGGGGCTCATCACCATCGGCGACGGCGCGCTCGCGGGCATCATCGATCACCACACGCGTGAAGCGGGTGTCCGTAAGCTGGAGCAACAGGTCGCGAGCGTCATTCGTGGCATCGCGGTCAAGGTCGCAGAAGGTGAGACGGGGCCGTGGAACATCGCGGAGAAGGACGACCTTCGTCCGTACCTTGGTCCGCCGCGCTTTGAGAGCGAGGTCGCGGAGCGCACCAGCGAGACGGGCGTCTCCACGGGCCTCGCGTGGACCTCGGTCGGCGGCGAGATCCTCTTCATCGAGGCGACCAAGATGTACGGCACGGGTAAGCTTCAGCTCACCGGTCAGCTCGGCGACGTCATGAAAGAGTCGGCGCAGGCGGCCATGAGTTGGGTGCGCACGCGCGCGAAGGACTTCGGCATTAACGAAGACTTCCTCGAGAAGAGCGACATCCACATTCACATCCCGGCCGGCGGCATGCCGAAGGACGGTCCGAGCGCGGGCATCACGATGATGACAGCGCTGGTCTCTCTCCTCACCGACATCCGCGTTCGACATGACGTCGCGATGACCGGCGAGATCACGCTTCGCGGCCGGGTCCTGCCCGTCGGCGGCGTGAAGGAGAAGATCCTCGCGGCGCACCGCGCGGGCATCAAGCGCGTGATTCTCCCCGAGCGCTGCGTCGCGGATCTCGAGGAGGTCCCCGATGAGATTCGGGAAGAGCTCGAGTTCGTGCCGGTCAAGAAGATGGACGACGTCCTCGCCAACGCGCTGGTCGACCCCGATCGACTGAACCTTCAACTGGGCGACGCTAAGCCGCTTCCGAAGAAGAAGCCGCTTCAGCCAAGCGCCTAGTCACTACGCGCGTCAAACACTAAGCGCCTCAGTCACTAAGCGCCTAAGTCACCAGGCGCCTGAGACGCGCGCCTGAGACATCCAAACGAAAGGCGACATCCACACGGGTGTCGCCTTTCGTGATCCACGGCGCGCTGTTCAGTCAGGACACCGGCAGCGCGAAGCCGACGATCGCGCCGCCGTCCTCCGCGTTGGTCGCGAAGGCGCGTCCACCATGGGCGACCGCGATGTGCTTCACGAGCGAGAGCCCGATGCCGGAACCGCGAACGTCTTCGTGACCGCTTGAGCGGTAGAAGCGCTCGAAGACGCGTCGCTGCGCGTCCTGCGGAATGCCCGGGCCGTGGTCCCGTACGCGGACCTGGACGAAGTCGCGCTTTTGCTCCGTCGTCAGCGTGATGGGAGAGCCGTCGCCGTACTTCATCGCGTTGTCGAGCAGGTTGATCACCGCGAGCATGATCGCTTGCTCATCGAGCAACATCGCTGGCGCTTCGCCCAACGAGAGCGATACGTCCACGCCTTCTCGCTCGACGCGGTAACGGAACGTGTCGAGCGCGCGCGTGATCACTTCCCCGATGTCGGCTCGCTTGAGGTCATACGTCTGCTTGCCGCGCTCCAGCGCGGAGAAGTCGAGGACGTTCTCGATGAGCGCGGTGAGACGCTCGGACTCTCGGCAGATCATCTCGAGGTATTGCTCACGCTTCGCGTCGCTCCGCACTCGCTTCGTGAGCAGCATCTCCGCGAACATTCGCACGACGGAGAGCGGCGTCTTTAACTCGTGGCTCACGTTCGCGATGAAGTCGCTCTTCATCGCGTTCAGGCGCCGCTCCTTGTTGGCGGCATAGATGAGGAACGCCATGCCGATCAAGATGATGAGGAAGGACGAGCCGACCAAGCCCATGTCCGTGACGCGGCGCGTCCGCGCTTGCGTGTCGAGCAGAGGCGCCTGTCGCGGCGCGATCTGCAGCCGCCAGTTGTAGAGCGTGGTCGGGAAGCGGTGGCCGACGACGTAGTCCCCGGAGAGCGCGAGCGAGGGACCGAAGACGCGACGGTTGTCCTCATCGATGACGTTGGAGTTCTCTTGCGCCTCTTCGGTCGAGAAGAGCTCTGGCAGCTCCTCGCGGATGATGTAGCCCGTGTCGTGGTGAAGCGCGAGGTAGACGCGCTTGGTGCCGACGCGAATCGCCTTGTAGCTGATGAGGTAGTTCTTCCCGTCGTAGGAACGGTGAAGGTGTTTGAGGCGCCCCAGCGGCACCGACTCGAGGTGCAGGTCGGGCAGGATGCGCGAGCGGAAGATCCGGAGGAACTCGAGCCTGCTGGTCGCGTTCCCGCGTACTGAGTCCGCGAAGAGGTTCTCGTCTTGGTCAATGATGACGGCGGCGCGAACGCTCGGTGAGATCGTCGCGGCTTGCGGGCGCCAGCGATCGGTCAGCGACACCTGCGGGAGGTTGATGTCGATCAGCCGGAACACCGCGTTGTCCGCGCTGATGATGTACTGCTCGATCGTGTCGACCTTCTCCCGCGCGAGCAGGAGCGTGTTCTCTCCGATCGTTCGCTCGCCGAGCGCCGCGAACTGCGTGGTCGCGCGCCACGTGTAGTAGCCGAGGACGCCCGCGGCGATCGCGATCGGGAGCAGCACGAAGTACAGCGCGCGTGATCGCCACGCCGGCATCTACTCTCGCTCGCGTCTCGGGGGGCGCATCATCAGCGAGCCGACCGACTCCAGCGGCGACTTCCCTTCGTGAAGCATGCGGAAGACCTCGGCCGTGATCGGCATCTCGACGCCGCGCTTTTCGGCGAGCGCATGGGCGCTCTTCGCGGTGTGTACGCCCTCCGCCACCATGTTCATCGAGGTGAGGATGTCGGGGAGCTTCTCGCCGCGACCGATTCGAAGCCCGACGGTGCGGTTTCGTGAGAGGTCTCCGCAGCAGGTGAGCACGAGGTCGCCCATGCCCGAGAGCCCCGCGAGCGTGAGCGGGTTCGCGCCCATCTCGATCGCCAGCCGCGAGATCTCCGCGAGCCCGCGCGTGATGAGCCCCGCGCGAGTGTTCTGGCCGAAGCCAAGACCGTCGGCGATACCGGCCGCGATCGCGATGACGTTCTTGAGCGCGCCCCCCAGCTCGACGCCGATCACGTCGTCGGTGCTGTAGACGCGGAAGCGGTCCGTCGCGAAGGCGCGCTGCACGCGGTCACAGTTGTCGGGGTCAAAGCCCGCGACCGAGACCGCCGTCGGGATGTTGAGCGCGACCTCGTTGGCGAAGCTCGGGCCGCCGAGGAACGCGAGCTTCGACTTGTCGAAGTGCTCCGCGTAGATATCCGAAACGAGCCGAAGCGTTCCGATCTCGATGCCCTTGGTCGCGCTCACGATGGGCGCGTCCTGCGAGACGTGCGGCGCGGCGACCTTGAGGACCTCGTGCGTCCCTTGCGTGGGGACAACGCCAACGATGAGCGTCGCGCCGGAAACCGCGTCTTTGAGATCGGTCGTAGCGCGGAGGCACGCCGGGAGCTCCGCGTCTTTGAGGTAGTCGGGGTTCTTACGGTTCGCGTTAATCGCGTCCGCGAGCGACGCGCGACGCGACCAAAGACGCGTCTCAAACCCTTTGTCAGCGAGGAGCTTCGCGAGGGCGGTCCCCCACGATCCAGCTCCCAAGACCGCAGCGATCTCTGTCATGGCGCGAAGATAGGGCAGCGTCGTCGCTGGGTCGAGGGAGACCGCCGCGGTGCGGCGAACGGGTGGTAGACTCAGGCGCGTGGAGGAACGTGCACAGACCATTTTGGTCGTAGAGGACGATCCCGCCTTGGCGCTTGGGCTGGTCGATACGCTCGAGTTCGAGGGCTTCTCGGTGGTCCACGCCAAGACCGGAGAGGGCGCGGTTTCCGCGGTGCGAGAGCATCGGCCGGACTGCGTGATCCTCGACCTGATGCTCCCGGACATCAACGGCTACCAGGTGTGCGAACGCGTCCGCGCGGGAAACTCTGCGGTCCCGATTTTGATGCTCACGGCGCGGAGCCAGGAGGTCGATAAGATCCGTGGGCTCTCCGTCGGCGCCGACGACTACGTGACGAAGCCGTTCTCGGTCGGAGAACTGGTCGCGCGCGTTCGAGCGCTTCTGCGGCGCGCGACCCGAGCCAACGTCGCGCAGACCGCGGTGATCCAGATCGGTGATCGCGTGGTCGATACCGCGGCGCAGACGATCGCGCGGGGCGACGAGGTCGAGCCGCTCTCGTTCCACGAGGTCGCCGTGCTCAAGCTCTTGGCTACCCGTCGCGGGGAACCGGTCGAGCGCGATGAGATCTTGTCGTCGGTCTGGGGCTCGACGACGTCCACCACGCGCACCGTCGACAACGTGATCGTGCGTCTCCGAAAGAAGATCGAGCCGGGCGCGGAGCCGACGCATATCCTCACGGTCTACGGGGTTGGCTACAAGCTCGTATGAAGCCTCCGCGAGCGTGCTCGTGCGCAGAGGACACAAGAAGACAGAGAAAGGGCACGTCGAGCCATGGGCTTAAAAACGTTCGGTCGTGATCGGTGGCTCGCGGGGCTCTGGGTGCTCGTCTCGTTGATGGGCTGCCAGTCCAACCCGGAGCTGGTGGTCGACCTGCAAACCGACTTTGTCCCGGGGCGGGAGTTCGAAAGCGTGCGCGTCCTGGTGGAGCGAGATGGCTCCGCGATCGACTCGACAACCGTGGGCGTAACCGCGAACCAGACCTTCGCGCGCGGCGCGCGACTCGCGGAGCTCAACGTGACGGAAGGCAACGCGCAGCTCTTTGTCCGCCTCCTAGACGGTCGCGGCGCGCGGGTCGCCGAGCGACTCGTGGTGGTCGCCATCGAGAAAGAGCGAACCGGCGTGACGGCCGTCGTCACGCGCGACTGTCTCGATGTGATCTGCGAAGAGACCGGGCTCAACGCCTGCGCGGGCGGGCGGTGTGTCGACCCATGGTGCGCGCCGGAGTACCCGGAGTTCTGCCCGGAGCCCCAATGCGAGCGAGACGACGAGTGCCCCGACTACACCGAGTGCGCCCCGGGGATCTGCTCGTCGGGGATCTGCTTGGCGGACCCCAGCGCGATCCGCTGTGACGAACGCTCGTGGTGCGATCCCGACGACGGATGCACCTCCATCCGCGATGTCCTCGAGGACGCCGGACTGGGCGACGTTGACGTCGGCGATATCTCGCTCCCCGATACCGCCTACTGATCGGGAACAGAGCGCCGACGCGATGGTATAGGAGGCACGTGGAACTCTCCGCCGTCTTTCCGTGCTTTAACGAGGAGCAGAACGTCGCGCAGGTCGTGCAGCAAGCGCACCGGGTGCTGAGCGAGCTTCGTGACTCGGGTGCGCTCTCGCTCTTTGAAATTGTCGTGGTCGATGACGGCAGCGCGGACAAGACGGTGCGCGTTCTTCGCGAGCTCGCGCAAGAGATCCCCGCGGTCCGTTGGGTGCGTCACGCGACCAACCGCGGCTACGGCAGCGCGCTCATCACGGGCTTCGCAAACGCGCGGTTGCCATGGGTCTTTTACAGCGACGGAGACGGGCAGTACGAGCTCAGCGAGCTCAAGAACGCGCTCGCGGCGCTCGGCGAGGCGGACCTGGTCATCGGCTATCGTGCGCGACGCGGTGACGAGTCGGCGGTTCGCGATGTGAACGGGCGCGCGTGGACGGCGCTCACGAACCGATTGCTGGGCCTCGGCGTGCGCGACGTGGACTGCGCGTTCAAGTTGATGCCTCGCAACCTCTTGCGCCCCGCGCTCCGAAGCGGCGGCGCGATGATCGACGCGGAGCTGCTCGCCAGGGCCCGGAGTCGAGGCCTCCAGATCGCAGAGATCCCCGTGAGCCACCTCCCGCGTACGGCGGGGACCTCCACAGGGGCGGACCCACGCGTCGTGGCGCGCGCGTTCCTTGAGCTCGGCGTGTTCCTCGCGCGGCGAGCTCGCTAGAGCGAGCGGCAGCAGGCTGCGAACCGCCTAGACGCAGACGCGGTCGCGGCCGGTGCGCTTCGCTTCGTAAAGCTTCTCATCCGCGAACTTCAACAGGTCTTCGGGACCCTTGAAACTGGTGTCCCACTCCGCGACGCCCAGGCTCACGGTGACCTTGAAGCTCGCGCCCTCAAACTCGAAGTTCGTCTCCGCGACCAAGCGGTTTAGCTTTTTCGCGAGCTCGGCGGCACCGTCTCGTCTGATCTCCGGGGTGATGATCCCGAACTCCTCGCCGCCGGTGCGCGCGACGATGTCATCGCGTCGAACATGCGCGCGGATCAACAGACCCAGTTGGCGCAGGACGGAGTCGCCCGCCAAGTGACCGTACGTGTCGTTGACCTTCTTGAAGTGGTCGATGTCGAAGACGATGAGAGAAAAGACGCGGTCGTACCGAATGGAGCGCGAGACTTCACGTTCGAGCATCTCCTCGAAGTAGCGCTTGTTGTGCACCTGGGTGAGGCCGTCGACCGTCATGAGACGGTAGATCTCTTCGTGGTACTGGCCCTCGATGTTCCCGCCGACGATGAACTTCAAGATGGTACGCCCCACCTTGACCTGATCGCCGTCCCGCAGATCGATCTCGTCCACCAGATCGTCGTTGACGTAGGTACCGTTGGTCGAGCCCATGTCGCAGATGACGTAGCGCGAGCCCTGGAGGTTAACGCGACAGTGGTTTCGTGAGACCGACTCCTGGTCGATCTGTACTTCACATCGCGAGGAGCGCCCGATCACCACAGGATCCACGCCGAGCGGGACCCGGCGGCCTAGGTCCTCGCCGTAGATCACCACCAAGCACGCCTGACGTTCGCCGTCCGCTGACCTGGGAGCAGCAGAAGGAGGACCAAGCGTCGCTACGACGGTTTTATTGGGGTTTGTGGTCCGGTCGTCGGACATGAGTGTCAGTGTAGTCCGCTGAGGGCAGAAGAGGTAATTTCCGTTGGGAAAGGAATCGGAGATGCCGCTTCGCTAGCAAATGTGTCGGGAGCCACTCGCTTCTTCTTGTCGCACATCATCCCCGACGTGTTGGTACCCGTCTCGCCCGAGGAGACCGTATGCCAAGTTCTTCCCAGCCTCTACCCCGGGTTGATTGAACGCATCAATATCGTACAGCTCGCCCGAGATCGCCGTCGCCGCCTCAAAGAGGAAGAAGAGCTCCCCCAGCTCGAAGGCACCGAGCGTCGGGAGCTTCAGGAGAAGGCTCGGGCGCCCGTCCCGACTGAGCGCCACCGCGGTTCCGCGTTGCTCAGCGTCGAGGATCTCAAAGAGGCTGTGACCGCTCAGGTATTCGTAACCAGGGACGGTCGTTTTCGGGATCACGAGATCGTGCGCAGGAGCTTCGGTCGCGACGAAGGTGACGAGTTTGTCTCGGGGGCCTTCCATGAAGAGCTGCACTTGAGCGTGTTGATCGGTCGCGCCGACCGCCGGAAGCGGAGTGGGTCCGGACTCGATCACTTCACCTGTACGTGACGTCCGCTTACCCAAGCTCTCGGCCCAGAGCTGTACGAACCAGTTCGCGAGAGCGCGCAAAGGATCGGAGTAGGGCATCAGCACGTGAATGCGTCGACCATGATCGCGATCGTGAAGATAGTGAATCGCCGCGAAGAGCGCCGCGGGGTTCTCAAAGAGCGGGCGACGACATCGCTCCGCCATCTCGGTCGCGCCGCGAAGCATCGCCTCTGCGTCGACCCCCGCCAAACGGGCCGGGAGAAGACCGACGGCCGTCAACACGGAGAAGCGACCACCCACGTCGCTGGGGATTGGGAACGTCCGGAGCTGCGCGCTCTTCGCGAACGCGCGCAAGATCCCGTTGTCGGGATCGGTCACCGCGACCAGGTTCGTGGAGGCCCGCGCGCCGAGCCACTCGTGCACGATGAGGAACTGCGCGGCGGTCTCGATGGTTCCGCCCGACTTGCTCATCACGATGGCGAGGGTCGTCGCGGGATCGAGCGTCTTGAGGATCCGCGCCAGACGCGTTGGGTCGCTGTTGTCGAGGAAGTGAACGGGTCGCGCGTCCTGGGGCGCGACGGCGTTCAAGATGGTCTGTCCGCCCAGCGACGAGCCACCGATGCCGAGCACCAAGATCTCCTTAATGTGGGCCTGCTCGTCGACGAACGCGTTGATCTCGGCGAGCACGTCGCGCTCGGTCGGGAGCCGAAAGAACCCCAAGTCGTCGCGCTCGGAAAGCGCGGTGACCGCCTCGTCGACACGCGGCGCGAGCTCACGCAGCGAGGGGAGGTCCAGCCCGCATCCTGGGGTTCGCTCGGTCAGCGCGAGGGAGTAGTCAAGCTGTAGCGTCATGATGCGTGACCGTACCCTTGGTCCGCTCCTCGATCACGGACGCCTCTCACGTTCCCGAGGGCGCGGAGCATCGTTGACACATGCGCCGCGGTTCCTCGCGGGATTTGCTCTCGCTTCTTCTGTTTTTTGGACTTCTGGATCGGGCTCCGTAGCTTCGGCGCATGGCTCGCTCGACCCGCTATGCGCTCCGCGTGCTCGCCGTCTCCGCGATGGTGGGCGGTGTGATCTTCGTTTCCTCTGGCTCCGCAGACGACTCGGATGGCGCGCGCGAAGAGGAGGCCGTGGAAGTGACGCCGGTCGACTCGATCCTGGAGACGCTCGACCCGCGGACGTTCCAGGTTCAAGCCGATGTCGCGTTCGTCCCGCTCGAAGATGGCGGACGCGCGGTCCTGACGCTCGACACGGGGCTCCAAGCGCACGCGACCTCGATCCTTGAGCGCTACGATGTTCCTTTCGGTGCCATCGTCGCGATGGAGCCCTCCTCGGGACGTGTGCTCGCTTACGTGAGTCACTCCAGCCAAAACCCGGACGCGCCCGATCTCGTTCGCGACCCCACGCCGCCGACCGCGTCGGTCTTCAAGATCATTACCGGGTCAGCCCTGGTCGACGCAGGGGTCTCGGTCGAGGAGCGAGTCTGTTACGCCGGCGGAGCGAGTCGCCTGCGCGAGCGTCACCTTGAGGACGCGCCGAGCGACCGGCAGTGCGCGACGCTGCGCGAGGCGATGGGCGGATCGATCAATGCGGTCTTCGCGAAGCTCGCCGACCGTCACCTCGATGTCGCGACCATGGAGCGCTACGCCTCCGCGTTTGCGTTTCAGCAGCGGCTGCCCTTTGATCTGCCGACGCTCCCGAGCCCGGCCGAGGTCCCGGCGGAGCGTCTTGAGTTTGCGCGAACCGCGGCGGGCTTTTGGCACATGCACATGTCACCGCTCCACGGTGCGTTCATCGGCGCGACGATCGCGAACGGTGGCGAGATGCCGCGCGGCGCGGTGGTGGAACGGATCGAGGACGCGGACCACAACGTTCTGCACGAGCACACACCGTCCATGCATCGCCGCGTCCTGTCGCGCGCGACGGCGACGGCGACGGGCGCGATGATGCGCCGTACCGTGACCCACGGGACCTCGCGCCGGACGTTCTTTGATCGCCAGGGCAACGCGTTCCTCCCCGGCATCTCGGTCGCCGGCAAGACCGGCACGCTTCACGGCGAGAACCCGTTCCGCGGATACACTTGGTGGGTTGGGTTCGCACCGGCAGACGAGCCGACCATCGCCGTGGCTGCGCTGATCGTGAACTCCCCGCGCTGGCGGATTAAGGCCAACTTCGCCGCCCGTGAAACGCTTCGCTACTACTTGGTCGAGCGTCCACGCGAGCTCGCTCGCGCCAGCCGCGAGGCTTCGGCCGACGACATCGACGACGAGTAGCGCCGCGGAGTGTCGCGCGTTGTTCACAGTGTGCCGCGCCGCGGTCAATTCCCTAACTCCTCATCATTTGGGAACAGGTGGTTCTCGTGCGTTGTTGGGGAAAGGCGCAGCCGGTCGGCTGGCCCAACATGTGCATTTCTACCTCCTGTGCGCCGACTCCACGAAGGTCGCTGACCCTTGTCGTGGAGCCGAAATGAACCCAGACACCACGTGTCGCAACAAAGAGCTGAGGACACCACGATGAGCGCGAGGCAGAGCGTCAATCCAATCGTCATGATCATTGCGGAACGAGGGAGCGACTGGGTCGCTTTTGCAGAGCGTCTCCGTTCACGCCAGACGCCGGCGCAGCAAATCGTGGTCGTGCAGGGTGACGACGAGACCGACGAGGCCTTCGCGCTCCGTGTGATCGGAAAACAGAAGGCGCTGCGCATCGGCGGCGGGACGCTTTGCGACGTCGCCGTGCTCGTTCGCGGTCGAACGCGTACAGCGCTCGCGGCGCGGAACATGATGGTTCGCTCGCTCTTAGCGGAGAGCCAAGGCCGGCTCTTCTTGGATGAGAGTCACCAGCCGTTTGCAGCGCGCGCGCTCGCGAGAGCGTTGCGAGGTCAGGGCAATGTCTCGTTGGTCGCCGGGCCGGAAGACGAAGCGCTCAACCCGCGCACGCGCGTCGCCTAGGAAACGGCGGCCGGCGCGGTTGCTAACTCGCGCGCATGACCCGCGCGCTGTTGTCCCCGGTCCGCGGCTGAGCGCCGAGGGATCTCGCTACATCGCTTGGCGCGCGGTCTCGACGCTGATGAGCCCGTTCTGAACGAGGTCGCGGAACGCCATGTCGAAGGTCTGCATCCCGTACGGGTGCACGCCGCGCTCCATGATGTCTTTGAGCGGCGGGCTCCCCTCCGGGCGGCGGATGGTCTCACGCGCGGTGCCGGTGACGACCAAGACCTCGACCGCGACGGTACGGCCTGAGCCGTCCGCTTTGGGCAAGAGTCGCTGCGCGATGACGCCTTTCAAGTTGTCCGCGAAGCGCTCCCGAACCGATTGTGAATCGGCGCCGCCCGAGAGCGACATGACGCGGCCGATCGTTCGCGAGACATCCGGCGTGTGAAGGGTCGAGAGGAGCAAGTGACCGGTCTCGGCCGCCTTGAGCGCGATGTTCATCGTCTCCTCATCACGAATCTCACCGACGAGGATCACGTCGGGGTCCTGACGAAGCGCGGCGCGAAGGGCGTGCGCGAAGCTCTGCGTGTCGAGGCCGACCTCGCGCTGGCTCACCGAAGCCACGTCATCGTCGTGAACGTATTCGATCGGGTCCTCGATCGTGACGATGTGGGCGCGGCGCGTTCGGTTGATGTGGTTCACGATCGCGGCGAGCGTCGTGCTCTTTCCGTTGCCCGCGGCGCCGACGCAGAGGATCATTCCGCGCTCAACCTCCGCGAGTTTCTGAATGGACGCCGGGAGCCGAAGGTCCTCGAAGCTCGGGACCTTGTTTGGGATCGCGCGCAGCGCCATCGCGAGGGAACCGCGTTGCCGATAGACGTTCACGCGGAACCGCCCGTGACCGTCCACCTGATAGCTGCAGTCCCATTCCTGTAGGTCCTCGATGTCTCCCTTGAAGCGGCTCTTCGCCAAGACGATCGCGGCGAGCGCTTGCGTGTGCTCAGGGCGAAGACGTTCGCCTTGGAGGTAGTGCATGGAGCCGTTGACGCGAAAGCCGGGAGGCTGACCGGTCTTGATCAAGACATCGCTCGCCTTGTGCTGCAGACCCTTGATGAGGAGCGCGTCCAGCGTGTTTTGTTCCATGCCCGGAAAGCATACAGCAATACTTCTTGGAGGGTTTTCGAGACCCTCTCTCCCTTCGGTCGATTCCCCCAAACGTTCGCTTCGCTCTGAGTTCGCCGAGGGGTCAACGCGCTACGCGAGCGCGCGCGCGACGATCTGCTCGGTGAACCGCGCGCGGAGATAGAAGCCGCGTGGGTTGGCCCATCGGGGGGCACCGTCGGTGTCGAGCGTCATGCGCTTCGCGGCAGCGTTCGGTGCTTTGGGGCGTACCTGCAGCACGTCGCCGAGGTGCGCGGTGATCTCATCGATCTGTCCGCGCGCGATCATCGCGGCCAGGCGCTCCCAGTCGGCGCGAAGCGCAGCGACTTCGTCGTCAGTCGGTGACCAGATGAAGCCGCCGCCCACGCGTCGATCGGGAAGCGGGATGGCGCGCTCCGATTCGATCGGCACAAAGCAGACGCGCTTTAGCTTCCGCCAAACGATGGAGTCTTCCCACTCTCGGTCCGCCATTTTCGGGAGCGAGATGGAGCAGACATAGGTCGACTCTTTCGGTCGCCCATCGCGCCGAAGCGGAATCGTCTTGAGCTCCACGTCGAGCCCGAGGAAGTCGGGCTGGTCTTTGTTGCCAGCGTCCGCGCCGAGCGCGAGCTCCATGAGCTGGCCCACGAGACCCTTCGCGCGTCTCTGATCCATGGGGATGGCGACGCCGAGCTCCTTACCGAGCTCGGCGATGGTCTTCCCCGCGACGGCGTGGAGACGAGCGTGAAGCTCGTCTTCACTGGTAGGCGGCGCGACGGTCAGCGGAGACCTAGAAGCCTAGCGAACCGGGCCGAGCGGAGTGCTCGGGTCGGCGAACGCGACGTTGACGAGGTCGTCCGTGATCACGCCCAAGTCGTCGAGGGACTGCGGCGAGAGGTCGATGATGCGACCGGTTCGAGTGTGCGGGCCCCAATCCACTGCGCGGACCACGACCTGTGCGCCGGTGCGCGGGTTCTTGACGAGGATCTTGGCGGCTCTCCAGAAGTCGCGGCCGCCGGGGCTGTAGTCCCAGCGCATCGCGACGAAGTAGTAGTCCTCCGGCCGCGAGGCGAGCGTGGCCGCGCCGGGGCTGACCGGGTTGTTCAGCGCGCGGAGGTTCTCGAAGTTGATCGCGCCGGTCTCCGTCGGGGTGACGCCCGTGTCGAGCGGACCACCGAACCAGCTGAGCGTGCCCTGAACCCACATGTTTCCGTCGACGGAGATGAGCTCGCCGTCCGGCTCCGTGCTGATGCCAAGGGCCGAGGCGAGCGTGCCGTTGCGGAGCCCGCGACGCGGGATGAAGTGCCCGCCGGTCTCGACGCCGAGGTAGACGCCGCTCGGGGCGGGGCCAGGGCCGGGGTCGGGCGCACCGCAGGTCTGGTTCGCGGAGAACTCGTACTGCGCGTCACGGCTGACGCGAACGCTGATGAACTGGTCGTCGACCACCTCCCAGCCAGTCACGTAGACGAGCACCGATGTCGGACGGGACGCGCGGAGCGTGACGCTCGACACGCTGCCTGAGCGACCACTGATCGCGCTCACAATTTCAACGTCGGGGTGCAGGCTCACCGCGTCTCCTGCAGAGATGAGGCGACCGCCGCGATCGGTGACGAGCAAGGCGGGCTGGAAGCTCCCCGCGTTTCGTTGGAGGCGAAGCTCAGTGGGACCGTCCGGAGACAGCTCTGCCCAGTAGCGGTGAATCGCGTACGCGCCGCTCGCGAAGTTCTCGAACTCCGACCAGCGACCGCACGTCCGGAACGAAGCGCTGGGGTTCCAACAGCTCGCGACGCCACATGGCCAATAGGTGTCGAGGCACGCGCGGCGATCAATGTTGCCGTCCCATGCACAGCTTGCACTGGTTGAGACGCATCCGCCGGTGGACGCGCAGTAGCCGCAGCCCGGAGTGGCATCGCAGGTCCAGCAAGACGAGATGCCTTCGCAGGTCGCCGGTGGAGCGGGCTCGGGTTCGGGCTCCGGCTCCGGTTCGGGCTCTGGCTCGGGTTCGGGCATTGGGGCCGGTCGCCCCGTCAACGAACGGGAACGGCCCGTCGCGCGGAGCTCCTCCATCCGCTCATGAACATAACGGCCTGGACACGACGTACTGGCGCCGCTGTGGTCGCGGTGCCCCTTCACGGTCGAGGTCGAAATCGGAATGTCGTAGAGGCGGGAGAGGGTGCCGATGAGGCGACCGGTCTGCTCCATCATCGCGTCGCTTGGCCGGTTCGGTCCCCAGGATGAGAGACACCCCGAGTCGTGGAAACAACCCACCAACGCGATTCCAATGTTGCCGCTGTTGTTGCTACCGACGTGGGCGCCGCGCATCGGGAGCGGGCGTCCCTCATAGATCGTCCCGTCGAGGCCGACGAGGAAGTGGTAGCCGAGGTCGCACCAGCCACGCGTGTCCATGTGGTACGCCTGCATCCCCCGAAGCCGCGCGGGGACGTTGTCGGAAGAGGTGACGGTGTAGTGAACCGCCATGCGCCAACGCGCTCCATCGCGAGAAGAGCAACGCCCTGTTCGGGCGCCCCATTCTGCGCGGGAGACAACGCCGACATCGGCCAGCGCAGAGAGGAGGCTGGACTCGGTCGCGCCACCATACTCCTCGAGGCTCTCGGCCACGGGAATGGTCGCGTGCCAAACGATGGACTCGATGCGCTCCAAATCGGCGACCGCGATGCGAATCTGCGCGCCGAGGTAGACGCGGTCGAAGTCATGTTTGCCGACATGGTTGCCGACCTCGGAATGATCGGCTGCGATGATCGACCACTCCCCCGGGTTGGTGGGGTCGTCGAGGGGCCGCGCTTCGATCCAAGGCATGGTGCCTTCGTCACCGACGCGCACCATCACACCAACACGGCTCGCTCCGCCATCGCCTGCGAGAACATAGGAGACGAGGAAGTCGCCTTCGCGGCGAAAGGTCTCCGCGATTTGGTCACGAGTGAGGATCGACTCCCCATCGTCGTGTCCCGTGCGTCCCTCATTGAGGGAGGGCTCCGCAGCACACGCGACGGCGAATACCGCCATCAGCAGAACCGATCCAATCCTTATAGCCATCCGTGCCTCCAGCTGATTTCCCACAAAAACCGCGCTTACAGTCGCTGAATGGGAGGCAACTCACAAGGTTTACAAGCAATAAAGTCATCATTTCTGGACGATTCGAGTGGGATGGCGGTCCATAAAATTGTTTTGTGGTTACAAATTTCTCTTGAAATCATAATCCAGAGATCGCAGAGTCTGCTCATGACGGAAGAATTGCATGTGGCTGGTTGGGGTGTGGGCGACCATGTGTTGGGGAGGTACAGACTCCTCCGCAATTTGGGTCGCACACATTGGGTGTACGAGGCGGAGGACGAAGTGACGGGCGACCGGGTGGTCTTGAAGACCCCAAGCGCACGCGACCTGCGTCATCCCCAAGCGAGGGAGCGATTCGTTCGCGAGGCCAAGAACCTGCTTCGTGCGCAAGGGCCGGGGGTCGTCCGCATGCGCAACTTCGCGTTCATGAACCCGACGTGTCCGGTGCTCGTGATGGATCGTCTCGAGGGGGAGACGTTGGCAGAGCGAATCGAACGCGGACCCGTCCCCGTGGACGAAGCGATCGCGATCATCGGCGCGCTCCTGCGAACCCTTCGCCGCCTCCACGCGAGCGGTCTTCTTCATCGAGACCTCAAGCCGGCGAACATCTTGCTGACCTCAAGCGGTCCGGTCCTCATCGATTTCGGCGTGAGCCGCAGCATGCAGGACGCGCGCATCACTCAAGCGGGCCGCTTGGTCGGGACGCCTTGGTACATGGCGCCCGATCACTTGATGGGCGTCTCCGCAGACGCGAGCGTGGATCTCTACGCGCTCTCGGCGGTCCTCTTCGAGCTTGTTGAGGGGCGGCCTCCTTTCGATCTTCATTACGCACAAGAACCCATTGGTGCGCTCCTTCGCCGCATCTGCCGGCAGGAGGCGCCCAAGTCGTCGAGCCCCGCGCTAGGTGATGTCATCGCGCGCGGTCTTCAAAAGCGACGGTCCGCGCGATACACGAGCGCGTCGCAAATGCTCGAGGCGCTCAACGCACATCGAGATCACGGCCGCGTGAGCGCGCACCGCTCCGCGTTCCTCTCGCTTCGCGCACGACCCCCAATCGCTCGTCCCGGCCTCGTGCGGAGCCGCGCGAGCCTGGTTGAGCAGGCGGTCGCCTGATGGGCGCGGTGCTCGCATTCCGCGACCGGCCGCAACCGGCGGCGCCGGTGATTGTGATCGCGGGCTCTCCCGATGCCGTCAACGAGTTCGCGAGCTCACTCCCCACGCTTCGATCGGCGAGCGTGCTGATCTGTTCTGGATTGCCCGCGGAGATCGATCCGCTTGAACGTCAACTGCTCACCGCGGGCGCGCGTCTTACGGTCCCGTGCGGCGTGATGGCGCGCGTGAAGGACGCCGTGCTCCGCTTGTCGCCGACTGATGAGGAGCTGAAGGAGCTCACGCAAGACGTGCTCTTGGCGTCGGTCGCGCGCGACGTTGGACCGCGGGCGCACCTCATCGTGGTCTCGGGTCCTTCGCCGCGCGGCGCGACCGCCGTCTCGATGGCCGGCGGTCTGGTAGAGCGTGTTCGCTCGCGGGAAGCGCTCGTGACGCGCCTCGTCGCGGAAGATCACGCGCGCTTAGAGCGTCAGCTCCTCGACGCGCTCGACGCGGACGGGGCGAGCGTCTCGGCGTTTCGTCCAGCCGCCTTTGTGGCCTCGGTCACCGCGCGAGCGCAGAGCCTTGGCCAATCGATCGCGTTCTACATGTCTCACGCGCTGGAAGATCGAGTTGAGCGTTTGGCGCTCCGCGATGGATGCTACGGCGCGTTCCTCCCACCGGACACCGAGATCGTGCGCTCGATCTGCGACGCCGCGAGCGGGCGCTCGGTCCGTCTTTGGATCCCGATGGCCGGGACAGACCCCACGCTCCTCGACACGCTGGCGTATTGGGTTGAACTCGCGAACGAGCGGTCGGTTCGTCTCAAGCTGATCGTCACGGACTCTCGCCCCGACGTGATCTGGTCGCTTCGGGAGCAGATGCCGCCGTCGGTACAGGACGCGGTCACGCTTCAGGTGCACGACGCCTTTGAAGACCCGCCGTTCACGGGCGTGGACCTGCTCTCGTGTGGGCACGCGGTCGCGCACCTCATCCCCGAGGCCCGCGACGCGCTGCTCGGCCGCCTCTGTCTGGCGCTCGATCTCGACGGGACCCTCGCGCTGGAGCCAGGCGGTCGTTTTGACGACCCTGACTTTTCGCATCGCGGCGATGGCGTCTTCGTTCGCACCGATGGCGAGGGAATGGAGAGCGGCGTCCGCGCGACGCTCCCCGCCACGATCCAGGCGCACGCCACCATCCCGGTGACGGGGCCGGCGTGGCGTGAAGTCGCGCTGAGTCACTGCGCCCCAGGGCTCGCGATCGACGGGAACGCGGCGGTGGTCGGGACGGTGGGGGGGCTCCCGCTCGTCAAGACGCTCGTCGAGTGGGTTGGACCGCGGGTCGCCAAGCGCGTTCGCGCGGCCCTGACCGCGCGCGAGTCCACCCGCGTCTCGAGCGACGCGGGGACCTACGAGATCATCGTGCACGAGGAGGGCGCCGTGGTGCTCTCTTCGGTCGAGAGCGACGACACGGAAGCGAGCCGCGGGAAAGCGCGACTGCTCCGCACCCAGGAGACGCTCCGTCGCGCGACCGACGACCTGCAGTGCGTGAACGAAGAGCTCTTTCAAGAAAACGCGCGTCTCCACACGCGGGTCGCCGCGTTGGAAGACGCCTGTGACCACCTCTTGCGCGCGCTCGCCGAAGGACCGGGCGTGGTGTGGCTGGATCGTCACTTCGTCGTCCGCGCGGCGAACGGGGCCGGGCGGATCGCGCTCGGCTTGACCGATGCCGACATTGGGCGACCGCTCTCGGACAAAGCGCTCGTCGCGAGATTGCAATCAGAGGGCCCGCTCGAGCGTGTCACGGACGACGAGCGCGGCACGTGGGACCTCACGGTCTCGCGCCTCGGCGGCGATGTGCTCGTCAGCGCGAAGCCGATCCTGCTCGCTTAGCTCCGCTACTCGGAGATCATCGCGGGCAGGAGCGCCAGCGGCGCGTCACCGTCCGTTCGGGCAAGCGCCAGGGCGAGCTCAACGGCGTGCCGAACGCGCGGCGCGGGGGCATCTTCAAGCGACCGCGCCTCCGTTCCGTGATCACCGCTCGCGCCGAACCCACCGAGCACGTAGTCAAGAAGCGCGGACGGGCGGCTCGGAACCGCGACCATCGGTGCGTCGTTCGGCAAACGGGCGAGCTGACGCGCGCGGGCGATCGCGGCGCCGAATCCGCCGAGCCGATCGACCAACCCGTTCGTTCGAGCAACATCTCCGGTGAAGACGCGTCCACGCGCGATCGCGTCGACCGCGGTGGGAGACATCCCGCGTCCTTCGGCGACGCGCCCGATGAACTGCCGGTACCATTGCCGCACCTTGTCCGCGAGGAGCGCTCGTTCGCCCGGCGTGAAAGGTCGGTAGAGCGACTCCGCGCCCGCGTGCGGACCGCGGCGATAGGTCTCGAGCGAGATGCCGACGCGCTCAGCGAGCGGCGCGAAGTCCACCTTCCCGTAGAAGATGCCGATCGAGCCCGTGATCGTCGCGGGGTCGGCCCAAATTTCGTTTGCGGGCGCGGCGACGTAGTAGCCCCCGCTCGCGGCGACGCGACCCATGCTGGCGATGACCGGCTTGCGCGCACGGGCGCGAACCAACGCGCGGTAGATCTGATCGGACGCGAGGGCGGAGCCTCCCGGGCTGTCGATCCGCACCACGATCGCCTTGATGGTGTCGTCCGCGGCCATCGCTTCGATCGCGCGGACCGCAGTGCGACCCCCCGTTTGATGAATCTCGATGAGCGGCAGGTCGATGTTGTCGCCGTCGATCAGCATCCCATCGATGACGACCACACCAATGCGATCCGCGACACCGAAGTGGCGGCGGACGTGGGGACCGGTCTCCGCACGGGGGTAGGGCCCGATGGTCTGCTGGAGGGCCTCTTCGACCTCGTGCTCGTCCAAGAGCTCGTCGACCAGCTCCGCTTCAAGCGCTTCCGACGCCAGATACGGACCGCCCGTGATGCGCTCCTCCATGACGTCCGGAGAGACGTCCGCGTCGCTCGCCAGGTCGAGGATCATCCGGCCGAAGAGGCTGTCGAGTAGGCCTTCGCGTTGTGCACGCGCGGGCGCCGAGGAAGCGCGGTGGGTGTACTGCTCGGCGGCGCTCTTGAAGTCGCCGATCTTGATGAAGTCTGCGCGGACGCCGATGTTCTCGAGCATTTCGCCGTAGAGCATTGAGGTCATCGAGATGCCGGCGAGACGAGTGCCGCCCGACGGATCCATCAACACGCGGGTCGCGCCGCCGCAGGCGTAGAGCGCGCTGCCCGACGCGGCCTCGAGGTGACACACGACCGGCTTGCCCGCTTCTTCCAAGCGCTCGATCATGTAGCGGATCTCTTGGGCGTAGGTGAGCCCGAGGTCGGAGCGCACGCGGAGGAAGACCCCAGCGACGCGCGGGTGGTGAAGGTCACGATCGAGTCGCGCGACGATGCCCAAGATCCCGCGCGCCCCCGCGCCCCGGATCTGCAAGTCGTCGATGGTTCGCGGCGTCGGGATCCCGCGGCGCGGCTCACCGTCGATCGACGCCGTGGCGTAGAACCCCGGCGCGTCACCAAAGCCGTCCCCACCGATCACGCCCGCGCCCACGCCGTAGCCGCCGAGCTGCACCGACATCCCCAGCATCAAGCGCACATCGGTTTGCCCGCCCAGATCATCGAGCTCCGCGCTGGCCATGAGGCGGCCGACGTACGGAAGGTCTGCGCTGGCCATCATCCGCGCGCCGAAGCGACCACCGGTGTCGATGCCTGCGGCGAGCTCAAGATGAAGAGAGTCGTCCGCGAACGGACGGAACGCGGTCGCGAACAAAAACGTGGGTCGGGTCAATCCATCTTGGGCGAACCCGCCGACCAGATCGTGCCCGACGATCGCGAAGCCGATGCGCGGATCGGGCGCGTAGCGAATCGAGGCGTCAACCGAGGCCGAGCGCCCCACGCCTTGAACGGTGAAGAAGCGCAGCGCTGCTCCCGCGGAAAGAACCGAGTTGATCGCGTAGCCGCCCGCGAGCGAGAAACGACCGCGCCGTCCTTCTCCGGTCGAACCGGTCGGCCGCAGATATTGGGCGGAAGCGCCGAGCGCCAAACGAAACGGCAGGGGCGCCGCGAACCATGCGCCGTCGCCGCGTTCTCGAAGCGGGGTGCGCGCTCGACCGTAGCTGTGCGCGTACCGGAAGCTGTACGCCGAGAGCGAGGTGAGGGCGGCTGGGTTGTGATCCACCGCGAGGGCGCCGTCCGGGGCGACGATCGAGGTCGGCGGCATCACGACTGGTGCCGTCAGTCGGCGAGACTGGGCGGTCGCCGGTGTGGTGAGCGCACCGCAGATCGCGACGGAGTAAAGGAGCGAAGCGACCAAGAGCGTGCGACGACTCATACAGAGAGAATTACCACGTGTCCGCGCGCGGTTGCGGCGTTCTTCGGTTCCGGAAGCCCTCGCAGCTGGCCGCGAGAGGCCTTGGCGCTGCGAAAGCGAACCGGTAGTGTCGTTGCTGCACGATCGTCACAGTGGTACGGGGCGGTGCACAAGAACCTTTGGATCCGTCTTGACCTTAGAATCTGCACCTCTCCGAATCGTGTTTCGTCTCTTCGCCGTCGCGCTTCTCGTGGCCGTGACGTGGACGACGACGACCGTTTTCGCCCAGCCCTCGGACGAGGCGCTCGCTTACTACGAGCGTGGCCGTGAGCTTTACTCCCAGGGTCAGTACGGCCCTGCGGCCGAGCAGCTCGAGATGGCGCTCGCGCTCGACCCGCAATCACCAACGCTGATCTACAACCTCGCTCGTGTGTACGAGTTGATGGGAGAGCTGGAGCGGTCGCTCGTCTACTATGACGAGTACACAGCCGCGCTCCCGGCTGAGGAAACGGAAGAGCGCGCCCGCATCGAGGCGACCAAAGCGCGGCTCCGTGGCGCGATCGAGTCTGGGCAAGCGACCCCGGCCGAGACCACGCCTCCGCCGGTTGAAGAGATCGAGGCTCCGCAGCCGCGCTACGTCACGGTTCGTGGGGTCGCTGACGCACCGTTCTTCATCATGATGGGTGTGGGCGTCGCGGCGCTCATCGGAGGCGGCGTGACGGGTGTCTTGGCGCTGGGGAAGAAGAACGCGGTCGAAGACTTCGTGCTCCCTACCGATGGCACCTTCGAGCAGCGGATGGACCTTCAAGATCAGGCGGGCACGTTCGCGCTGATCAGCGACATCTCGCTCGGAGTGGGCGGCGCCCTTTGCGTCGGGGCGCTGCTTCTCTACCTCTTGCGAAAAGACACGTACGAAGAGCTTCCCAGCGGAGCCCGCGCGGGGTTGCGCGGAGGCGTCAGTCTCAATCCCAACGGGGGCTTCATGCTCTCGGTCGGAGGCTCGCTGTGAACCTCGCGCGCATTTGCATGCTGGCGCTCCTCGCGCTCTCGGTCAGCTGCACCGTGATCACCGATACCGATGACTCTCCGGTTCGCTGCGTCGTCGGATCCACCGGCTGCCCTGGGGATCTGGTCTGCGGCGCAGATGGCTCCGGAGGCGGTATCTGCGTTCCGCCCGTCGCCGGGTGTGAACCGACGGGCGAGATTGACACGTGTCGCGAGCCCAACGGGATCGACGACGACTGCGATGGAGTGGTCGACCCCGCGGTCGAGGAGCTCTGCAACGGGCTCGACGACAACTGCAACGGTGAGATCGACGAAGGCTTCGAAGTCGTCGTGGAGCGCTGCAACGGGCTCGACGACAACTGCAACGGTGAGGTTGACGAGACTCACGACGAAGATGGTGACGGCTTCACGTGGTGCGGCGTGGTCTGCGACGCCGGCATCTGCGAGCCGGACATGGCCGCGGCCGACTGCAACGATGATCGCGAAACGGTGAACCCCGGCGCGGGTGAAGCGTGCAACGGCGTCAGCGACGATTGCGATGACTCGATCGATGAGGGCGCGACCTGTGCCGACGCGGGCGATGTCTGTCTTCGCGGTGAGTGCATCAACCCATCCGACTGTCGAGACGTCCCTGAGATCTGCGATGAGGGGTTCCGCTGCAACCTCGAGACGGGGTCCTGCGAGACTGGAAACTGCACGTTGGACCCGCTGCTCTGCGTGCTCCCCGAGGTCTGCGACGAGGACTCCGGAGACTGCGTCACGCTCGCTGAGAACGGCGAGGACTGCGACAGTGGTGGTGAGTGCCGAAGCGGCGTCTGCATGACGCGTGACTCACTGGGGCTGCCCAGCGGTGCGCGCTCTGGTATCTGCGCCGTGGCGTGTTGTGGTGAGGCTGGCTGCGCTGACGGCGAGACCTGTTACCACGCGAGCACCGGCGCCCGCGGCTGTGTCCCCACGACATTGGTGCCCGGAGCCGACGAAACCTGCTCGCGAGACTCCGACTGCGCCGATGACTGCGTGGTCCTGATCGAGGACGGAGCGGCCGTCCCCATGTGTGGCTCCCACGTTGAAGACCTTCGCCCTGGCGATGCCTGCGATGCCGCGAGCGACTGCGTTTGCATCGGGCGGGTCTGTCGCCAGGTCTGCGGAAACTCAGACGAGTGCGCCGGCGCGACGAACCTCTGCTGGTCCACTGGGTTGGTCGTTCGCGACGACCCGGTTGGCTTTGTCCCGCTCTGTCGAGAGGTTGAAACGGCTGGATCCAAGACAAACGGTGAACCGTGTGTCGAAGGTTCCGAGTGCCGTGACCTGGTTTGCCTTGACGACCAATGCTCAGACGTATGCTGTGATGATTCCTCGTGTGGAACAGATCAGCACTGTGTTCCGTACCTCATCGACAGTGATAGCGATTGGTACGAGATGCACTGCCGGGACTAGCGGCCAGCTCCACGGCGCTTGCCCGTTCCAGGCTCAGGGTTGGTTTTCCAAACGAGCCCTCGCTGCGGTTCGTGTTAGGATCGCGCAGCGATGAAAACGTGTCCGCAGTGTCGCACTCAGTACAGCGACGGATCGAGGGTGTGCATCCACGATGGTCGTTCCCTCATGGACACGCGCGAGATGGAGGCGATGGCGGCGGACCCGATGATCGGCCACGTCGTCGCCGGACGTTTTGAGATCGAGGCGCGGATCGGCGCGGGGGGGATGGGAACGGTGTACCGCGCCGTTCAGTCTCCGCTGGGCCGCCGGGTCGCGCTCAAGATCCTGAAGCAGGACGTGAGCTGGGACCCCGACACCGTCACCCGCTTTCATCGCGAAGCCAAGGCGATGAGCCTCTTGGTGCACCCCAACACCGTTCGTGTTTTTGATTTCGGGCAGACGCCGGAAGGGCTCCTTTATCTCGCGATGGAGATGCTCGAGGGCGAGCTCCTAACGGATAAGATCGATCGCGAAGGTCAGCTCGACGTGGTCGACGCGATCCGCGTGACGCAACAGGTCCTCGCGTCGCTCCACGAAGCGCACAGCAAGGGCATCGTCCACCGCGATCTCAAGCCCGACAACATTTTCCTCGCTGGCGTCGACGGTCACGAGGAGCCCGTCGTGAAGGTGCTCGATTTCGGGATCGCGAAAGTTGTCCAAGGCGAGAACGAGTTTGACCAGCTCGAGACCCAAGCAGGCACCGTCTTTGGGACCCCGCGATACATGTCGCCCGAGCAGGCGCAAGGGAAGACGCTCGATCCGCGGACCGACCTCTACAGCGTTGGCGTCTTGATCTACCAGCTGCTCACCGGCACCGCGCCGTTCATCGACGAAGACGCGGTCGTCGTGATGGCGAAGCACATCCAGACCAAGCCTGTCGCGCCTCGCGCCTTGGCGCCGGAGCGCCCGATCCCAACCCGCCTCGAGAAGTCGGTCCTCAAGGCGCTCGAGAAGGCTCCGGCGAAGCGTTTCCAAAGCGCAGACGAGATGGTGCGCGCGCTTGAGCGCTGCGTGCCCGAGGTCCGCGCGATCGAAGCCGAAGGGCGCGGGTTCTTCCAACGCGCGCCGTTCGGCGCGCTCGCGATCGGTCTCGTCGTCTTGCTTGGGTTTATCGGAGCGGCTGGCTGGATCATCTCCAGCGCGGACGACCCGGTCAGCGCGCAGCAAGCGCCGTCCGGAGTGACCTCTTCCACTGCCACCGTCACCGCGACCACGCCGGCGGCTCCAGAGATCACGGTTGGCGTCCTGACCAGTGAACCTACCGGGGCGCTCGTTTACCGGGGCGAAGACCTCATCGGGACCACACCCTTGCGCTTCCCGCTGAACGCGGAAGACGGTCGTCTCGAGGTGAAGCTCCGTCTCGTCGGCTACGCAGACGCGTCCGGGGTCCTGGCGGCGGATGGCGTGGAGCGGAGCGTCGCGCTTAGCCCGGCCGCCGTGGCCGTGACCGACACCGTAGATGAAGCGCCGACCACGATGCGGCGTCGCCGGAACCGTCGTCGCGCTTCGATGTCGTCAGGGGGCGGCGCGATGTCCGATGAACCGCGGCCGCCCGCGATGATGGGCTACGAGATGTGGTAACGATCGGGCGCTACTTCAGCGATACGATCGTCAACCGCTCGCCGCCTTCTTCCTGCGTCCCATAGCGGTACGCGGAGACGTAGTGGGCATCGCGCCCGAGGAACTCGTGGACCGCCGCCTTGAGCGCGCCAGTGCCGACGCCGTGCACGAGATACGCGGTCTTTTCGGACGCGCCGAACATCCGGTCGAGGAACGCTTCTGTCATCGCGAGCGCTTCGTCGACCCGAAGGCCGCGCAGGTCGAGCGTGTTGCTGTCCGCGGCGGGGGCGAGGACGATCTTCTTCTTGGTCTTCGCGCGTGACGCGTTGTTGTTCGCGCGCTTGACCTCATCGCGGTTGACCCAGAGCGTGAGGGCGCCCGCGGCGACCCTCAGCCGGTCCTTGTTTCGTCCTGTTCCGAGCTCCAGGATCTTCGCCGCTGCGCGGAGCCGAGGCACGTAAACGTCCTGTCCGATAGCGAGCGTCTCGGGACCCTCTGATGGCTCTTCGGGCTCTGGCGTGGCGGCCGCTGCTGCGCGCGTTGCCTCCGCGGACTCGATCGCCTGCCGTGCTTTTTCAAGCTGCTCTTCATCCGCGCGTTCCCGCATCGCGCGGCGCGCTGCCTTGAGCTCGCCGCGCGCGCGCTGCATCGCGTCCTTAAGCTTCGCGGACTCGCGATCGAGCGTCTTCTGATCGCGTCGCCGCTGTGCCGCGTGCTCACGCTCCAGGGCCTCTCGCGCGTCGCTCATCTTCACGCGCTCTCGCTCCACCGCGGACCGCGCGTCGACGAGGGCGGCTTCGCTCTGAGAGAGCTTCGCGACCAGCGCCTCAAAACGCGCGGCCTGGGTCGGGAGGATCTCTTTTGCGTGCGCGATGACCTCGTCCGGGATTCCGTAGCGCGCGGCCACGATCAGCGCGCTAGAGGCGCCCGGGACGTCCCACGCCAACCGAAAGGTCGGGCTCAGCGTGTCGAAGTCGAAGCCGACCGCGGCGTTGCGAAGCGCAGGGCGCTCCGCGGCGTACGCCTTGAGCGGTTCGTAGTGTGTGGTGACCGCGGTCGCCGCTCCCGCGCGGCAGAGCGCGTCGACATAGGCGCACGCGAGGGAAGCGCCTTCCGCCGGATCGGTGCCGCCGGCGAGCTCGTCGAGGAGCACCATGACGCCCTCCTTCGACTGCGCGAGGATCGCCGCGAGGTTCTTCACGTGCGCGGAGAACGTTGAGAGGTTGCGCTCGGTCGACTGCTCGTCACCGACGTCGGAGACCACCGTGAAGAAGCCCGAGCGTCCTTCGCGCGCCGGGATCGGGAGCCCCGCGCGGACCATCAATGCGCAGAGGCCAAGGGTCTTCAGCGCGACGGTCTTGCCGCCCGCGTTGGGGCCGGAGATCACCAGCGCCTCGCCCGCGCGAAGCGAGAGATCGTTCGGGACGACCTCGCCCTCGTGCTCAAGCGCGAGGAGCGGGTGACGCGCCTCTTTGAGCTCGATGGCGCTCTCTTCGACGAGCTCGACGACCACTCCGTCGATGTCCTCCGCGAGGCGTGCGGCAGCGTCGTGCAGGTCGGCGAGGTCGATCGCGTCCGTGGCGGCGACAATCGATCGCAGGTGATCGAACACCAGCTCGGACAGGGCGGCGAGGATGCGCGCGATCTCGCGATCGAGCTCCGCCTGCGCCATCTTCAGCCGGTTACCTTGTTCGACGATCACCCGTGGTTCGATAAAGACCGTGGCGCCGCTCTGGCTGGTCCCGTGGACGATCCCCGAGATCTTTTCGTGCGCATCCCGTCGAACCGGCACGACGTAGCGGCCCTCGCGGATCGTGTGAAAGCGGTCCTGCATCACGGCCTCTTTGGCGATGACGAGCTGCTCCAGCTTTCGGACGATCCGGCCGCGGAGGTTCTTGACCTCCACCCGGAGCCGACGGATCTCGGCGCTCGCGCGATCGGAGACGCTACCGTCAGGCTCGATGCACTCGCTCAGCTCCACCTCGACGTGATCGAGCTGAGGATCGAGCGAGCACGCTTGATAGAGGGCTGGCGCGCGTGAGCTGCGGCGACCGAGGAACTTCCGGAGCGCGCGAGCAGCGCCGAGCGTCTTGGCGACGTCGCGCAGCGCGGACCCATCGAGCACACCGCGACGCTCCACGCGTAAGAGGGCTTCGCGCAGCTCGACCGCGCCGCCGATCGGGAGCGGCTCCCCTTCTTCGCGGAACACGATCGCTTCTCGCGTACGAGAGAGCGCTGCCGCCGACTCCTCGGGGTACTTGCGAGGCATCAGGGAGAGACGCGACGCGAGCGGACCGCGACAGCGCGAAGCGACCGCCGCGGTCAGACGGCTCCACTCCAGGTCTTCTTTTGTTTTGCTTGGATTCACGACGGTTCTCGTTGAACGCGCTGAGTAATCACCGCGTGGATGGGGTGCAAGCGCAGACCGGAACCGAGCGGTTCCTAGCGCTGCAGCTGAGGCGCGTCGCGCAGCTCGGAGAGGCTGCCCATCGTACCCGGGCGAGGAGCGGGGCGGACCCGAACCTGAGTGGTCGTGCGCATGCGCGGAACGGGGGGGATGTCCGCGGCCTCTCCACGCTGCCGTTCACGAAGTGGAAGTCGGAAGGCGAGCTGGTCACCCACGGTGACGCGCCGGAAGCCGGTCAGTCTTCCCAGCCGACCGCGAAGCTCGACCACCTCTCCCACCTGCACCGCGAACTCACACGGAGCTCTTCGGCAACGTTGCTCCTCACTGACGCGGACGCGACCGTGCGGCGGGTTCGTGGTGACCGTAATCGTCACCGAGGCGCCGCTGGGAGTCGTCGCCGCCATGCGAGGATCGGTTGGCGCGGTCTCTCCCGCCGGGGGGCTGGGGGCCGCGAGGGGATCATCCTCAGTCGCGTCGGTCGCCGGATCCGCCACATGGGTCGGAAGAGGGGGGGCGTCGGTCGAGGTCGAGGCTTGAGCTGGCGCGCTGGTCGTTGTCGTTGGCTCAGCCTGCGCAGGGCGCGTCATCAAGTAGGCGCCGAACACGCCGCCGAAGAGCGCGAGTAAACCGAAGGCGCCGATCAGCCACGGGGCCTTGCTACGGGGCGTCTCGAGATCCAGGGAGGGCCGAGCACCGGTCGTGATCGACAACGGAATTGGCGCGGCGCTGATCGAGGGCACGCTCGGGCTGTTCGAGACCCTGGGCGGCGGAGGTGGGCGCGTCGACATCGCGGCGGTCTCTTCCGGCGGAAGCTCGCCCCGCGCGATGGCTTCGAGCGCATCCGCGAACTCATGCATCGTCAGGTAGCGATGGTCTCGGTCCTTCGCGAGGCCGCGCCGCAAGATCATATCGACGCCCGGGAAGCGCTCTGCGTGTGGATTGACCTCGAGGAGATCGGGCATCGGATCGAAGAGTTGCTTCGTCAGGATGCCCATGAAGGTGTCGCCGACAAAGGGAACCCGCCCCGCGATGCATTCGAAGAGGATGATGCCGAGCGCGTAGATGTCGACGCGATGGTCGAGCTCTTTTCCAGACGCCTGCTCCGGTGACATGTACTCCGGGGTCCCGAAGATCGAGCCGGTCTTGGTTAGCTTCCGACCCGGCGCTCCGTCGACCTCGATATCGCTCATCTTGGCGATCCCGAAGTCGACGATTTTTACGAACTCGCGACCGTCGCGATACACCAGGAAGATGTTCTCGGGCTTCATGTCGCGGTGAACGATGCCCTTGTCGTGGGCCGCCGCGAGCGCTCTCGCGCACTGCCCGAGCAAGCCACAGGCGCGCGCCGCGGAGATGGTCCCGGTTCGCGCGAGCACCTCCGCGAGATCCTCGCCCTCGAGGTACTCCATCGCGAAGTAGCTCTGACCCGTCGGCGTCTCGCCGAAGTCGAGCACGTCCACAATGTGTTCGTGACCGATACGCGAAGCGCTCCTCGCTTCGCGCTGGAAGCGCGCGACCACGTCGGGTCGATGGGAGAAGTCGGGGCGCAGGACCTTGATCGCGATCGGGCGCTTTAGATCGACGTGGGTACAGCGGTAGACGAAGCCCATCCCGCCTTCACCGATCCGCTCGACGACTTCGTAGCGCCCGGAGAGGACATGCCCAATGAGCGGGTCGGTGTTGCCGTTCGCCCCGATCGGGGCGCCCGCAACCGCGAGTCGCGCGCCATCGTTGGGGCAGAAAATCTCACCCCCGAGGTAGGTGGTCTTGCAGCTTGCGCAGACCTTCATCCGGACAAGGGGTAGCACCCAATCGGCGGCAAATCCATTGTTCGAGTCCCCCGCGATGGGATGTCGACGTGTTATGAGCACGTGTGGCACGCGTTCAGCTGCTCGACAATGCGCTCATCAACCAGATCGCGGCCGGCGAGGTCGTGGAGCGGCCCGCGAACGTGGTTAAGGAGCTGGTGGAGAACTCCGTCGACGCCGGGGCGACCGAGATCACGGTTGAGGTGGTCGATGGCGGCAAGGAGCGCATTCTGATCATCGACAACGGGCACGGGATGTCGCGCGAAGACGCGGAGCTGGCGGTGCGCCGTCACGCGACGTCGAAGATCCGCTCGTTCGACGATCTCGTCGCGATCCAAACGCTGGGCTTCCGAGGTGAAGCGCTCCCGTCCATCGCGTCGGTCTCGCGCTTTACGTTGACCACGCGAACCGAGGACGCGGTGGCCGGCGTGCGCCTCGCGATCGAGGGCGGCGCGGCTCCCGTCGTGAGCGAGGTGGGTTGTCCGCGCGGGACCTCGATCGATGTGCGCGACATCTTTTACAACGTACCGGCGCGCCGGAAGTTCCTGAAGGCGCGCCAGACGGAGATGTCGCACATCACGGATGTGTGTGTGCGGACCGCCGTTTCGCAGCCCGGGCTTCGGATGACGCTCATCCACAACGAGCGACGCGTTCGCTCGCTGGCGGGCGGGGGAGGGCTGCTCGCCCGCGCCAAAGAGATCTTCGACGAACCACTGCAAGAGCTCAAAGGGACCCGCGATGGCGTGGAGGTGCACGCGGCGCTGGGGGCGCCGGGGAAGCGGTCGTCGGCGCGCACCCTCTATCTGGTCGTCAACGGCCGCGCGGTGACCGATCGCGTGTTCGCGCGCCACGTCGCGTTCGCGTTCGGGCCGACGCTCGAGAAGAACAAGTACCCGATCGGGATCGTGCACGTGAACGTGGATCCCTCGCGGGTTGATGTGAACGCGCATCCCCAGAAGACCGAGGTTCGCTTCGCGCCTGGGGTCTTAGATCAGGTGACGAAGATCATCGGGGCGCACTTCGGAGGAGAAGGTCCCGCGGCGCGCGACGTGGGGTTCTGGGAGAGCCGCCTGCAGGGACGTCCTCGTGAGGTGCCGCTGCCCGCGCCGCGGGCTCCGCAAGCGGCTGCGACCGATTGGGGCGACGCCTTCGCGGGGAGCTCGCTTCAGTCGAGCACGCCGCCATCACCATCACCTGCGCCACCGTCATCGCCCGGGCGTGCGGCGTCGATAGTGACACCAGGGCCAAGTGGTTTCGCCGACGCGGAGGCAATGGGTGATGCAGAGGCGATGGGCGACGCCCCACCTTTGACCCCACGCGCGGCGGAACAGGTCGCGGGGTACGCTTCCTCTTCCGCGATTTCTCCGCGGACAGCAACGATGGCGCCTCCGCTCGGTCCAGAGAGCGCGGTGGTCGGTGAAACGCGCGGCCTCTGGATCGTTTCTCATCAGGACGCCCTTTGTGTTGTGGACCCGATCGCGATTCATGCTCATCGCGCGTTCCGGGAGATGAGCAGGGCGTTCGCGAACGGTGAGGTCCCGCGTAAGCGTCGCGTGTTTCCGGATCGCGTCGACGTGTCCCCTGAAGACGCTTCGCTCATCAGCGACGCGTCGGATGACTTGCTCCCGTTGGGTCTCGTGATGACGGTGGTCGGCGAAAAGACGGTCGCGGTTCACGAGGTGCCGCGGGTGCTGGCGGAAGTCGCGAGCCCTCTGTTCGTGAGGAGCGCGCTCGCGGCGCTTCGCGCAGAGGACTTCGGGGACGGAGCCGCGATGGCGTTTCAAGCGCTCGCCGCTCAGGTTCGCTCGCCGGTCGACTCGTTCGTGCCTGAAGAGGCGTTCGCTGAGCCCGTGCGCGGCCTCCCGCCCGCGCTTTTGCATCGCGTCACCTACTCCTCGCTCGGCCGATGAACGAGCTCGCGCTCGGCGCGCCGCTCTTGGTCCTCGCGGGATCAACCGCGGTCGGGAAGACGTCGCTGGCGTTGCGCTTCGCCCGCGCGCTCGACGGTGAGCTGATCGGTGCGGACAGCGTCCAGGTGTACCGAGGGTTCGACATCGGTTCAGGGAAGCCATCCGCCGATGAGCTCGACGGGGTACCTCACCACCTGATCGATGTGCTGGAGCCCGAGGACGCGATCGACGCGATGAAGTTCGCTGGGCTCGCGGACCGCGCGATCGCCGACTGCGTGAAGCGTGGTCGCGTTCCGATTGTCGTGGGCGGAACCGGGTTGTGGCTCCGCGCGCTGGTCCGCGGTTTGGTGGAGCTCCCGCCGGTCGATCCTGAGCTCCGCGCGCGCTTGACCGCAGAAGCGGCTGGGGGCGGGCTTCACGCGAAGCTCACGTTAGTCGACCCCGACACGGCGGCGCGAGTGCATGAAAACGATCACGTGCGCGTGGTCCGCGCGCTCGAGGTGTACGAGCAGTGCGGGAAGACCATTTCTTCGCTCCGCAAAGCGCACGCACTCGGAGGTCCGCGTTACAACGTGCGTCACTACGTCTTGCGTCGCCCGCCGGAAGAGCTGACGGCGCGGATTGAGCAGCGGCTGGACGCGATGATCGAGGCGGGCTTCGCCGACGAGGTTCGGGGGCTGCTGGAGCGGCACGACCGGAGCGCCCGAGCGTTCGCGAGCGTCGGCTATGCTGAGATGGTGCAACACGTCTTGGGTAACGAGAGCCTCTCGGAGACACGCCGGAAGATCCGAAAGTCGACCCGCACCTACGCGCGACGGCAGATGACCTGGTTCAACGGAGAGCCGGGGATCACCGCGGTCCTCCCGCCAAACGAGATCCTCGATGCGCTCCCCGCGCTACGCGCGCACCTGCGACCCCGCACGTGAACTTCTACTCCCACGCCTATGTCACCACTGAGCTCTTTGAGCGCGGGGAGTTCTCGCGATCCACGCACGCCTTACCCACGCTGATCTTGGGAAGCATGCTCCCCGACTTCGCGACCATGAGCGGGAACCGGCTCGAGTCGGTCGATGATCCCGTCCTCGCGGAAGGCGTCGCGCTGCACCACGCGACCGACCGGGCGTTTCACGGCGCGCCGCGCTTCGTGGAGTGGTGCCGGAGCGGCAGCGTGTTGAAAGAGGCCGGGCTCTCGTACGGCGCGTCACGCGCATGCGCTCACGTGGGGTGCGAGCTGATGCTGGACGCCTGGTTGATCGCGACAGACTCCGGACACGTCGGCCGGTATTATCGCGCCGCGTTGGAGCGCGCGATCCCGCTGGCGACGGCTGTCACCTGGCGTGATCCAGAAGGGACCGATCGCTACCTCACGCTTTTGGCGCGCTTGGACAACTGGGGCGTCCCGACCGGCTATGACGACGATCGCGTTGTCGCGGAGCGGCTCTCCCGCATCCTGGAAGGGCGGCCTCGGCTCGCGTTTTCCGCGGAGCAACTACCCGTTGTGGAGGCGTGGGCCCGCGATCAACGGGTAAAGATCGATGCGGAGGCGGAAGCTTTGGTGGAGGGCGTGATCGCGGCGCTCTCGGACGCGGGTCCTCCCGAGTCCAGCACCTAACGCTTTGGGGTAGCTCTTGAGGCGAGCTGTGATTGCGCCAGCTCTCACCCCCGTGCGATACTAACGACCGCCGTATGGGGAATAACGTGTCCAGAGGAACCACGCGATGAGCGACGCAGTGGCAGAAGAAGAAGCGGACAACTCCGGCCGGCCCAGCGACTTGCCCCAAGAACAGGGATCCCGCATCACCGCGCGTCCGCCTGGGCTCGCGAGTGAAGGTCCGAATGCCGAGGGCATGCCGCGGCGATTCGGCAAGTACACGCTGCTTCGGAAGCTCGCCGTGGGCGGGATGGCCGAGCTTTACCTCGCGCTCCAGAAGTCCGTCGCGGGGTTCGAGAAGCTGATCGTGGTCAAACGCGTTCTTCCGCGCCTCGCGCAAGACGAGACGTTCATCGAGATGCTTCTTCAAGAAGCCAAGATCGCCGCGACCCTGAACCACCCGAACGTCGCGCAGACCTACGATGTCGGGTTCGCGGAGGGCGACTACTTCATTGCGATGGAGCACGTCCACGGCGAGGACCTTCGGCAAATCGTCCGCCAGATGAAGAAGAAGCGGACCCGCGTCTTCCCGCTCGAGAACACCCTCGCGATCGTTTTGGGGTGCTGTAAGGGGCTCGCATACGCTCACGAAAAGCGTGACTTTGATGGGGAGCCGCTTGAGATCGTCCATCGCGATGTGAGCCCGCAGAACATCCTCGTGACGTTTACGGGCGACGTGAAGCTTGTGGATTTCGGAATCGCGAAAGCGGCCGGCCAAGGCGAGGAAGAGGGCGGCAAGCTCAAGGGCAAGGTCCCGTACATGAGCCCCGAGCAGGCCCAAGCGTTTCCCCTTGATCGCCGGAGCGACATCTTCTCGCTCGGCGTCATGTTCTTCGAGCTGACGACAGGAAAGCGACTGTTCCGCGGCAGGAGTGAGCACGAGACTCTCAAGAAGATCGTCGAGGGCAGCTACCCCACGCCGCGCTCGATCAATGACCTCCTCGATGAACGTCTCGAGGCGATCATCATGAAGTGTCTCGCGCAGGACGTGGACGACCGTTATCAACACGCCGCTGAGCTTCAAGCCGACCTTGAGGCCTTCATTCGTGAAGAGCGATTGGTGGTGAGCACGCTCTCGCTCGGCGAGTGGATGCGCGACCTCTTCGACGACAAGCTCGCGCAGCAGAAGAAGCTCCTGCAGGAAGGTCGTCAGCTCGCCGAGGTCCTCTCAGTGGAAGAGCCGAGCCTCAGCTCGATGGAGCGTTCGTCCATCACGAACCTTTCCAGTCTCTCCAGCGTGTCGGGCGTGACCGCGATCCCCGCGGAGCAACCCGTGACCGCGGTTGCGGAAGCCGAGCCTTCCAAGTCACGTGCACCGCTCATCATCATGGCGCTTTTCGCCGTGGCGGGAATGGCGCTCGCGGGTTGGTTCGTCACGAAGCGTACCGCCTCGCCTCCACCTCCTGTCGCGCGTGGTTCCATCTCGATCACCAGTACGCCCGAGGGGGCCGCGATTTGGATCGATGGAGAGCGGCGCGCGGAGCGGACCCCCGCCGAGGTCGGGGACCTCGGGCTGGGTACGGAATATCGCGTTCGACTCACGCTTGATGATCATGAGCCCCACGAGGCCGCCATCGAGCTGAGTGACCAGAACATGACGGGCACCATCTCTGCTGAGCTCGCCGCGATCGAGCGGTTCGGGATCGTGGACGTCCGCACGCAACCGGCGGGCGCACAGATTTTCGTGGACGGTCATGACACGGGCCTGACGACGCCCTCACGTGTTCCAGAGCTGGCCGCGGGAGAGGAACACACGATCGTGGTGAGCCTCGACCGATATGTGAACCAGAGCCTCACGTTGACCCTCGCGCCGGGCGAGGTGCTGACGCGGACCGTTCCGCTGGAGCGTGAGCCGCTCGCAGAAGATGAAGCGTTGCTCGTCTTGGTGACGACGCCCGCCAACGCGGAGGTCACCTTTGACCGGCAAGCCGTCGAAGGCACCAGCCCCTTCGAGATTCGCACCCGGCCGGGACGTCACCGCTTGAGCATCAGCGCCACCGGCTATCATACGGAGCGAAGCAACGTTCGCCTCGGCGCCGCGGAGGTCGAAGAGACAACGGTCGAGCTCGCGCCAACACGCCGTCGCGCTTCTACCCCCAGCCCGATGGTAGAGATGTCAGAGATGACCGAGATGGTCGCTGCTCCCGCCGGGCCAGGTCGTCTCACCGTCTCCGCGACGCCTTGGTGCAACATCTCGATTGATGGCCGCGCAGTGGGCCAGACTCCCGTCGTAAACTTCACGGTCGACTCTGGCTCGCACCGCATCACCTGCGTGAACCCGGAGCTGGGCCTTCGCCGGAGCATCAGCGTGAACGTCGCCGCCGGCCAGACCGTTCGTCGACGAATCAACCTGCAGTAGCTCGCCCGCTCACCTGCGATCTCCAGTACGCTCTCGACCGTGATGGAGCGCGCCGCTGTGAGACGAACCGCGTTGCTCATCGGCGCGTTCGGCGGGCTCGCGTGGTTCGCCTCCTTCGGGCCCCACCTTTTTGACGCAGGTGAACTCGTCGCGGCGGGGTTTCGCCTTGGTGGGTCTCATCCGCCCGGACAACCGCTTCACTCCATCGCGTCGTCTCTCGCTGTCCTCATCCCGCTTGGGTCCATCACGTATCGCGTCGCGTTGGTGAGCGTCGCCTGTGCGGTCGCCGCGGCCTGGGCACTCGCGCGCCTGGTCGACGAGATTATCGACGAGCCCGTCAGCCTCGCCGGAGACGCGAGCGCGCTCTGCTTTTTGATCGCGCCTCCGATCCTGCGGCAAGCGGTGCGGGTCGAGGTCTACGCGCTCGCGGTGCTGCTCAGCATCGTCGCCATCCACGGTTTGGTTCGTTGGTTCCGCGGCGAGTCGCGGGGCGTGAAGACGGCCGCGCTCTTCGCGGGGCTCGCTTCCGCGGTCCACCCGCCCCACGCCCTCGCGGTTGTGCTTTGCGGGGCGGTGGTCTGGGGCGCGCTGGCGAAGGCGCGTCGACCCAGTGTTCGCGCGGTCGCCCAGTCCGCTGTCTTCTTTGTTCTTGGCGCGTCAGCGATATTGCTGCTCCCGCTCCGGGCCGGTCGCGCACCGATGTGGGGAACCCCCGAGACGCTTGATGGGTTCTGGCGATATGTGTCGGCGGCGTCGTATCAGCAGAACCTCAGCCCGCCCGACGCTCTCTCCGCCGCATCGGTTCTCGGACACGCGATCTTGTCTGCGGGCGTCCTTCCGCTCGTCGGTCTCGTGCTGTGGGCGCGGGTCGAGCGCACACCGAGTGAGCGAGCGGAGGAGCTCGATCCGCGCGTGCTCCTGCTCTTTCCGCTCCTCGCGCTCGGCGCGGCGCTCTTGCAACCGCTCGAGGTCAGCAACCCGGACAACGTCGCTTACCTCGGTCCGGCGCTCGCGGTACTGATCGCGTTGGGGGCGGCAGGTCTGTCACGGGGCGGCGGGAAGGGCGCGCTCACGGCGGCCGCGCTGGCGGGGCTCGCGCTCAACCTGCCGAACCTCGCGGCCTTACCCGGCACGCTTCACGGCGCCGACCTCCCCGAGCTCGACGCTTATGCCCACGCGCTGACGGAGACCCCGCCCGCTCGCGCGCTCGTCGTCGCGGAGACGGATTTCGTCGCGGCGGCTTGGATGGTGGAACGTGAGACCGCCGGGGCGCGACCTGACGTCGCCACGTTCACATACGGGCTCTCCACGTCGTCTTGGCACTGGCGGACCCTCGCGCCGCACCCCGCCTTCGACGGTGCGCCGGTACGCGCGCAAGGCAGTGGCTACCTGAGCTATGTCCGAGGCGCCGCGTCGCTGGCGTCAGGGAAGGTGCCGGTCCTCGCGGAGACCGATGAGGCATTTGACGGGCGCGGGATCGTCGCCGGGCCGTACCTCCTTGCGCCAGCGACAAACTCGACCTCATCGACGGTCTCTACCCGCTGGTTGGCGCGAGCGGCGACCCTTGCGGCGCGGGGAAGGCCAAGCGATCACGACGCCGCGCGCGCCATTCTCCGCGACGAGCAGGTCCGACGGGCGCGTCGCCTGAGCGCGCGTGGGGAGACCTGGCGCGCCGCCGCTGCGCTCCGGCAGGCCACCCACGGCGCGGTCTCTCCCGCGCTGTTCCAGGGCGCGTCGTTTCGGCACGCTCCCGTCCCGACCGTGCTCGACCCCGGCTTCCTCATCAGCGAGGGGGACGCGTTTCGTGAAGCGGTCGTCTGGCTCGACGCGCACGGCAAAGGCCAAGACGCGCGCGTTCTTCTCGGGGAGCAGGTCGCCCATGACCGAAGAGCGCTCCTGCAGCTCGCGTGGCTTGAGCTCCTCCGCGACCCACCCGGAGCGCGGCGCGCCCTGGACGCGTTTCTCGCCGCGGCGCCCGAGCTCGCGGAAGAAGCGGCACCGATTCGAGCGCATCTGTGAGGCCGGGTGATGAGCGAACCTGAAGCGAAGCCATCTCGACTTCCCCGCGTCGCGTTGCGCGTTCTGATCACGCTCGCCGCGCTGGGGCTCTGGTGGTGGATCGCAAAGGTGTCGGTGGCCGAGCTCGCCGGCGCGATCGCGCGTATCAGCGCCCTCGCGTTCCTCGCGGCGATCGCGCTCACGCTCTGCAACCTCTTCGTCGGCGCGATTCGATGGCGTGTGTTGCTCGCGGCGTACGGCGCGCGCACCGCGCCTTCTGTGATGACGCTCGCGCGCGTCTACTTGGTCGGGATGTTCTACAACACGTTCCTCCCCGCCAACGTGGGTGGAGACGTGCTCCGCGGCTACGTGACGCGCGGCGCCTTCGACGGAGCCGCGGGCGGGTACCTCATCGTCGCGATCGAGCGCGCCTTCGGCTTGGCGGGACTGTTCTTGCTCGCGGGCGCGATCCTTTACCTGCACCCCATCGGTGACGCGAACGCGACGGCGGCGGCGGGCCTGGCGCTCTTGGTCGGCGTCTCTGCGATCGCGGGGCCGTTTGTCGCGCAGAAGCTGCATCGCGTCCTGCCCGGTCCGTTGGGTGACCTCGCGCGGAAGCTCCCGAAGCCCGTGCGCCCGGCGCTCTTCTTCTTCGTGCTCTGTTGTTCGCTGGGGACCCAGAGCGTGGTCGCGTTGACCGGTCACGTTCTGCTCGCCTCGCTTACGGACATCGCGCTCGCCGAGACCTTCATTTTGGTACCGGTCGCGCTCATCGCGAACTACTTCCCAACGATCGCCGGGCTCGGCGCGCGCGAGACCGCGTTCGTCGTCTTGCTCGCCCTTGTTGGGGTCAACGAAGCGGACGCCACGGCGGGCTCTCTCGGGATGCTCGCGGCGGTCCTCGTCGTCGCGCTCCTCGGAGGCTTGGTTCACGTGACGGTCGGAACAGGCCTCGAGACACAGGACGCGCGCGACAATGACGAGCCTTCGGGCGAGGGATGAGCCCGCGCGAGCGATGACACCACGGCTCGCGGTGGTAGCCTGCGCGCATGAGGCGGAGCCACGGAACGGGTGAGTTCAGACGCGGGGAGCTCGCCTCGTGCGGAACCGGTGTCGTGTTCGAGCCCGGGGCGATGGTCTTTCATCCCGAGCGTTTGCATTTGGGCGACGATGTCTACGTCGGTCACCACGCGATCCTAAAGGGGTACTATCGCGGCACGATGCGGATCGGTGCGGGGACCTGGATCGGTCAGGGCTGTTTCTTTCACAGCGCGGGCGACATCACGATCGGAGAGAACGTCGGGGTCGGACCGGGCGTCATGCTCTTGACCTCGACGCACCAGGAAGCAGGGCGGGGGACACCGATTCTGCACGCGCCGATTGCGTTCGGTCCGATCGTGATCGAAGACGACGCGGATCTGGGCGTCGGCACCATCGTTTTACCCGGCGTCACGATCGGGCGCGGAGCGCAGATCGGCGCGGGGGCGGTTGTCTCGACATCGGTCGAGGCGTACGCAGTGGTCGCCGGGGTGCCCGCGCGGCTCCTCCGCATGCGGCCGGACGGGAGAGACTCATGAGCGAACAAGAACCCAGCGTCAGCGTCGTCATCCTCGCGTACAACGAGAGCGAGAACGTCACGCCGGTGCTCGCCGAGCTCTGCGCTTGGCTCGACGATAACCTTTCCGATGCGGAGCTCATCTTCGTCGATGACGGGTCCTCCGATGACACCGCGACGGTCGCGCGCGCTGCGCTCTTTGGGTGGTCCGGTCGTTCCATCGTGGTCCGCCGCGACGAGAACGGAGGGATGGGCGCCGGCCTCAAAACCGGAACCCTGGCCGCGACCGGTCGCTACGTCACGTTCTTGCCCGCGGATGGCCAAGTACCGCCTTCCGCGGTCGGCGCGCTCTACGGCGGCACGGACAAGGGCTTGGTGGACGTCGTCTTGAGCCTCTACGAGCAGCGCGACGACGGAGCGTATCGAAAGCTGCTCTCGTTCGGGGTCCGCGCTCTGATCCAGGCGGTGCACGGGGTCAACCTGAAGAGCGAAGGCCCCTACATGTTCAAGCGCTCGCTCTTCGACGAAGAACAGCTCGCGCCGAACTCATTCTTCCTCAACTTCGAGTTCCCGATCCGCGCGCTCCGCGCTGGGCTCGAGGTGAGCACGGTCGTGGTCCCGTGTCGCCCGCGGCTGAGCGGCCAGAGCAAGACCGCGGGCCTTCGCCGCATCGTGACCGTTGGGCGCGAGCTCGGCGCGATGCGCGCGCGACGGCTCCGCGCCGCGATCAAGAGAACGCTCTGAGGCGGAGACTTCTGGCGGCCGTCGCGGAGCCCGTTAGCCTGCTAGACGGGGACGAGGTCGTCGCGATGGACGATGATTCCGCCGCCGGGGCGGGCCGGATCGATCTCGTCGCTCTTCATTCCGGCGAGGCGCGCGACATCAGCGGTTCGATAGCGGGCGAGGCCGCGGGCCACTTCCCCGTCGGGGCCGGAGATGGATACCGCGTCCCCTGGCTCGAAGTCTCCGCGCACGCCCACCACACCGGCCGAGAGCAGACTTGAGGCCTTGGAGATGGCCCTCGCCGCGCCCGCGTCGACGACGAGGACGCCGCGCGGCTTTAGCGTATAGGCGATCCAGTGTTTTCGGCTCGCGAGGCGTACCCCACGCGGGAGGACAAGGGTTCCGTCGTCGTTGCCGCGCGCGATGGAGAGCAGCGCTTCGGGGCGGCCGATGACGACGGGAACGCCGCGCTTGGTCGCGCGCTGAGCGGCGTCGAGCTTGCTCGACATGCCGCCCGAGCCGAGGTCGTCTTCGCTGGCGCGGAGCAGATGCGCGACGCTCTCGACGTCATCGATCTCGGGGATCCGCGCGCGGTGTTCATCGAGCACGCCGTCGACATCGGTGAGCAAGATGAGGAGCTCGGCGCCGACCAATGTCGCGACCATCGCGGCGAGCTGATCATTGTCGCCGAAGCGAATCTCGTCGACCGCGATGGTGTCGTTCTCGTTGATGATCGGGAGGACGCCCAGCATCAACAACGCGTCGAGCGACGCGCGCGCGTTGAGGTAGCGGTCGCGGTCGGCGAGGTCGGCGTGCGTGAGCAAGAGCTGCGCGACCGGCTTGGGGTAGCTCTCCTCCCAGCGGCGCATGAGACGTGACTGTCCCACCGCCGCGGCTGCCTGGAGCTGATCGATCGCGCGCGGCCGGGCGTCAAACCCGAGCGCCTCGCGACCCATCGCGATTGCTCCGCTGGAGACGAGGACAACCTCGCGGCCGCTGGCGCTGAGCTTCGCCAGGTCGGCGGCGATCGACGCGAAGCGATCGCCCGCGACGAGCGATCGGCTCCCCACTTTGACGACGATCCGTTTCGCGCTGTCGAGCGCGGCGCGGCTCATCGCTGACCTCTGGCTGCCAGCGCTTCTTCAAAGCGACCCACGAGCTCGTCGCCCACGTTAGGCGGCGCCTCCGCCGCGGCGTCGAGCAGGGTGTCCATCATCCGCTCGAGAATCGTGCGGCGCTCATCGTCTTCTTTGGTGACGCCCCGCGCGACATCGGCGACGACACGAAAGAACGAAGCGGGCGCGTCGCGCACGGCGCGTACGACGGTCTCGCCGAGGGCGCGCTGCATCGCGTTGCGTATCTCTTTGGCCTCCTCGAGGTGGATGGCGCTGCCGAGTCGACGCTCGCTGGTCGCCAGGTAGTGGTCGAGGAGACGGGCGGAGGCGAACGCGGTCGCGCCGTCTTCGACGCGGCTGACGATGCGGAGCGGGGCCGCGAGTCGTGAGACGATGGAGCGCAGAAGGCGCCCGTTCTTGCGCGGTCGGGAGATCGGCTTGCTGAGGAGCTCGCGCGCTTCGGGGAGGAGGCTCACGTTGTGGCGCGCGGCCACGCGCCGCATCGCGGATCCTCGCGCGAGGTCACCCAGGAGCTCGTCGACCAAAGGAAGGGGGACGAAGCCCACGATCCCCGCGGCGCTCGCGTAGACAGCGAGACTCGCGGACGGCGGGGCCACCGCGGTGCGTCCGCCCCGCGCGATGTCTTCAGGCCGCTCCGCGACGGGGTCTTCTTCTCTAGAGCGCATCTCATAACCTCCCTTGGTGCTCGGGTGGTTGGGTTGCGTGAGGCGGAGCGTCCTCGCGACGATCGCAATGCCGAGTCTTGTCGAGTCGCACGGACGACCGCGGATGGCGTGAAGCGGACGGCTGGGCGCCGAGGGAGGTTGTGAGATGCGCTCTAGGCTCCATGTAGCGCGACAGTGTACACGCCACGGCGACTCGGTGTTTTTCTGTCGGGCCGGACGCCTCGTTAGAACGAGCGCAACGCGGACGCCGCGACGAGGGCGACCGCGGCCGCGGTGGCGTTGATCGCGCTCAGGCTCCAGCCGCGACGCTGGAGCTGGAGCGAGAAGTGATCATCGCTCTTTCGCCAGAACGGGATCCCGCGACGAGAACGCGCGACGACCAACAAGGTCACCTCGCACAAGAAGACGAAGAGGAGGGAGACGAGCGCTGAGAGCTTGAGCTCGCCGCCGCTGAGCGTGCTGGCGACGAGCGCGAAACCGATGACCTGAGCGCCCGCCTCGCCGAGGTAGATGGTCGCGGGGGGGTGGTTGAGCGCCAGCACACCGAGGCACGCGAAGGTCATGAAGGCGGCGAGCTCGCTCTGACTGACGAAGACCAGCGCTGCGAACGCGGTGATCGCGATCGAGAGGACCAGGCCGTCGCTCACGTCTGTGAGGTTCACCGCGTTGACCGCGACCAGGATGCTCACCGCGAGGAGAACCGATTCACGCGGTGGGAGCGTTGGGTGAAGCGCGCTGATACCGATCGCAGCGACGCACTGAAGTCCGAACTTCGTGGCTGGGCGAACCTCGAGTCGGTCATCAATGACGCCGACGGTGCAGAACGCCGCGACCCCTGCGCAGAACCATGGCGTCAGAAAATCGAAGAGCGGCCCCACAGCCGGATCGAACACGCCGAGCGCGCTGGCGATCGTGACCAGCGCGATCGCCAGCCCCCCGACCCGCGGCACCGCGCCGTCGCCTCCTAACCCCAGCGAGGGCGCACATCCCCGCGCTGCGCAAGCCAAGAGATAGGCCGCGCTCCCCACCGTAATCAGGAAGAACATGTGAAAACGTTGCCCGGAAGGGCGTGTGGATTCAGACGTGTTCCACGAAAGAGCAGACTCGCTTCATCATCAACCCGCGGTGTGACGAAGGCGTCAGCCCACGGTGTGAGACGTTATGAAAGGTCGGGGAGCGACGCGAAGTTCGAGAGCGCGTTCACGATCGCGGTGGCGTGTTTGCCGCGTTCGATGTGAATCAGGCCGCGCTCGGCGAGGTGAACGCGCGCGATGTCGTCGTCGACAAGAGAGGCCCCGATCACTTCGCTCCACTCAAAGTGAATCGCGCGTCCGCTCTGCCGGAGGAACCCGTGGGTTGGCGTGAAGACGAAGCCCTCTTTGCATGAGCCCATCATCGTAAAGTCGGTCGCCGCGATGACGGGAAGCTGCGCGGCTTCGTTCGGCATGATGTGCTTGCGGATGTTGCCGAGCGGCTTCGCAGGGAGCGGGTGAACGTAGAAGCGCTTGCCCGCGTGCGGGGAGAGCAGCTGATGAAGCGGCGCCCCAAAATCACGTCCGGCGGTGTTCTTGCGCGGCGCCGGGGCGGGCGGCTCGATGATCATTTGCTCGAAGAGATCCGCGGAGGTCGACGGCTCGGCGAACGCTGCGTCGGGACCGGAGGCTCCGAGCGGCGTCGTCATCAGCGCCTCGATCGCCTGGATGAACGGCTTGAACCCGACCGGGCGGGTGTCCATGGAGACGTCTCCCTCACCGGTTCCTTTCATCATCAGGTGGGTGCCCCCGCGAACGGGACGCATCTGTGCGAACCAATCACGCTTCACTTCTCCGGCGCCGAGCTTCCACGTGAAGTCCGCTTGACGGAGCGCGTGAGTGACCGGGTGGGCGTTGAGCGTCTTCTTGAGCGAACCGTCAGCGCGCCAGCCGTTCTTGAGGATGCCTTCCTGGAAGACGGCGCGGTCTGGAAGCGGGGCGGGGAGCCACACGTGGTGCTCGCCCGGCAACGGCAAGCGACCATCGAAGGGCTGGACATAGAAGTGCGTCCCGCCGGCCGCGGTCTTGAAGAGATAGATCTGCATCGACGAGGACGAGAGCCGCCCGATGCCGAACGCGCTGAGCCCGCGCTTGGCGAGGCGGCCGGCGCCGCTCTCTTCGTCGTCATGGAGATCGAGCACCACGGTCGCGCGTGACGAACACGAGGTGAGGATCTCAAGCTTCTGGTTGGACTGAGGAACGCGTGCCTTGCTCACGACGCTGGTGTAGGCGGAGTCGGCGCGCGGGTCTAGAGCGCATCCAGCGCTTGCCTGGAGCGTCAGCGAAAGCAGTCGTCGAGATCGCGCTGTACGTTCGTCGGGACCTCGGGGCAGCTCCGGAGCCCGAGGTCATAGTCCTCGTTGCACGGGATGAGCTCGCGAAGGTCGCTACAGGTCACGCGGTCGTTCACGCACTCGGTGTACTCCTCGAGGAGCGGAAGAACGCACTCGAGGTGCGCCTGCGAGGAGGCTTCGTCATCGGCATAGGCGTCCTTTACGCAGCGCTCGCGGGAAGGCCCGATAAAGCCGAGGTCGTCTTCGCACGCGCTTCGGCTTGGGTAGGTGAGCTCGGCGTAGCAGTCGCAAGCGACGTCGATCTGAGCGTTGATCTCGCCGATGCTGCTCTCGACGAGTTCGTTGGAGCTCACGCCGCAGCCGGCGAGAACGAGGAGCACGAGCCAAGGGGTCTTCTTCATCATCATGCTCGGCAGGATGCGGACGCCGACGCCGCGTGACAGCTGCACGAACATGCGACGATGACGGAACGAGAACGCCCGCTGGAGCGCAGCGGGCGTTCTTCGAGCGGTTGTTTGAACCAGCCTCTTTTACTCTTTTACTGTTGAGCGCCGGGCGCGTCGACGGTCGGCTTGGGCATGTTGGACTCGGCCGGTGCGTCGGGCTCGATCAGCTTCCCGTTGCGGTACTCGATCGGGCGCGGGCGCTCGCCGAGCAAGGCGTCGGGGTCGCTGAGCACAAGCGCCTCCCGCAGGACCTGGTCCATGTGCTCCACGAGCACGACGCGGGTCGAGTTGAGCACGCGCTTCGGGATGTCACGGAGGTCTTTCCGGTTTTCGCGAGGACAAAGAATCGTGTCGATGCCTGCGCGGTGCGCCGCGAGGATCTTCTCCTTGAGGCCGCCGATCGGCATCACGCGTCCGCGCAAGGTGATCTCGCCGGTCATCGCGACGTTCTTGCGAACCGGGATCTTCAGGAGCGCACTCGCGATGGTGGTCGCCATCGTCACGCCCGCGCTCGGACCGTCCTTCGGCACGAACTCGGGGAAGTGAACATGCACGTCGACCTTGTCGTAGAAGTCGTCTTCGAGCCCAAGGATGCGCTGACGTGAGCGGATGTATGTCATCGCCGCCTGTGCGGACTCCTGCATGCCCTTTTCGAGCAGGCCGGTGATGACCTGCTTGCCCTTGCCGGGAACCACGGTGGCTTCGCACTCCAGGAGACATCCGCCGGTCTGCGTCACGGCGAGGCCGTTCGTGAGCCCGATCGAGTCCTTCTCGCTCGCCTTGCTCGGTCGGTACTTCGGTACGCCGAGGAAGCGCGGGACGTTCTTGGCAGCGACGCGGTACTTGCCGTCCTTGCCTTCGCTGACGACCTGGCGCGCGATCTTTCGACACACGCTCCCGATCTCGCGCTCGAGGTTACGGACGCCGCTCTCCTTGGTGTAGTGGTGAACGATGGTCCGGATCGCGTTCTCGGTGATCTCCACGTCGACGTCGGTGAGACCGGCGGCCTCGAGCTGACGCGGCACCAAGTACTTCACCGCGATGTTGAGCTTCTCGAACTCCGTGTAGCCGCTGATCTCGAGGATCTCCATGCGGTCACGAAGCGGCAGGGGGATGCCGCTGAGCGAGTTCGCCGTCGTGATGAACATGACGTCGCTGAGGTCGTAGTCGAGGTCGAGGTAGTGGTCGTTGAAGTTGTGGTTCTGCTCAGGGTCGAGCACCTCAAGCAGCGCGGCCGCCGGGTCGCCACGGAAGTCGCTCGACATCTTGTCGATCTCGTCGAGCAAGAACACGGGGTTGTTGGCGCCCGCCTTCTTGAGCGACTGCACCAAGCGACCGGGGAGGGCGCCGATGTAGGTCCGCCGGTGACCGCGGATCTCCGCTTCGTCACGCACGCCGCCGAGCGAGAGCCGGATGAACTCGCGACCTGTCGAGCGGGCGATGCTGCGCGCGAGCGAGGTCTTACCGACACCCGGCGGACCGACCAAACAGAGCACCGGGCCCTTGAGCTTCTTCACGAGCGCTTGCACCGCGAGGTACTCGAGGATGCGCTCTTTCGGCTTCTTCAAGCCGTAGTGATCCTCGTCGAGGATGCTCTGCGCGTGGTCGATGTCGTAGTTCTCTTCGCTCTTGTCGAACCACGGGAGGGAGAGGACCCAGTCGATGTAGTTGCGGACGACGGTCGCCTCGGCGCTCATCGGCTGCATCATCTTGAGCTTCTTGAGCTCCTTTTTGATCTTCGCGTACGCCTCGTCCGTGAGCTTCTTGTCGCCGAGCCGCTCCTCGATCTCTTGGATCTCCGTCTTGAACTCGTCGCGCTCGCCGAGCTCCTTCTGGATCGCCTGCATTTGCTCGTTGAGGTAGTACTCCTTCTGCGACTTCTCCATCTGCTTCTTCACGCGAGAGCGGATCTTCTTCTCCACTTGGAGGATCTCGATCTCGGCGTTCATGAGCTCGAAGAGACGCTCAAGGCGCTTGGCGGCGTCACGCTCTTCCAGGATCTCCTGGCGGTCGTTGAGCTTGATGCTGCTGAGGTGGACGACGATGGTGTCGGCGAGCCGCGAGGGGTCGTCGATCGTCTGGACCGTCATCAGCATCTCAGGCGGGATACGCTTGTTGAGCTTCACGTAGGTCTCGAACGTCGACTGCACGGAGCGCATGAGCGCTTCCATTTCCACGGTCGGGCTGACCGTGTCCTCGAGCGCCTGGATGTCGCAAAGGAAGAAGTCCTCGTTGGGAACGAAGCGCTTGATCTTCGCGCGTCGCTTCCCCTCGACGAGCGCCTTCACGGTGCCGTCGGGCAGACGGAGCAGCTGAATGATCGTGCCGACGGTGCCGACCTGGAAGATGTCTTCCGGCGCGGGGTCGTTGGTCTTGGCTTTCTTCTGCGCCGCGAGGAGGATCTCCTTGTCGTGGCTCATCGCTTCTTCGAGCGCGTTCATGGACTTCTCGCGGCCCACGAAGAGGGGGACGACCATGTGCGGGAAGACGATGATGTCGCGAAGCGGGAGGAGCGGAACCACCCGACCGGCTTCTTGCTTGTCGTTTTTGTCGTTGTCGTTCTTATGGAAGAACATCAATACCCAGCCTTAGTAAGCGCCAAAGCGCCCATGAGAGGGCGCCTGGTGAGAGAACGTGTGGTTTCTATGTGGGGCGCGCCACGGTGAGGCGCAACGGTGAAGCACACGGACAGGGACCAAGAGTCTCGTGCCCAAGTGCTCGTCGTCAGAACGGTCGAGCGAGAGAGCGAGCGGCTACGCGAGTTCCGCTTCCGCTTCCTTCTTCTCATAGACAATGAGGGGCTTCTCACCTTTGGTGATGACCTCTTCTCCAACGACCACCTCTTTGATGCCAATCTCAGAGGGGACGTCGTACATGATGTCGAGCATCGAGTGCTCCATGATGGCGCGGAGCCCGCGCGCACCCGCTTTGCGGTCCAGGGCGGCACGAGCCACTGACTGAAGCGCAGGCGTCGAGAAGGAGAGCTTCACGCCGTCCATCTCGAAGAGCTTCGCGTACTGCTTGACGAGCGCGTTCTTCGGCTTCGTGAGGATGTCGACAAGTGCGTCCTCGCTGAGCTCGTGGAGCGTCGCGATGACCGGGAGTCGACCAATGAACTCGGGGATGAGACCCGCCTTGAGGAGATCCTCGGGCTGCACCTTCTCAAGGAGCTCGCCGATCTTCTTGTCGCGCTGGGACGGGATGTCCGCACCGAAGCCGAGCGTCTTCTCACCGATACGTCGCTCGATCACTTGGTCGAGGCCGACAAAGGCGCCGCCACAGATGAACAAGATGTTCGAGGTGTCGATCTGAAGGAAGTCCTGCTGCGGGTGCTTCCGGCCGCCCTTCGGCGGGACGTTCGCGACCGTGCCCTCAATGATCTTGAGGAGGGCCTGCTGGACACCTTCACCGCTGACGTCGCGCGTGATCGAGGGGTTGTCGCCCTTTCGCGCGACCTTGTCGATCTCATCGATGTAGACGATCCCGCGCTGCGCCCGCTCGACATCATGGTCCGCGTTCTGGAGCAGCTGGACGATGATGTTCTCGACGTCTTCGCCGACGTACCCCGCTTCGGTCAGCGTGGTCGCGTCCGCGATCGCGAACGGCACGTTGAGGATCCGCGCGAGGGTCTGCGCGAGGAGGGTCTTGCCGGAACCGGTCGGCCCGAGCAGGAGGATGTTCGACTTTTGAAGCTCGACATCGTCAGCGGCCAGTTTGCTGTCGATGCGCTTGTAGTGGTTGTGCACCGCGACGGAGAGGATCTTCTTCGCGCGGGACTGTCCGATCACGTACTCGTCCAGGATCTCTTTGATCTCGGCGGGCTTGGGGAGCGGAGCGCCGGAGGCGAGCGAATCTTCGCGATCCACCTCCTCGGCGATGATGTCGTTACACAGACCAATGCACTCATCGCAGATGTAGACCGTGGGGCCTGCGATCAGCTTCTTCACTTCCTTCTGGGATTTACCGCAGAAGGAGCACTGGAGATTTCCTTGGGTGTCGTCTCGTCTACGATCCACTCAGCGACTCGTTCGGTTTGGGCTTCGGGAAGACATGGATAGCAAGGGGGTGTGACAGGGTGATGGAATGTCGTTGGAAAAAGAGCCTCAGCCCTCTTCAGCGGCTTCGATTGAAGTGGACGAAACCGACCAAACCCCTCCCAAAACGTTGCTGGGATGAGTCTAGCGCCCGGCCATTTGGGGGGCAAGGTATGGACGGCGCCGTTCCTCGCTGGAGGGCACCAAAAGACAAACGGAAAGCGACGCTTTCGTGTTCCCGTCAGCTCCCGCGCGGGGTTTTGCGGTGAGAAATCACCTCATCGATGATGCCGTAGTCCCGCGCCTCGGTTGGCGAAAGAAAATTGTCTCGCTCGATGTCTTTGCTGATTTGCTCCGGATCGCGCCCGGTGTGAACAGAGAGCAGCCGCGTCATCTCTTTTTTGAGGGTCAAGATCTCGTTCATGTGGATCTCGACATCCGAAGCCTGGCCGCGAACGCCGCCGAGCGGCTGGTGGATCATGATCCGGCTGTTCGGGAGGGAGCGACGCATCCCCGGATGGCCCGCCGCGAGAAGCCAGGCCGCCATCGACGCGGCTTCACCCAAGCACACGGTCGCGACCGGGCACTTGAGGTACTGCATGGTGTCGTAGATCGCGAGGCCAGCGGTGATCACGCCACCTGGGCTGTTGATGTAGAAGAGGATCTCCTTTTCGGGGTCCTCGCTCTCGAGGAAGAGCATCTGCGCGATGATCGCGTTGGCGGTGTCGTCGTTGACCTCGGTGCCCAAGAAGACGATGCGGTCCTTGAGCAGACGACTGTAGATGTCCCACCGGCGCTCGCCGCGGTGCGTGGTCTCGACGACCATGGGGATGATCGCGGCGTGGTCTCGGTCGAGGATGCTCGTCATTCCTCTTCTCCGCTCGCGACCGCTTCAGCCGGTTCGGGAGTCGGAGGCGCGCCTTCGTGCACGGTGGCCTTGTTGAGGAGGAACTCGATCAGCCGCTCCTCGAGGACCTGGGACTCGAGCTCTTCGCGCTTCTCGCCGGAGTGCTCCACGCGGACCTTCGCGATGTGCTTGCCGCTCGCCTCGGCGAGCTGCTTCAGCTTCTCTTCAATGTCTTCGTCTGTGACGTTGAGCTGCTCTTGCTTCGCGAGCGCGGAGAGCAAGATGCCGGCGCGCACACGTCGCTCCGCGCGGTCATCGAGGCCGTCAAACATGCCGGGGATGGCTCCGCCGAAGCCCTGCATCATTTGGTAGAGCTCATACATCATCATTTGGCGCTGCTGCGCGACCATCGAAGCGGGGACGGGTACTTCGTTCTGCGCGATCAAGGCGTCGACGACCTGGTCCTTCATCGAGGCTTCTGAGCGGCGCGTCGCGTCCTCTTCGTACTTCTTGCGGATGTCGAGGCGGAGCTCGAGAAGGGTGTCGAAGTCACCGCAGTCTTTCGCGAACTCATCGTCCAGCTCGGGGAGCTGCTTTTCCTGAAGCTCAACGACCTTGGCGGCGAAGTGGACCGTCTTGCCCTTGAGCTCTTCGTTCTGGTGGTCCTCCGGGAAGGTCACATCGAACTCAGGCTCGTCGCCGACCTTCTGTCCGGTGAACGCGGTCTCGAAGTCTTCCAGCAAGGTGTCCGTGCCGAGCTCGATCTTGCGCGCCTCGGCGCCCATCTCTTCGCGGACCTCGCCGTCCACGCTCACGACGTAGTCGACGGTCAGGATGTCGCCCGCCTTGGACGCGCGCGCCGGCTCCGGCACGACCAGGTCGGCTTGCTCGTTGCGCATGCGGTCGATCGCGTTGTCGATCGCCTCGTCATCGATCGCGGAGAGATCACGCCAGACCTCCAGGCCGTTCGTCTCCACCTTCTCGATGGTCGGCCGAACCTCGATCTCAGCGGTGAAGCTGAAGGGCTCATCCTTTTTGATGTCCTTCGGTGTGACCTTGGGCTCCGCGACGATCTGGATGTCGTGCTCCATGACCGCGCTTCGAAGACCCTCTTCCACCAACGCGCCGCTCACGTCTTGGTGAACCTGCTTGGCGTAGAGCTGCTTGATGACCTTGGTCGGCACCTTCCCTTTACGGAAGCCGCGAATACGCGCGGTGCGTCCAATGATCTTGTAAGTGGAGTCGAGATCCTTTTTGACCCGTTCCCAGGGCACCTCAACCGTCACTTCGACCAGCACTGGGCTGAGCTCGTTTACCCGCGATTCCACACGCAACTCCCTATCTTCATGGCGCGCGGCCGGCGCGCCGAGGGCGGTACGTAACGCCGGGCCCGATCCCCGTCAATACGCTGTCCTTATTGGGGCGCGATTGGGCGAGTTGTGGATTGCGGATGCCTCAGGGGGGCGAGACGGCAGGGGCGGCGACGCGCGGGGGCTCGGGAGGAAGAGCCTGCGCGAACGCACGGAAGGTCGCGTCGACCTCCGCGCTCGCCGTCCTCGGCAGGTTGAGCGTGATGAGAACCCCGCGCCCCACATGGGCGGCTTGGTTCACATCGAGCGGATCGGCCGGAGCAGGGAGCCCGGCGAGCACTGCTTGATAGGCCTCCGCGGCTTCGGCGTCATTGTCCCAGGCGGTGAACCAGATGCAGACCGGACCGCGAGGTCCTTCATAGACCCGAAGCCGGTCGCCGCTCCAACCTTCGGCGGCGGTTCGATGGACCGTGGGGGCGGCGTTTCGTCGGACGCCAAGGAACACCGCGAGCTCGATCTCACCGAGCGTATCTTCGTCGATCTCCTGAAACCCCGCGTCGAGCGTCGTGAAACGCGGGAGCACGATCTCGTCGGGGAGCTCACCACGTGAGTACCGTTCGGGGTGAAGGATCTGCTCGGTTGAGACGGGCGGGGTGCGATGCGCTTCGTCGATCCGCCCCCATCCACCATCGCGGTAGAGCGTCGCGTTGAAGACCAGCCCGCGGCTGTAGGGCGCGACCAAGCTCTCTTTCAAGATGAGCGGTGCGCTCGAGAGCTCGCCGCCGAAGCCGCCGCTGCTGTTCTCCATCAAGGTCGCGAGCGCGCTTGGGTCTTGCGTGATCATCTCGAGACCCGCGCCCTGCCGCTCGACCGCGTACGCGAGCATCGCGAGAGTGGCGTCGCCTTCGACGACCGCGCGGAAGGCGGTATCGGCGTCGGAGTCGCGCTCCAGATCGTAAACGTCGCCGAGCGTCAGCCGTTGGTCTTGGAGCGCGTGCACGATCTCGTGAACCAACACGACGCGCGCTTCGTCTTGGTTCCCCACCGAGCGCGTGAGGTCCTGCATCACGTCGTCCCGAACGACGAGCTTCTTGGTCTTCGGGTCGTAGTAGCCGACCACTTGTTCGCCGAGCACGCGCTCGAGCAGGTCCTTGAGGTTCACGTCTTCGGGAAGCAGCCCGAGGGCGACATAGACCTTCTTTGCAACGCTGAGCTCTTCCTCCTCCAAGCCCTCGACCAAGTGCGCGGTCATCCGCGCGCGCGAGTGCACCTCGACATCGACCGGCTCACGCAAGGTCAAGCCCCGGACGCGTTCGGCGATGCCAGAGAGCGCGCGGATCACCTGGAGTTCGCGGGAGGTCGGAGCGCGCCGACCCTCTTCAATCGCAACGGTCGCCTCGACGTCGGACGACGCGCGACGGGCGGATGAAGCTGGCGCGCTGCCCAGATTATCGGGCGTGGTCGCAGCGGGCGCGCCTCCACACGCGGTGAGCCCGGCGAGAGTAAGAACAGCGAAAAACGAGCGTTTCACGAGGCCTCCAGGACGATCGCCATGGTCATCGGTTTGCGATTGAGCGTCCGCACGAGGTAGCGACTGAGCGAACGGCGCGCGCGATCACGCATGGTCGCGAGGTCGTCCTGTTCTGCGAAGCGCGCGAGCTCTTTCGCGACGAAGCGCTCGCCATCACGGAGCAGCTCCGCGTGGTCCGCTTCGTTGAGGACACCCTTGGTCGAGATGGTCGGAGACCGCGTGAGCTTCATGCTCTGCTTGTCGACGACCAGCGCGACCGTCGCGACACCGAGCTCACCGAGCAGCCGCCGGTCACGCCGGGTCGCCGCGTCGATCTCCATGCCGCGACTGATGTAGACACGGCCCGAGTGCACCTGCCCCACCAGCGCGATGTCTTCGCGGGTGAGCTCGACGATGTCACCGTTCTTCGCGAGCGCGACCTGCGGAACGCCTTCGTCCTCAGCGAGGTCGGCGTGCATCGTGAGGTGTCGATGCGTCCCGTGAACCGGGAGGAACGCGCGCGGCTGGGTGAGGGCGATCAGTTCTGCTTGCTCCTCGCGACACGCGTGGCCGCTCGCGTGCACATCGGCGTCGCGGCGATCGATGACCTCGATCCCGCGCTCGGCGAACACGTTCATCATGTCGAAGACCGCGCGCTCGCAGCCTGGGATGATCCGCGACGAGAAGATGATCGTGTCGTCTTCGTCGAGCGAGAGGTAGCGATTGTCATCGCGGGCGAGGCGCCCCAGCGTCGCGGTGGGTTCTCCTTGGGTGCCGGTCGCGATGACGAGGAGCTGGTTGCGCGGCAAGCGCTGAGCGACCTCTTTGTCGACGAAGAGCTGACGCTTCGCGTTGATGATCCCGCAGCGGCGCGCGATCTCGCCGTGGCGCTCGACCGAGCGTCCAAGGAAGCAGACGCGGCGCCCATTTTCTTCCGCGGCGCGGAGCAGGGCGGTCATGCGTCGAACGTTGGACGCGAAGCTCCCCACCACCACCCGTCCGGGCTGCTTCGCGATGACCGCGCTGAGCGCTTCCTCGATCGTGTCTTCGTTCTTCGTGCGGCCCTCGCGCATGACGTTGGTGGAGTCGCTGAGCAGCATGGCGACGCCTTCTTCTCCCGCGCGCTGAAGACGCTCACGGGCGAAGCGGGAGGACTCGGTCTCGATCTTGAAATCGCCGCTGTGAACGATCTGTCCCACGGGCGTTCGAAAGATCAGCCCCAACGAATCCGGGATCGAGTGATCAACCTCGAAGGGCTCGATCTCAATCCCGGCGACGCCGAACGATTGCCCAGCGTTCATCTCGAGGAGCTGGGGCACGTACTTGTGCTCCTCGAAGCGTCGCGTGATCAGTTCGCGAGCGTATCGAGGCGCATACATAGGTTTGTTCAGTGCTGGCGCGAGATAGGGCAATCCACCGATGTGATCCTCGTGCCCATGCGTGATGATGATGGCGTCGACCTGGTCCCGGCGGTCCAATAGCCAGCCGAAATCCGGGTGAATGACGTCTAAACCGGTGGTTCGGGCGGGAAACGTGACTCCGCAATCGAGGACGAGAAGTCGTCCATCGAAGTCCAACACCATGCAGTTCATCCCGATCTCGCCGAGGCCTCCGAGCGGCACGAAACGCACGCGAGAACGAGTGGATGAAGAAGATTGGGAAGGGTTGGGCATAGGTCAGGGTTCGCGTCGGGCCATGGAAGCCGTCAAGCGGCAGGACTCTAGCAGGCCGCGGGGATTCCGCGCCGTTGACCGGCTCTTTCACGCCGTGCTACGTCCGCGGCGGCTCGCCCTACCTCTTTTGCAAAGTACCATGATGCGCCCCTCCGCGATCCTGCTCTCCACCCTCCTTTTGTTGCTCGCCGCTCCTTCATGGGGGCACGCGCAGGCAGAAGGCGCGTCGCCCGAGGCAGACCCCGATACCGAAGCCGAAGCCGTCGAGGACGACGCGGACGAAGCGGTTGAGGACGAACTGGAAGAGGACCTCGACGAAGAACTCGACGACGACCTCGAAGAAGAGCTCGACGAGGAACTCGACGACGAAGAGGCGCTGGACGACGAGGAGCTCGACGAAGAGCTCGACGAAGAGCTCGACGAGGAAGAAAGCGACGAAGACCCCGCGCTCCGCGCTCCTGACCTCTCGATGCCTGACGTCGACGACGGCGGCGGCGACTGGGGCGAGGGCGACGAGGGCGATCCCGGTGAAGACGAAGCGCTGCTCGAAGAGGCCGCTCCTGGCGCGGCGGACCCGACCACCGGATGGACCGCGCCGCAGTCAGTCTTGAGCTTGCGTGGTTACTTCCGCGTTCGCGGTGAGCTTCAGGACAGCTTTTTCCTGGGACGCGACGACGCGCCCTTTAACGCCTTTCGTCCCGCGGACCGCGACACCATTCCGGAAGGTGGCTGCGGGGATGAGCCGACGACCGGAGACGAAGCGGAAGACTGTGGCGGCAGCGACCGCCTGCGCTTCGCGAACATGCGCCTTCGGCTCCGCCCGACCATCGCGCTGAGCGATGACGTTCGCGTCCACATGATGCTCGACGTCTTCGACAACATGGTCCTCGGCTCGACCGCCGACGGTGTCGCCTTCGTGCCCCCAGGGGCCAACGCGATCGGGAGCACCCCAGGTGCGTTTGGCCGTCCCGCGCGAACCCCGGGCGTCCCGATTGACTCGTTTACCGCGACGCAGAACCCGCCGCAGGCGCTCCGCAACAGCATCAGCGACTCCATCTACGTGCGTCGTGCGTGGGCCGAGGTGACCAACCGCGGCCTCGGCCAGCTTCGCTTCGGGCGCATGCCGTCCCAGTGGGGTCTCGGGCTCTTGGCGAACGCCGGCGAGGGCATCGACTCCGATTTCTCGACCGAAGCCGACCGCATCATGGGTCTCACGAAGCTCGCGGGCTTCTACTTCATCGCCGCGTGGGACTTCGCGAACGAGGGCCTCATCCGCAACTCGGTCACCGGTCTGCAGGAGCTCTCCTACGACGCGACCAACAAAGACGACATTCGGCAGGGTGTCTTCGCGATCGCGCGCCGTCTCGATCCAGAAGAGCAGCGCGACGCGCTCCAGCGTGGCGACTGGGTCCTCAACGCCGGCATGTACTTCGTCTACCGAAACCAGTTCTTGTCGTCGGCGGGCACGACCAACGCCTTCCCGGGGATGAACAGCGACGTCTTGGTGCGTCGCCAGGCGCGCGCCTACATCCCCGACCTCTGGGCGCAGTTCCTTTGGGGCGACCTTCGCCTCGAGATGGAGGCCGTCTTCATCGGCGGTCGCGTCCAAAACATCGAGAACGACTCGTTCACCCAGTCGGACATCAAGATCCGTCAGTTTGGGTTCGCGTTCGAGGGCGAGTACCGCTTGCTCGACGACAAGCTCAACATTCGTCTCTACGCCGGTTTGGCGACGGGTGACGCGGACGTCGACGGCTTGTCCGCACGTCAGGGCCTGCTGGTGCAGAACACCTCGGACAACACCGTGAGCAACTTCCAGTTCCACCCCAACTACCGCGTTGACCAGATCCTTTGGCGCAACATCATGGGACGCGTCGCGGGCGCTTGGTACCTGCGTCCGGGGGTCAGCTACGACATCCTCCGCAACCCGTTTGGACAGCTCTTCGGCGCGAGCGTCGACTTCGTCTACAGCCGCGCGACCCGCGAGGTGCAGACCTACGGCGGCGACCCGAACCTCGGCTTCGAGATCGACACCGCGCTCTACTACCGCAGCGAGGATGGGCCTGACTTCTTGGACGGCTTCTACGCGCAGTTCCACTACGCGGTTCTCTTCCCGCTCGCGGGTCTCGGTTACCGCACCTACCGCGGCGAGCCCGAGGTGCCGGGCGGCAACCCAGGGCTCAAGCGCGCGCAGACGTTGCGTTTGATCTTGGGCGTGCAGTTCTGATTTAGGGGCTCGGGGGCTATTCGCGCCCCCTCTGCGCTTCGCGCATTCACCCGATCGTTCGCTTCGCTCAAGGCTACCGCGCGCCGACGAGATGCTAATCCGTTCGGTTAGCGCTTCGCGTTTCCCTCGGCGCGGCGCTTACTCACTTCATACTTGCTGGCCTGCACGTGCTCGCAGGAGTCACGCAGGAAGGCGTGAACCCGTCGCGTCTCCCCTGCGGCGGGTTTCGGTCCGTTGTGCCTTCAAATCAAGGTGTTTGGGGTTGAACTGGAGCGCGCGCGTTTTCGCGAAAACGACTGCGTGCTTACCGCTCGGGTCTTGCTACGGTCCGCCGCATGGACTTTGACACCGACAACGACCTGCTCGATTCATGGGCCGGCAAGACCTTCGTGTTTACGATCGATGATGATCTCGCTGACGCGTGGGCGCACGAGTCGGGAGAAGCGACGCACGTTCGTTTCTACAGCGCGCGTGACGAAGCCGCGGACCTGATGGTCAGTTCGTTTCAGGACTACCTCGAAGAACTGCGATTGGTCGACGGCGACCAAGAGTGGAGCAACCCAGACTTGATCCCGATCGCATCGGTCGGCGGCGAGGGAGACGACGACGATGAGTTCTTCGGTTCGTCGTTTGCGTTCCTCCTCTACAGCAAAGACAACGGTGTTGTGGTGAGCGCGACGACCGACGATTGGGATCTGACGCCCATCGGCACGCCGGCCGAGCTTGGTCCGCACTTCTCCTGAGCGAAGGCTAAGGGAGCCGCCAGGGTCGCGGACTGCCCCAGTTTGAGGCTGTTGAGGTTGTCGAGGTGCGGCAGCGACGCGAACGCCTCGAAGTGGACCTCGGCGGTTGAGGGACCCGCGGCGACGTGGCGTCGCGCATTGGCGAGTCGCGGAGAAGGTGTAAAGGGGCCTTCGCCCCAGTCGAGTCGGGTGTCGATGAGCGAGGGTACGACGTCGTCGCTAGGCGGTCGCGCGCGCCGTGTGTTCGCCCCGCGCGAACGCGTCGCGCAAACCCTGCATCGCTTTGTCCGCGAGGCGCTGGAACACCGGGCGCATCACCGCTTCGCTCAGTCGCAACGGACCGCGCATCGTGAACTCGGCGCGCCAGTGGATCTCGGCGCCGCCGGGGCGCTCCGAGACCGTGATGAAGTCTTTGGCGATGACCGTGGGGGTCTTGGCGTGGAGCTCCGCGACACCGCGCTCTGCGTCGTATCGCACGACCCGATAGCGCATCGGAACGCGTTGCCCGAGGAAGCGCGCGACGACCTTGTACTCAGCGCCCACCTCAACCTCGCGCTCGCCCGCGGGCTTGGCCAGTGATGCGCTCGCGATGCCGACGTCCCAGCGCGGGAGGTTCCGGAAGTCAGCGAGGAACGCGAACGCCTCTTCAGGAGAAGCGCCCACGCGGACGCGGTCTTCGACGGTGATCATGGCTTAAGGAAAGGGCCGCAGGGCGCGTGGGTCAACAGCTCGTCCCGACTACCTGAGCTCGCAGACCTTGCCGCCAAAGAGTCGCTCTAAGCTGGCCATCAAGGCATCGGTCGGATCAACGGACATGCCGATGTCGTTAAAGGTCGCGGCGAACGCGCCAGTTTCGCGAAGCTCGAGGGTGACAGGGCAGGGGCCCGGGTGGCTCTCGAGCGCTTGGCGAAGGCCACGGAGCGAGCCGTCGTGCAGGTCGGTCATCGCAAGTTTGACCTCGACCCGCCGTGTCCGCGCCTTGAGCGCGTCGCTCAGCAACTTGACGTCGTCGAGCACGATCTTCGCTTCTGGTTCGGCGTCGTCCCCAGCCATGCGGTCGCGTTCGTGCTTGACCTTGCCGATCACGATCACCGCCTCGCCAGACCGCAAGATGTCGCGAACGCGATCGTCTTCGAGCTGCTTGGGCCGGATGATCACCTCGGCGCGCCCGAGCGGATCTTCCAGCGCGAAGAACGCCATGGTGTTACCGGTCTTCGTTCGCCGTTCACGATAACCCTCGACCGACCCGCCGATCTGCACGCGGTAGAACTTGTCGAGCTGTTGGAGCGTCTCAGTGGTCGCGTTGCAGACGCGGCGAAGCTCCGAGGCGTAGCGGTCGAGCGGGTGACCGGAGACGTAGAAGCCGAGGGAGGCCTTCTCTTTTTGCAGCAGAACGGTGGAGTCCCACGGCGGGACGTTTGGGAACGCGCCGGCCGCGATGGAGACCTTTTGGTCCGCGTCCGGGTCGCCGAGTAAACCGAAGAGGTTGGTCTGCCCGCTCGCGCGTTCTTGCGCCATCCGCTTGCCGCGCGCGATGGCCGCTTCGACCGCCTCGGTCGCTTGGGCGCGCGTGATCCCGCCGGCCGCGTGGACGGTGTCGAACGCGCCGCACGCGACCAGGGCCGTCGCGACGCTCTTGTTGACGCGTCGCGGGTCGACGCGCCCACAGAAATCGAAGAGATCGATGAAGGGCTGCTCCCCCTCTTCGCCGTTTCGCTCTTCGAAGACCGAGTCGAGCGCGCCTCCGCCGACGCCCTTGATCGCGCCGAGCCCGAAGCGGATCTTCGGACCCATCGGGTCGCGCAGGGTCCCGCGCGAGCTCAGCGGTTTGTTCTTCGGGCGCGTGATGGGCTGCCCATCGATGACGGCTTCGTCTGGCGCGTAGACGACGGTGAAGTCGACCTCGGACTCGTTGACGTCAGGAGGCAAAACGGTGATGCCCATCGAGCGCGCCTCGGCGACGGTGCGGACGACCTTGTCGGTCTTGTCTTTGTCGGCGGAGAGCGTGGCGCAGCAGAACTCAACGGGGAAGTGCGCCTTGAGGTACGCGGTCTGGTAGGTGATCAGCGCGTACGCGGCGGAGTGCGACTTGTTGAAGCCGTAGCCCGCGAAGAACGCCATCAGGTCGAAGACCTCGACCGCCTTTTCTTTGGAGTGCCCGTTCTTCTCCGCGCCGGCGACGAAGATGAGCTTCTGCTTGTCCATCTCCTTTTTCTTCTTCTTGCCCATCGCGCGACGAAGGAGGTCGGCTCCGCCGAGCGAGTAGCCACCCATGGAGCGCGCGATCTGCATGACCTGCTCCTGGTAGACGATGACGCCGCGGGTATCGCGCAGGACGTCTTCCAAGCTCGGGTCCGGGTAGGTGACCTTCTGCTTGCCGTGCTTCCGGAGCACGAAGTCCGTATGCATGCCCGCGCCCATCGGCCCCGGTCGGTAGAGCGCGACCGCCGCGACGATGTCCTCAAAGCAGTCTGGCTTGAGCTGCTTGAAGAGCCCCTGCATGCCGGTCGACTCGAGCTGGAAGACGTTGGTCGTCTCGCCGGACTGCAGCAGCGCGTAGGTCGCGAGGTCGGTCAGCGGGATCGCTTCGAGGCGGAACTTGCTCTCGCGGTCCGGTCGCTTGTTGATGAGCTTCACCGCGATGTCGAGCACGGTCAGGGTGCGCAGCCCAAGGAAGTCGAACTTCACGAGGCCGGCCGCTTCGACATCGTCTTTGTGGTACTGCGTGACGTAGACGTCGTCGTCCGGACAGAACACGGGGACGTGGTCCCAAATCGGGCCCTCGCTGATCACGACCCCCGCGGCGTGCATGCCGGCGTGTCGCGTCAGGTTCTCGAGCTCCTGCGCGGTGTCGATGAGCTCGCCCACGCCATGCTCGTGTTCATAGACCTGCTTCAGCCGCGGCTCGAGCTCGAGCGCTTCTTTGATGGACGGCGGCTTACCGCCGACCGGTTCGGGGATGAGGCTCGCGATGCGCGCGCTGTCCGCCGGCGCGAACCCCATCACGCGGCCGACATCACGCACGACGCTGCGGCTCTTCAGCTGGTGGAAGGTCGCGATCTGGCCGACGCTCTGGTGCCCGTACTTCTCGCGAACGTAGTTGATGACGAGCTCGCGCTTGTCCATACAGAAGTCGATGTCGAAGTCCGGCATCGACACGCGTTCCGGATTGAGGAAGCGCTCAAAGAGGAGCCCGTAGGGGATCGGATCAAGGTCGGTAATGCGGAGCGACCACGCGACGATCGAGCCCGCTCCTGAACCGCGCCCGGGACCCACAGGGACGTCGTGTTCTTTCGCCCAGATGATGAAGTCCTGGACGATGAGGAAGTACCCCGGGAACCCCATGTTGTTGATGACGTCGAGCTCCAGCTCGAGACGCGCGGCGTACTCTTCTTCGTTGTACGTCTGGTGAAGCGCGTCGAGCTCACGGAGCCGCGTCTGCAATCCCTCGCGGGAGATCTCGCGGAGGTAGTCGGCTTCGGACTGCGTCCCCGGAACCGAGAAGCGCGGCAGCTTCGGCTTGTGTAACGGGTTCACGACGCCGGCGCAGCGCTCGCTGATCGCCATCGTGTTCTGAATCGCCTCGGGGAGGTCCTTGAACAGCTCCGCCATTTGGTCGGGCGTCTTCAGGTACATCTCCGCCGAGTTGTGGTGCATCGCCTCGACCTCGCGGATGCTCTGACCGCTCTTGATGCCGCCGAGGATCATCTGCGCCTTGGCCGCGTCACGCTCCATGAAGTGGCAACAGTTGGTCGCCACGAGCGGGACCTCGAGGTCGTTCGCGAGCTCGACGATGATTTGGTTGAGCGGCCGGTTCTCGGGGAAGCCGTGGTCCTCGAGCTCGGCGTAGAAGCTCTTCGGCTCAAAGCTATCGCGCAGCTTGGCCATCGCGTCGCGACCGGCCTCGACCCCGCGCATCAAGATCTGCTGCGGGAGGTAACCGCCGAGGCACGCGGAGAGCCCGACGAGGTCCTTGTTGTGTTCGCGGAGGGTGTCGAAGTCGATCCGCGGGATGCCGTGATGGAGGCCCTCGACCCAGCCCAGGCTGACGAGCCGCACGAGGTTTTGGTAGCCCTCTTGGGAACCCGCCAGCAGGATGACGTGGGAGGGACGTTTGATGTTTGCGTCGTGACGGTCGTCGGTGATCTGCACCTCGGCGCCGAAGATCGGTTTCACGTCCGTCCCAGCGCAGGCCTCGTAGAGCTGGACCGCGCCGAACATGTTCCCGCGGTCGGTGAGCGCGATGGCGGGCATACCCATCTCGCCGACCTTCTCGACCATCTTTGGGATCCGGATCGACCCATCCAGCATCGTGAATTCGCTGTGGACGTGGAGGTGAACGAACTCGGCGGTCATCGACCGGAAGTTATCTGTTTTAGAGTCGTTTTTCGAAGACCCTCTCGAGCTTCGGTCGATTCACCCAAAACGTCCGCGTTGCGCAGAGCCCGACGACGTCGACTTGTCGTCGCGGTCACGGCGCTCGTCATTTGTGGGGTCTTTTGTTGAAGGTACGGTCGACCTTCGGTCGATTCACGGCTTCAGCTCGACGGGGTTCGGAGCACCGGCTTGCGCGAACGCGAAATCTCGGGTAATCACCCCGTCCGCTCGCCGTTTCCTGGTCGATTCAGGCTCAAACGGGCGCGCAAAGTGAGCAATACGATGAAGCCCTCCCCACTCAGCATTGTGAAAGACCGTTTCGGCGACAAGAAGAGCCTCGTGAAGGCTGTTCAGGGCCTCGCTGGAGAGTCTGCCTTCGTGGACCGTCTCAACGAAGACAAGGGTCTTGCGCTGGTTTCCAACAAGAAGCTCCTCCACCTCCACGCCGTCCTCACGCGCGTGAAGGACGAGTTCGGCACCCGCAGCTCGCTCATCGATGCGATCGTCAAGCACGAGGGTCGCGCGAGCGATAAGGACTTCCGTAACCGCTTCGAGAAGTACCCAACGCCGCGCCTTCTCGACATCCACGACGCCGCGAAGAAGCGCGCCGCCAAGAAGAACTAGCCACTTTCTTCCCGAAAAAGCCCGCTCAGTTGCGGGCTTTTTTCAATTCTGGTCTAGTTTTCATGGCGGGCCGGCCCCGTCACAAAAAACACAGAACCTTTTCGGTTGTAGGGTGTCGATCCACCGTGGCCCAAGCGAAGACCATTGAAACTGCTGACCTTTCGGAGCGGATTGACCCTGAGTTGGTCGCTCTTCCGGCGGCTCCAGCAGGCAAACGACTCGCGACGATGACGATGATGGCCCTGGCCGTCGCGATGTCGATCGCGTTCCTGTTCACGCTCCGGCTCGACATTGAGTACTTCTTCGCCGACGAGACCGCCCACATGGCCGGTGAGGTCGTGGAGCTCGATGTCGCGACCCTGACTCCGAACACCTTTGTGACCATCTCAGGCACGCCGATGGCGAGCGGGATGGTCCGGTACTCGCGCGCGAGTTCCGAGTACGCGGTGTTTCCGCTCGCGGGCCAGCGAGATGTCTTGGTGCAGGTGGAGGTCATGGGCGACGCGCAGATCGCTCAACGTGAGTTCACGGGTCGACTGGTGACCGTCGGCGACCTGGGGTCTCGGTTCTCCGCGGTCAGCGGCTACCTCTCCGGAATGGGGATCCCGGTTTCCAGTGAATCGATGGTGCTGCTCGCTGACGAGCCTCCCGGGACGTATGGGTGGGCGCTCTTGCTCGCCGCGCTGTGTCTCCTCTTCGTCGTCATCAACATCGTGATGCTGCTTCGATGGTTTCGTCCCCTGCCCGCTGAGGCCTGACAAAAGAAAAGCCACGCGGGCGCGTGGCTTTCTTTCTTGTCGTCCTTTGTTCGCTAGGCGTCTTCGAGGCACATCGCGAGTTCGTCGGTCGGGGTCCAGCCGCACGCGCCGTCCGCTTGCAGCGCGCACTCGCCGACCTCTTGCAAGCACGCGATCTCCGGCGTGATCTCGCACGTGGTGGTCGGGCTCTCTTCGCGGGAGTCGTAGCAGATCTGTCCTGAGCAGCCGCCCGTGACGCACTCGATCGGCTCGCCGCCGCGCGCGTCTTCGATGCACATCACGAGCTCTTCCGTGCGGGTCCATCCACAGTCGCCGGTCGGCTGCACGGTGCAAGCCGCCGACGGGTCGCGGTAGCAAGCGAACTCGGGAAGGGCGACACACGCGCTGCCTCCGACATCGCCAAGGTTGCCGCAAAGCTCACTGTTGCAACCGCCCACTTCGCAGGACGGGTGAACGCTCGGACCGGGCTCAGGCTCAGGCTCAGGCTCAGGCTCACGTGACTCGTCGAGACAGACGAGGAGCTCTTCGGTCTGCGTCCATCCGCACTCGCCAGAGGTCTGCACGGTGCACTCCGTGATCGCGGCGACGTAGCAAGCGAACTCCGGGAGCGCGACACACGCCGAGCTCAGCCCTTCGCCGAGGTTCGTACACAGCTCGCTGTTGCAGCCGCTGACCTCACACGACGGGTGGACGAACACGGGCTCGGGATCTTCGCCCAGGCACATGTCGAGGGCCGCGCTCGGGCTCCAGTCGCACTCGCCGCCGGGCTGGCGTTCACAGGTCCCGTGCTCCGCGAAGCACGAGCCGTCGCGGTCGCAGGTCGTGAAGACCGGCTCTTCGTCTTCGCCGCGGCAGACGGTCCCGGCGCAACCGTCGACGACGCATCCGGGGATCGGATCGGGGTCGGCGACGCACGCGGTCAGCTCGGGGGTCTCGGTCCAGTCGCATGCGCCGTCGTCCTGTCGTTCGCAGACGCCGAGGTCACGCAAGCAGAGGTACTCATCTGGCAAGACGCACGCCGCGTCCAATCCGGGCTCGCGGCATCCCCAGTCGCAGCCCACTTCGCAGCCGCCGCAGTCGGGGTCCGGCTCCTGGCAGAAGACGTCACACTCGCCGTCGTCATACCAGTCGCGCTCCGCGCAAAAGTCGATGTCGGAGCGACGCGACATCTCTCGGGCTTCGGATTTGGTGAGCTCAGGGTGCGAGGACGTGCAGGCGGCGAGCGCCGCGGTCGCGACCATCGCGAGGAAGAGAAGAGGGATACGTTGGCGGTACATAGTCGAGTCTCGTGGTTGGGTGTTGAGTCGGATAGAGGGCAAAGGGATCCCGTCGTCTCCGGCGGAGACAGGCGAGGACATGAGCTTGTGGACGCGACTACTCGGTCGCGGGGTCGGCGGGCTCGGCGGCGAGCGGCATCATCGCGGCGCCGACGGGCGGGTCGCATTCAGGGCAGGCGTAGAGAGACGCGGCGATCACGCCGCCTTCGGTCGTGATGAGGAAGAGGTCTTCGGACTCTCCGCGGCGTCCGTCATGCGCGATGTCGTATTCGACCAAGCCATCTGCGGCGCGTCGACCAACGAGTGAGAAGCCCGCGTCGCCGAACTGGAACGTCTCGTCGGCTGCGCCGCACGCGTCCGTGACCGTGATTGTGTTCCCAACGCGGAGATCGAGAAACGTGGGGGTCGGCGCGATGGAGCAGCCAGAGAGCACTCCCTCGCCCAGGTCGCGGTCCACCACGTCCGACCGGCCCGCGCTGTTGAGCGCTTGGAGACGGGCGACGGACGAGTCGAACGGCGTCTCGAATTCAAAGCTACCGTCCTCGTTGACGGGGAACTTCAAAAAGCGCGAGCCGCTCCCGATGCCCACGTACTGAACCTCGTCCGCGCCTTCCATCGCGCCTTCCAGTCCGATCGCGCGAACGGTTTCTAACGCGTCGGAGACCTCAACGATGATCTTCTCTTCGTTCGCGATGGGCGGGTTTCCGCTCTCGGTGCCGACGCAGCCCAGTGTCAGCGGAACGGCGATCACGCTCGCAGCGAAGAGCGCGGTCGCGATCATGTGAAGGTAGGCGCGCGAGATCATGGGTTCTCCTTGGTGCCGCGTGTGAGCGGGAAGAGCTGGAAGTTGAGCTGGACCACCTGGGACGGGTCGGCGGCTTCTTCGGACATCGCGAGCAGCTCTTGCCGGAGCTCTTGAATGCGTCGCTTGACCAAGAGCAGCGCTCCGTCGTCGAGGCAGAGGGTGACCGAAGAGATATCGCGTTCCGCCGAGGGGACGAGGTCGATGGACTCCGCGGCGCGCTGCATCATCACGCGGTGGTACTCGCCGATGTGAACCCACTTGGTCTCTTCGCCGGTCGACACCAACGTGTCCGTCGGGGACGCCGTGAGGTCCGGGTTGACCTTGAGCATGTCGAGCTCCTCCAGCACGCGGAGGCCTCGGGTGGCGTCCGCTTTCGTGATGGACGGGATCATCTGTTTCGCGATCCACTCGGGGTCAGCGCGAAACGAGTCGCTCAGGGCCAGCTCTCGGATCGCGGGGATGAACCACTCGCCGTGATAGGCGGCATGCGCGAGGTCAAGCTTCTGCGCGCGGCGGAACCCGCGATGACCGCTCAGTTCACGGTAACGACGGGCGCGCTCGGTCGAGGTCTTGGCCTGGTTGAACGCGACCAGGTGCTCAAAGAAGAGCAGGCCGTCGCCGTCGAGACCACAAGCGGCGCCGAAGCGCTGCGCCATGGCCGGAGTGAGGTTGCGGTCCCCATCGATCACCAGCTTCAAGTAGTTGGGCGACTTGAGGCCGGCGAGGCGAGAGAACACGCGGTACGAGAAGCCACGGCCGGAGGCCTTCTTCGCGTCGTAGTACGCGCGGAGGTAGTCCCGGTAGTCGAGGTAGTCGAAGACCTCTATGTCAGCCGGCGTCGCCACAACTCATAGATACGCCGCAACCACGGCGCATGCACGCCTTTGGACATCGAAAATGTATACGGATAGTATACGAATGGCGTTGAAATGTCTCGTAAGTGTCCGGATTTACTCGTTGCAAGCGCCCGGTTTTCGGAGTCGCTACGTCGAACGGTATACAGCAAGGCGTCGTGCCAGCGCGCGTGCTGGACACCGCCGAGACGGAAGATGGCAAACGGGAGCGGGTGACCTCGCGGCGTCGCGCGTTTCCGCATACTTCACTTCCATCGGGGCGCTCCGTTCATGGGCCGAAGAGACCGAGATACCACTCGATGATCACCTCGCCGAAGAACAAGTACTCAAGCGCGGCGAGCGCGAGGAACGGCCCGAAGGGGATCTTCGCCGGACCGGACTCGTCGTCCGCGTTAGAGGCGCTGGTGGCTTCGGGGATGTCGACCGTGTCTTCCGCCTCTGCTGCGCCAGCCGACGCGGCGTCGCCGTCGGAATCTGCCGCCACCTGATCATCGACGGTGACCCGAACATGCGCTGTCCCTTCGAAGAGAACCAGAGTGAGCGGTTGATCTTCAACCAGCGCGTCGCTCTTCACGATCGGTCGGCTCGTCTCATCGAGCGCCACCGCGAACCCGGGGTCGAGAAAGATGTCTTCCGGCTTGACCGGATCGTCGACCGAGCGCTTCGGTCCCAGTTGGGCACCGGTGAGCGTCGTGATGAGAGTCGCGAGCACGCCTTGGAGCGAGCCCGCGAAGATGGCGAAGGCCGCGCCTTGCCAACCGAGGAACGCGCCGATCATTAGCAAGAGCTTGGAGTCGCCTTCGCCCATTCCGCGTCGCCCGAACAAGCGTTCGTAGGTCCATACAAAGAGCAGCTGGATGACCAGGTACGCGCCGCCGGCCCCAAGAAGCGCGCTCTCGAGCCCGGGACCGACGCGCAAGGGTGCGGTCGCCAACCCAAGCGCGGCTCCGGGTAAGCTCACCTCGTCGGGGATCTCCATCCACTCGAGGTCGACGAATGTCGCGACCACCAAGCCGCACGCGAAGATGAAGTAGAGCAGCGTCTCAAGCGCCACGGACGCCATGGTCGCGTCGATGGGCGCGCGTACGATGAATTGCTCCGCGATGGCCAGACACAAGACCGCGCCGATGAGCTCAACGAGCGCATAGCGCCCGGTGAGCTTCTCGCCGCAACAGGCCGTCTTCCCCTTGAGCGCGATGAAACCGAAAATCGGGACGTTGCGCCACGCTTGGATGGGCGTCTTGCAGTGGGGGCAGTGGCTCGGCGGCGACACGACGGACATGTCGCGTGGCCAGCGATAGATCGCGACGTTGAGGAAGCTGCCCCAGAGCGCGCCGAAGACGAACGCGAGGGCGCGGATGAACCAGGGAGGGAGTTCGTGTGCGAGCACGGCGTGAGAGTAGGCGACCTTTTGGTCGCGCGGGAAGAACGTCGTCGGGAACGGCGTGATTCCGCGGGCGCGAGAATGACAATCTGGCGGCCGTAGGCGACGTCTTTGGGCCGCCACCGCCCGAGACGGTCACGCACGACAACACCTCGTTTCCTCGCGCCATGGGCGCTGCGGTGTTTCGAGCCGACCCGGTCAGCTCGGCGAGCGCGACGATCTTGCTGGACGACGGGCGCGGACACGCGAACAAACATCACGTGACCGCGCCGTCCCTGTGCCTGCTGGCTAGAACTTGCCGTTCGCGTGCGCCATGTCGGCCGGGATCGCCGAGATGACGTCCCAGTGCTCGACGATCTTCCCGCTCTCGATGCGGAAGAGGTCATAGAACGCCGTCGGCGTGTCGCCCATGGTTCCCTCTGACATCGTCAGGACGAAGTTTCCTTCGGCGATCACTTTGTGTACGCGCGTGTAGGTGAGCGCTTGGCCTGCCTCTGCCATCGCCGCGAACGCCGGTCCGATCGCCTCGAGCCCGTCCGCGATCTTCGGGTTGTGCTGCAGATACGCACCGGGGTCCGCGACGATGTAGTCCGTAATGGTGTCGAAGCGCCCATTGATGAGCACCTCTCGCGCGAACGCTTCGACGAGCGCCTTGTTCGCGGCCGTCTGGTTCACATCAGACACCTGAGCAGGACCGTCCGTCATCGACCGGCCCGAGGCGGTCTGCGCGGGCGGAGCTTGAAGGTTGTCCCAGTGTTCCGCGACGCGACCGTTCTCCATGCGGAAGACGTCAAAGCCGACGAGGGTCTCCGCGCCAAACGCTTGCGCGTTCTCGTACGTGCTGTGCATGACGACCAGGTCCCCTTCGCCGAAGACGCGGTGCGTGGTCACGCGAAGCCCGGCCTCCTGGAGCGCGGGGAGGAAGCCGAGGAGAGGCGCGGCTCCGGTTGGGACGCCTGGGTTGTGCTGGATGTAGTCGGGGGCGAGGAGCGCCTCGGACGCTTCGACGTCGAAGTCGACGAACATCGCGTTAACCGCGCGCTGGGCGAGCTCCTTGTTGCCGAGCGGGAGCACGGCAGCAACGGCGACCTCCGCCGGGATGTCGATGGGAGTGGTCGACGCGGCTGTGGAGTCGTTGCTTCCGCAGGCCGCGATGGCGACGAGGGCAAGGGTGAACGCGAGAGCTTTCATGTGATGGTTCATAGCTACTCACTACTCACTGAGTGGTATGCGTGCGATGATGGAGTGCGCATGATAATATTCGTCACGTGAATATTGCGCCGCTGGACGGTCTCGACCTGAATCTCCTCGTCACGCTCGCGGCGGTCTTGCGCGCGGAGAGCGTGAGTGACGCCGCGCGCGCGCTCGGGAAGTCGCAGCCGACGGTGAGCCGCGCGCTCGCTCAGCTCCGGATCGCGTTTGACGATCCGCTCCTCGTTCGCACCGGTCGCGGGATGGAGCTCACGCCGACCGCGGTGAGCCTGCAGGAGCCGCTTCGTCACGCGCTCGGCAGCTTGGAGCGCCTTCGGCAGATCCGCGAGTTTGATCCCGCGACCGACAACCGGACGTTTCGCATTATGCTGCCAGATGTTCTCGGTGGCGGATCATTGACGACGCTCCACCAGCGGATGCAGGTCGCTCCCAAAGCGCGCCTCACGGTCGTTGGGTACGAGGGCGACGCGGAGACGCGGCTGCTCGGCGGGAAAGTGGACCTCGTGGTTGGCGCGCTCGACCTCAAGCACCCGGACTTCTACACGAACCGCACGGACCGCCCGATCGGCTGGAGCGTGATCGCAGGACCGCTGCACGTCGCGTATGGCGGGCGGATGACGAAGAAGCGTTGGCTCGCGTCACAACACGTGCAGCTCGTTCCCGGTGAGCGTCCTGAGGTCTTGGGGCTCGTCGACGAGTTCTTGCGTGACCATGGGCTTGAGCGCGACGTTGTGATCCGCATCGGCTATCTGCACGGGCTGGCCCAGCTGGTCGCGAGCACCCGTTTGGTCGCGACGCTCCCGACACCGACCGCCCGCTTTTGGGCGCGTCACCGAGATGTTCGCGTCTTCCCGCACCCGCTCAAGTCGCTCCCTCGCTTCCACATCAAGATGACCTGGCACGCGACCCAACATCGAGACCCCGGGTACCGGTGGTTTCGGGACGTCGCGACCGACACGATCCGTGATTACGCGGAACGAATGTAGGTCAGCCCAACAACGGGCGCGCTGACGAAGAGAGCGAGGGACCTGCGCGCTCGCTACTCTTTTGCCAATTGCACATACGCGCCGCTGCCCGGCGAATCAGTCAGTCGATGTCGAGGACGACCTTCCCGATCGCTTTTCCGGACATCAAGTATTCGTGAGAGGCGTCGACCTGCTCGAGCGTGAAGCGCTTGTCGTCGACCAACGGCGTGATGCGTCCAGCGTCGACGAGGTTCGCGACGCGCGTAAGGATCTCGCCGTGGTGGTCGAGCCTCTCGCTCGTGAGCATCGGGATCAGCATGAAGATGACGTGGAGGCTCGCGCTCTTGAGGTGGAGCGGAGTCAGATCGGGGGTCGCCTCGATCGACACGGTCGTGGCGCATCGTCCGTAGTTGGCCAGTGCCGCGATCGACGACGCGATGTTGTCTCCACCGATCGTGTCGAAGACGACATCGAAGCCCCCTCCTGGCAGCGACCCCGCGAGCTCAACGACGTCTTGCTCGCGATAGTTGATGGTCTCATCTGCGCCGAGGCGTCTCGCGATCGCGGCCTTCTCCGGCGTCGACACGGTGGTGTAGACGACCGCGCCGGCCGCCTTCGCGAGCTGCACGCCAATGTGCCCCACGCCCCCCGTTCCTCCGTGCACGAGGACGCGCTCGCCAGCTTGGACACGCGCGCGGTCCACCAAGGCTTCCCACGCCGTGATCGCGACAAGGGGGAGCGCGGCCGCTTCGCGGAAGGAGAGGTTCGCGGGCTTCTTCGCGAAGAGGCGCGCGTCGCCGACCATTCGCTGGGAGTACGAACCGTCGCGACCGACCAACCCGCCCGCGCAGCCGTAGACCGCGTCTCCCTCGGCGAACCGGGTCACGCTCGCGCCGACCGCGACGACCTCTCCCGCGGCGTCGCAACCGAAGACGTGCGGCGCGCTCGGTGCGATCGGCATGCTGCCGGGGCGGAGCTTCACGTCTACCGGGTTGACTCCCGCGGCCTTTACGCGAATCGCGATCTCATTGGGGCCCGGCGCGGCGTCCGGCTTGTCGAACATCTCAAAGGGGACCCCTTCTCCAAGGGTCGCGAGTCGCATGGCTTTCATGCGCGGAGCGTACTCAGCTCACTCGCGAAGAGCCATCACTGAGCGCGGTCTGCGCAGCTCTATTCAAAGAGCGTCGAGAGGGCGCGGGGCAAGGTCTTCACGGGGATGAGCGTGAGCCCCTTTTTCTCTTGCTTGGTCAGCCGATCCATTTGTCCGGCGGGCATCACGACGTTTTTGAACCCGAGCTTGCGCGCTTCCATCAAGCGCGCGCCGATGCGGGGAACCGCGCGGATCTCGCCCGCCAGGCCGACCTCTCCGAACGCGACGACGTCTTGGCCAATCGGGCGGTCGTAGAGCGACGAAACAACCGCGATGGCGATGGCCAAATCGAGCGCGCGCTCATCGATGCGAGCGCCTCCTGCGACCGACGCGAAGACGTCCCGATCCAGCACGTGGATCTCGGCTTTGCGCTCCAGGACCGCCAGGAGGATCGCGAGCCGGTTGCCGTCGAGCCCGCTCACGACACGCCTGGCCGCGCCGTACGCCGCGGGTGCGACCAAGGCTTGCACCTCGACCAAGAGCGGACGGCTGCCTTCTGCGGTGGCCGCGACGACCGAACCGGCCGCTTGGTCTGGACGCTCCGCCAAAAAGAGCGCGCTGGGATCTGGGACCTCGCGGAGCCCTTGCTCGACCATCTCGAACACGCCGACCTCGTGCGCGGGACCGAAGCGGTTCTTGGTCGCGCGGACCATCCGAAACGCGTGGCTCCGGTCACCCTCGAAAGAGAGCACGGTGTCGACGAGATGCTCCAGAACTTTGGGCCCGGCGATGGCGCCGTCTTTGGTGACGTGACCGATCAAAAAGAGCGCGATGCCTTTCGCTTTGGCGAGCTCGATCAGGCGGCTCGCGACTTCGCGGAGCTGGCTCACGGTGCCTGGCGCGGAGGTGAGCTCGGTGGCGCGGAGCGTCTGGATGGAGTCGATGACCGCGATCTCGGGCGGCTCCATACGAAGCGCTTCGGTGGCCTCGTCGAGCTCCGTCGTCGCGAGCACGATCACGTCTTCCACGCCGGGGAGGGCGCCGCTCTTCGCGAGCCTGCGTCCGCGCAGCGCGACCTGCGCCGCGCTCTCTTCGCCGGTGACATACACCGCGCGCTTGCCTTGCTTTGCGATCGCGGCGAGGGCCTGCATCAAGAGCGTGCTCTTTCCGATGCCGGGGTCTCCGCCCAAGAGCGCCACGCCGCCTGCGACCGCGCCGCCTCCGAGCGCGCGATCGAGCTCCGCGATTCCGGTGGGGATCCGTCGCGCTTGATCGGTGTCGATGTCCGCGAGCCGCTTGGCCTTGCTCCGGCTGCGCGACGCCGCGCGCACTTGGCCGGCGGTAGCCTTGACCGTCTGCTGCTCCTCCATCGTGTTCCACTCACCGCACCCGGAGCAGCGGCCCATCCAGCGCGCGCTCTCGTGACCGCACTCTGTGCAGCGGAAGGAGGTCTTGAGTTTCTTTGCTTTGGCCATGTGAGGTTGTCGCGCGCGGACGCACCGCGTCTCTCGTCAGAACGAACGAGTCGGCGACGAGTGAAAGAGTAGCTAGGTGCCGCGGATCAGCTCTTCAGCCACGCCCGCCATGCGCCAACGGCGACAGCGCTCGGCTTGGATAACGCCCTTGAGCGCGGAGAGCGCGGTCTGGAGATCGTCGTTCACGATGAGGTAGTCGAAGAAGGGATAGTGGCGGATCTCTTCGGGCGCGTTCCCGATGCGCTTCTTGATGCTCGCGGGCGCGTCCGTCGCGCGACCTTCCAAGCGTCGCTGCAGCTCGCCCATGGACGGCGGGAGGATGAACACGGCGACCGCGTCTCGGTACTTCGCTTTGATTTGACGCGCGCCTTGGTAGTCGACGTCGAAGAGCAGGGCGGCCTTCTGGTCTTGCTGCGCGCGCGCGATCTCATGGACCGCGGTGCCATAGAAGTTGCCGTGGACCTCGGCCCACTCGGCGAACTCGCCCGCGTCGACCATCTGCTTGAACTTGTCCTGACTCACGAAGTGGTAGTCCTGGCCGTCGACCTCGTTCAGCCGCGGCGAGCGCGTGGTGTGCGACACCGAGAAGCGCAGGTCCTGGAAGTCCTGGAGCAAGCGATGCGTCAGCGTCGTCTTCCCCGCGCCGGAAGGCGAGCTGATGATGAGGAGCAGCAGTGAGTTCAACTCGTTCGTCATAACGTTCCTTTCAGACTCGTGCTCGGTCCCGCTCCGACTAGAGGACGTTTAGCGCTTGCTCACGCATTCGTTCGAGGGCGGACTTGAGCGTGATCACCATCGGCGTGATGGTCGCGTCCTGGATCTTGGAGCCGATGGTGTTCGACTCGCGACCCATCTCCTGAAGCAAGAACTCGAGCTTGCGGCCGACCGCCGAGTCGCTCGTGAGGAGGTCCGCGAACTGCGCGCAGTGTGAACGAAGCCGAGTGAGCTCCTCGGCCACATCGGCGCGATCCGCGAGAAGCGCGAGCTCAAGCTCAAGGCGCCGGTCGTCGACCACCGAGGCGTGTTCACCGACGAGCTCGGCGACGCGGCTCTTCAGACGCTCGCTCCGCTGCTCAAGCAGGGTCGGGAGGTGTGCGGTGAGCGCGTCGCAGGTGTCTACGACCTGCGCGAGGAGTGTCTTGAGGTCTTCCGCCAAGGCGACCCCTTCCTTGGCGCGCATGATCTCCAGCTCGGCGCACGCGGCCGTCGTCGCCTCGTGAAGCGCACGCTCACACTCTTCGCGATCGAGCGGCGCCGACTCGCTGAAGAGGCTCGGAACTGACGACAGCAATGACAACGGGAGGTCGGCTCCCGGGGCGAGCTCATCGCGAAGCGACGCGAGCTGAGAGAAGGCGTCACGCGCCCGCGCGGCGTCGAGGGTGAGCGCGCCGGCGCTTCGGGTCAGGTCGCAGGCGACCGAGACGCGTCCGCGGGTCGCCGAGCGCTTGATGATCGCTTCGACCGCAGCCGCGTGTGGCGCGAGCGCGCCGAGACGGCTCTGCACATCACAGAAGCGGTGATTGACCGCGCGCAGCTCGATCGTCAGGGTCGCGCCGGTCAGCGTGGCGTGACCCGAGCCATGACCTGTCATGCTGCGGAGACTCATGGTCGTGGGTGTAACACGGAGGTGTGACGCTCTGCTGCTCGAGCCAGCCGTTTGGAGCCTCCCCCACGCTCCGCCGTTCTCTACTTCCGGCCAAGTTCGTTCGAGCCTTGCGTTCGAGCCTTGCGTTCGAGCGGAAACCCCGAGCTATTTCGTGAGACCCTTTTTGCGCTTCATCTGCTCAACGATCTTGGCGTACTCAATCTCGAAGGTCGCGGTGCCCTCGGTGAGGTTTTTGATCTTCGAGCGGACCTCGCGGTCGAGGTCGGACTCCACGTCCATGTGCTTGCGCAAAATCGTCGTGAGGGTCTTCCTCAAGACGTTGTCCTCGGCGAAGACCTCCGCGACGTTCTTGCTGTGGAAGAGCATCGTCATCAACTGCTCGACGAGGTAGGGAAGCTGCTCGTCGTAGTGCGGGAACCCGCGCTCCTTCGCGACCTGGGACTTCATCTTCCCGAGATGCGAATAGCCGAGACCCCGGGTCTCCATTCGCTGCTTCGCTTCGTCCACGATCTTCCGGTCGCGACGGAGGAACTCTTTGAGGACCGCCTCAAGGTCTAAGATGACCTCCTCGCGTGATTCCACTTCAATCGCTTCGGTGGAGGTCAGCTCGCGAACGGCATCTTCGACTATGGTAGGGATTTTTCCGCTAAAAAGGCGCATTTACGAGCGAACTTACGCCACCGGGCAGGTTCGGTCAACCCGCAGTGTTAAAGGAAAAGTACAGAAATACTGTTGACTTCCACCCAACCGTCGACACGTTGATGATGTGGCACTCGGAAATCTAAAAAAGCAGCGAATCCTCGAAGACGCGGCCCTCTTTCAGGGCATCGCGGCTGAAGTGATGGATGAGCTCCAATCGCGGAGCACTCTCATCACGGCAAAGCGAAGGGAGCGGGTAATTGCTCGCGTTCCATCGCTCTACATCATTGGCAGCGGACGTGTCCGCCTCAGCCGTCCCGCAGACGATCAGCGGGATATTACGGTCGCCTACCTCGGGCCTGGCGACGTCTTCGGTGAATGCCGGGTCGTCGACCGAGACGACGCCAGCGATGGTGTCGCGACGGAAGCAGTGGAAGCGCTCGCGATTCCTCTGGCCGCCGTCGATCGGCTCGTCGAAACGGACACCAAGTTCACGAGGCGTCTTTTGACGCTGATGGGACGACGTCGCGCGGTCGCCGAGCGACGAGTGGGCTCCTTGTTGACGCAGACAGTCGCGTCACGAGTGGTCTCCTTCCTGCTTGATGCCGGAGAGCGCCACGGCGTTCGCGGTCCGAGCGGGTTGGCGGGCATCAAGCTCACCCACCAAGAGATCGCGAGCTACGTCGGGGCGACCCGCGAGACCGTGACGCTCATCTTGGGTGACCTCAAGCGCGCAGGCTGTGTTCGTACGGAGCATCGACGCGTGGTGATCGTCGACCGGGACGAACTGGCGGCACAGGTGGCCTAGCTCGGTTCTGTTCGGTCTGTTCGGTTCTGTTCGGTTCTGTTCGGTTCGGTTCGGTTCGGTTCGGTTCTCTCATCTCCTTCATCCCAACCAAATGAACCCCGAGCAATGGTGCTCGGGGTTCGCTCTTTTTCGGGCGGGGGTAAGCGAACGTGAGGAGCGTTAGCGGCGGCGCGCTTCCATGCGCTCGATCAGACCGCTGAAGCCGTCGCGCTCAATGATGCGATGGAACTGACTGCGGTAGTTGCGCACCAAGCTCGCGCCGTCCGTGATGACGTCGAACACGCGCCAACGATCGCCGACCTTACGCATCTTGTAGTCGATGGAGACGGCGGGCGCGCGGCGGTTCTCGCGAGAGCGCGCGGACGTGTGGACGATGACGGAGCGACCGCGCGTCTCGGCGCCGCTGTAGTCCACCTCGAAGCGCATTGTGCTTCGGAGGTTCTGCTTGTAGCTGCGCTCGACCAGTTCGGTGAGGAGGGTGACGAAGCGCGCGCGATTTTCTTCGGACTGCGCTTCCCAGTGGTCGCCGAGCGCGCGGCGGGAGAGCTCTTCGTAATCGAGCAGGCCTGCGATGAGCTCATCGAGCCGCGCGTCCCGAGCGTCACCCGCGTCCTGGCCGAGGACCTCGACCAGCGAGGCGTGCCGCTGCTCCAAGAACCGCTGCGCGGCGGCAGGTTGGGCGGAGGCCATTGTGGGGAGAAATGTGCCCACGACAAGCGCGAGAGCGAGCAAGAAAGTGCGGGGAAAGCTCATCTTTGATGTTCGACGGAGAGGGACGGGGAGTTATTCGCTCCAAGCGTGGCGCGGATGTCGCTCAGGTCAAGCGCTCAGGAGATCGCGCGTTCACCGACAGTGTTCCCACTCCGCCGGCGGCAAGGTCTCGTGCGCCGCGACGCGCTCGAAGTTCGCGATCGCCGTGTTGAAGTCGAGGACCGCCTGCAAGTGCAAGTAGCGGTTCGTGAAGTAACCGCGGAGCGCGTCGACGAGGTCTTTGGGCTCGACCGTGCCGAGCTGGTAGCCCTGCGCGGCCGCGACGAACCAGCTGCGGGTCGCGCGCTCTCCGCGCAGAAACGCTTGTTCGCGACGGTCGGCGTCGCGGAGCTGCTCATAGGCCAGCTCGACCTCGAGCGCGAGGGCGGCTTGCGCTTCTTCGGTTTGCGCGCGGAGCTGATTGAGGAGCGCTTCTGAGCGACGGACGCGGTGCACGTTGCCCGCGATGTCGAGGGACCAACGGGCCACGAGCCCCGCGCCCAAGACCGGCGTGTTGGCGGGGTCCTGAATGAAGGGGTTCTCTTGGTCGGTGACGCCCGGGCCCCAGCTGATCCCGGCGCGGAAGGCGAGGCCAATGTCGGGGAAGTAGCGCGCCCGGGTCGCGTCGAGATCGGCTTCGCGGGCTTCGCGAGCGGCTTCGAGCATGGACGCTTCCGGACGGTTGTCTCGCGCGGAGGCGAGGTAGTCGGCGAGCGGTCCGAGCTCAAAGGGGGCGCGCGCGATCGGGCACTCGGGAACGCGGACCTGGGTGAGCCCAGTGAGCGCTCGAAGCGCGGCGCGTGAACCCCGCTCGAGTCGCTCCGCCTGTGAAGCGCGCGCGTCCACATCAGCGAGGGCCGCGACGAGTCGATGGCGATCGATCGGGTTGGCGTCCGGGTCGTCATCGTCGAGCAGCTCATCGAGCTTCGCGATGCCTTCGACGAGCTTGCCGCGACCTTCCGAGATCATCTGCTTCACGTCGAGCGCGAGCTGCAGCGCGAAGTAGGCGCGCCGGACATCGTAGTGAAGCTGCGCGAGCGCGAGCTGAGCGTCTGCTTCGGCGGCGCGAACCCCGGCTCGAGTCGCTCGCCTCAGCGCGCGGATCTTTCCGAAGGTGTAGATCGGGATGACGCCGCTCACGCTCACGCTCGCGACCGGCCGCCACGGGTTGCCGAGGGGCAGCTGACTGTCGGGCGAGTACGTGGGGGTACCGCGCGCGCTCGGCGCCACGGTGAACCCGGCCGTCGCGGTCCATTGAAAGAACGGCGAGAGGCGCGCTTCATCGACGCGTGCTTGCGCGGCTTCGATCGCACGGGCGCGACTCGTTAGGCCAGGGTAGTGCGACGTCGCGGCTTCGAGGAGGGCGGCGAGGTCGTGAACGATGGGCGCTTCCACCGGCTCTACGGTCTCGGCTGGCTCTGCGGTCTCGGCTGGCTCTGCGGTCTCGGCTGCGGTTTCCCTTGGCGCCTCTTGCGCGCGGGCTGGCGCCGATGCGAGCAAGGCGATCGTCAGAACCAGGAGCCAACGCATCTCGGCGTTGTAGCGCGGAACAGCCTCAGCACCAACGGAGGTCGAGCCTGCTAGTCGCGAAGCAGCACACGTGCGAGGCCACGAAAGAGCTTCCGCTCGTCCTGCGTCAGTCGCCGTTCTTCACGGGTCGCGAAGAGCGCCTGGTAGGCCTCGTCGAGCTCCGCGAAGTTGTCCTTCGTGAGCTTCTCGTCCCCGGGTTTCGCAAAGTACGGAAACGACTCCAGGTAGTCGAGGAAGCGCGCGTGGGTGTCCTGTTGGGTCATGGGATCGTTAACGAGAAAGAGCCGGGCGAACCCAGCTCTTTGCTCATACGGTGCGTCGCCGGAGCGCGCTACCTCATCTTGGAGGACATCTTGGTCGACATCCCGCCCATACTCGAGCCACCGCCCGGGTTGGAGTTGTATCTCTGGATCACCGTGTCGGTGAGGTCGAGGTTGCTGGGGACCCAGACCACGCCGCCTTCGTTGGACTCCACGATGAGCGTGTAGCCCTCCGCTTGTCCGATGCGCCGGAGGATCTCCTGCATCCGCTCAAGGATCCGCTTGGTGAGCTGGGCTTCCTTGGTCGCGAGCTCGCGCTGGTACTCGACGTAGGTGGACTGAAGGTCGACGAACGCCTTCTGGTACTCCTCGAGTCGCTTCTGAAGAGCCTCTCGCGAGAGCACGTTCTTCTGCTTCTCGATGTCGGTCTTCATCTTCTTCAGCTTCTCTTGGGCGGCATCGAGCGCCTTCTGGCGACGCTTGAAGAGGCGCTTGAGGCGGCGCTTGGCGCGACGACCGTCTTCGGTCTCGTTGAGCGCGCGCTGAAGGTCGACGACCGCGATGCGGGTCTGCGCATAGACGTCGGGCGCGAAGCTCGACACCAGGAGCGCGACCAGGAGAGTGATGGCGTGTCTTTGAAGCATATTTGTCGTGTAAGTCCTTGGGAGCCGCCATGGCGTCTCCGCGGAAGCGACCTAGCCGGTCACATCTTGAGGGTCAAGGTCTTGTCTGTGGGACGGTCAGGTGTGGTCTCGCATTCACTGGCTGCCTGAAACGCTTTTTCGCGGCCAATTGGCGTGATTCAAGGGTTCTCGCGGGACAGCAACGCGCGGCGAACGGCTCTGTTCCACAAAAGAATGACCCAAATTTCTCAGAACATGTTCCCGATCGTGAATTCGAACTCGGGACGCGCCCGCTGAAGATCAACAACCGCGACCCCGCGCCTGCGCAGACGTTGGGAGCAAGCTGAACCATCTCGCCAATCGCAACGCGCCAACCCAACGAGTGTTCCGAAAGCCGAACGCGAATCGAAAGCACCGCAGGTAAATTCTGGGGGTGTATCATCTCTCGTAGAAGAAAGGGGGCAACACCCCCTCTGAGCGCGCAGCGAAGCGAACGTTTGGGGTGAATCCGCGAAGCGGAGAGTGGGCTCGAAAAAGCCCCCCTAGAAAGAGTTGCCGATCGTGAACTCAAAGCGGATCGGCCGCTCGTGCTCACGTCGGTTCAGCGGGATGCCCCACTCGAAGCGCAGCGGACCCAGTGGTGAGATCCAGCGAATGCCGAAGCCGACCGACGTACGGATGCGGAACGGGTTCACCGTGCAGGGATCGGTCGTGCGGTCGTTGAGCGTTGTCTGAGGCGCTTCACAGAGCCAGCTGTCGAGGTTCCAGGTGTTGCCACCATCGGCGAAGATGACGCCGCGGATACCGACCGCCGAGACGATCGGGAACTCAAGCTCGGCTTGATAGAAGAGCTGAAGGTTGCCGCCGACGGGGACACCGATGGTCTGAATCGCCGCGTTCGGATCCGTGCTCTGCGGAAGCCCCGCGCGAGGCCCGAGGCTGAAGAACGGGTAGCCTCGGACGTTGACGATGCCGCCCAAGTAGAAGCGCTCGTAGATCGGAACACCAAGCGGCTGACGTGAGGTGATGAGGCCAGCCTCGAAGTTCACCTTGAAGACGAACGGCCCCCATATGTTCTTATAGAAGCGGGCGAACGCGGTCTGGCGAACGAAGATCTGCTGTGACCCAATGAAGCGGTCGGCGACCTCGAGGGAGTATGAAGTGAAGACACCCTCGGTCGGGAACTGACGGTTGTTCCGCGAGTCCCATGTGAGCGTGAAGCGCAGGGTGTTCGTGAGGCCGTCACGGTAGAGCTGGCTGAGCGGGATGCGGCCGAAGATGTTGAAACCTGCGCCGCCCCCACGCGCGTTGAACAAGCCGCCAGTTCGGGCGCTGATGTCGATGTGCTCCAGGCGCAGCGCGATACCGACGCGGAGCCGTGGATCAAAGACCGGATGGCCAACGCCGACACCACCGCCGGTGGAGTCGCGCACGAAGCTCTGGAACTGCCGAACGTTCTTGAAGACGTCGACCGCCAAGCTCCACTGGGTCCCCAGGAACCAAGGCTCGATGAGCCGGACGTTGGCGTTCTGACGGATGCCCGAGAGCTGCGCTTGGACCTGCAGCGTTTGGCCATTGCCGAACAGGTTCTGCTGGTTGATCTGCGCCGTGAGGATGAACTGCTCGATGGACGAGAAACCGGCGCCGACCTGGAACGTGCCCGTGGGCTTCTCGCCTACCGTGAACGTGAGGCGAATCAAGTTGGGCGCGGAACCGGTCGTCTCCGCGATGTCGACACGGTCAAAGTAGCCGAGCGCAGTGATCCGCCCCTTGCTTCGCTCGATCGCGGTCTGGTTGTAGAGGTCGCCCTCGAGGATCCGGATCTCGCGGCGGATGACGCGGTCGCGGGTCTTGCTGTTGCCCGTAATGTCGATGCGCTCAATGCGGACGAGGTCGCCGCGACGGATCGTCATCGACACATCGACGATGCGGCGGTCGGCGTCGAGGTCGGTCTCCGGGAGGATCTCCACCTGTGCGTATCCGGCGTCGCGATAGAGGCGCGTGATGCCCTGAATGCCGAGCGCGATTTGCGTGCGGCTGAACCAATCGCCCGAGTCGAGGGAGATGCGCTCGCGGAGCTCGTTCGCGTCAGAGAGCGTCTCGACCTCGCGGTCTTCTTCGTCGAGCTCGACGACGCGCATACGACCAATCTTGAAACGCGGGCCTTCCACGATCGGGACCGTGATGTCGATGTACTGGCGGTCGGGCGTCAGCTCGATCTGAGGCGCCTCCACGCGCACGCCGAGGTAGCCCTTGTCGTAGTAGTAGGCCTGGATGTTGCCGAAGTCCTGGTCGAACTTCTCGCGGTTGAAGCTGTCGCTGTCCGTGATGAACGAGAAGAACCCGGTCTCGCTCGTCTGCATGAAGCCGCGAAGCTCTTCGGACGGGATGCTCCGGTTGCCGACGAAGCGCACGCGCCGGACGGTGACCTCTTCGCCTTCCTCTACGTTGAAGCGGACGACCACTTCGTTGTTCTCGGACTCGAGCTTCTCGACCTCGTAGGTGACGCGCGCCAAGAAGTAGCCTTCTTCGGCGTAGAGGTCGCGAATGCGCGTGACCTGTCGGCGGACGTCGGGGATCGAGAGGATGTCGTTCTCTTCGAGCGAGACCTTCTCTTCGACGTCTTCGATGTCGAGCTCGTCGACGCCGTTGATGATGATGCGCGAGATGGCAGGGCGCTCGAGCACCCGGACGATGAGGTTGACCTCAGCGCGGCTGACCGGCTCAGCTTCGAAGATGATGTCGTCGAAGTAGCCCATGTCCCACAGGCGTCGCGCGTCTTCCGCAACCTCAAGGTCGGTGCAAGGCACGTCGGGACGCAGACGCATGGTCGCGCGGATGTCGTCTTCGTCGACCCGGCGGCCGCCTTCGACGATGATCCTGCGAATGTTCTTCCCGTGGCACACCGTCCGCGACATCGGCTCAGGCTCGTCGCGCGGCGTGTAGGGCGTGCCCCGAGGACCGTCGTCTTCTGCGCCTTCGACGTCTTCTGCGCCCTCGATGTCTTCTGCGCCGTCGACGTCTTCGGCGCCCTCGGCTGCTTCATCGACCGCTTCGGCCGCTTCTTCGGCCGCTTCTTCGGCCGCTTCCTCGGCCGCTTCTTCCGCTGCGGTCTCTTGCGCCAGGGCAGGAGCGGCGGCCGCCAGCCACATCACCGCGACAGACGCCAAGAGCGCCGCGAGATCGCAGGTTTTTCGTGGGCTGGGCATGGGAACGGCTGCGTATCGGCCGGATCGCGCCAGGTCAAGCGCTTCGAGGTGCGCTCTATTCCTCTTCTGCGCGGACTTTGTCCACGTCGCCGCCAATTTCGGCGCTCTTTGATTGTGTCATCGGACGCTCGGAGGACGGGGCGCGGTAACTGTCGACGTCTTTACGGACATCGCCCTCGATCTCACCGTCCCGCATCGAGACGACCCGCGGCATCAGCTTCGCGAGCTCCGGGTTGTGGGTGACAATCAAAAACGTCGTGCCGCGGGCTTCGTTCAGTCGAAAGAAGAGTTCATGTACGGCGTGGCTGGTCGCGGTGTCGAGGTTGCCGGTCGGCTCGTCGGCCAAGACCAAGCGTGGCTCCATCATCAACGCGCGCGCCAACGCCACCCGCTGCTGCTCACCGCCCGAGAGCTCCCCCGGCCGATGCGAAAAGCGATGCGCCAGGCCGACCTCTTCCAGCAAGGCCTCCGCGCGCCCCTTGAGCTTGCCGCGGCGCTGACCGCGAATGAGCCCCGGCATCATCACGTTCTCGACCGCGGTGAACTCCGGCAGCAAGTGATGGAACTGGAACACGAAGCCGATGCGTTCGTTGCGGAAGGCCGCCAGCCGAGCGCTCCCAAAGCGGGTCACGTCTTCGCCGTCGTACTTGATCTTCCCCGACGTCGGGAGGTCGAGCGTGCCCATGAGGTGCAGGAGCGTGCTCTTGCCCGCACCCGACGGCCCCACCACGCAGAGCATGTCGCGCTCCTGAACCGTGAGCGACACGTTCTTGAGGACGGTGAGCTCGTTGCCCTCGTGTTCGAAACGCTTGCTCACGTTCTCGACCACCACCATGTCGGACTTCGCCATGCGCGTCGTACCTACCATCATTCGTAACGAAGCGCGTCGATGGGGCGTAGGCGGCTGGCGAGGTAGGCGGGAAAAATCGTCGCCACGAGGCACACGACCACGGCGGCGACGCCCACCATCGCGAACTCGGTGGGGTCGAGGTTCACGGGGAGCTTGTCGATGTAATAGACCTCGGGGTTCATCTCGATCCCAAAGTGCTCCGCGAGGAACACCATCACGAAGCCAAAGCCTAAGCCCACCGCCGCGCCTAATATCCCGATCGCGAGGCCCTCGATCATAAAGACCGCGACCACCGCCTTCGCGGGCGTCCCCATCGCTTTCAAAATGCCGACCTCGCGGCTCTTCTCCTGGACCATCAAGGTGAGCGTTCCGAACACGCAGAAGCCCGCGATCAGGATCGCGATGCCCAAGGTGATGAACATCGCGAGCTTCTCGAGCTCGAGCGCGCCGAAGAGGTTCTTGTTCAGCTCTTGCCAGTCTTGGACGCGGAGCTCGTCGCGTCCGATCGCGCTCTTCACGGCTTCTGCGATTTCAGGCGCGCGCTCGACATCGTCGACCTTGATCTCGATGCCGCTTATCGCGCCACCGGTGCTCAAGAAGCGCTGCGCGTTCGGCAGGAGCGCGTACATGAACTTCATGTCGTACTCGTACATCCCGCTGTAGAAGATCCCGGCCACGCGGTAGGTGCGTGACTTCGGGATCGGGCCCGTCGGACCCAGCTCACCGAGCGGCGAGACGATGGTGACCTCGTCGCCCACGAAGAGGCGAAGCGTTCGCGCGAGCTCACGGCCGACGACGACGCCCGGCAAGATCTCACGTTGCCGGCCCACGCTCGCGGCCTGCGCCGGAGCGGGGGCGCGGAGGAACTCTTCGATGTCGTCGCGGATCCCGGGCAAGCCGGTGCGCGGTTCGGGAGCGATGGCGTCTTCCGTGTTCGCTTCGCCCGCGGGAACGCCTTCGTTCTCTCCAACGTTCTCGCCAAGAACATTGTCTCCCAGAACACTCTCTCCGAGAACGTCGTCCACCATGTCGGTCAGGTCATCGGGAGGACCGCGTGGAGACCCTTCCTCCTCGCCTGGCGCGGACGGAGCGGCGTCTTCGGTTGTGCCTTCAGGTTCTTGTGTTTCTTCGGAGGCTTCGGGCGCGTCGGGCGCATCGTTGTCACGGTCGGTCCGCTCGATCGTCGTCGGCGCCAAGATCGAACCGCGCTCTTCCAGCGACAGGTGGAGCAAGCGCTCCGGCTCCACGAGGTACTGAAGGCGTCCGCGCGTCAGGTTCTGCTCAAGGTCCGTGACCGAACCGATGGTCTCGGGATCGATCCCGCGGAAGACCGCGCTCGCCATGTTGGAGCTGGACGTCACCATGACCTCGCCGGAGACGTACGGGGTCGCGGCGAACACGCCTTCCACTTCCCGGGCCGCGGCGAGCGTTGGGTCCCAGCCCTCGAAGGTCGCGTACTCGCGGTCGATCACGACGTGCGCGTGGTTGCCCAAAATCTTCCGCTTCAGATCGTTGCGGAAGCCACCCATGACCGAGAGCACGGTTGTGAGCATGCAGCTGCTCACGGCGACCGCGAGGATCGAGAGCGTGCCGATGGTCGCGAGAAAGCCGCTCTTCTTTGCGCGCAGGTGACGCGAGGCGACGAGCATCCGGTAGCCGATCGGCTCGAGCAGATTGAACGCGAGCGGAACGGTCCGAACAAAGAGCCGACCCAAGAAGAGCACCGACACCGCGATCCGCACGACCGCGAGGGTCAAGCTCTCGTCGTTGCCCGAAGTAGGCGAGAGCGGGAGCTTCAGCGTGACGTAAAAGAAACCGACGAGGAGGGCGAGGTCGACGACGTTCCAGATCACGTGGCGGGTCTCGCGTCGCATCAGGAACCAACACGAACCGGCGACCAGCACGAGCAGCGCGCCGGTAAAGGCGGTCAGCCGCGCGCACCACACCAAGACGTCGCCCAGCGGCGCCTCGAGCGCCATCACGATTTCGGTCGGGTCGTAGGCGAAGAGCGAGCCCTCCGCCAGCGCGGTCTCGAGCCCCTGCAGGCCAAGCATGAGCGCACCAAACGCGAGGCTCGCGTGAACCGTCGCGAGCAGCCCCAAGGTGACCCGCCGCAAGCGCCCGGTCTGCCCTTGTTGAACGCGGCTCGCGCGCCAGAGCGTGACCAGGCCGATGATCAAGAGGAGCCCGAGCCACGCGCCGACGCCCATGGTGTTGGTCGCGAGCATCGCGCTGAGCTCTTCGGGCGCGCGGGGCGCCCCGGGACGCATCAAGGTCCGCAGCGCGTTGCGCGCCAAAAACCCAAACGCGACCAAGCCGATGCCGTGCGCGACCGCGAGGGTCGCGAGCAAAAGCGCAAACGTCGCGCGAGGGTTTTGGGCGCGGGTCACTTCGTCCTATGCCTGCTTCGCGGACGTGCTGTCACCCGCGTCGCTGTCGGTCGCTTCGGGACGGAGCAAGGGGAAGAGCAACACGTCGCGAATCGACGGCTGACCGCAGAGCATCATCACGACGCGATCCACACCCAAGCCAAACCCAGCGGCTGGCGGCATGCCGTGGCTGAGCGCGCGGATGTAATCGCCGTCGAAGTCCATCGCTTCGTCGTCGCCGCGCTCGCGGTTCACCAGCTGCCCGCGGAAGCGCTCGGCCTGGTCGTCCGGATCGTTGAGCTCGCTGAAGGCGTTGGCGACCTCGCGCCCCTCGACAAAGAGCTCGAAGCGGTCGACGAACTTTGGGTCTTCGTCGTTGCGGCGCGCCAAGGGCGAGACCTCTTGCGGGTACTCCAAGATGAAGACCGGCAGCGACTTGGTGCCGTCGGCGTTTCGGTAGAGCTGCCCAAGGTGCTCTTCGACGAGCAGTTCGTAGAGGAGGAAGATGCGCTCTCCGTGGTTCGCGCAATGGGCGAGCTGCTTTTGAGTCGCGGCGTCGGCGCCTTCGCTCATCTCGACGAAGAGCGCGGCGAGGGCGGACTCGTCGTTGAGCGTCGCCGCGTCGAGCTTGCCGGCCCAGCGCGTCGGCGGGATCTCGCCTTCGCCTGCGCGCGCGAGACGCTCGAGGATCGACGTGCGCATCGGCACGCGCGCGAACGGCTCCGAGAGCGTGAACGGGCGGTCTTCGGTGAGCGACGCGAAACGCTCGCGCACCACGTCGTCCGCCGCGCGGAAGAGCTCTTCGGTGATGGTCATGAGCTCTTCCACGGTCGCGTACGCCATGTAGAACTCGAGGATGGTGAACTCGGGGTTGTGCTTGGTGCTGATGCCTTCGTTGCGGAAGACGCGACCGATCTCGTAGACGCGATCGAACCCGCCGACCAGCAAGCGCTTGAGGTAGAGCTCGGGCGCGACGCGCATCACCAAGTCGATGTCGAGCGCGTTGTGATGCGTCTCGAAAGGGCGCGCGGTCGCGCCGCCGCGGATGCTGTTGAGCATCGGCGTCTCGACCTCTAAGAAGCGTCGGTCGTCGAGGAAGTGCCGGAAGGCCTTCACGATGGCGGAGCGCGCACGGAAAACCTGCGCGACCTCGGGGTTCGCGAAGAGATCCACGTAACGCTCGCGGTACCGCTTCTCGACGTCCTTGAGGCCGTGGAACTTCGCGGGCGGCGGGAGCATCGCCTTGCCGACGTGCTGGTAGGTCCGCGCGCTGACCGCGGCCGCGCCGGTGCGGGTCTTGATGAGAGGGCCGCTCACGGCCACGTGATCCGCGAGGTCGACCGCCTTGAGCTGAGCGGCTTCGTGGTCGGTCAGCTTGTCCTTGCGCACGAGCGCTTGGGCGTCTCCGTAGGGCGTGCGGATCACGAGGAAGGGGCCCCGCTTCGCCATCACGCGTCCGTAGAGGTGCGCGTGCGCTTCGTCGCCCGACAGCTCGCTTTCGTCGGGGAGCCCGGCGCGGTCTTCGTCGCTGCCGCTCGCCTTCGCGAGGACGTCTTGGCGTGACTTCTCGATCGCGTCGGTCGCGACGAAGTCATTGGGGAAGGCACGGGTGCCCGCTGCTTCAAGCGCGGGCACCTTGCCGAGGCGAGAGGCGCGGAGTTCTTCTTCACTGGCCATGGGAGGTCGTTTTCCGGGGTGCTCGTGGAAACGCGGTTGCGCGTGGGAACGCGGCTGTGCGTGTACGCGGTTAGTTCTTGTTCTCGCCTTCGAGTTCCTTCTTCTTGTCGGCGGCGTACATCAGGTACGTCTCGATGAAGGAGTCGATGTCTCCGTCGAGCACGCCGTTCGCGTTCCCGACTTTGTGTTCCGTGCGCTCGTCTTTGACCATCGTGTAGGGCTGCAACGTGTAGGTACGCGCTTGGCTTCCAAACGAAATCTCGCCTTGGTCAGAGAGGAAGGCGTCTTCGAACGCGGCCTCTGCTTCGCGTCGCTCTTTCTCGAAGAGCAAGCCCTTGAGGCGCTGCTTGGCGAGGTCTTTGTTCTGGTGCTGGCTGCGCTCTTGGTCGCAGCGCACCGCGATGCCGGTGGGGATGTGCTTGATGCGCACCGCGGACTCGGTCCGGTTGACGTGCTGCCCGCCCGCGCCGCCTGAGCGCATGACGGTGATCTCGAGCTCTTCGTCTTTGAGCACGATCGAGTCTTCAGTGACGTCGTCGAGGTTCGGCGTGACGGTGACACCCGCGAAAGACGTCTCGCGGCGGCCGCTGAACTTGCTGATCCGGATCAGGCGATGGACGCCGCTCTCCGCGCGCAAGAAGCCGTAGGCGTACTGGCCTTTGACGAGCAAGTCGCAGCTGCTCAGGCCGTACTCGGTCGCGGTCTCGCTCATGACGCTGTACTTGAGGCCCTTGCGATCGCACCAGCGCGTATACATGCGCTTCAATAACTGCGCCCAGTCCTCGGCGTCGGTGCCGCCCGCGCCCGAGTTGATCGACAAGACCGCGTCGTGGTCGTCGTCGTCGCTGAGCATCCGCTTGAGCTCAAGCTCGCGGACCTGCGCGGTAAGCTCCGGGAGCTGCGCGACGACCTCGTCGATCATGTCCTGGTCGGCCTCGTCGGCCGCCATCGTGAGCAGCTCGTCGAGCTCGTTGATGTTGCTCTCGACCTTGCGGAACGAGTTCAGCGTGGCTTCGGCCTTCGCGCGTTCGCGCATCAGCTTCTCGGCCTTCTCGCGTTCGTCCCAAAACCCGGGGCGGGTGCTGAGGTTGGTGAGCCGGTCGACCTGAAGCTTCAGTCCGTCCGGGTCAAAGATACCTCCCCAGCGCGGAAACACGCTGAGCAAGGTCGGCCAGGATGTCCCGGCTCTCTCCCACTGAATGAGTAGACATGCGGGCGACGTAACACGCGATCTAGCGCGCGGCTAGGGTTGGGTTTTCGGGGCCTCTTCGTCGAGGTGTTCGGCGTGTTGGGCTCATGGTGGGCGAGGGGGGGGGCGTGAGGCGCGATCGCCCGCCCACCTCGGCACAGACCTCCGCTCTCTCTGGGAGCCCGTCGGCCTCCGGGCCTTGAGGGCCCTGCGGCCTATCCCAAGTTCGCTGCGGCCCGCACCGAGGCGGGCGGGCTGGGGCGCGCGTGGTGCACCGCTGGCGGACGAGGCGTTTCTCAAGAAGTGGCTATGCTCTTGGTGAGTGTCGAGGTTGGTCGTGTCGGCTCATGTTGGGCGAGGGTGGTGCGCGAGTTGCGGTCGCCCGCCCGCCCGCCTCGGCACAGACCTCCGCTCTCTCTGGGAGCCCGTCGGCCTCCGGGCTTTAAGGGCCCTACGTCCTATCCCAAGTTCGCTGCGGCCCGCACCGAGGCGGGCGGGCTTGGGGGCGCGCGTGGTGCACCGCTGGCGGACGAGGCGTTTCTCAAGAAGTAGCTGGCTGTCCGGCCGCGTGGTGGAGCGCTGGCGGACGAGGCGTTTCTCAAGAAGTGCCTGTTCCTTGAAAAGCGGCTGTCCTTCCCGATCTGCCGTGCGACGCCGTCATGACGGTCGCCTCCGGAACATCGATGCGAAGCGGATTCCCCATGCGATGAAGAGAGCAACGTTCGTGCCTGGATCGCGCGACGTGATTTCAAGGAGTTAGCAGCGCAGATCGGCGGATTTGTTGTCGGCCCGCCGGCGCCCACCCTCGCGTCTCTCTCGAAGAGTACGTAGTACTCGGAAGATGCGTTCGGGCATCGAGGCGCTGCAGTATCCGTTCTTCTATCGGTACGACTGGGACGACGCCAACAACCTCACGCGCGTTCGCGACGCGAATCCGGACCGAGCCCTTTTCCCCGCGGGTCACCGAAACCAAAACCGCTCCATCTCACACGACGCGCTCTACCGCGTCACGGGTGTCGACTTCGACTACCGC
>CALJDU010000070.1 GCA_938024995.1 uncultured bacterium
CTGACGACGTCCTCTGACGACGGCCTCTGACGACGTCCTCTGACGACGTCCTCTGACGACGTCCTCTGACGACGTCCTCTGACGACGTCCTCTGACGACGTCCTCTGACGACGTCCTCTGACGACGGCCTCTGACGACGTCCTCTGACGACGTCCTCTGACGACGGCCTCTGACGACGTCCTCTGACGACGGCCTCTGACGACAGCCTCTGACGACGGCCTCTGACGACAGCCTCTGACGACAGCCTCTGACGACTGCCTCTGACGACGGCCTCTGACGACTGCCTCTGACGACGTCCTCTGACGACTGCCTCTGACGACTGCCTCTGACGACGTCCTCTGACGACTGCCTCTGACGACTGCCTCTGACGACGGCCTCTGACGACGGCCTCTGACGACGGCGTCGCGCTCTTCTCCTCGGATCGAGCTAGCGCGGTTTAGGAGCGGAGCTTGTCGAGCCAGCGGGCGAAGAGGTTTTTACGCGCCGTCCGCTTCGCGCGGTGGGCTTTGCGACTGGGTCGCGAGAACGTCTTCAGAGTGACGAGGAGCTCGCTCTGCGTGACCGGGTGGAGATCGAGGAAGCCGCTGCTGCCGCGTGGATAGAGATCGATGCGGCCTTCGTACCGACGCTTGAGGTCGATCGTCATCGTGACGTCATCACGCGGAAAGTCGCGGAAGAGGGAGAGCACCGGGCCTTCCGTGAACTCCACCCGGCCGTCGCGCCATCCCCGCTCTCGGAGGTTCCACAAGTTCGCTCCAGCGCGGCTCTCGGTGAGCTCACGAATCAAGACGCGACGTCCATCTTCGTATTTGCCAGGTCGCGCGATCGGTCTCTCGAGCTGCCATGGAACGACATCGCCCCGCGACTTCCATGTGGCGAGCGCGTCGCCCGAGAGCTCCGCCGGGTGAACGACGCCAACCTCCGCATGTTCAGCGATGTGGAGACGCGACCCATCCGCGCGCAAGAGCTGTCCCTTCTCCAGCCGCGCGCAGTCCAGCACTTCCTCGCCCGCAAAGAAGCCAAACACCAACCCGGGCGTCTTCGCCAAGAGCTCACCGCGCAGAGGGGCCTCAAGATAGCAACGCTCAAAGTCCGAGAGCGACACCCGGTGACCGTCGATCATCATCCGTTCAAGACGCGGACCCTCGACGCGAAAGAGGTGCTCTCGATGCATCGGCGACAGACGTGGAGAGACGTCATCGAGCAACCGTTCGATCGTCAGCCCGGAAGCGTTCGCGCGGCGCTCAAGAAGACCTCGCGCGCGTTCCCGTCGTGCACCTTCTGCCGTGTTCGCATGCTCGTAGAGCAAGACCGTCGCCAGCGGGCTCCCGATCACGTCGAGCGCATCGAGGATCAGCGCGTCGCGAGACGAGCCGGCGGTCCGCGGCAAAGCGCGAAGAAAGAGCGTCGCGCGATCTCCGCCAAGGGAGCGAAGCGCTTCAAACCCAACCCGCGTGGTGGTCGTCTCATCGTCCGCCCACTGCCGCGCGAGCTCGGTTACGAATGCATCAAGCGAGGCAGCGGTGAAATGCGCGCGAAGCGCCGGGATGAGCCCGAGGTCTGGCGCGCGGCTCCGCCCGTCGACGCGCTTCTTCTCCAGCTCGCGACGGAGGCCCAGGATCACGAGATCGAGGTCGTCTTCTTTGGCCGCGCCGTCTTTGATCGGGACGAGGTCCGGGAGCGTCGTCAGGTCGAAGCGATGCTTGAGCCGCCCTTGCGCCGCGGCGACCCGTTCGCGAACGACGCTCCACTCTTCCGCGCCAACACCGGGAAAGCGATCACGTAGCGCGTTCGGGATCGGGAACTCGCCCGGTAGCCCCAATCGAAGGCGACGGAGACATGGCAGCGTCGCGGTCTGCAGCGTCGCGACGACCGGGTTGTAGTCGAACGATGCGCGTGACGCGTGATCGTCGCGCACGACGATCTCGCGCACCAACACCGAGAGCGGACACCGCAAGACCGTCGCGAGCTCTTTGCGTGCGCGGGCCGGGCTCGCGCTCTTGATCTCGATCGCCTCGATGAAACCAAATGACCAAAGCAGCGAGGTGTCCGCGAGCTCGCTCAGCGATGGGAAGAGCGCGGACCGTTCCTTCTCCCAGTCGCTCGTGGGTGACCCGAAGAGCGTATTCCCAAGGTACGTCGCGAGCGGGTGGTCCCTTTGCTCGAGCAGGTCGGCGTACACCGCGTAGGCGGTCGGGTCGTCGAGGTTTCCCGCGAGCAGATCAAGCGACGGAAGCGGTTCGATACGGAGAGGATACTCCGGGATCTCCAAAATCGACGCGTGCACCCACCTCGCGCCTTGATGCGCGCGCGATAAAGGAGCAAGGGGAGTCGTGGCCAAAGACGCGAAGAATCCCAAGGCGAGTTCGCCGAAGCAGAAGAAGCCGAAGAAGCACGGGACCGGCGACACGCTGACGCTCTCGATGACGCAGCTTCACCCGACCGGCGAAGGGGTGACGCATCAGGGCGCGCGGCCGATTCGTGTTCGGGGAGCGTTTCCGGACGAGGAGGTGACCGCGCGGGTGGACCACGCGGGGAAGCACGTCACGTTTGCGACGCGGAAAGAACTGGTACGTCGTCACAGCGGGCGTCGCCTGCCGATGTGTACGCGACACGAGGAGCACCCCACCGGCCGCTGCACCGGGTGCGCGATCATGGGCCTTCGCGAGGACGCCCAGCGCGACGTGCTGAAGGACATGCTCCGCGACGCCTTCTCGCTCGAGGTGGACGAAGTCGTCTCCGCGTCCGAGTCGATCGGGTACCGCATGAGCGCGAAGCGGATCGCGTTCGGCGCGCCTGGCACGATGAAGCTCGGGAGCTTCGCGCGCGGGACGCACAACCCCGCCGACATGCGCGGGTGCTTGGTGGACCACCCTCGGATCACCGAAGTGGCGGACGCGATCGCCGACTGCGCCAAGGAGATGATGCTCGGGGGCTACGACGAGCGCGCCACGGAAGGAGCGCGAGACGGACTCCGCGGAGCGTGGCTCCGGACGGATGGCGACAAGGTGATCGTGACCCTCATCACGAGCGTCGACGATCGCGAGGTGATGCGCGAGCTCGCGCGACGGCTGACCTCCGCGGACGGAGTCGCCTACGCGGTGATCGAGGGCCGCACGAACTCGCTCCACCCGGATCGCTACGTGATGCTGCGCGGGATCGAAGAGCTGACGGTGCGCGGGAACAAGGTCGGTCCGCTCGGCTTTCTTCAGCCGAACCCCGAGGTCGCCGAGACCATGTACGCGGCGTTGCTCGCGGACGCCGAGGCGACGCTCGCCTTTGATCTCTACGCCGGCTCAGGCGCGACCACGCGTGTGCTTCAAGAGCGCGTCGCGCGGGTGGTGCCGTGTGAACGAAACGAAGAGAGCGCGTCTCTGTTGGGTGTCCCCGCCGAGAGCGCGGAAGCGTTTCTGGAGCGTCAGCTCGAAGAAGGCGCCAAGCCCGAGCTGGTGGTCGCGAATCCGCCGCGCAAAGGGCTTGGTGAAGAGGTCGTCACGCAGCTGCTCGCGCTCGACCCGAAAGAGATCCGCATCATGGCGTGTGGTCCGGCCGCGCTCGCCAAAGACCTCGAGGGACTTCGCGCGGGCTACACCGTCACGCGCTTGCTCGCGTACGACACCCTTCCCCAGACGCCACACGTGGAGCTGATCGCGCACCTCGTCCGGAGTTAGGATCGAAGGCGGGAGCGGTTGTAGCGGAGCATCCACACCGCCAGCTCATGAACGGGTTCCGTTCAGCACAAGATCGCAGGTCACACCGAAGTGGTCGCTCGCATAGGTCCCGTCGACCGGTTCATCAAAGCAACGCGCGACGTGTGTCGGCCGCCCGCGACCGTCGCCGAGCGGACCACGGACGAGGATGTAATCAATGCGGCGCGGCGGCTCGTGATAGATGCGCGCGAACGGGTTCTTCGGAGTGAACGTAAAGCCCGGCGGCGGCGCCGCGTCCTCTCGCCAGCCCACGTAGTCCCAGACGTCGGCAAAGCGAACCCTCTCACCTGGCTTTGAGCGGAGACCCTTGAGTGTACGAATCTCATCCGAGTTCGGCTCCGCGTTGAGGTCGCCCATCAAGAGCGGCGGGAAGCGGCCGTCGGCGGGAGCGAGCTCGTTGATCAGCGCGATAATGCGCTCGACCTGGACGACCCGAACGGCGCCTTCGTCGAGCTTCCAGTTGAGATGCGTCACGAAGACATCGATCGAGCCCGCAGGATGATCGACACGCGCGTGCAACAGAGAGCGCGTTTGGTCACTGACATCGGCGCCGGGCAAGGGGAACACCTGATGCGTCAGGATCGGATAGCGACTCAAGATCGCGTTGCCGAACCAGAGCTCAAAAGACATCCCGCCGCCTTCGTCGCGGCGCATGAGATGCGCCGGCCCGTAGACCGCGTGCAAGCCGTTGCGGAGCTCGTCGACTTGTTCTTCCCGGCGAACCTCGGGCGAACCCGTAGACCGCGTCTCCAGTCGCAAGACCTCTTGGAGCCCCACGATGTCGGGGTCGGCGGCCGCGAGCCCCTCTCGCACCACGCGCATCCGCGTTTGCCATGGGCCCGACTTGTTCCAGAGATTGAGCGTCATCACGCGGAGCGTCTCGGGGCTCTTGTTCTCGTCCGCTGCGCCTTTGTTGCTCACGAACGAACTCTACGACGATCTCTTGGAACTTTTCGACTCCCCTGGTGTCGCGATCAAGCGGGTGATCTCTTTCGCGCGCCGGCGGGCGTCTTGCGCCATCCTTAACACGACCGATGGCGCCCTTTGACGACGACCCTGGAGACGAGCGCGCGGACGACGCGAGCGTGACCGGTGAGCACGACGTCGCTCGGATCGCGGCGCGCGCTCGTCTTCGCGCGCGCGCTCCAATGGTGGTCAAGCTTGTGCTCGCGGTCGGCGTCGTCAGCGCGCTCGCGTTCCTCGCGATGAACCCGCACCGCGTTCGCCCCTATCTCGATGGCGAGCTCGACTGGCGCGGCGCGCGTGTCTTTCACCCGCCCTTCGGTCACCGTGCGCAACCCCTCTCGCTCGACCACGTCCATGAGGTGCTCTTGCCGCGATGGGTCATCGCGCGGAACGAACGGCGCGGGGACCGTCGCGAAGAGCGCGCCTCGGTCGCGGACCGTGCATATCAAGAGCTCCGTTACGCGCTCGGCGTCGATCCCAACCTCGTGTGGTGGGCGGACGAGATGAACGACGCGCTCACCGAGGACCCGATCGGCAACGCCTCGCGGATCGACTACTTGCTCTTCGCCTACAACGATTATCTCGATCGCGCGGAGGTCCCTTGGCGGATCGAGGCATCGATGCTCCGGCGTCCGCGACGCGCGCCGGTGTTCGCGACCCGCAGCTATCACGTGCTCTACGATCTTCGAACCGAGCGCGAGGAGCGGCTGCGGCTGCTACGACGAGCCGACCTCACGAACATCGTCGAGAGCTACCTCGGCCACAGCACTGGCCGGAAGGACGGCGCGCTCGTGATGATGGATCGGGTGACCGACTTCGCGGTTCGCCACGTGTGGCCCGCGATGCACGCCGGTCTTGATGATCGCTTGCCCGTTGGCGAGCGAACCCTCGCGCGCTTTGTTCGGCGAGAGGCGAGCGTCGCGCTGAGCCCGGCGCTTCGTGAGGTCTTGCATGAGACCGCGGTTGATCAGCTAGCGTTGATCGAGGTGGCGTCCAGCATTCACGCGCGTCACTCGCTCTGTGGTTCGAGCTTCTCGGTCTTTGGTCTGCCCTGGAGCGGCCTGTCGCCGTCGGATCGGCGCTCGCTGATCGACGCTTTGGACCGGAGCCGCGACAAGGAGTGCGAAGAGGTCACGCTGGGCGAAGCCGCGCGAATGATCGGTGCGTCGGAGCGCTTGAGCGACACGCCCCGGCTCGCGGACGCGGTCGAAGAGCTGGTGACCTGGGTGGCCCGCGCGGTCGCGATGCATGAGCTTCGCCACGTCCGTGACGGGGACGACGAGTTGGCCTGCGAGGATTGCCCGGCCGATCTCACGAGCGAAGCGCGGGGTGAGCTCTCGGCCTACCTCGCTTCGTTTCGCGCGCCGGATGTTGGCTACGTCGCGCTCATGCAAGCGTGCGCGCTCGAGGTCGACAACGCCGCGATGCAGCTCCTCGGTCCGCACGAACAAGCGCTGGCGTTCGCGCTCGCGCACCTCGTTCCCAACGGGTGCACCGGAGCGCCGCCAGGGGATCTCTATGATCGCGCGGCCGAGCTGAGCGAGCAGACGTTTGGAGCGCGAGAGGGGATCCACTTGCCCGAGGGCTATCCGCGACGCATCGCGCTCTTGGCGCGTCCCCAGCTCGCCTCCACCACGTCGGTCAGCGACGACGTGCCACCGTCGCTCGCGCGCTAGATCGCCTGAGGCGTCGAGGTCGGCCAGGCAAGACACGGCGCTCCCAAGATCGGAGTCCTCAGGGCGCGAGAGCGATCCGGTCAAGCTGGCGATCAGCAGTAGCCGCAGTAGCCGGGTGGCGCGCTGTGCATACAGCGTTGGTCGTCGACCAGCCGAACGCCGATCACGGTCGAGCCGACGAGCCGACGCCACGCTTCCACCGTGATCGTGACGTCATCGTGCAGACGGTGCGTCTTCTTGAAGGTCATCGGGTCCACGCGATGTTCAAGCGTGCACTCGGCGGGCGGGTCTTCGCGGGCGTCACGGGCGAGCGCGAGGACCGTGCTCATCCGGAAGTTCGGGCTGACGTCGCATCGGAAGAAAGGCGCGTCGGAAAGGCCGACGAAAACCTCGACCGTGATCATCTCTGGCTTCGCCATCTCGCCCCCAATGATGACGCGTCGACTACCGCGGGGCGAGTTTCGCGACCAAGTGCGCGGCGAGCGGTGCGAGCGCGTCCCCGAGCGTGTCGTCGTCATCTTCACAGGCGTCGACCACGAACACCTCAGGTCCGTGAAGCGTGCGCAAGATCTCGAGGTTGTGATCGCGGCTCTCGTCCCGGGGCGCGTGACGCGCGAGCGCGATCGCGTCGACCTGAAGGCCCGCGCGCTCACACGCGCCGAGCGCCGTCGCGGTGTAGGAAAGGACCCCGAGCTGATCCGCGGCCACCAAGACGACCGGCAGCCGAAGCGTCGCGATCAAGTCGGCGACGGTCTCGGTCCGGGTCAGCGGAACCAAGACGCCGCCCGCGCCTTCCACCAAGAGCACGTCGTGGTCAACCAGCGCGATGGTGTCGGCGAGCGCAGCGAGGGAGAGCGGCGGGTGACCCATCAACGTCGCGGCGAGCGGCGCGACCGGTGGCGGGACGCGATAGAAGCTGGCGTCAGCAAAGGCGAGACCGCTCGCGCGATCAAGAGCTTGTGCGTCTTGGGGATGGGGCGCGCAGCCGGTCTCGATCGGCTTGATGGGCGCGACGTCCACGCCGCTCGCGAGAAGCGCTCGCGTGAGCCCGCGCGTGACATAGGTCTTCCCTACGCCGGTCCCGGTGCCCGTGATGAACCACCCACGCATCATCGCTGTCCTTGGGCGCGTCCTCGCTCGACGTAGCGCGGTGCGAGCTCCTGAAAGGCGCGCAAGAGCGAGGTGACCACTTCAGCTTCGTGTACAGAACACACTATACGAAGGCGGCTTGTTCCACGAGGAACAGTCGGTGGCCGGATCGCGCCCACCAGGAAGCCGCGTTCGCGTAGCGCGTTCGAGAGCGCGAGCGTTCGCGCCGGCTCGCCGAGGATGACGGAGACGATCGCGGCATCGGGCGTCGAGACGCGGTAGCCCATCGCGGCGAGCGCGGTCGCGATCTGCTTCGCCGATGAGAGCGCGCGGCTCCGCGCCAGGTCCGCGCGCTTGACCTCGTGAAGGGCGGACGTGATCGCGCGCGCTTGCGGTGCGGGGAACGCGGTCGAGAAGACGTAGCTGCGCGCGCGGTTCTTGAGCCACGCGATGAGCTCGTCACAACCGGCGACGAACGCGCCGCTCACGCCGAACGATTTTCCGAGCGTGCCGATCAAGACATCGGCGTGAACACCTCGCGCGTGACAGAGACCGCGGCCTTCGTTTCCGAGCACGCCGAGCGCGTGTGCCTCGTCGACCACCAGCGCCGCGTCATGTTCATCAGCGAGGGCGCGCAGCGACGTGACGTCAGCGGCGTCGCCGTCCATCGAGAAGATCGCTTCCGTGACGATCCACTTCTCAAGGGTCGCGTCGCAGCGCGCGAGCTTGGACTTGAGGTCCGCGAGGTCGTCGTAGATGACGACCTGGGCACGAGCGAGTCGCGCGCCATCGATCAAGCTCGCGTGGTTGAGCCGCGCGCTGAAGATCACGCCTCGCTCAGCGAGCGCGGGGAGCGTGCCGACGTTCGCGGCGAAGCCACTCGAGAAGAGCGTCGCGTTCTCGTGATCGACAAACGCGGCCAGCTCACGTTCCACGTCGAGATGCGCGCTTCGGGTGCCGCACACTAAACGCGACGCGCCGCTCCCAACTTCGTCACCCGCGGTGTTCCACGCCCGCGCGATGGCCGGGCTGCTCGCGAGGCCGAGGTAGTCGTTGCTGGAGAAGCTGATGAGAGCGCGCGGGTGCGTGGTCTCATGACGCCTCAGCATCTGCGCCTCGAGCGTCTTCAAACGTTGCTGCATGCGATCGCGAAACGACACGCGGAGTGTGTAGGCGCTTCGAAGGCGTTCGTCACGTAGGACAGTCGGGCGCGTGGCGTTTGTCGTCACCGCATTTGTTGTCACCGCATTGCACTACATGTGCTTGCCACGTTTCACGGCGCTCTGGGTTTCACGTGAAACACGTGTGTCGATCAACAAGTGCGTACACTCAGCGGCATGCGTCGGCTGTGCGTCCTTGTTGTTCTGCTCTCTAGTTTTGGATGTGAGACCAAGCAGAGCGCGCCGCCGTATGTTCCGCCGATCGAGCGCGACCCGATCACGCTCTTGGTGGACGCCGATAGTCGGGTCGCGACACCTGCTATGCGAAGCGCGCTTCGGTCTCCTCACGTTCGCGATCGCCGCTACGCCGCGCTCGCGTTCGCGCGGAGTCAGAACGTAGACCACGCGCCGTTCTTGATGGGAGCGCTCCGTGACCCCGACACGATCGTTCGTGCCTACGCGAGCATGGGGATGGGTTCGCTGGAGGACCTGGCGTCGCCCTCGCATGTCAGCGCGTTGGTGGGCGCGTACGTTGTGGAAGAAGACGAGGTCACGCGGCGCGCGATGTTGGAGGACCTTGGGCGGGTCGCGAAGGCGCCAAGCGTTCCGGTGATCGTCAGCGCGCTTGGTGAGCCGCGGTTGGTTGGTTCCGGATGCAAAGCGCTTGGCCGGCTCGCGATGCGCGAGGTGCCGATCCCGGCGGACGCTTTGCTTCGCGTGAGCAACGGAGCGCTCTCGGACGACCGCGAGATGCAGCTCGACTGCCTCTTCATGTTGAGCCGCGCGACGCCCGCGGCAGAGACCGTGATCGTGCCGCGGGTTCTGCAAGCCGCAGAGAGCGAAGACGAAGCGGTGCGGGTGATGTCGATGCGCGCCTTGGGTCGTTTCACCACATCGCCGATCGATCGCCTCGTTCGCGGGATGCAGGATCCGTCATGGCGCGTGGGCGTGGCCGCGGTCGGCGCGCTCATCAAACGAGACCGCCGATCAATCGCGCGTGGGCTTTCGCGTGACCTGGATCCGCGCGTTGCTGACGCTGCGCTTCGCGCGCTGATTCCATACGCTCGCGAAGAGGCTGTTCACGCGCTCGCGGTGGAGTGGTGGAACTTGCTTGAGCCGACCGATCCCTGGCGCGCACGTGCGGACTGCGCGGCCGCGTTGCTCGTGGACCACGGGCGCGGTTGGCCGAACCGCGTGGACGGTTGCGGGGGGGAGCGGGTCAGCGAGGTGGACCGCTTGGTGTTCGCCGCGAGCGTGATCCAGCAGGTCGAAGGCGCGGACCCGCAACGCGCGACCTACTTACGGCGACTCTTCGAGCGCCCGGAGAGCCGCGTGAAGCAAGCCGTCATTCGCGCCGCCACGTTTTCAGAAGCACGTGATCTGCTCCAAGCGGCGAGCGAGTCTGACGATCGCGGTGTGCTCAACGTGTTGCTTGAGGTGTTGAGCGAGCGCGCACCTGCGGAACGGGGAGCGACTGACGAAGGAGGGGCTGACGCCAACCAAGCCGAGACCGGCGAAGAGACGGATGGCGGGACGGAAGCGTGGGTTCGCGCCGCGCTCGAACATCTCCGGGCACCGGATGATCTTGAGGGACTGAAGAGCGCTCTGTTGGTCATCAAGCAGCACTCCCTTGAGGACTCGTTCTCTTCGCTGGTGGAAGAGCTCGCCGCGCACCCCAACGTTGCGGTCCGCCGAGACGCGCGAGCGCTCCTTACGTCTGCCCCCGAGACGAGTGTGCCGTCAGAGAACACCATCGCGCAGAGCGAGGTCGTGCTGACGGGGAACCCGCGCGTGGTGATCACGTTGAAGCGCGGCGGTGAGATCGTTTTTGAGCTGGACCGAAGAGCGGCGCCGACCACTGTGGCTCGCTTCCTCAAGCTCGTGAGCGATGGGTTCTACGATGGGCTCTCCTTCCATCGCGTGATCCCCGGCTTCGTTGCACAAGGAGGCGATCCGCGTGGCGATGGTTATGGCGGACCCGGCTACGCACAACGCTGTGAGGACAATCGTCTCGACTACACGCGCGGCGTTGTCGGTATGGCGCTCGCCGGACGTGACACGGGTGGGAGTCAGTTCTTCATCACGCAAGCGGCGCTGCCACACTTGGATGGTCGCTACACCGCGTTCGGTCGCGTCGTGACAGGCATGGAGAACGTCGATGGACTGGTTCCGGGTGATGTCATGGAAACGGTGCGGCTCGCGGAGTAGCGCCAAACTCGTTTCACGTGAAACAGGCGCACGGTCGTGAAGTGCATGCCTCGTTGTGAAGCGCTGCTTGTGAGGCGGCTGCTCATCTGCTCGTGATGCGCTGGTGAAGTCGCTGCTCGAAGTCGCTGCTCGAAGCGCGCTCACGTCGAGCGATGTGCGCTCTGCGAACAACGCTCTCGTTTCACATGACACCTGTCGTTCACGGTTCGTGTTCACCGTGCAGCGCGTTCGGTCGATTCAACCCAAACGTTCGCTGCTCTGGCTGCGCGCGAAGTGCGCGTCGCTTCCTCATCGTTTCACGTGAAACAAGAGCACCGTCGGATTCACGTTCTCGTTTCACGTGAAACAAACCCACGCGCCTTGGCGTATTGGTAAGCCGAGCGAGGTTCAGTCGAAAACGAACGCGCTCTCGGTTTCACGTGAAACACGACCCGCGGTTACGACGGGTCGAGCTTTGTGTCCTCAGAGCTTGAAGTCGCTGCGCACGTCACCCACCGCTTCCTCAAGCGCGGCGAACGCATCACGTACGGCATCGTCTGCTTCGGTTGGGAGCCTCACGTCGATGTGCACAATCAGGTCACGCTTGCGTGAGTCCTTGCCGCCACCCTTCCCGCGGACGCGGAGCTTCGCTCCCGGAGCCGAACGTTTGGGCACACGCACCTGCACATCACCAGCGGGCGTCGGGATACGAACCTTCGCGCCCTCATAGGCCTCCAGCGGACCCACCGGAACCTTCACGTGAAGCGCGTCCTCGGTGAGCCAGTAGTACGGATGCGACTCCACGCTGACCTTGAGGATCAGATCTCCGCGCCCCCCCGCGCCGTCGTCGCCCTGCCCGCGCAACCGAACCTTCTTTCCATCCGTCACGCCTGCCGGGATCCGCACCTTCACGGACCGCGATCCGCTCCGAGGCGCGTTGAAGGTCACGGTTCGCTCACACCCCATCACCGCGTCGAGCAATGGAATCGTGAGGCTCGTCTCGAGGTTGCGACCCTTCTCCGCAGGTCGTCGCTGCGCGTTCATCAGGTCGCCGATGTCAAAGGGCATCCTGCCGCCTGCCGCCTGCTTCGCGAACCCAAAGAGGCTCCCGATGTCGACACCGTCCATGCCCGGCATCCCGCCGAAGCCCTGCTGTCCAAACCCGCTCGGGTCAAAGCCGTCACGAAGACCCGCTTCGCCGAACTGGTCATAGAGCCCGCGCTTCTTCTCATCCGACAGCACGTCGTACGCCGCGGACACCCGCTTGAACCGATCTTCGGCGCGCGGATCATCGTTGCGGTCCGGGTGAAGCTCCTTGGCCAACTTCCGGTACGCCTTTTTGATCTCCGCCGTCGATGCGGTACGCGAGACGCCGAGGTCGCGGTACAAGTCCTTCATCGGCCTCAGCTTACTGGGGTCAGACAGGAACGCAGAGAAACCGTCATGATGAACGCCATCAGGACGTCACATCGCGTTCGCATCTGCGCCGCTTCGACTCTCAACACTGACTTCATGACGATCCCTTCCTCCGCCGCGCCTATCCTACTTTCGTCGCAAACAGCGACGTGCTACCCGGCCTCCGTGCTCATCGACCTCACACGACTCCCTAAGCATGTTGCCATCATCATGGATGGCAATGGTCGCTGGGCGATGGAGCAAGGCGAGCTCCGGATGTTTGGGCATAAGGAGGGCACCACCTCGGTGACCTCGACGGTCCGCGCGGCCCGTCGCCTCGGCGTCGAAGCGCTCACGCTCTTCGCGTTCAGCGAGCAGAACTGGAACCGCCCGGAACCTGAGGTGACCGCGCTGATGCAGCTGCTGCACGACTACCTGATCTCCGAGCGCGAAGAGATGATCCAGAACCAGATCCGCGTTCGCGCGATCGGTCGTCGCAACAAGCTCCCCACATTTGTGCGCGAGGTCCTCGTCGCCCTGGAGCGCGACACCTCTCACCTCACGGGGATGACCCTCACCCTCGCGCTCTCCTATGGCGGACGCGAAGAGCTCATCGACACCGCTGCGATGCTCGCGCGAGAAGGCGTGCCGCTCACGATGGGCTCGATCGAAGCGCGCTTGCCATCCATGGCGTGTGGTCCGGTCGACCTCCTCATCCGCACCGGCGGCGAACAACGCATCAGCAACTTCGTGTTGTGGGCGAGCGCGTACGCGGAGTTCGTCTTTACGTCCGAGCTCTGGCCGAACTTTGATGAGCAAGCGCTCTTCGGCGCGATCAAGGAGTTCCAGCTTCGCGACCGCCGCTTTGGTCGGGCGAGCTCAGGCGACGTGAGCGACGTCGACCCGCTCTACTGAGCTCGTCTACCTTGGGGGATTTTTCGGTCGCCCTCTCGACCTTCGTTGCGCTTACTTCCGCACAAAGAGTAGAAGGTCTCGATGACCGCGAACGACGCACCGCCAAAGAAGAAGAAGCTGTCGGGAACTCCGCTGCGCTTCGCCTCTGCGATCCCGCTCGTCCTCGTCATCCTCTGGCTCCTCTTCTACGGACCGAAGTGGGCCTTCCAAGCGTTCACCCTTCTCGCCATCGCGATCGCCAGTCGAGAGCTGATCGCGATGACCACGCCCGAGTCCAAGTTCGCGCAGCTCGCCGGCATGGTGATGTCGGTCGGTTTCGCGTCGCTCATCTTCTTCGCGAACCACGTGCCGCACGCGATGACCGCGGGGTGCATTGGTCTCGCGATCGCGACCTTGATCGTTTCGCTGATCGCGCCCGAGCCGATCGACAACGGGGCGCGCCGCGCGCTCGCGTTACTCGGCACGCCCATCTACGTCGGCGCGACCCTCGCGACCGCGGCGTTGCTTCACGGCAAAGCTGACGGCGCGAAGTGGATGGTCGTCACCATGATGATGGCGTTCTTCAGCGACACCGGCGCGTACTTCGCGGGGCGCGCGTTTGGAAAACGAAAGCTCTCTCCCAAGCTCTCGCCGAAGAAGACGATCGAAGGCGCCATCGGAGGACTCGTCGCGGCGACTCTCGGCGTGGTGGGCATGGCCCACTTCGCGATCGAGTCGTTTCCCGTGGAACACGCCATCGCGCTCGGCATCATCGGCGCCGCGCTCGGGCAAGCGGGCGACCTCTTGGAGTCGCTCCTCAAGCGAAGCTGCGGGGTGAAGGACAGCGGGAACATCATGCCGGGGCACGGCGGTCTGCTCGATCGCGTCGACGCCTTGATCTTCACCGGCTCGTTCACCTGGCTCTACGTCGAGTTCCTCCTCCCGCGCTAGCGAGCGGAGTCGAGACTCTTAGTGTTACAACGACACTAACCACACAAACGCGCCGCTGCGCGAAGCGTCGCTGGCTCGCCACACCATCGCCACATGCGCTATCCATCTTCTCCCCATGACGAGACGCAAGATCGGCATCGCGCTCATCACGCTCCTCGCCCTGGCCGGGCTGACCTACTACCAGCTCTCCCCTGTTCGCTTGCTTGATGCGCGATCGGCTGAACCGCCGATCGATGCTGAAGAAGACATCGTCGTCGTCACCTACAACGTGAACTTCGGCGTGGGTGATCCCTCGTCGGCGCGTTACCCCGAGACGATCGCGGCGCTCGCGCGTCAGGAGGCGGACGTCCTTCTTCTTCAGGAGACCACGCCGTTTTGGGAAGAGGTGATCGGCGAAGCCCTCCGCGAGACGTACCCGCATCAACGCTGGCGCGATCCCACCTTGCCGTACGCGGCGAGCGGCGCTGCGATCCTGTCACGCTTCCCGCTCTCGCCCTTGGACGTCTCGCCCTCGCCGGTCGATTGGTTCGCGTGCATCAGCGCGGTCGCGACGACGCCCCGTGGACCGCTCCGCTTGGTCAACGTTCACCTGGAACCCGCGGCGACCAAACCCGCGCTCTTCTACGTCGCGTTCCACCACCACCTCGAGATCGACGCGCACGTCGACGCCTTTGACCTCAACCCGCACGACGTCCCCACCATCATCGCGGGCGACTTCAACGAAGAGCGCGCGGGGGCGACCGAGACGCTCACGGATCGCGGCTTCGATGATCCGGTTCGGCGATTCGCGACAGGCAAGGTCACCTGGCGCTGGCCCCCGCTCGCGCTCCAGCTCGACCACGTCTTCGTCAGTGATCACTTCGAGGCGCTGAACGCGACCGTCGAAGAAGAAGGGGCCTCCGATCACTTCCCGGTCCGCGTGGGTCTACGATATTCCCTGGAGGGGCTGTCCGCCCCTCCCTCCAAATAACTAAATGATTTGGAGCCTCCCTCCCATGTTCGCTCCGCTCTGCGCTCCTTCGTCGCTTTCCAATATTCTCTGGAGGGGCTGTCCGCCCCTCCCTCCAAATAAGTAAATGATTTGGAGCCTCCCACCCATGTTCGCTCCGCTCAGCGCTCCTTCGTCGCTTTCCAATATTCGGGCGCCACGTGAACGACGTGCATCGGTATGGAGTTTGCGATAAGCCCCGCCCATGCGGATCCTCTTCACCTACGAGAACCTGCTGCCCAACGACGAGGCGGACTCGGAGCAGTTCATCAACACGGCGGCGTCGCTCTCG
>CALJDU010000071.1 GCA_938024995.1 uncultured bacterium
AGGATGGGCGGGTGGGGTCAGAAGAACGCTGAAGTGAAACTCACGCTGCGCGCTCGCGTTCTGGCGCGCCCCATCTGCCATCCGCAGCATGCGCTCACAAACGAACACCCGAGCCAACTCGATCGCGAACGAACACCCACGTCCAAAAGCGAACACAAGCGGACCGCGCCTCCCCCAAGAAAACAAAAGCAGCACGTGAACACTCAAGCGGCGAACCCTCGTTGAACGCGGAGGATGGGCGGGTGGGGTCAGAAGAACGCTGAAGTGAAACTCACGCTGCGCGCTCGCGTTCTGGCGCGCCCCATCTGCCATCCGCAGCATGAGCAGCACCAAGATCAAACGAGCCAACCCGATCGCTCAAGACAAGTCCAACCGAGAACACAAGGAACGGGGCCCACTCGCACGGCACCCTCGATGAACCGAGACATCTGTGTCATGGCTATGCTGTGCGGATCCGAGCCGTCCCCCAACTAGCGATCATGTTGCCTCTGTCTGAGGCCAGGCGCGTCGTGTGGACAAGCGCATGATCTGGGCTGCTTTGATGGGATTCCTGCGAAGGAACGACGAAAGGCGCCACCACCGTCAGAATGTCCGACCACGCAGAAACCGTGTGTCGGCGCACCTCTGTGCTAACCGGATCGGCGGCACGTCGCTTGCTTCTGTCTGGGGGGTGCGCTTTGGCGTCGCCCCATTGATGACCTGTCTCGCCCTCATGACGATTCTCTCCGGCTGCCCCGTCACGGACCAGATCGATCTCCCGAGCGAGCCCAACTACCCGCCGTCCATCGTCAGCCCGCCGAACGCCAGCGACATCGAGCGCGGCATGGATCAGATCATTCGCCTCGATGTGTCTGATCCGGACCTCGGGACGGAGCTGGTGCTCCCCGTCATCATTCGTGACGGCAACGTCGACCAGCCGCTGGAGTTTCGGATCTTCCTCGACAGCGTGACCATTGGTCGCGACGTACGTGGTTGGATCGAGAGCGGCGTGGGCAACGTGTCGCCAACGGGGACCATTGAGCGCTCGCTCGACTTACGCGTTCCTTTGATGGAACAAGGCGGGCTCGAGGTCACGCTTCGGCAACCGGGATGTCACCGCGTCGAGATCTTGGTCTCGAGCGCGTTTGAAAACGTCCGTGACGTGGAGACGCCAGGCGACTTGGGGACCGCCGTGTGGTGGGTCGAGACAACGGATCCGGAAGGCCTCGACACCGTGGACATGAGCTCGTGCCCACGATGACGTGTTCCTACCCGCGCCGTTCCACGCGACAGCTCCTGTGGCTGAGCGCGCTACTTTTCGTCGCGGCCGGTTGCAGCTTTGAGGAACCCGACCGCTCGATCATGAACCAATGCACAACCGACGCGGACTGTGCGGGCACCGCGACCTGTGACCTGACGCGTGAGATGTGCGTATCGCGTCCCGAGACGCCGCTGCGCGTCGCGCTTGAGGTCACCAGTGCCGGCGGTCCTTCCGATCGCTTCGCGTCGTGGACCTTCCCCGCGCAGGACGTCGCCGGCCCGACCACGCGTGACCTCTCGATGCCGTCGACGGTGACCTTGGTGGGCAACGTTCGGTTTGGTGACCAGCGCGTGCCCGCGACCATTTCTCTCGTTCCAAGCGCCGATCAGAACCGTGTCACGGCGAGCACGTTCCCCGAGTCAGTCGAGGTGCCTGATGGTGCGCCCGCAGACTTCGCGGTGCAGATCGTCGCCGGGCAGAGTTATGACCTGATCGTCGAGCCGAAGGGCGAGCGTGTTCCCGGAACCGAGATCCCGTGGCTGCGTCAGCTTCCGCCGCTGCGCTTCCCCGGGATCGAGACGCCCGACAGCATGTCCGAGGCAGAGGTCTTCATCCGCGTCGACGTCGGTTACCCCGAGGACATCCTTACGCCGTGCGATGGCGAACGCGTGAGCGCCTGCCGCTTTACCGGGATGCTCGTGAGCGAGGATGCAGAGGATCGCATCACGCTCGAAGAAGGACAGCGCGTTCGCGCGATCGATCCGGAGACGGGCGAGGTCGTGTCGTCCACGGCCGCGACCAGTGAAGGCCTCTTCTCGCTGACCATCGCGCCGAACGTCGAGCGTTACGTTCTCCGAATCACGGGCGGGGCGGATCGACCGCTCTTCCCGACGGTGACCGCAGACCCGGCGTTCTTCTACCCCGGCGAGAACCCGCCGCGTGTTCTCGTGCCGCAGCTCACGAGCGTGACGTACAGCGGCAGCGTGGAGACCGAGGACGATACGCCCGCGCGTGTCGCGACGCTGTCGTTCGTTTCCCAAGATGTCTTCGACGATGAGCTGCAAGTGAGCGGTTCGTTCCAGACGACCGCGATGACAGACGAGAGCGGCCGTTTTAGCGTGGAGCTTCTGCGCGGCACATACGAAGTGGTGGTCTCGTCAGGCGCCATCGAGGGTGTCTCCATTACGCGTGAGCCCGCGGTCTTCGCGGACAGCGTGAGCATTTCGCCGCCGCCTGAGCAGAGCGAAGTGATGGGCCAAGTGTTCCGCCTTCCGGAGCGCGCGCACTTTGGCGGTCGCGTCGTGACGACCGATCTGGAGCCGATGCGAGAGACGGTCGTGGAAGGGCTCGCGCGCAACGTACCGGGCATGGCCGACGTCTCCTACGCCGCGCGCTTCAACCGAAGCAGCACGGCGCTGACCGACGAGACCGGGCAGTTTGATCTCCGGCTCGACGTGGGCTCCTACGATGTGCTCATCAAGCCGGCGACGGAGAGCGGGTACGCCTGGGTGGTGGTGCCGAACGTGGTCATCGGTTCGGTGGGCAGCGACGCCCCATCCATCAGCAACAGCTACGAGTTCTCTGCGCCGGTACCGCTTCAGGGCACGCTCCTCGGTCCCGCCGGCAAGCCGCTCGCAGAGGCCGAGCTTCGCGCCTATGTCGAGCTCGATGAGACGGGGCGTCGGGTGCAACTCGCGCGCACGATCACCGACGAGAACGGCCACTACGAGGTGCTCTTGCCCTCGCGCGTTCTCTCTGCGCCATAGACGCCGTTTGTCGCCGGGTTTCCTCCCGGAGCTGGAACGCGCTCCTTTCGAACGAGCGTAAACGCCAGTAGTTGTTGCGCTTTTTGGGGTGCGCGGCGGAAATCTTTCCCAACTTTAGAGACGCGTAAGAGGGCGTGCGTCTGTTGTTTGTGAGGGCAGAGCGCCCCGCGAAAAGGAAAAGCCAATGACCCCCATCACCCACTCCCTCTTCCGCGCCTCTTTTGTCGCCTCTCTTGCCGCCCTGCTTGGGTTTGGTGCGCCGACCCTGACCGCCGCCCAGGCGGACGCCGGCGAGAGCCACGTCCGTGACGGCAGCCGGCGCGCTCACAAGCGAGCGCGCCGAGGCAACCGTGGCCACCGCGGTAACCGCGGCCAACGTCATCACCGCGGAGCGCGCGTTCTTCAGCAGCTCCAGTTGACCGACGCGCAGCAGGCGCAGATCGCGAGCATTCGTGAGGCGAAGCGTGAGCGCGCCCGGAGCCTTCGTAGCGCAGAGCGCACTCCCGAGACCCGCGCCGCGATGCACGCGCTCCGCCAGGAGACGCGCGCGCAGATTCAGGCCGTCCTCACTCCTGCGCAGCGCGCCGAAGCGGCGACTCTTCGCGCCAACCACCGGGCCGAGCGGATCGAGCGTCGCGTCACCCGCATGACCCACCGTCTCTCGCTTACCCCCGCGCAAGCCGTGCAGGTGCGCTCGCTCTTCACCGCGCGCGCTGCGGAGCGAAGCGCCCGAGGACCGAACGCGGTTCGTCCAACCCGTGCGGAGCGACGAGCAAATCGCGAAGCGGGTCGCGCCGAGCTCGAGGCCCTGCTCACTCCCGCGCAGGTCGAGATGCTCAGCGAGCGACGCGCCAACCGAGGTGAGCGAGGTCGCCGTGGTCGACAGGGACCGCGCAGCCGCCGCTAAAGACGATCGACTACGACAAAGAGCGCGCCACATTGTGGTGCGCTCTTTCCTTTTTGGGTTTCGCGACAACCGCGATGGAACGACCTACTTGTGCGCGGCGCGTTTTCGCAGCTGAGCGTACCGCGCGCGAAGCGTCTCATCGCGGTTGATGGGATCGTGTGTGCCGTCGTCGTCGCCCTTCGCGAACGAAGCGTCATCGCTCTTGAGGTGCGCGACCGCCGCGAACATAGACATGAGGTGCAAGAGGTCCGAGTCCTCGGCGGAGTGCGCGGAGGCACCGGCGTGCAGCTCCATCAAGCGCTGGAGCACCGGGATCTCGCGCTGCAAACCGTCTAAGCGGAGCGCGTCGAAGAGCTTGTCGATCGCCTCCTCTTCGTCGATGGAAGAGAGCGCGAGGAGCTCCGCCTCGTCGAGCGTGAACAGCTGGTCGAAGTGCTTCAGGTAGTGAAGCTGAAACGCGAGCGCGTGACCTCCCGCGCAGCTCGGGCTGCCTCCGGTCACCGCGATGACGGTCGTCACCAAGTGGGTCCTCAAGGCACCCCAAGATTTCAGGATGAGCCGGTAACGCGGCATGTGGCGAATGAACCAGCTGACCCCCGACAGCGCGCCATGTTCCCCAACGACGTCCTCCAGGACGTTTGGGCGGAAGCCAAACAACGCGTTTCCGACCGACTCCACCACCCGCGCTGTCGGAAACGAAGACCGTCGCTTTCGCTTTTTGGGTTGGTCCGTCACCCACTCAATCGTACCAACCCAAGGGTGGGAGGACGGGATTGATCTCACTGAGATGAAATTCCGCCGCGAATCGACTCGGTAAAGTGTCACCCAAATATGGGAGACGGCTTGGGCAAACGCGGTGCTTCCTTATTGAATGTGAGGGAGCCCTTGTTGCTCGTTTCCGAAGGTCGTGAGGTAGCGCTTCATCCTCAGCTTCCGCTTCGCGCTGTCGGACGTCATGTAGCGGAGCTTGCCGAAGATGGGTCGCTCTGGACCCCATGCCCGGTCATACCGACCCAGCACCCACATAATCCCGGAGTACGAGTTCGGGTTTCGACCATCCAGCGCGTACTTGTTGTTGAGTTCCACCATGACGTCGAGCGCGGCTTGTGCCGACGGGCTCCATTGGTAGATCAACTTGCCCCAGAGCATCCGCAGGTAGTTCTGCATCCGCCCGGTCGAGACGAGCTCGCGTTGCGCCGCGTTCCACACTGGGTCGTGCGTCTCGGCGCGCTCAAGCTGCGCAAGGGAGTACACCTGCGGTCGCTCATCCGTCGCGTGCTCGGCGATCGTTTTGAGCGCCCACTCCGGGAGCGAGGCCAGCTGATCGTAACGCTCATCATGGGCGCACATGTTGAAACCGACCTCGCGCCAGGTGACGAACTCGTCGATGAACGACTCGGCTGAGGAGCTCATGTTCCAAAAGCCTTCGCGGCTCCCGTTCACCTTCCCGACTTGCTTCACGTGGAAGCCTTCGTTCGCCGTCAGCTCGCGCCAGATCTCGTAGACCGAGATGTGTCCGAAGTGGAGCCACGGCGACAGACCGCTGCTGGCGTCGCGGTCGGGATGACTCCGATCGTCTCCGTAGCGAAGGAGCCGTTCTTCAAAGAAGCGCGCGAGCTGCGCGCGTGCCGTCCCCGCGCCGCCACGAAAGGAAGCCGGCGTGACCGTGTGGTCGATCGCGAGCGTGCTCAGATCAACCGGGAACGAAGCGACGGGCCAGCGCTTCGTGATCGCCTCGTCCAGCACCACGTCGCCGTGCGGGTACTCCGCGAGCGGGCTCGGGTTGGGCAAATGCGCGAGATGGGGGAGCAGCTCCTTTTGCAGGTGCCGACGAAACGAGTGAGCCCGCGTGAAGATCCGCGTCGTCGCGCGGAGCGGGTACAGCCCGTTACTGTCGACCGCTTCGAGCGCGACATCGAGCCGCGACGCCGCCGCCGTGATCATCTTCGGCAAGAAGAAGCACGGGAAGTCGTCGGTCACGACCACCGCGGCGCGCTCGCTCAACGCGGCCAAGAGCCCGGCGCCATCTCCTGCGCGCGGCTCGACATAAGGAAAGTAGCGAACCCCCGCCGCGTCGTAGACCTCCGCTTGATGTTCCATCCCGTCGATCACGAACTGGTGGAAGCGATCGCTCGCCCACGGGTACCCCACGCGCAACGCCTCGAGCACGAGCAACGGCTTGTTCAGCGCGCGGCAATGTTCGAGCGCGCGATCGAGCGCGTGGTTGTGCGACGCGCGACGGAACGCGATCGTCCACAAGAGGACATACTCGCGATCCTCACGAATCGGGGCGTCACCGATTTGGCGCACCCGGTCCGCGGGGACAGGCTCAGCGGGGACAGGCATGGTCGCGGGTGTAGGTCCTGTCACCGCCGAAAGCCAGCGTAGGTGCGTCGCGAACGAGTTGCTCGCGCGGCTAAAGCCAGTAGTCGTCGTCGTGGTGACGTCGGCGTGCGCGCCGTTCAAGCTCTTCAATGCGTCTACGCTCTTGGGCGTCGCCGAGCGCCTGCGCTTGAATGGAGGTCGCCGCGGCCGCGCCCGCAGGACCCAGGCGGTCGTAGAGCGTCATGGTTTGGCTCCCATGCGTCATCGCGTCGAACGGCTCTTCGGGCTCGACCGTGTGGCTGAAGCCGATCAGGCCCAAGAGCTTGGCGAGGAGCCCCTGCGGCTGCGTCTCTTCAGTGTCGGCCTTCTCTAAGGGCGGCGGAAGCGCGAACTTCCCGACCTGCCCCGCGGTCACGAACTGACGCGCGACCTGAGAGAGTCGCGCGCCTTCGCCAGGGTCGAGCAAGAGCGAGCCGCAGTCCTCACAGCCTTCGACCAGCACCTCTTCCTGACCGCTTTCGCCCGAGGTGATCGCGAACCGCACAAAGGCGCCGCCGTCGACCGGGCAGCGTTCCTTCTGTTCGCCCAGACGCCTCGCGTGCTCTCCGCGAAACACCAGCGCGGCGTCAAAGCCGTGGAGCGAGTCGGACTGACCTTGCTCGACGAGCGCGACCTGGCACCCGTTGCAAAGCAGCACGCCGCCAACCGCCGGGTGCGGTCTCATTCCTCGGGTGCATCGCGGACACGAGTGGCTCACGCGCTGAGTATAGCGCTCTTCTACGTTGCGGTTGGGGCAGGTGGCGCTGCGCGCAGCTACGGAAGCTCCTCCGCGATCGAGATCGACTCGCCTGAGAGCACCGTCATGGCCCCCGGTTCGCTCGCCGCATAGCCGATCGCCGCGAGCCCATCGACCAGACCGAAAGCGTGCCAATGGAAGGGGAGCGCGATGTCGTGTTGCTGTCCTTCGCGTACCTCTTGAAGACGCAGTCGGAGGAAGCCTGGCGCGCGGCGCTCGACGCTGTGGACGACCGCGTTCTGCGCGAGGAGCGCCTCGATGCGTTCATCGATCACCGCACCCGCGGGCACCAAGAGATCGATCAAGCCGTCACGAACCTGTGCGCTGGCCTTGAGACGCAAGACGAGCCCCGACGGGCCCCGATAGCGACCGCTGTCTCCGAGGGTCTCGAGCGAGAAGGGGCCATCTGAGCGTGCGGTGAGCGGACGGGCGAACACGCTCTCCACGCGAGCGACCACGCTGCCTTTGGTCGCGACCGTGATCGCGTGGCGTCCCGTTCCGGGGATCGGGATCGAGGCCGCGCCGTCGCTCAGGTCCACGTCCTGCGCCGCGCCGTCGATGGTGACGCGGACGCTTGAGGTTCCTGTCCCGAGGGTGCCGTGTGCGCCAAGCGCGAGCAGCCAAAACGTTGACTCACCGCCGGCCCGAGCGGCGAGCGGGGCGATGCTCATCGCGCCCTTCGCGAGGCTCGTCGCGAGCGCCGGCCGGTCCGCCAGATCCGCCGCGATCGCCAGCGCCGCGGTCGCGATAAAGCGCTCCAGCGGCGCTTCTCGCTCTTCGCTCGGCGCGATGATCTCGCCCGCGCCGGAGCGCTGACGTTCGGCGCTCACGCGATCGAGCATCGCGAGCCCATGACCGTCTCGCGGATCGGCCCACAAGAGCGCGGCCGCGGCTCGCGCCATCAGCGAAGGCTCCGCCGGGTAGTCGCGCAGGACACGTCGAAGACCGACCCGCGCGCTCGCCATGTGTGCCTCCTGGTAACCGCGAGGCTCTTCCATCGGTCGCATCACGAGCGTGGCTGCAGCGAGATCTTCGATGGTCGACGTGCGCCGCAATTCGTTCAGCGCGCGACGCTGGGCGGGTGTGCTCTCGCCGTCCGCGATCCACGCGAACGCTTGGGCGCGACAGGCCGCGCGGAGGAGCGGCATGTCAGTCACGGAGAGACTGGCGAAGGACTGGCCGGCGTTCTGCGCCCGGAGCAAACCAGAGCGAAGCGCGGGATCAATCGGGAGCCCCGCGCGCGCGTAGCTCCACGCGATGAGCGCGGGCTGAGACCGACGTACATCCGCAAAGTCGGGATCGGCCGCGAGGAAGGTCGGCGCGAGGAGCACTACACGGGAGCTCGGGTCGACCGCGTCGCGCGGAACCGTGAGCGCGAAGCGACGCGAGCCATCTTCCACGAGCTCAACCGCGCGCCGGCGGATCGGGTGATTCGCGCGGTCGACCAAGACGTTGGCGCGGGCGGTGAGAGGAGGGTCGCCATCGAGCGTCACGCCGAGCCGCGCGCGTCCGGTGTGGGTACCGCGAAGCGTGAGCGGAACCGCCAAGGTGTCGCCGGCAGGGAGCGTGATCTCCGCCGGGTGATCGATCGACGCGCGGTCGCTCTCGACGCGTAAACCAAAGCGCAAATCGCTCCCGCCAGGGTCCGCGAGACTGGTCACGTGGAGATAGGTCTGGAGCGGCCGATCGAGCGTCATTCGGTCCGGTACGATGGCATCGACGAGGACCGGAACGCCGCCGCGCGTCTCGGCCAGGTCTTGCGCGATGATGCCGCTCGCGCTGTACGCGCGGGTGAGCACGCCCCAGTCGCGGGGCTCGGGATCAAACTCAAACGCGGTGTTCATCGTCGTCTGTTGCGCGTCGAGGCTTCCGTCCCAGGCGCTCTGCGCGACCGGTCGGTGGGTCACGCGGAAGAAGCGCGAACGAACCGGCTGGAAGATCGTGGGCAGCTGCTGCCACGCGGCGATCGCGTTTGTGTTCACGCTGTTCTCCGAAGGCGCGGCGATGCGCGGCGTCCCGATTGAGAACGTGCGTCCCGCGAAGCCGATCGTGACCCGTCCGAGCTCGACGCCGCTCAGCCGCGCGACCAAGGAGTCTTCGCCTACTGCTTGCCCGTAGAGGCTCCCGCTGGGAAGCACGCGCGCGGTCGGATCGACCAAGTCGTCGCGGTTGCCATAGCGACCATCGGGGCCGGAGCTGACCAGTTCATAGCCCGCGACCGGTGCGAGCGCGGAGAAGCGCGGCGAACGCGTCGGGATCAAGCGAAACGCGCGTCCCCACCCATCGACGAGATGGCTCGCCTGAATCGAGATGCCTGCGTTGGGCACGTGTTGACCGATCAGCTTCTCGAGCCAAAGCGCCGGTTCGCCGGGGCGCGCCCACGGAAGGTCAAGGGCCTGGCTCTGTACGAAGTTTCGAAGCGCGAGGAGCAGCGAGAAGAGCCGCTCGCGGGTAATGCGTCGTGCCGTGTTGTCGAAGTTGAACGCGGGGTCGAGCCGCTCCAGCTGCTCGATCGAGAGCGGCTCTCCGCCGAGGCTGGTCGCGCCTTCGCCGCCGAGCGCGCTCGGGGCGATGCCCGCGAGGATCTGACGGTTAAAGCGGAGGCGCCCGCCGCGCTCGAACGCGACATCTTCCAACCGGTTGGGGAGCGCGCTCTTGACGCGGTTCTCGACCGCGCGGAAGAGCAGGCCCATGCGTCCCTCGACGAAGCGCGCCTGTGCGCGCCAAGGATCACGGAGCAGCCCGACCTGAACCGGGTTCTGAGGCGCGGGGACCGCGACCCGATCACGACCGCGCAGGACCGCCGACGCGTGGAGGTCGCGCGGGGTGTGCGCGGCCAGCGCTCCAGCGAGGAGGAGGTCGCCGGCTTCGTCCATCGGCACGCGGAGCCCGAAGGGGATCTCGGACCTCGCGTTGTCTCGATAGTATCGGGCGTCCTCTGCGCTCATCGCGATCGCGAGGATGCTCGCGTTGTCCCCTTCGACGGTCGCGCGATGTTGTCCGCGCGCGTCGAGCGTCGAGGCCAATCGAAGCGCCGGTCCTTGCTTGGCGTAGAGCGCGGTGACCGCGCCGCGGAGCTCTTGACCGTGCTGGAAAATCGGGCGCGCGCGAAGGAGAAGAAAGCCGGTCGCGTCGCTCGGGATCGAGAGCTCGCCGACCGTTTCACGCGGCCCCAAGACCTGGCTCCCGACGACGCGCATCTGGTTCGCGTGTCGCTTGAGCAGCGTCAAGACGATCGCGCGGCCTCTCGCGTTCCGGCCGCGCGTCACGTTCACCGCGAACTGTTCGCCAGCGAGAGGAGTTCGGTCGGCGACCGAGACGCGCGTGTTCAGCTCGGGATCGATCGCGACGCAGCGCGCGCTGTTGGCGGCGCGCGGTCCGGTTCCGACGCTGACGCTGACCGAGGTCGCGACCTCGCCTCCGCAGCTGTCTTCGCCTTCCGGAGCCGCGCGCTTCAGGGAGACCTCAAACGCGGCGACTCCGTCGGAGTCGGTGCGCGCTTCGGTCCGCGCGATCCGCGGGCCCTCGATCGCGGCCATGGTGTTCGCCGCGGCGCGTCCATCGCGCCCCACGACGCGAACGTAGATCGTCCCGCCCAGCTCGATCGAGAGCGCGCCGCCATCCACCGAGAGCCCGGTCGCGTGATCGCTCGCGGCGACCCGGAGCTGCGCGGAACCGCGCGCGCTGCCAATCCCTTCGCGTTCCGCGGTGACCTGAATCCCGACGTCTCGAAAACCTCGCGCTAGCCGGGGCGCGACGTAGCGAAGGCGCGCGCGACCCTGTGCGTTCGTGTAGATCTCGCGGTTTTGGTTTCCTTCGCGCCAGGGGATCATCGCGTTGTGAACCGGTCGTCCGTCGCCCCGCCGGACCTCGACGTCGACGTAGACGTTCGCGCGAGGCTGGACGATCTGGTTCTCGGGCCGGACCAAGACGACCATGTCCGGCGCGACCGGGTTCGCGATCACAACGGCGCGTTCACCTTGGATCGTCTGGTCCTCTGCGACCTCATGAACCACGCGCGCGCTGACGTTGCCGGTCGCGTCGAGCGGAACGGTCCACTCGACATGGTACACGCCCGCGGCGTCCGTCGTGAGCTCCACAGGAGCGCCCAGCGGCCCGCGGCTGTCGCTGAACTGTACCGTGAGCGCGGCGTTCGGGACGGCGCGTTGGGTGGCGTTTTCGAAGACCCGTCCGAAGGCGTTGATCTTCTCACCCGGCATCACCGTTCGCGGCGCGACGTCGAGCTCCAGTCCACGTCGCGGGTCGAGCGCCACGCTGAGCTCAAAGCGGCGGCTCGCCCCTGCGCGAGATCGAACGGTGACGACCGCGCCCATCTGAGATGACTCGGTGTCGGCCGGGATCGGGATCTCGACCACGACCCGCCCACGCTCATCCGTCGTGACGTCGGCCGCGGAGTCATCGGTGTCGAGCGAGGTGTCGACGCGAACTTGCGCCCGAGAGGACGGACGAAGATCGCTCAGGCCAACGACGTCGTACGCGGTCAGCGCCCAGCGCAACGAGCCGCCGCGTGGAGCGCTGAGCGCGCCGACCAAGGAGAGCTCCACCCCGGTGACGTTTCCGCGAGCGCGAACCGGACGGCGCGCGGCTTGGGCGTCGACCTGCGCCGCGAACGTGGCCGCGAGGCAGAGGAGGGCGAGCGCCGCCGTGATGACGGTCGTGCGCGAAGCGGAAGGGTAGCGGCGGTTCATCGGGGCACCTCAAGCGCGTCGAGACGGAAGGGTTCGGGGAGCGGCACCGGGACCGGTGTGATGGGTTCGCCGCCTCGTTCTCGGTGTTCGATCTCTTCAGCGCGTTCTCCGGTGTTCGCGATCGAGAGCGTTCGTGGGGCGAGGATCGCTTCGCGCGGAAGCTCACGCGCGCGTCCTTCGCGAACCGCGACGCCGAGCCCGCGGAGCTCTCCGCCCACCGCCCATCGCAACGGCAAAGGGAGCCGCACGCTGGCGCCCGGCGCGAGGTTCCGAAGGTGCAGCGTCATCGTTCGGTCTTCGAGCGTCGGGAGCTCGGTGGTCCAACGCGCGAGCGCTTCTCGCGTCGGCTCGTCGAGCTCGGTGCCCGCGGGGATGTCGACCTCGAGGATCGGCGATACGATCGTGCCGACGTCTCGGTTCTTCAAGGAGAGCGCGAGACCGGCGCGGGTGTCACGAGGCCCCGGGTCACCCTCGACCTCGATGTCCATCAAGAGCGGTCGCTCGGGTGCGACGCTCCACGGCAAGGCGTACGTCAGGTCGACGAAGACCAGCGCGAACCCGTTGGCGTTGATGTTGACGACGTGCTGTCCAGGGGTCCCGAGCGCGTCGCTGGTCGCGACCGAGAACACGCGCTCCTCTCCGCTTCGAAGCGGCAGTCGTGTCGTCGCAAGGGTGAGCTCTTGGCCGTCCACGGAGACGCTGTTTAGGTCGTTGTTGGGATGAAGAACGCAGAGCGCCAGCATCGCCGCGCCGCGCATGTTGGCGTCCCAGCCGCTCGCGGTCCCGCGGGTGAGCGACGCGAGGTGTCGAACAAAGGGCATCGCTTTTCCACGCTCGCCCAGCGCCGCGTACGCGATCGCCATATGCGAGCTCGGGATCACGCGCGCGCTCTGAAGACCCGCCTGGCTCTGCGTCTCGAGGAACGCTTCATCTTCCAAGGTGAGGACGAACTCCTCGGCGCGTCGGAGCAGCTCTCGGGTCCGCGCGCCGCCGTCACCGCTCAAGGCGAGCGCCGCGGCGGCCGCCGCGAAGGTCTCCGGCTGATCGGTGGTCTCGATCGCGTGATCGCCGGCACGCGTTCGGAGCAAGTTCACGGTGTCGAGGAGATCGGTTCGGACCGCGGTGCGCTGCTCACTTCGGATCGCGCCGGCGAGACGCTGGAGCGCGATCGCGCATTGCGGCGGCGGCAGATCACTGATCGCGCGGAGCCCGCGACGCATCACCGAGTCCGGCACGTCCGGGGTGTCCCAGAGGATCGACACGGCCGACGCGACCTCAAGACCACCGCGCCGCAGCGGCCTCCGCTCGTCGGGATGCGCGACGTCGAGCATGCCGCGCGAGACGCGCACCAGGTCCGCGTCGATCTCGTCTCCCGTGAAGAGCTGAACGAGCGCGCGATCGTGCCACTGGATGGTGTTCAAGTCGCCGAAGAGCGCGATGCCCGGCGCGACGCGGATCTGCGCCGGACCGCGTGTGCTCGCGAGGTTCGGAACCGCGATCGTGATGCGCTCGTTGCCCTCAACGAAGAGGTCGAGGTTCTGGCGTACGCGTCGTCCCTCCTCGCGGATCTTGAGCGGTCGGCGGACCGCGTCGAGCGGCGCGCGGGAGTCGGCATCCACCGCGCGGATCACGACGTGACCCTCACCGGCGCGCTCAAGTCGGACCTCGACGATCGTCTCGATCGCTTCCCGCCCTGGGATCTCGAGCGCCTGCGGGGGAGCCGTGGCAAACGAAACCTCCTCACCCGTCGCGTCGACCAGCACGCGGATCGGATCGGCTGTTCTGTTTTGGACGCGGACCGGGAGCGCGAGGACGTCACCGACCGAGGCGAACGGGGGGACCGGAGCGTCGACCGTCGCGCGTTGATCCACGCTCAGCTCGACGTTGGCGTTCGTCGACCAGCCCGTCGCGGTCCACGTGATCGCTTCGACGCGATACGTCGTGAGCGCGTCTGCGAGCGGGAAGGAAACGCTCGTCTCTTGTCCGGTGAGCGGGATCTCGCCGGCGAAGAACAGCGTCGCCGGGAAGTCCTGCCGGATCCGCTCGGAGGCGACCTCAAGCACAGACTCCGAGCGTTCGGCCCCGAGCGCTGACAGCACGTTGGCTTCATCGGCCGCCACAGGCGACGCGGCGGGGGGCGGGGCAGGAGCGTTGGTCGGTCGCGCTCGGCGCGCGCGGAACCCACCCGCTCCGCGACCATATCCCGTGCTCTGCGCTTCGCCCGAGGCGCCGAGCATGAGATCGCTCGAGTCCAAGACCCCATCCGCGTCCATCGACTCCTCGTCTTCGACCATCGCGCCTTCGCTCGCGCGGGCGCTCACCGCGGCGCGCCGTCGTTCTTCGATCTGGCTCAAGCTGACCGTGCGGTAGGCCCGCGCCATCGCGCCGAGCACGTTGGCGCTCGGCGAGAGCGCCGCGATGTTCTTCATGAGCGCGTCCTCGCCCGAGGCGACCGCGTACACCGAGCCTTCGGGGAGCACGCGGGCGAACGGGTCGCGCACATCGTCGGCGGTGCCAAAGCGACCATCGGGTCCAGCCGACGCCAGCTCAAAGGACGGCGCGCGGTCGCTGATCAAGAAGCGCGGGTTCGCGACGCGTCGAAGGGAAAACGCGCGGCCCCAAGGATCGACGAGCGCCTGCTGCGTGATCGCGCCGAGCTGCACGAGCCGCGAGAGCCAGCGCTCCGGCGGTTGACCCGCGGAGGCTCGCGCGGCTTGGACGTCGTCGGGGTTCGTGAAGCCGACCAGCGCGGTCAGGAGCGTGACGAGCTGACGACGGGCGACGCGCTTCGCCACGTTGTCGAAGCGGAACGCCGGGTCGCTCGCCTCGAGCATGCCGATCGACATGCGGCGACCGCCCAGCGTGTTCGCGAGACCGGACGGAAGCCGTCGCGCCTCGACGAGGGTCGTGATCGCGTTGGGATCGAACGACGTGCGACCTCCGCGAGTGCGAACGAACCCTTCGCGATTCGCGGTTCGACCCGCGAGCTGTGCGACTTGTTGCTCGATCATCACCATCAGTCGGCCGGTGCCGCGACGGAGGTACTCATCCCGGAGCGCGATGGGGTCGCGCATCTGGTCGTCGTGTCGCGCGCCCGGCTCGGCGCCGTACCAAGGGACGCGCACCAGCGGCATCGGCCGGCTCGGGACGCTGTCGCGCCGGAGTAGGTGAGCGAGGGCGGCGCGCAAGAGGAGACGCGGGTCTTCTGTGCTTGGGCTGAGCGCTTTCTGATCGTCGAGCGCGTTCTCGACCCAGTCCATCGTGAAGTCGGTCTCGCCGCCATGCTGCGCGAGGTCGCGAACGACGAGCGCGGACCATGCCCGCGGCGCGGCGACCGAGGTCTTGATCGCGATGTCGGCCTGCTGCCCGATCTCGTACCGCGGCGCGCCGGGGACGAGCGTGACGTCGAAGGCGTCCGCGGGGCGCATCAGCACCGCTGTATGGGAGCCGGTCCCGTACGACGCGCCGCCGAGCGCGTCCGCGTTAGGAACCGTCGAGTGACTGAGCGCGGGACGAGCGCGCAGCGTCACGACGCCGTTGACGCGCGGGAGCGCCAGGGACCCAGTGGTGCGGTTCGCGGCGAGGGTGGTGACGCCGACGATGCGCTGCGCCGTGATCGCCTGAACCAAGACCGGGCGACCTCGCGCGGAGGGCGAACGCTCGACCTCGAACGTGACCTCGCCGGTCGCGCTGGGGTCGGCCGTGATCCGGAGCGTCGCGCGGGGAGCGACCGGGAGGCAAACCTCGGCGCGGTAGGGACGGCCCGCGTTCACCTCGACAAAGACCCGCGTCGCGACCTGACCGCCGCACGCGACCACCGGACCGGCGGCGCCTTCTTCGATGCGGAGCGGCAGAACGGCGAAACCGTGGCGGTCCACCCGCGCGGACTGAGGACCGCGCACGGCTGGACCGCTGAACGTGATCTCGGTGCCGGCAGGAGCGGGCTGTTGATCGAGGTCCGTGACGAGGACGATGGCCTCCGCGTCTACCCCGGCGACGATCGCGCCGCCTTCCGCGACCGCGGCGACCGTCCACTCGGTTCGCGCGATCCGAAAGCGAGAAATCGCGCGGAGGGATCCATGCGCGGCGTGGCGCGCGATCACAACGAGCTGGCGATCCACGACGTCTCCGATCAAGAAACGCGTCGCGTCGAAGCGAAAGGTCGCGATGCCTTGGGGGTTGGTCAGGAGCTCAATGGGCGCCTGGTCCGGTCGCGCCAGGGTCACGTTCGCCCCGGCGATGGGCGTCCCGCTCGGGGTGGATACGCTGACCGCACCGGAGACCGTTCCGCCGGGTCGCACGACCTTCCGATCGAGCTTCACCTCGACCGTCATGCGCTCCACGGTGCGGCGGCCGACCTGAAAGCCTCGCGTCACGACGCCTGCCCCGCGCGCGTCCGTCGTCCGGAGGTCCGCGCGGTACATCCCGTCGCGTGAACCTTCAGGGATCGGGAACGACAGGGAGACCGCGCCGCTGTCGCTGAACTCGCCCTCGCGTTGCGTGACCTCGCCGGTCGGACCGTTCACCGTGAGCTGGTATCGCGACCCCGCGACCGGGGCGCCGTTTCGACGATCGGTGATCCGCGCGAAGTAGTTGACGGTCTCGCCGGGCTCATAGCGATTGCGATCGGTCAGCGCTTGTACGCGAACGGCGGACTCGATGGTGACCGGGAAACGGAATTCGCGGGCGTCACGCGCGTTCTTCCCGACGACCGAGATTAACAGCTGCGGTCCCGAGAGCTCACGTGGTGGCGTTGGAATCGCGATCGTGAATTCGCCCCGCGTGTTCGTCGAGAAGGTCTCTTCCGCGACCACGGTTCGTGACCGACCGTCACGACTGCGCGTGTCGATCTTGACGTTCACCTCGCCGTTGGAAAGCGGCGAGAGGTTCGCGAGCCCATTCACGCGATAGGCGGTTCCCGAGAACCTGAGCACATCGCCGCGAATGACCCGCGGGTATCCCTGAAGCGAGAGCTCGTAGCCCGTCGCTTGCGCGGAGACCCGCTTGGGGGTCGCGAAGGACGCCGAGGCGGAAAGCCCAACACCCACGCTCACGCAGAGCCCGACACGAAGAAGACGGAGAAAGGAGGACGCGTCGAGTGATCGACGCAGGGTGCGTTTGGCCATGTTCTCTCTTGTTTGAGCGCGCGCGGAGGCGAGCAACGACCTAATAGACGTCCAGGTCGGCAGAAAGGTTCCTTAGAAAACGTGGCGCCGTCCAATCCGTCCCGTTGGGGGGATTTTTCGATCCCCCTCTCTCCCTTCGGTCGATTCACCCCAAACGTTCGCTCCGCTCATCTCGTCGCGTCACCACGTCGCTTGCTCTTGCGGAACATGCATCCGAAACAATCGTGCTCTGCGGACGTAAGGTGGGGAGGTGGGACGGCTGAAAGAGGTATTCGCGCGAGGGTGGCTGGTGTTCGCGCTCTTGACCCCTGGCGTCATTATCGGGACCTGCAAGTTGATTACGGGCGGCACGAAACGGCTCCCCGTTGTGGGAGGCGGCGCGGTGACTGCGCTGCTTCCCGAAGACGCGCCAGACGGATTTCGTTTTGTCATCGACACGCGGGGCTCGCTCGCGGAGGCGGAGCAGAGCGTGCGAGAGGCGGTGACCACCTGGCCCGATGTTCTTGTCTTTGGTTTGCCCGCGGGCGCTGACGAAGACCTGCAGCGTCTCTACTTCGCCCTCACCGTGGCCGTGGAGAACGCCGCGGCGGTTCCGGTCGTGGTGGGACCCAGCCGCGCGAGCGGGATGCATGTTTGGTGGCGCGACACGCTCTGCCAAGAGCCCGGTCCGCGCATCTGTGTGGAGTCGGAGCAGGACGATCTGCGCGGGGCGATCCGCGCCGCGATCATGGTCGCCCGCGATCGCCACGACGCGATGCGGGCGGCGACTCAGGTCGGTCGATGATCATGCGCGTGAGCGGTGTCGGGCTCCTCTTGGTGTTGTCTTGCGTGACGCCGCGGGAGCCCGAAGAGGTCGCGAGCGCCTCCACGCGCATCGACGGTTTCGCGGTCTCCCTCGAGCCTTCTGCCGCGCGGCGTTTCGGCTTCGCTTTTCCGCCAGACTTTCACGCGGTTCGTGACACTGGAGCGCGCTATGCGTCGCTCCCCGTTCCGATCGTGCAGCGCGATCGTCACAGCGATTCGCTCCATCTCGGCGAGATCGACCACGCGCTCTTGGGGAACGTGATTCGGCGTGCGCGTCGTGCGCGCCTCTCGGTGATCGTCGCGCCCTTCGTCACGCTCACCGAGGGCGCGCGCGGGGACTGGCGCGGCACCCTGGCGCCAAACGACGAAGCGCGATGGTGGCGGCGCTATCGCGAAGTGTTGCGAGAGCTCGCGCGCGTCGCGAACGAGGCAGGCGCTTCCCACTTCGTGATCGGCTCGGAGCTCACCTCGCTCTCAACGCACGCGGCGCCGTGGCGCGAGACCGCTCGTTCGGTTCGCGAGGAGTTCACGGGTCCGCTGATCTTTGTGGCCAACCACGACGCGCTCGATCTCCGCGCGCCCTTTTCCGCGGCCGACATGATCGGCGTGAGCGCTTATCGCGACCTCGAGGTGGGTGACCTGCGAGACGCGCTCGGGCCGACCGAGGCCGGTCTACGCGTCGCGTTCCGCGCGTTCGTCGACGAGCTTCGCGTGACCCAAGACGAGATCGCGAAGCCGATGATGATCTTCGAACTTGGCTTTCGGAGCGTCGCGGGAGCGACGCGGGCACCATGGGACTACACGCGCGGTGGGCCGACGGACATGGTGGAGCAAGCGCGTGCCTACGCGGCGACCCTTGGGGTGCTCAAGGAAGAGGGGGACTTTCTCTCCGGGGTGCTGCTTTACAACTGGCTCGGAGCCGGCGGCCTGCACGACCGTCACTACACACCCCGCGGTAAGCCAGCTGAAGCGTACGCGCGGGACTTCTTCGGCTCCGCGCAGATCCTTCAACCGTAGGCGACTCATCGAAGAGCCTAAAAAGCAAAACGCCCAGCGGTGGGCTGGACGTTTTTAGTTTGTGGCGATGGGTGGAGTCGAACCACCGACCTAGCGCGTATGAAACGCCCGCTCTAGCCACCTGAGCTACATCGCCGAAAGAGGCCGCGAGTATAGGAACGCGTTTCGAGCTGTCAAACACGGAGGGCGGATCAGCGAGCCGACAGGAGTTCGACAGGCCACCACGGCCAGATCTACTGCGCGGTGCCGGCCATGCGCGCGACGAGCTCGACCCGGGAGTGCACGCCGAGCTTGCTGAAGATGCGCTTCAGGTAAGTGTTCACGGTCGAGACTGTGAGGCCCGTTCCCTTCGCGATCTCACGTGTACTGGATCCACCCACCAAGCGGCGGACCACATCACACTCACGTGGGGTGAGCGGGGTACGCTTGAGCGCCTCGTCGAGATGCTCGTTTCCGCGACGACCACCTTCTGTGGACAACCGCTCACGATAGGTGAGCCCGCGTCCCAAAATGCGCGCACCCCAGCGGGCCAAGCGAACATCTTCGTCATCGAGCTTCTCGTCTGAGAAGACATCAAGCGAACCGACGACGTTGCGCCCCGAACGCAATGGCAGCGTCAGGGCGGGTTCTCCAGACGATGGTGTCTCCGCGATCACATTTCCCCGGAACTGGATCCGGAAGCCCGAAGCTTCAACAAGCTTCATCACTTCGTCGCCAGCTCGCTTCGGGTATGTCCGAATCGGATCGAGCTGTAGCAATGTGTCTGCAGCATCGAGCACACGCGAAACGGTCATTGGTTCCTCCAATATTAAACCCACCGGGTTAAGTGTGGGGCATGACACCCCCGTAATGCAACTTCTGTCAACTGTATCTTTTGAACATAGGTGATAAAGCGCGTCGTGGCTGTAGCACCATTATCCAAAAGTGATAAAAATTGCCAAAGACGCAATGTTCCCTGAGTGGTGAGGGTTGGATTGCGTCCCCGAACTTTGTCTCGTGCAGCCCACGTGCTACGCGAGCGTTCAGGATCGGATGACCAGGCCTACGGGCCCAAGGATGGATGACATGACCACGCTTCAGCACAGAGCAGCCCTCATCACGCTGCTTCTCTCCACGTTCGCGCTCCCGTTTGTGATCTCTGGCTGTGACGACGATGACGAAGAGGAAATCGTGAACGAGTCGGGAGCTGATCTCGCTGCGGGTCAGGAAGCGGATCTCGACCTCATCTCTCACGTCCACTTGGCGGACGTTTTTCGCGATGGTTTGTTCATCGACTTCGGCACTCCCGCGCAAGACAAGTACACCGTGGGTGACTGGCGCTCGGGTTGGGGCGCGCAGGGCGAAGAAGATGGCGTGACCTTCGCGTACGCTGGGCGACGCGGTCGGGTCTACTTCCACATGGACGAAGCGCAGGCGATCAAGCTTCGCGTTCGACTTCGTCCGCACGGCACCGGCGCGATGAGCCCGTACCTCAACGGGAGCCAAGTGCAGTCCGTGCGTTTCGAAAACGCGGGCGGCTTTCGCGACGTCGATGTGGACATCCCTGCCGACAAGGTTCGCGCCGGGGAGAACTCGCTGCAGCTCGTCTTTGGCGGAGTCACGACGGTCGGCGGAAACGATGTGTCGGTCGCGGTCGACTCGATCCGGATCGCGCCCGCGTCTGCTGGCGACTCTTATGAGGCGCCGACCTACGCGAGCATGACCGGCAACGTGACGCTCGGTGACGTGGAGCGTCCCGCGGTTTCGGTCACGGGTTCCACGCGCGTCAGCTGGTACGCGCAGATCCCGGACGCCGGCAACTTGGTCGTCGGAGTGGGCGCGCGCGGAGCAGGAGCCTCGACCGCGCGTATTTTCGTGACGCCCCAGGGCGGCGACAAGACCAAGGTGTTCGAGCAAGCGGTGACCACAGCATGGACCGATCAGCTGGTCAGCTTGGCGAGCTACGCGGGCAAGGTCGCGCGTATCGACGTCGTGACGCAGGGCGAAGCGCCCGTCGCGTGGAGCCGCCTCGCGCTCACCCATCCTGCGCCCCCCGAGCTCAACCTGACCCGCGCGAAGAACGTGGTCGTCGTCCTCGTCGATACGCTCCGCGCGAGCAAGCTCAAGGTCTGGAACCCGCGCAGCCGCGTGCGCACGCCGGTGCTCGACGCGCTCGCCGAAGACAGCGTTGTGTACGAGCGTGGCCAGTCGACCGAGAACTGGACCAAGCCCGCGGTCGGCGCGATTTTGACCAGCCTCCACCCGATGACGCACGGCGCACGGACCCAAGAAGCGGTCCTCAGCGATCGCGCGCTCATGATCAGTGAGCACTTCAAGGCGCACGGTTTCGCGACCGGCGGCTTCATCGCGAACGGCTACATCTCCGATCGCTTCGGCTTTGACCAAGGCTGGGATCGCTACCGCAACTTCATTCGCGAAGAGGGCAGCAGCGAAGCGGAGAACGTCTTCGGCGAGGCCGGGCAGTGGGCCGAGGAGCACAAGGACGAGCGCTTCTTCTTGTACGTCCACACGATCGATCCGCACGTGCCCTACGACCCCGAGCAGGAGTTCGTCTCGATGTACGACTCACGCGGAGGCTACGAGGGCCAGGTCCGCCCGCGCATGACCGGCGAGCTCCTCGCGAACGCGAAGAAGAACCCGCCGACCGTTGTCTTCAACGCCAGCGACGTGCGTCGCCTGAGCGCGCTTCATGACGGTGAAATCACGCAGCATGACCAGCACATGGGCGCGTTCATCGAGCGGCTCAAGCGCCTCGGGATCTGGGACGAGACCGTCTTCGTCTTCGTTAGCGACCACGGTGAAGAGTTCAACGAGCACGGCTCGTGGGGCCACGGTCACTCGATCTACCAAGAGCTGCTTCACGTTCCCTTCTTGATTCACGCGCCGGGCGTCCAAGGTCGGCGCGTGTCGACGACCGTCAGCACGATGGACATCGGCCCGACCGTGCTTGAGCTCGCCGGGGTCCCCGCGTTGCCACGGTCGGAAGGCCGCAGCATCGTCCGGACGCTCTACGGTCAGCCGCTGGTCGGCCCGGCCGTCGCGATGAGCGAGTTCCTCGACGAGCGACGCGTGGTCACGGCAGGTCGCTGGAAGTTCTTCGTGCGCGGCAACCTCACCGCGTCGATGTTCGACCTCCAAGAAGACCCCGGCGAAGAGAACCAGCTGTCGACCACCGACCGCCCGATCGCGGAGCGCTACCTGCGCATCTTGAGCGGGCAGTACCTCGGCGCGACCGATCGCGGCAACTGGCTCGACGCTGAGCAACAGGACTTCCGTGCGCTCACCGCGGGCGAGGTCGAGATGGACGACCAGCTTCAGCAGCAGCTGCGCGAGCTCGGCTACCTCTAGGTCCCGTTCACATGGGCAAGCACGCGTTCGTGACAGGAGCATCGGCAGGGATCGGTGAGGGTCTCTGCTACGCGCTCTCCCGCGCGGGTTATCACGTCACCTTGTGCGCGCGACGTGAAGCGGAGCTCGCGCGGGTCGCGTCGAACACCAGCGATCGCGTCACGACGTTCGTCTTGCCCGGCGACATGACCGATCTCGACGCGCTTCCCTCGCTGCTTCAGCGCGCGGAAGACGAGCTCGGTCCGATCGATGTGCTCGTGAACAACGCGGGCGTGCAGATTGTGGAGCCGACCGCGGGCGTGGATCCAAGCGCCGGCGAGCGCCTCTTCGCGATCAACGTCCTCGCTCCCTTTCGCCTCACACGCGCGGTTCTCCCAAAGATGATCGCGCGACGACAGGGAACCATTGTCGACATCGCTTCGCTCGCGGCGCTCGCCCCAACGCCAGGGATGTACCACTACAACGCGAGCAAGGCGGCCCTCGCGGCGGCGTCCGAATCGCTCCGCGCGGAGGTCAAAGAACACGACCTGCACGTCGTCACGGTCTACCCGGGTCCGGTCGATACGCAGATGGCGCGCGACGCGGTCGACGCGTACGAAGGCCACGCCGCGGATCGCTTGCCGATGGGCACGACCAGCGAGCTCGCCGACCTGATTCTGTCCGCGATCGATAAGCGACAGCCGCGCGTGATCTACCCGCGCGCATACACCGCGGCGCGTCATTTTCCGCAGATCACGCGGTGGGTCGTCGATACCTTCGCGCCGAAACCAAAGTAAAGCCGACCGATCGCGAGTGTAAGCGCCGCGGCTTCGCCCAAAGACCCCGTTCGCGGTACCCTCAGTCATGTCGATCGTGCCTTTTCGGCCCCTCGCGCTCCGTCTTCTCCTCGTGCTCTCCTTCGGTGCGCTCGTCAGCTGCCAAGGGACGATCGAGGATCCCGACATGGACGAGCGCGAATGGACGCGCCCTGACCTCCCTGATGAAGAGCTACCCGAGTTTGCGCCGGCTGGCTTGGTCCTCCCGCGCCTGACCGCGTCTCAGTACTACGACACGCTCGAGAACCTCTTCGGCGATCCGATCCCGCAGATGGATCTCGAGGCCGACACGAACCCGTACCTCTTCTTCACGATCGGTGCGTCCACCACGACGGTCTCCGAGCTCGGCGTTCAGCAGTACGAAGAGTCTGCGCACGCGATCGCAGAGATGGTGTTCGGCGATGCGGCGCGCGCGACCGAGTTGATGGGCTGCGCTCCCGCGAGCCCAGGCGACGCGTGCGTCACGGGCTACCTCGACCACGTCGGCCGGCGTCTCTTTCGGCGTCCGATGAGCGGCGAAGAACAGATGCGGTGGCACGGTATCGCGAACTCGCTCGCGGGCGGCGATGCGCTTCGTGGTGTGCGCTACGCGATCGCGGGCATGCTTCAGTCGCCGCTCTTTTTGTACCGCGCGGAGCTCGGCGAGCCCGATCCCGCCGACCCCAGCGTGCGTCGCTACACGGGCTACGAGATGGCCAGCCGGCTCTCCTTTTTGCTGACCAACGCGGCGCCGAGCGATGAGCTCTTGGACGCGGCGCAGCGCGGCGAGCTCGACGACGCTTCCGGCATTCACGAGCACGCGACTCGGATGCTCGAGAGCGAGGCTTCGCGGGCCGCGGTCCAGGCGTTCTTCGCGCAGTACTTCGACCTCGTTCGGCTCGACCGCGTGGAGCGTGACCCGGCGCTTCACCCGTCCTACACGCCGACCTTGATCAGCGCGATGCGCACGGAGCTGGAGCTCTTGGTCGACGACCTCGTCTTTCGTCAGGACGGCGACATGCGGACGCTCTACAGCACGCGGAACACCTTCGTGAACGATGAGCTCGCGTCGCACTATGGCTTGAGCGCACCGAGCGCCAACGCGGTCACCTTTGTGCCCGTCGAGCTCCCCGCGAGCGGTCCGCGACGCGGCGTGCTGACGCTGGGCGCGTTCTTGACGATGAACGCGCACCAAACGGAAACGTCGCCCACCTTGCGCGGCAAGTTCGTTCGCGAGCGTGTTTTGTGCCAGACGGTTCTCGCGCCGCCTGACAACGTGAACCTCGACCTCTCACAGGAGATGGGCGAGACGCCGCGGACCTTGCGTGAGCGTCTCGAGCAGCACCGCGACAACCCTGAGTGCTCCGGCTGTCACGCCTTCCTCGATCCGCCGGGGATGTTCTTCGAGATCTTCGACGGCATCGGCCTTCACCGCACCACCGAGGGCGGCCTGCCCATCGACGCGAGCGGTGACCTTGACGGAGTTCCCCTGGCGGACGCGACCGCGCTCGGCGACACCTTGCGCGACGACGTCCGTGTCCCCCGCTGCATGGTCAAGCAGCTCTACCGCCACGCGAACGGCCGACTCGAAGAGGAAGGCGAGCTTCGTCAGATCGTCGAGCTCAGCGATGCGTTCGCGGCCTCCGGCTACCGCTTCCAAGATCTCTTACTCGCGCTCGCGACCAGCGAGGGTTTCCGAACCGCGCGCCCAGATGGGGAGGCACCCTGATGCCGAAGTTCAAGCCACTCGCTCGACGAACGTTTCTCCGTGGCCTGGTCGGCGGCACCGGAGTCGCGCTCGCGCTCCCGCCGCTTGAGGCGATGCTGACCAAGAAGGCGTCTGCGGATTCGCTCGGCGGTCCCTTCTTCGGCGTCTTCTTCTGGGCGAACGGTCTCCCGTGGCACGCGCAGCACGGCGGCGAACAAGCCGGCGCGGGTCACGCCGATGTCTGGACGCCCAGCACGACCGGGGCGGGCTACACGCCGAGCCCATTGCTCATGCCGCTCGCCCGTCACAACGTGAGCGTCGCGACGGGGCTTGAGCCGAAGACCCAGGTCCCGCGCTCACCCGGAGGACAGAGCGATGGGCACATGCGCGGCTTCATGGTCGCGCTCACCGGAGACCGCCCGCGCTCGATGGGTTTTGACCATCCTTCGCATACGCTCACCGCGCGCCGTCCGTCCATCGATCAGTACGTCGCGCGACACGACGCCTTCTACACCGAGGCGCCGCGTTTCCGCTCGCTTCAGGTGGGCGTCTCGAACGCGCGCTTCCACGACTACGGCCACTGGAACGCGATCAGCTACAACGGTCCGGACTCGCTGAACCTGCCGGTCATGAACTCCTCCACGCTCTACGACTTCTTGTTCAGCGAGCGGCCGATGGACGCGACGCAGACGCGGCGTACGCAGCTGCTCGACGCGGTCTTGGCGGACGCGCGATCGCTCCGTGGTCGCCTCGGTCGGCGCGACCAACAACGCGTCGATGCGCACCTCGCCCACCTCAGCGACATTCAGCGTCGCTTGGCGGCGGACGCGGCCGTGTGTGAGCCTCCGGCGCGCCCGGGGGCCGATAGCGGGGACCTCATCCGCAAGACCGAGACGATGGCGGATCTGCTCGGCGTCGCGATCAACTGTGGCCTCACGCGGGTCTTCTCGATGATGCTGACCTCGCCCGCGACCACTCACGTCTTCAACAACGTCGGCGTGCCGGACAACCTTCACAAGACCTGCCACGACGGCCACTGGGATCGCGTCCGGCGCACGCAGCTCTATCAAATGGAAGCGTTCGCGGCGTTCCTCGATCGCTTCGAGACGCACACGGACGCGGAGGGGCTCTCGCTCCTCGACCGCGGCCTCATCTTCGCGACCAGCGAGTACGGCGAAGGTTGGAAGCACAGCGTCAAAGAGCTGCCGGCGCTCTTCGCGGGCAACGCCTGCGGCGCGCTTCGCCAAGGCGTCCACGCGCGACATGACGACGGGAACTTCAGCATGGCGCATGTCACGGCGCTGCGCGCGCTCGGGATCCCGACGCCGAGCTTCGGCTTCAACGGCGGTGAGACCAGCGACGCGCTCCGCGGCATGCTGACGTAAGCAAGCGGCGCGCAGATCCCGAGCGTTTGGGGTGAACCGAAGATGAGCAAGCGATGGCGAGGTCTTAAGGCGTTGGTTCACGACGCTGTCGACGCGACCGTCGAGCTTGTTCAAGAGGGACACGACTCCGCCGCGCGCGTCGCTCGACGCGTGACCGACGAGATCGAACCGATCCGGGAGCCGGCCGCGCAGATCGATGAAGCGCGCCGCCTCGCGACCGCAGGGGTGCTCGGTAGCGTGAAGTTTGTGAACCGAGGGATCGAGAAGCTCAGCGACGCGGCGCTCGAGCTCGCGAGCGATGCGTCCGAAGATGCACTTGAAGAGCCGCCGGTGGCGCTCTCGTCCGCCGCGACCGGTTCGCGCGCGTGGTTGGGAGACGCCGCGCTGGGGTTGGTTAACGCAGCGGTCGGTGATCACTTGGCGCGTCGCGCGAGCGACCTTGCTCTCGCGATGGTGTTTCGCTTGGGCGATCACTACCTGCTGCCCGATCTTGTTTCGCTCGAGGCCGCCCTCGAGAGCGCGCGCCCGAAGCTGGCGATCTTCGTTCACGGGCTCGGGACCACCGAGTGGTCTTGGTCGCTCGAGGCGGAGGCCTATCACGGAGATCCGCACGCGAACTTCGCGACCTTGCTCTCGCGCGACCTCGACTACGAGCCCGTCTTCCTGCGCTACAACACCGGTCTTCACATCTCGGAAAACGGGAAGCGCTTCGCGGAGCTGCTCGAGTCGCTGGTGAGCGCCTACCCGAACGTCGCTGAAGAGCTGGTGATCTTTGGTCACAGCATGGGCGGCTTGGTCGCTCGAAGCGCGGCGGTTCACGCGGAGCAAGCGGGGATGCGCTGGCCATCTCTTGTGACGAACCTCTTCTATCTCGGGTCGCCTCATCGCGGCGCGCCGCTCGCGAAGCTGGGACACGCGCTGGGTCATACGCTCAGCGCGATCGATCTCCCGGCGACGCGCGTGATCGGACGCGTGCTCGAGACGCGCAGCGCGGGAGTGAAAGATCTCCGGCACGGCGCGCTTTTGGACGAGGAGTGGACCCTGCCGCACCCGCTCGAACGCGAGACCTTGCCGCTCGCTCATGCGCGGCATCACTTCATCTCGGCGACCGTCACCCAAGACGCCGAGCACCCGATCGGCCAGCTCATCGGCGATCTCCTGGTCCGCTCTCCGAGCGCGAATGGCCCGCGCGAAAACCACGCGTTCTCGATCGACGTCACGCACTACGGCGGCGTGCTGCATCATCATTTGCAGAACCACCCAGCGGTGTACGAGGCGATCCGAACCGTTTTGGGTAAATCGGGTCTTCAAGAAAAGACCTGAGGGGTCGCTTGGAATCGTTGCTTCGGCTCCGGTGTTGCTACCCTGCCGAAGATGTACTGCCAGTCGTGCGGGGCGAAGAACGATACAGAAGCGCGCTTCTGCAATATGTGCGGTCACAAGATCGCCGAAGAAGGTCAGCCCGGCGGCCGGATCGCGGGTGAGCGGGAAGCGAGCCTCGCGGGCTTTGAGACGTCGACGATGGCGCTCTCGCTCGAGTCGATCGGCATCCGCTCCAACAAGAAGACGGCGGTAGTTTTCTTAAGCGCGGCGCTCGCTTTGGTCGCGATCGGGGTCGTCTTTGCGAAGGTGTTCCTGAAGGAAGAGGCCGTCGAGCAAGGGCACGCCGCGCCCGACGATCCGTTCGTGATCGGTGTCCCGGTGCCGACCGGGGTCGACGCGCCGGACGTCGACTTTGTGACGGGCACCGCGATGAGCGGGACGAGCAGCGCTTCCATGACGAGCGCGATGACGACTCGATCCACCGCGATGCGGACCACGCCGCGTCGCACCACGATGACCGCGGCGCGGATGACAACGTCGACGAGCGGGATGACCGCCACCTCGGCGTCGATGACGGCTTCTTCGTGGACGTCGGAGATGGGCACGACATCGGGCACGACCGGTGGCATGACGTCGACGACGTCGGAGATGACGACCGCGTCGACGATGACGACCGCCTCGACGATGACGACGCCGTCCGCGATGGACGAGCCGACCGACGCGCCGGGCTCCGGTACCGCTGGAACGCAAGGGACGATCGACCCCGAAGAAGCGGGGGACGAGCGTGATATCGAGATGGACCTCTACAGCGCGCGCGTCCGCTTCGTGATCCGTCGCTACTACGCGGCGCAAGCGCAGAGCTGCTTTGACCGCGCGACACGAAACAACCCGACGCTCAGCGGCACCGTGGTCCTGAACATGACGGTCGGCGCGGACGGCAATGTCTCTCGCGTCTCCAAGCGCCGAGACAGCACTGGCGACGAGCAGTTGGTCTCGTGTCTCGTCAACCGCGTGAACGCCTGGCAGCTCCCGCCGCCCCCAGGCGGCTCGCTTCAGATGCAGATGCCTTTCTCGCGCTGACGAGCAGAGCTCGGCTCACCGACTCGACAGTCACATCGCGCTATCGCGTCGCGGAGCGCGCCGCGGGAGAGAATCGAAACGTCGGGAGCGGGAGAGACTGAAGCTCCCGCGCGAACGCTTGTGTGAAGCCGCAGGGCACCCCCGTCCCGTCACACAATCCATCGGAGCCGCACTCTGCTGCGTCGCACGCCGCGGGCGAATACGAGAGCCCAACGGATGCGCGAATCCCCGCGGCGCGATCCGGGTTGCTCGCGACCATGTCTCCGAACGTGACCAAGACCTCGTTGGTTCCTTCGTCGAGCGCGACTGAGAAATTCAGGTCGTCGACATCTCGGCAGCTCGTTCCCAGGCACGCGTTGCGCCAGGTGAACCAGAGCCGTCGGTTGGGGACGCCCCCGGTCATCGCGAAGCACACCCCGTCGCGCATCCGGAGATCGTCCCAGAACACCGCGACACCCGGTCGGGGAACGTTGGCTTCGTCGAGCGCGACACCGGTGACGCCCCTCAGGTCGAGGGGCGATGAGCCGAACTGGATGACGCCCTCGCTCGACACCTCGATGCGCTCCACCCGCTCGCCGAAGAAACGAAAACCGAAGTCATTGAGCTCGCCAGGGAAAAGGTCGTCCGGACCGAACAACGCAAGGGTGCGATCTTCGTCGTCTTCGAGGACCCGCCCGGAGAAGGCGAGGCTCCCGGAGCACGCGTCGAAGTGATGCTCAAACGTATCCTCACGGAGCTCGTAGTGGGTCGCTGTGGGGACGCAGTCCGGTCGCGCGACCGCGCTCGCGAGCCCATCAAACGCCTCGAGGTCTCCGAAGACGCATGGCGTCGCGGGGCTGCACTCAGGGAGCAGAGTCACCTCTGCTCCAAGCAGACGGTCCGCGACGAACTGAAGCTCTCCTCTCGCGAGGTAAAGCAAAGCGTCACCACGGTATCCGCGAACCTCCACATTGAACGTTGTGCGATTGTCTGGCGAGAGCGCGACGGTGAGCGGGAGCGAGCTTGGTTCGATCACCTGCTCAACCATGACGGTCTCTGAACCTTCCGCCACCACTTCGATTCGATCGAGGGCGCACGGCACGGCGATCGCCGCGTCGATGGTCAGGACGATCTGAGTCGGGGTGGTGCACGCTCCCGTGAGCAGGATCAGAGCCAGCGAGCACGTCCTCATCGCGCGAACTCTTTCGAGATCCGAAACTCGTAGTGATGGACCGCGAGACCGGGGAGCCCCATGCTCGAGTTGAACAAGGAGCCGGTCAGCGAGTCGAGCGGGGCCACGCATTCGATGAGTCCCGCGCTGACGAAGTACTCACCGTTGCGAATGTCCACGTTGCCCGGCACCCGGATGAGGGTGCCAAGCGCGTTCGGGAAGCACGAGGTGATCTCTCCGGTGAGCGCGCTGAGGCACGTTCCGCTGTTCGCGCCCCCCTCTACGTTGCACTCGTCGAGGCAGGTGTTGGGGATCGTCGACGTCCGACCTGCTCCGCTCAGAGACGGTTCTCGACATTGGTACGAACGGAACGCTGGGTCATGGTCGTCGCGAAGCTCCGGACCGTCGGGCCCGAGCCGATACGGGGGTGGGTTGGGGTCGCAATCTTCCGCGCCGCCACAGGATTCACCGCTCTCACAGTCCGTGTCCGAACCACACGGTCGCGTGCTCGCGGCACCGTCGGCGGAGACGCAGACGTCACACCAGCAGCGTTGATCGGCGTAGGCCGGGTCTGAGCAAAAGGGGCGCTCTACGGTCATCTCGGCGCGCGCACCAGCGGTCCGCACGCCGCCATCGATAACGAGAGCGAGCGCGCTGATGGGTCGCGCCATCGGACAATCGGCGCTGAACGTCCCAGGAATCTTGTGGCCCGAAGGAGGCCCCGGCGTACACGACTGCCCGCCGAACATGCGCGCTGCCTGCGTATCGACCGAGAGCCCGGTGGGGAGGTTCTCCGGGCGAGGCGCTTGGCAGGTCCGCTCACCGCTTTCTGATGGCAAACACTCCATACACACGCCGCCGCCAAGCGCGTTGACGGTGACCCCCAGCGAGAGCCGCTCGATATTTCCTTCCCCGGTCCGAAGATTGAAACGTCCGAGAACCGCGGGTTGTCCTTCGCTGGCGTCGTCCTCAGGCGCCAGAAAGAAGAACTGGAAGCAGCTCCCGTCTTCCAGAAAGGAACGTGAGCTTGGCTGACCATAGAGGAAGCGGCAGCGGTCCTCGGTAAGACCGCTGCAGTCGTCATCACTGGAACACGTCATCCGAGTGTTTCCGAGACATCGGCGAGTGATCAACGTGTTGTCTTCGCGAGGCCCTTCGAAACGGCAGTTCTCGCATCGCTCATCGCACTCGGTGAGCTCGACGGTCACCGGGTAGCTCCCGATCCTGATCGAGTGAAAGACGCCGGTGCTTCCGAGGTCTAGGGTGGCGCGCCCAAGTAGCGCTTCGACCCGAAGGTGCGACGGGCACATCTCCACGTCCGGATCTTCGCCGGCATCCGTCATCGCGGCGTCGTCGTCTCCCCCGCAGGACGAAGCGAGGAGTGTGAACGTGACAAGGAATAACCAACAGCGCCTGCGGGCGTTGGAGAGACAAGTAGGTCGTTTCATCGAATCGTTAAGTTCAGGTCCCCATCAAACGGCTGGGGTCGCGCGAGCATCGCCACCGAGACGCCGACTCCAGCAGCGACGACCGATGCGACGACCACCCAAAACACGGGGCGACGGTGAAGCGGTGGCGAGAGCTCTTCGTCTCGCACCGGTTCAGAAGGCGCGAGCGATTCACCGGTCGCGATCTCCGCTGGGGTGGGGACCACGATCGGCTCCGGAGGTGAGAGCGCGACAACGATCTGGAGCTCTTGTCCTTCACGGAGACGAAATGTTCGCCGCTCTCTTTGTTGATCACGTTGAAAGAAGAGCAGCTCGTGACGGCCGGGGTTCACACCGCGCGGCGTGTCCCAGTGCTCGCGCGGCACCTCGACTCCATTCAACGTCACGCGATCGATATGGGTCATCACCAATGTCAACCGAGGAATGCGGGAGACCAGGGAGTCTAAGGAGCGCCGCGCTTCGGAACGAAACGCTTGGTGCTCGCTCGGAGAGGTGGTCTCGAGAAACGTCTGGAACCCATGCTCGGCTTCCACCCATCGCCCCGCCTGCATCTGCGCGGCCGAGAGATTGTAGAGCGTAAGCGGGTCCGGCATGGCGTCATACGCGATCGCGAAGAGGTCGATGGCGCGATCCCAATCACCGTTACGCGCCGCGGCGATACCCGCAGAGCGAGTGGCGTGAACGTCGTCTTGCGTTGAACTCGTGTCACCAGGCGCGTGATCTTGGGCCACAACGAGCGAACTCGAGAGCAGGATCGTGACAAGAATAATGTAGTGTGACAGCAAAGTGGTCTGACTTCCGCGCAACCACAGAATGCCACATCCCACTGATAACTATGTGCTTTTGGCGACTCGTGAGCCAGTCGACGCTTTAAACATCCGTTAACATTAGAAAATTCGACGTCCCGAAAAAGCGACTATTCAGCAAGCAGCACACCATCGACTCGAGTTCCTTGCTCCGGTGTGGTGCCTGATGTTCGGTCGGATCTGTTCTCGACTGGGGGACGTCGTGTTCGTTCCTCGCGCATTCGCGTCCGTGTTCGTTTGGCGGCTGGAGGCTCGACCCGAGCGGTCGGGTCGCGGTTGTCGTCGTTGTCCGTGACCAGCGATCCTCTCCGGCTATCCGCACTGCTTCCGTTGGCCGCGTTCGTGTTGTCCGGGCTCGTGTTGTCCGGGCTCGTGTTGTCCGCGAGCCCGTCATGGACGGCGCCTGGGTCGTTGTTCGCGCTCCCGTCGTTCTCGACCGAGTGCGCGCTCGTGATGTCGCGCGTTCTGGACGGTCCGCTTGCCACGTCGCGATTGCGCACAACATCCCTGTCGACCTCGTTCGTGGCCCGCTGCTGTTGTAAAATCCACCACCCGAAGACGGCGATCGCGGTCGCCCCAAGCGCCAGCCACCACGTTCGACTCGGGCGCGCCTTTTGAGCGGGGACGGAGGAGACCGAGAGTTCGTTTCGCGCGACTGTGAGATCGGCAAGGGATGGACCGGACAGGTCGGTGGTCTCTCCGGTCGTCGCCAGATCCATATCGGGCAGCGGAGAGGGCTTGGGGAGCGGCGCGTTCGGAATCGGGATGCGCGCGACACGCCGTGCAGGAGCGACGGTGGGCATGCTGCTTGGACGCGTGCTTGTCGCTTTCGACGGACCTTCGTGCTCGTCGGGTAACCTAGAGGGTTCTTGTTGCGTGAGCGTCGGTGCAGAGCTGATCGGGGATTTTCTCTGCTCCGAGTTCGGCTGCGCTCTCTCTTTCTGGTCAGCGGTTCGCTGCCGTCGCACAGCCGTCGCGAGCTGCCCCAAATGGTCGTGGTCGGGCACCACCGCGCGTGGCTCCGCGGCGCGAAGCGCTTCCGCGAACAGCTCGGCGGTCTGATAGCGATCTTGCCGATCTGGTGACAGCGCCTTCATCACCACCGCATCGAGCGCTCGCGAGACCGAGGTGTAGTGACGTGGAGACTTGAGTTTGGGTTCGCGAACCACGTCGAGCAACGCCATCTCGCGCAGCCCCTCAAATGCCCGTCGGCCCACCAACAGTTCCCACAGCACCAACGCGAGCGCGTAGACATCCGAGCTCGGCGTCAACGGTAGACCCTGTGCTTGCTCCGGTGACATGTACCGAAGCTTCCCCTTGATCGTGTCTTGGGTGTGCCCTTGACGTAGTTCCGACTTCGCGATCCCAAAGTCGATCACTTTCACGTGTCCTTTGCGCGAGAGCAAAATGTTCCCAGGGCTCACGTCACGGTGAATGATGTTGAGCGGTCCGTCGGTCTCATCGGTCGCCTCATGTGCTGCGTGGAGCGCGTCGGCAACTGTGATCGCGATCGACACCGCGACCGAGGGGTCGAGGCACCGCTGTGCTTTCCGAAGGTCGCGCGAAAGGTCTGCTAACGAGCAGCCATCGACGTACTCCATCACAAGGAAAAAGTGCTCACCGACCTGCCCGAACTCCTCCACGCGAACGATGTTGGGGTGGTCGAGTTGAGAGCCAAGCAACGCCTCATCAACAAACATCTGGACGATCTCTGGACGCTCGACGAGGTGCGGGTGAATGATCTTCAACGCGACATCGCGCCGAAAACCCTTCGCGCCCGTCCGACTCGCTCGGTAGAGCATGGCCATTCCGCCGCTCTTGATCTTTGACGTGATCGTGTAGCCGCCAAACTCGGAGTCGGACGTGAGCGCATCGCTCTCCACGTGCACCTGCGTTCGCACGCGCGCAATCTAACACTCTTTGTGTGCCTCGCCGTGACACAGAACCTCAAGCGAGGTGTCGGAGCTGGGCTTCGGCTTGTCCGAAGGTGACCGCGTTTCCTTGACGCCCACGGCTTGAGGACTACCGTCCTGGTCCCGCGGTCAGACACCCCGCGCGGACAAAGGAAACACAGTGGCTCGCTTCATCGACGATCTTAAACGAACGCACTCTTGTGGAGACCTTCGCCTCGAAAATGATGGCGACGAGGTCGTGCTCTTCGGCTGGGTGCACAATCGCCGCGATCACGGCGGCTGCATCTTCATCGATCTCCGCGACCGCGATGGCCTGACCCAGATCGTCTTCGATCCCAGCGAGGTCAAAGAGCCGTTCCCGATCGGCGACTCGGCGCGCAGCGAGTGGGTCTTGGGCATCCGCGGCCGCGTTCGTGATCGCGGCGACAAGCTCCGTAACCCGCGGCTCGACACGGGCGCCATTGAGGTGCTCGCGCTTGAGGCGACCGTCTTCAACAAGGCGCTCACGCCTCCCTTCGAGATCGAAGACGGCGTCGCGACCAACGAAGAGAAGCGGCTCGAGCATCGCTACCTCGATCTCCGTCGCCCGATCCTTCAGCGCAACCTCATCATGCGCAGCAAGCTCAACAACACCGCGCGTGACTACTTCATTGGCGAGGGCTTCATCGAGGTCGAGACGCCGTTTATGGTCAAGTACACGCCAGGCGGCGCGCGGAACTTCTTGGTTCCCTCACGCCTTACGCCGGGCAACTTCTACGCGCTCGCGGAGAGCCCGCAGCTCTACAAGCAGCTCTTGATGTGCGCGGGCTTCGACAAGTACTTCCAGATCACGCGCTGCTTCCGCGACGAGGACCTGCGGATCGATCGTCAGCCCGAGTTCAGCCAGTGCGATGTCGAGATGTCCTTCATCAACCAGGACGATCTCTTCAAGGTCCTCGAGGGCCTGGTCTTCCGCTTGTGGAAGGACGTGCTCGGCTTTGATCTCAAGGAGCGCTTCCCGACGGGTGAGTTCCCGCGTTTGCCCTTCGACGAGAGCATGCGCCGCTTCGGCAACGACAAGCCCGACATGCGTTTTGGTCTGGAGCACGTGGAGCTCACCGACATCATCGTCGAGCACGACGGCGGCAACGTTCCGCTTCTTCAGCCGATCGCCGCGAAGTTCAAGGACGGCACCTACCGCAAAGAGCTCCCGGAAGAGATCGTCAAAGCGATCCGCGTTCCCGCGGAGTACAAGCTCTCGCGCAAGGACGTCGATGAGCTCGAGAAGTTCTGCAAGCAGAACGGCGCCAAGGGTCTCGGTCGCGCCAAGGTAAACGATGGCGGCGCGTGGACGCAGAGCCCGTTCGCCAAGGTCATCACCGACGATCTGCGCGACGCGATCAACAAGGCGTGCGGCGCGGAGCCGGGCGACTTGATCCTCTTGCAGTTCGGCAAAGAGGCGCGCGTCCAGACCGTCATGGCGAACCTCCGCGTTCACCTCGGCAAGAAGTTCGGCTTGATCCCCGAGGTCGGCACGGACGGCGACTGGAACTTCTTGTGGGTCGTGAACCCGCCGCTCTTCGAGGCCAACGACGACGGAACGTGGGCCGCGGCGCACCACGTCTTCACGCGCCCGCACGACGAAGACATCGCGAAGCTCGAGAGCGATCCCGGCATGGTGAAGTGCTATCGCTACGACCTCGTGCTCAACGGCTTCGAGATCGCCGGTGGCTCCATTCGCTTGCACGACCCCGAGGTCCAAAAGCGCGTCTTCAACGTGATCGGCCTGAGCGACGAAGAGGGTCGGGACAAGTTCGGCTTCCTGCTCGACGCGCTCACCTACGGCGCGCCTCCGCATGGCGGGATCGCCTTCGGCATGGACCGGGTCGCGATGCTGGCCGCACACACCGAATCGATCCGCGACGTCATCGCGTTCCCGAAGACGCAGCGCGCGAACGACTTGATGACCGGCGCCCCGGGACCCGTCGACGCGAAGCAGCTCGCCGATCTCAAGATCCGAACCGCCGTCGACCCCAAGTAAGTCGTCGGTCACAAAAAAGGAAAAACGGCGCGCCCTCTCAGGCGCGCCGTTTTCTTTTGTGAGCTGCGCTCTGTCTACATGCCGGGTGAGCAACCCAGCGCGAAGGCGTCGAGGTTGTCGCCTGCGCGAAGCCGGCTCTGCGTCGCGACCTGGTCGGCGGGACACGAGACCATCCGGAACGCGCTGCCGCCCGAGCCGCCAAACGGCGTCAGGCTGGTGCCGCCCGAGAGCGTGAGTCCGTCGGCGTCCACGCCGAGCTGCTGGCATCGAAGCGCGACCTGGTCGACAAGCCTGTTGGCGCGACCACCGAAGCCCGTCACCACCTCACCCGCAGGACACTCCACCCGCGTCGAGCCTCCTGGTCGGGTGCCGCGGAAGAACGAAGCGTTGAATCGCTCGCTGAACGTGATGCCGGATGGCGCTGACAGAGGACCAACGACCAAGGCCTCGCGACAGATCGGTCCCGCACCGGTCAAAGGTCCGCTTCCCGCGAAGGTGAAGCCTGTGACGACCATCCCGCCTGGGCAGGCATCCTCGAAGAGGTCGCCGCCGGTTCGGTTGCCGACCATCGTGGTGGTGGTCGGCGCCGCGGTCTCGACCGTGTAGGCCGGCTCGATGGCGCGACACACCAAGCCGAAGCTGTCGAGGCCGTCTCCTGCGCTGCCGAATACGCCGGCTGCGACGGTACCGGCAGGACAGCTCGTGACCGCGAAGGCGCTCCCGCCAGAACCACCCACAGGCTCGAGGGCGCTCGCGGCGCCGATCTCAAGCTCATACTCATCACCCGCAACAGCAAGCTCGACGGGCGCACATTGTGGGACGAGCTGATCGATCAGAAGGTTCGCTCGCCCGCCGAAGCCGACAATCACCTGACCTGTGGGGCAAACTCGGCGCGTCGCGGCGCCCGTGCCTCGACCGTGGGGCGAGAGCCTGGACGCGCCCCCCGTCGAGAACCTCGGGTCCGCTGCGCCTGAGATGTTCATCTCGGCGCACAGACCTGTGATCCGTGTGATGAAGCCCGACACCACGACCTCCAGTTGCTTCAGCACCTCCCCTTCCGGGCAGACATCCTCGAACGCGTCTCCGCCTCGACCGCCGCGGCGCGTTGTGTTGCGCGCGATCCCAGCCTGGAACGCGTCGACGGGTACACGGCAGCTCGACATGCCGCCACACACGCCTGCGGAACACGCGTCGCCCGTGGTGCACATGTCGCCGTCGTCGCAGGCGGTTCCATCCGCGACGGGCATCGCGGCGCAGTCACCGGTCGCCGGGTCGCACATCCCGACCATGCACATGTCGGTCAGGTCAGAGCAGTCCGTCTCCGTGCCTCCGCAGGTGCCGGCCGTGCAGACGTCGCCCGCGGTACACGCCGAACCGTCGTCGCACTCGGTGCCGTCGTCGCGCGGGGAGGGCATGCAGCCTTCGACCGGGTCGCACGCGCCAACGCTACAATCGTCATCAATCGACGAGCAGTCGAGCGTCT
>CALJDU010000072.1 GCA_938024995.1 uncultured bacterium
TCGTTGCAGACTTGGAGCATGCGACTGCGCAACAGAACGAAGCGGCGAGACCGTCAGCGTTGCACGCAAGCGAGTTGTTCATCGTAGGCCTCAACAACGGCTGGATCGAGAGGGACGGCGACCGCTATGTCGTCAGACCGATGGCAGTTCCGGGCGCCGAGCTAGCTTCTGGAGCGGGACGTGCTTGGGCGATTGGAGCGTATAGAGAGCGTTCAGCTCAGTATGCATCTCGTGAGTTTGACGAGACGGTCGTCGCTGGAGGCTTACTTTTTGTTGACCTCGCCTCCGTCGGAACGAGTGGAGCTGCTCGTCGAGCGATACAAGGTGCGATTGTCGGACTCGTAAGCAGGAGCGGTTCGCGGTCTGCGGGGAGAGTTATAAGCGAGGGGTTCGAGGCGATAGCTCGACTAGCGGGGTGTAGAAACAACTCGTTCGCGGGCGACACGCTGGTTCAAACCCCAAGTGGGCCGCAGCCGATTGAGTCGCTGAATGCTGGAGACGAGGTGCTCGCGTGGACCGATGACGGTGGGCTCGTTTCTCGTCGAGTGAAACACGTGTGGGCTCATACGAGCTCGAAGATCATTCGCCTGAGTGTTGAGAGTGCGACATCTCGGTCGGAGGAGATACTCGTCACCGCCCGGCACCCTGTGCTGTCAAGTAGCGGTTTCAAGGATGCTGGCGACTTGAAGGTTGGCGAGACTCTCAGGTCAGTTGCTGACGAAGAGTTGGTTGTGGTCGGGATGGAATCCCTGCCTCTCGAGGTGCGTGTCTTTAACCTGACGCTCCACGGGGATGAGCACACGTTCGTTCTAGCGACTTCCGGGCTGGTCGTTCACAACTGTGGAACAGGTGGAACACCTGGCACATGGATCACATACCGAGGGCGGCGGCTTGGACGTGTCAAACGACAGCCAAATCTGACCCACCTGCGACACCGAGAACTGACCCGCTGCCGCTCTGTTCAGTTTGTTAGTTGTTGGTGTCCGGCGCCGGGACCACCCCGGCGCGTCGCTTTTGTTTGAGTCGGTAGCTGTCGCCACGGATCGCGATGATGTGGCTGTGATGAAGCAGGCGATCGAGGATCGCAGCGGCGACAACGGCGTCTCCGAAGACGTTGCCCCACTCGCCAACCGCTCGGTTGCTCGTGATCAGGATCGAGCCGCGCTCGTACCTCCGTGAGACGAGCTGAAAGAAGAGGTGCGCGGCCTCTGGTTCAAACGGGAGGTAGCCGAGCTCGTCGATGATCAGCAGCTTCGGTTTGGCGAAGTGCCGCAAGCGCTCATCGAACTTGCCTTCGCGATGCGCCACCGCGAGCTGCGCCAGCAGTGACGACGCAGTGACAAAGAGCGTCGAGTAGCCGCGCTCGATCGCCTCCCGCCCGAGCGCGATCGCGAGGTGCGTCTTGCCGACCCCCGGCGGACCCAACAAGAGCACCGCATCGCCATTGGCGACGAAGCGACCCGTCGCGAGTTCGCGAATCGTTTTTGGATCCACCGAAGGTTGCGCGTCGAAGTCGAAGGTGTCGAGCGTGCGCACTGAAGGGAACTTCGCGATCGACATTCCCATCCGAACGCGTCGCTGATCCTTACGCGCGATCTCGACCTCGCAGAGATACGCGAGCGCTTCTCGTAGGCTGAGATCTCGTCGCGCGGCTTCGTCGAGCAGAGTGTCGAGCTGATCGCGGATCGCCGTGAGCTTGAGCCGCGACAACATCGCTTCCATTTGCGTGTGGTCCGCCATCACGACGCCTCGTCCACGATGCGTTGATAGACGTCGAGCGAACGCGACAGCTCGGGCGCTTGCTCTTGATCGAGAACGACTTCGCTTCGCGGCGACAAGCCATCGAAGTGTGAGCGTTCGACAACGCGTTGGTGACTCCCTTGTGCTTCACGATGTGTCGCGACGCACTCGCCGCCGTGAAAGATGTGGACCTCCTTGTCGACGATGCGGACGACGACTTCGCTCCCGATCAGTTTCCACGGCGCGGTGTAGTAGTTGGTGTCGACGTGTACGAAGAGATCGCTGTGCACCTTCCGATAGACCTCGCGCATCGCGACGAAACTGGGTCTGCCTCGAAGGGGCGCGAGCGCATCCGCTTCTGTTGCGAAGAGATCGATGGGCCGCCGCTTGGTTGTTCCGTGCACGCGTACGTCCGCGATCTCGCGCGTCCATTTCGCTAAGTGTGCGTCGAGCGCTGCAAAGCTCTCGAACGAACGGCCTGCGATCGCGTTGCGCTTCACGTAGCCGACCATGCGCTCGTCCTTGCCCTTTGTGCGCGCACGGTATGGAGCGCACGCGATCGGGCGAAAGCCCCAGTGCTTGGCGAACGCGTGAAACTTCTCGTTGAAGATCACCTCGCGCGTATCGCGATTGTGATGCTTCACCAGCGCCTTCGCGTTATCGACGAGGACCTCACGCGGAACACCACCGAAGTGAACGAATGCCGCTTCGAGACCCTTCATCCACGAGCTCTGCCGTTGACTCGGAAACGCCATCACGAAGTGCCGTCGGCAAAAGCCGAGCGTGGCCACGAACAGATGAACGAGAACGCGTTTGCCGTCGACGACTGTCGTCTTCGCGCCGAAGTCGATCTGCAACTGCTGCCCCGGCTTCGTCTCGAAGCGCACCGTGGCCTTTTTCTTCGCGGCGAGCTCACGTCGAAACGGCGCGACCGCGCGCTCGACCGTTCGAAGCGATACCACAATCCCCTTCTCAGCCTCGAGCTCTTGCCGAACGACGTCGGCGTTGCCTTCGTGCAAAACGAGTTGCTTGTTGAGCCACTCCTCCAAGCCATCGAGCGCGCGTTTTCGGTTTCGCGTCTTGAACGGCTGATAGCCATCACGGATGTACTTGCGCACCGTGTTGCGAGACCAGCCGGGTCGCTTCGCGAGTGACCGGATCGAGTGCCCTTTCTCATGCAACGAGAGCATCTCTTCTACCTCTTCGGGCGTGTGCACTTCGCTCCTCCGCGGCGGCCGAAGCCGAGCAAAGGGACGAGGGTGGATCTGATCTGACATGGGGTCCTCCTTTGCGGAGGGGTCACTTTTCGATGTCGTCAGGGGGTCAGTTTTGAATGTCGCTCAACA
>CALJDU010000073.1 GCA_938024995.1 uncultured bacterium
GCTGAACTACTTGGGGGACTTTTCGATCCCCCTCTCGACGTTCCGTCGATTCACCCCAAACGTTCGCTCCGCTCTGCTGCGCGCTAGACCTGCGCGACGCTCCTCGACCGGTCGCTTCGCTCCCCATCTCGTCGCGTCACCAAGTCGCTTGCTCATCGCGAGCGCCGCGCTCGTCCTTCGACACCGCGGCCGGCGGGCGCCGACCCTCGTGTAAGCACGACGCTAGAGGCCCATGATCTTCGCGGTTGCGTAGCGCATCACCTCGGTCGTGCCGCCGCCGATCCGAAACAGACGAGCGTCTCTCCACGCGCGCGCGACCCAGAGCTCTTCGAGGTACCCCATGCCGCCGTGGAACTGCACGCACTGGTCCATGACCTCACTGGTCACGTCGCCCGTGAAGGCCTTGGCCATGCTCACGAGTTTCGTCGTCTCCATCGAGAGCATGCCCTTCTGCACGAACTTCTCTTCGTTGTAGTGCGCGCACGCTTTGTAGGTCAGCGCGCGCGCAGCTTCGAGCTTCGTGTACAGCTCGACGAACTTTTGCTGCCAGTACTCGCGCTTGATGAGCGGCTTGCCGAACGCCGTGCGCTCGCGTCCCCACTCCACGCTCCGATCAAGCGCCAGCTGGCTCCCCGCGATCGCGCTCGCGCAGCCGACGAGGCGCTCGGACTGGAAGTTCTGCATGAGGTACATGAAGCCCATGCCTTCCTGGCCCAGGAGGTAGCGCTTGGGCACGCGGCAGTCCTCGAAGAAGAGCTCGGCGGTGTCGCTCGACCAGTTGCCCGCCTTCTCGAGCTTCTTGCTCACGCCGAAGCCTTTGACGTCGGTCGGGAACAAGATGATCGAGATGCCGTTGTGTCCGGCTTCTGGATCGGTCTTCACCATCAAGGTGACGAAATCGCAGCGCGTGCCGTTCGTGATGTAGGTCTTGCTGCCGTTGATCACGTACTCGTCGCCGACCAAGCGCGCGGTCGTGCGCAGTCCGGCCACGTCGGAGCCCGCGCCGGGTTCGCTCACACCGAGCGCCGCGATCTTGTCGCCCTCGATCGCCGGCGTGAGAAACTCAGCCTTTTGCTCTTTGGTCCCGATGTCGCCAATGACCGGCGTCGCCATATCGGACTGAACGAGCAAGCCCATGGTCACGCCCGCGGCGTTGCAGCGCGGGAGCTCTTCGCTTTTCACGATGCTCATCCAGAAGTCGCCACCCGCGCCGCCCACATCCTCGGGGTAGTGCGCGCCGAAGATGCCGAGCTCGCCTGCCTGCTTGAACACGCTGTTCGGGAAGAGCTTGTCCTCTTCCCACTGGTCGACTCGAGGCGCGAGCTCGCGCTCGGCGAACGCGCGAACCTCTTTGCGAAACATCTCGTGTTCTTCGGTGAAGGGGCTGAGCTTCATGTGTCGGTCTCCAAAATGAACGGTGATTCATTTTGTAACACCGCGTTCGGCTGCCGACAAGAACGCAGAACCGAAGCGAGCGACGGAAACAAAACGGGCGACCCGAAGGCCGCCCGTTCCGTCAAACGCGAATGTGTTCGCGAAGCGTGTCTACTCGGTCGCTACCGTGATCGAGTACATGCCGCTCGCAGTTGTTCCGAACGAGTCGTCAGAGCCAGCGTAGGAGGACGCCACGACGACCGCTTCGGAGCCTGCCGGGATCGTGACCGTCAACTCGCTGCCGTCCACGTTCCCGAGCGGGCCCGCACCATCCGGATCGTTGTCATCATCGAACGCGATGCAGTTCATGATCGGCATTCCCGCATCGAAGCTCGGGACGAACGCGTAGAGGTAACCATCACTGTCCACATCGGGATCCGTCGTCCACGTCGCGCTGACGGTGACGTTGACGTCTGCAGCGGTCGGGTTGGAGATCGGGTGGATGAAGTACGGGTGGTCCGTGGGGCCCATCGTCGTGCTCGAGCATCCACGACGGTTGTCCCAAGACAAGCCGGACGTGTCGAAGTCTCCCATGAAGGTCAACATTGCGCCGGACGCGGCCAGCTCGCTGGAACAGGTCGCCGAGCAGCCATCGCCGGCCGTCGTGTTTCCATCGTCGCAGCTCTCTACGCCGACGCGCATTCCGTCGCCGCAGGTCGCCATGCACATCGAGCAGCCGTCGTCGTCATCGTCGTTGCCGTCGTCACAGTCTTCGCCAGCGTCGACGAAACCGTTTCCGCAAGCCTCGACGCAGACCGTCATGCCAGCGGCGTCCTCTTCACAGGTGAAGCCGACCTCAAGCGCGGAGCAGTCCGCGGAGCATCCGTCGCCATCGACGGTGTTGCCATCGTCGCAGGCTTCCAGTCTTTCAACCATGCCGTCGCCACAGGTGGGCTCGACGCAGGTGACCGTGAGGGTCCAGGTCTCGCTCGCGGTGAGCTCGTCGTTGGCGTCGATGTAGAACCAGCGGGCCTCTCCGGGCATCGAGTCAAACGCGACGTCGATGGGATCGAAGGTGTCCGACTGGTCGCAGGTGGCGCCGTCACAGAGGAATGGGTTCGTCGCCGGGAACGCGTCGGAGAGGAAGATCGCGGGGTCGGTGGTGTCGCCTTCGACGACCATCTCGACCTCGGCGAGGTTCGCGTTCTCGAAGCGGTAGATCTTCTCCGCTCCGTCGCGGTCAGAGAAGCTGGAGCAACCGGGGTAGGTCGTGACCATTCCCGGGCCGGCACCGATGGTGACCGTGGTCATACCGGTGGCGCAGTTGATGACGGTCGCTTCCGCGGCCGGGCACGGGTCGGTGCACATCGCGGTGGCCGCGTCGCACATTCCGCTACCGCAGGTGATGCGGCTGTCCTCGACGAGGCAACCGTTGGCGTCCTCTTCGCAGTGGACGAGGTCCGCTTCGTCGCAGGAGTCCGCGGCGTCGCAGAGCTCGACAAGCGCACAGGGATCGGTGCAGAGCGCCGCGCCGGTCCCGAGGTCACAGACCTCGTCGGTGGCGGCGCAGTCCGTGGCTACGTAGCAGCCGTTGTTGTCGCGTGAGCAGGCGCTGTCGCCGTCACAAGCGTCCTCGGTGCCACACTCGGAGACACCCTCGCACGGGTCGCTCGGGAGCGTGTCGCACATCTCGGCGTCGGGGTCGCACACGCCGTTGAGGATCGTGGTGCAGTCCGTGACGGTCTCGACGAGGCAGCCAAAGGCGTCTTCTGCGCAGACGGTGAGGACAGGGCCGCCACACGTCTCGCCGGCCTCGGTGCAATCGGACGCGGGACACGCGTCAGTCGAGGTGCACATCGAGGAGCCCGCGTCACACGCGCCACCCGTCGCGCTGGTGCAGTCGACGACGGTTTCGACGAGGCAGCCGAAGGCGTTCTCGGAGCAGATGGTGAGGTTGTCGCCGTCGCAGGTCTGACCTTCCGCGTCACACGCGTTCGGGAGCAGCGAGCAGGGGTCTGGCGCGAGCACGCAAGCGCCAGCGTCACACGTGCCGCCCATCGCGGCGCAGTCGGTGCTCGTCTCCGCGAGACACGCTCCGACCATGGAACAATCAACGACGGTGTCGCCGTCACAGGTGCGACCGACGGTGCACTCAGGCGCGCCTTCGCAGGGATCGGGGGCCGCGGGAACACACGCGGGCACGGTCAGGGAGCCGTCGCAGGTGTTGCCGTCCGCGGTGCAGTCGACCATAGACTCCTGCAAGCAGCCGTCCATGTCGTAGGCACAGATCACCAGCGAGTCGCCGTTGCAGGCCGCGCCTTGCGCGGTGCAGGTGGCGGTGCACGCAGGACCTGTGTCCGTGCCCGAATCTGTTGTTGTGTCGTCGTCGCCACATCCGACGGCGACCAATGCGGTCGTCGCCACCAGGGCTACCAAAAGTCTCATTCTCATACCCACCTCCAAGCGGTTAACTCGAAAGTGTAATTGGTATCGAAAGAGGGCTTACAAATAAACCACCGTTGGGGTGCCTAGCGCGGGAAAAGACCGTGTTTTCAGGAGTGAGCGGCGGTAAGGGCGGAGCGCGACAAGCTAGTTCGCGGTAATTCCGTACTTCTTCATCAGCTTTCGGAAGTACTTGCGGTCGATGTCGGCCTCTCGCGCGGCGTGCGAGATGTTGTTCCCGTTCCGTCGCAGGAGCTGCTCGATGTAGTCGCGCTCGAACGACGACACCCACTTCTCCTTGCTGTCTTTGAACTTGGCGAAGCTGTCGGGGACGATCGGCGCATCGGGGACGGTCTTGGAGCTCGCGATCGGCAGGATATCGGGGTAGGAGCGCTCAACGGAGAGGTGCTGCTTGATCAAGTGGGACGGAAGATCCGCGACCTGGATCGTATCGGACTCCGCGAAGCTGACCGCGCGTTCGACGACGTTGCTCAGCTCGCGAACGTTGCCAGGCCAGTCGTAGGCGAGCAGTTGATCGAGCGCCATTCGGCTCAACTGGGTGACCCGACGTCCGCCGTCGCGGTCACGGTTGAAATGACCGTTCCGCAAGAAGTGCATCACGAGCATGGGCACGTCGTCTTTTCGGTCACGAAGAGGAGGCATCCCGACGCGAACGACGCTGAGCCGATAGAAGAGGTCTTCTCGGAAGCGACCGGCGCGTACTTCCTCTTCCAGGTTTCGGTTCGTCGCGGCCACCACCCGAACGTTGACCTTGATCGACTTGTTTCCGCCGACCCGTTTCACTTCGCGTTGCTCAAGAACGCGGAGCAGCTTGGGTTGAAGCTCGAGCGCGAGCTCGCCGAGCTCGTCGAGGAACACCGTCCCGCCGTCCGCCATCTCAAAAACACCGCGTCGCTGAGAGACGGCTCCGGTGAACGAGCCTTTCTCGTGTCCGAAGAGCTCGCTCTCGATGAGGTTCTCCGGGACCGCGCCGCAGTCGAACACCATGAAGGGGCCCGTCGCGCGACGTGACTGACCGTGGATCGTTCGCGCGACGACCTCTTTGCCGGTCCCGGTCTCTCCTCCGATCACGACCGTCGCGTCGGTCGGGGCGATCTTCTCAAGGATGGTGTAGACCTCACGCATCTTGGCGTCGCCGCCGATGAGATCGCCGAACTGTGTCTTGTCGCTCGGCGTGACCCGGAGCTTCTCGGACGTCGCGTTGAAGCGGAGCTCCGTGTTGCCGAGGCGCAGCAGGCAGTCCGGCTCGAGCCAGGCGTCCTTGATGCGCACGTCGTTGATGAACGTTCCGTTCGTGGAGCCGAGGTCCCGCACCAGGTAGTGCTCGCCTTCGACGTAGATCTGGCAGTGGTTCCGGCTGACCGTCTCGTCCTCGAGGATGAGGTCGTTGTCCGCGGTCCCGCCGATGTGAACAACGTCTTGGTCAAAAGTGTGCGTCTTTACCTTGTCGTCCACGCGGAGATCCAGCCGCACGCGTCGAAGCGTGATCGTCGTCGGTTCCCCGTCGACATAGGTGATCTTCGTGAAGGTCTCCGGGAACTTTCCGCCCATCGCCCCAATCTAGTCGCGGCGACGCACTGGGGTCAACAATCCCCAGCGCGATAGTCCGTCAAACGACTCGCGCTACGAGCGGAGCAAGTGGGAGAACGCCCGTAACCAGTGACCGATCTCGGAGTCGTCGAAGCGTCCGCCTTCGCGGAGGGCGCGGAGCTCGGGGGAGGCGTCAGCGAGGGTGTCGAGGACCGCGAGGATGGTCGCATAGGGACCGCGCTCGGCCCGACCTTCGAGCCGGACCGCCAGCTCTTCGTTGGGCGCGCTCGGCAGCTCCGACTCGTTCGGCATGCCGAGCGAGTTGATCGCGGCGAGGACCACTTCGGTGCGGTCACGGTACGGCATCGCGCGGAGCACCTCCGCTTCGATCGGGCGACCGAACCAGTAGCGTTGTTTTCCGAACCCAACAGGGAAGTCGAGACGCTCGGTCAACGGCGCGACGGGCAAGCCGTCGGTGATGCGAACTGGGATGACCGGCACGTTCGCTTGAAGCGCCATGTCGATCACGACGCCGCTCATCCGCGACGCGGGCGCCGCGCAGGTCAACGCGCGCGTGCCTTCAACGTGAACCAAGACGCTCTTGCTCTCGGTCTGGTTGGCGAGGCGCGAGACGATCCGCGGAAGCGAAGCGGGATCCTCACGATCGAAGTACGTGATCAGGCCAGGGTCGACGACGCCGGGGTAGGAGAAGCACTGCGCGATAAAGCGACCGAGCCAGCTCTCGCGATGCTCTGCTTTCGCCAGCGTCAAGGTGGGGACGCGGTTGAGCGCCGAGGCGACGAACGAGAAGAGGAAGGACTCAATGCCGACCTGGTGGTTGGCTAGGTAGAGCGCGCTCTTGCCTTGTAGCGCCTTCATCTCGCTCGGCGCTTCGTAGTGCACGGAGCTGACGAACGTGTTGAGGAGCGCGGTCGCGATCTCGTCGACGGGCCAGGGACCGATGTCGAAGTGCTCGCTCCAGAACCCGCGTACCTCTCCAACGTCGAAGCGCGGCGCGCCGTCCGAGGCGACCGTGACGTGATCCGCGGAGTCGCCGGTGGCGACGCGCAACGGGTGCAGGGTCATCGGATCCGTCTCGACGATCGCGCCGTTTGGACGCGCGCGCACGAGCCGCGGGTGGACCATGAAGCGCTGCGCGAGGTGCTCCTTGATCGCGACCTCGACCGTCAACGAGGGGTAGTCCGTCTTCGGCGCCGAGGCTCCGTAGACCGCCGCGACCGTCCCGGGGAGCCAGTCGCTCTTGCGAACGTCCGCGCGCGTCAGGGTGGTCTCGCCGCTCACGGAGTTGCTCAGCCGAACGCCGGGCACGAACCGATCGGTCGAGAGAAAGGCGCGTCGCTTCAGTCCGTCCACGTTGCCGAGGGGGCCCTTGGGCAGGAGCACCTCAACGAGACGGGCGTCGACCAAGAGCTCTTGCTTGGAGAAGAGCTGGAGGCGGAAGATCGGGAAGCGGCGGTCCTCGGAGCGGAAGCCGACGAAGCGCGCTTCGCAGCGGAGGGTCCCGCGCTCCGGGATCTGTGAGGCGAAGCGGATGTCGACCGAGTGCGGATAGCCGACGACGTCTTCAGGGATCTCTTTGCTGACGAGCGAGAGCCGGTCGTGGGGAACGCCGTGCGTCATCGCGTCGAGCACGCCTTGGTGGGTCGCGCCGCGGGGAACGGATCCGAGCTCGGAACGGATCATCGAGGATGAGCCGTTCTTCCCGGTCATGAGGGCGACCTGATAGCGGAACGCCTCGCCGTGGAAGAGGTGACCAGACGTGTACGGGTCTTGTCCCTCCGCGGGGGAGAGCAACGTCGGCAAGGGCTCAAGCGCGCCCGGGTCACGGACGTTGGCGGTCGCCGCGATCTCGAATCGCGACATCGAAGGATCGCGCGCTTCGCGCCAGATGAGGAGCTTGATCTCGTCTCGGTCGCCTTCGACGAAGCGCTCGAACCGAACGCGTGCCTGCGGGTTGAGGGCGACCCAGCGCAGGACGCGCACATCGCTCAGCGCGCGCGCTCCGGTCTCCGCGATGAACATGTCGACGATGCTCATTAATGGGAGGGTGGGGATGACGAAAGTCGGGCGGTGATCGCCCAACCACGGATCGTTTTCGAGCGAGAGCACGCGGTCTTGCGGGCCGGTTGGCCGCTGCATGTTCATCGGATCACGAACCGCGCGGAACTCGAGCGTCTCGCTCGTCTCGCTTGCTTCGCTGCCGTCCTGAGCTCCGATTTCCAGCGTGGGCTTGCGCTCACGAGTGGGCGGCGGGGGCGGGACGACCGAGCTCTGGGCTCGCGCTCTCGTGAGCGATGCGCCCTCGAGAGGCTCACCATCGTAGTCCGCGGTGGTGCGTCGACGGTCGCGATCTGCCGCTTCGGTGTCGGGGTCCTCGATCTCTTCGGCTTCGTCGTCGTCGAGATCGATCGTGACGTTGAACGGCTGGTCTTCAGGCTCAAACGCGAAGCCGCTCTCGCCGTCGGTCTCGATCAGGTCTCCGAGCTGCAGCTCCTCCACATCGTCGAAGCTCTCGGACTCTTCAATGACGATCTCGAAGTCCTGCGTGCTCGAGCGACGGTCCACCGCGCGCTCGTCGCTGTCGTAAAGCGCGAGCGGCGCGTCGTCAGAGTCAAGGTCGGAATCGCGGGCTTCAAGGTCGATCACCTTGGTCTCGTCGTCGTCGTTCCCGTACAGCGAACCGGTCTGCTCAAGCGGGAGCAGCGGGGCGTTCGGCGGCGGAGGGTCCGACATCGGAATATCGGAGAGCGACACGTCGGAGGCGTCGGACAAGGGGAGCTTTGGCGACGCGTCAGGGGAATCGGTGACCCCAGACAACGGGAGGTTCAACGGCGAGTCGGACAATGGCGAGTCGGGCAACGGCGAGTCGGACAACGGCGAGTCGGACAATGGCGAGTCGGACTGCAGCGGGTCTGTGGTCGGTGCGTCGGACAATGCCGCGCCGGGTGCTTCGGAGAGCGGCTCGCCGAGCACAGAATCCGGGACATCCAGAAGCGACTCGCTCTGCGCGGGCTTCTCGATCAACGCGGTCAGGTCGCTCCCGACCACGACCTCTCGCGTCTTCGGGATGTCGTCGAGCTCGTACGACGCGGTCTGCAGAAGTCGAGGCGTCGGCTCCGATCGCTTCGCGGGCCCATCGCTCGGTCGTCGTGCAGACTCGAGGCCTTGCTCGGTGTCGCTCCGGTCGTACTTGGGCGGGAGCCAGTCTTCGATGTCATGGCTGACGGACTCGGTCGCGCTGACGACGTCCGGCAGCCGGACCGGCGCGGTCCCCGTGAGGTCGGGGTCGTCCACGATCCGCATCCCGAGACGCGTGGCTTCGTAGATGCGCTTGCCGTCCACCCAGAGCGAGGTGTCCGCGAGCGCGTACGGGCCCTGCTCGTCTTCGCCGACCTCAACGATCTCCATCGTGACGCTCACCACGTCGTTGCTCGGGATGACCTGGCCTCGGTACTTCCAGCTGTGCTCGAGCCCGAGCGCGATCGGCTCAAAGCGGGGCTGCGCGATCCGGTCGTGCAGGTGCGCCGAGAGCATGAAGAACTGAAGGGTCTGGAGCATCGCCTCGATGCCGAGGGAGCCGGGCTGCACGGGGTCTTGGAAGAAGTGCGCCTTGAAGAACCAGTCGTCCTCCACGACGTCCTTCTCTGCGCGCAAGAAGCCGAGCCCCGCCTTGCCGCCGTCCGGCGAGAACGCGGTGATCCGATCGATCATACGGAGGTCACCCCGCGCGATCCGCGCGACGCCGCCGAAGTACCGCTCTGGCTCCTCCGTGAGGTCCGCGATGAGGGTCCGCGGAGTGTCAAAGAGCGCGCGCTGCTCCGCGTTGGTCGGCAGACCGACCTGGTTCTCGAGCGCCTCGGGCGGGAAGAAGCCGAACACCGTCTCGAGCTGGTAAGCCGGCTGGTCGTCGGCGTAGCAGCGAACATCAAACGACTCGATGATCATCGAACCGGTCTTCGCGACGTTGGTCAGGCGGACGACCGTGCGGAGGCGGGTCGCGTTCGGGAGCGCTTCCGCGAACATGGTCCCCTTACCGTCGAGGTTCCGGAAACAAACGTCCTGCTCACCCGTCGTGAGCGTGCTGCCGACGTAGCTCGCGAGCCATCCGCAGGGTTGAAGCACCGCCTCAAGGAAAACGCAGAACGGCATGACCGATGCGCCGTTCTCGTTGAAGTACCAAGCGTCGGTTGGGATGTCGTACTCGATCTCGACCGCCGCGCCCGCGGTCATGTCGCCGAGGTCACCTCGAATACGCGTCGCGCGCGAGAGGAAGTGGTACGGCGGGGTCGGCAGGCGCGGGACCTTTCGGGTTCCGTCGAAGCGCTCGTACATCGGTCCGAAGGCCGATGACGGCTTCCCGATCGCGCAAGCCAACATCGCCGCGTAGTCAAACTTGAAGGGTCGCTCAAGCGGGTCCTCTTTCCAGACCTTGATCGCGGCGTAGCGACGGTCGTCGACCTCATCGAGCAGCTCGGCGGAGGTGGTGAGCGGCCAGTCCGGGACGAGCCGCACGCCCATCCGGCGCGCGTGGAACGCCTTGAGTCCGTCCACCGTGCAGAGCAGATCCGCGTAGAGGGTGGGGACGCCGTTCTCGACGACCTCCTCGACGAAGACCTCGTAGGTGAGCTCGCGTGAGGTCGGGGTGACCTGTCCACGGCAGCGCAGCTTGTACACCTCTTCCGAGACGGGCTCGAAGCGCCAGCCGTCGTTCTTCAACGTGTAGCCGAGCGACGCGAGGTAGAACGACATCGCCTGGACGCAGCCCTCGAACATCAACGTCCCGGGCATGCAGGGGTCGTTCAAGAAGTGGCCGGGGAAGAACCAATCGTCGGGTGAGATGGGCTGGGTCGAGCGGAGGTAGCCGCGTCCCCACGGTCCGCCTTGGTGGTCGAGCTCGACGTCGCCGAGGAAGAGCATGCTCCCGGCTTGAATCGAAGGGGACCGCGTGTGCGTCTGGGCGAGCTCGAAACCGCTGCCGAAACACTCGAAGGCGCGCCCGGCGGCGAACGCCGCGACCTGCGCTCGGCTGTAATGCTGGACTCCCGCTCGCGTAATGGGTGAGGCGGCCGGACGGGCGGGGGTGAGCTCCTGCGTTTCGGGCGTCCAGAGGATCCCGGCAGAGTCGGCGAGCTCTTGCGTCGTGAAGAAACCGGCTTGCCCGTTGCGGACGCTGAGGGCCATGCGGCGGTGACCACTGGGCTCGACCACATGGCAGTCGTAGTGAAAGAAGAAGAGGCGAACGTCGCCCTGGTTCGCGTGACCGTCGACGTGGATCTCGTACTGAAGCGTGGACCCTTGCTCAGGGAGCGCGCCGTGCCAGGTGATGTCGCAGCCGAGCAATCGATACGCGCGCTCGCCCTGGTTGAGGAGATCGACGCCCAGGTAGCTGATCAAGAAGAGGTCCGCTTGACCCGCTTCGATCATCACGCCCGCGGGGATGGTCGACCGACCTTCTAGATACCAAGACCCAGGAGTGATGTCGGTCTCCGTGACGACCGTGCCCTTGCCCATGCTGGCGGCCTCGGCCCGAAGGTCGGTGACGCGATCGGCCAACAGGAGCGGAGGGAGGGGCATCCGGACCTGAACCGCGTGCTTGTCTTGCGGTTCGAACGCGGCGCCGAAGATCGAGGAGATCGCGCCGCCGGCGTGAACGAGGAGATCCTCTCGCGAGAACGTCAGGGCTTCGCTTCGGGGGAGCGGCTTCGCGTTCGTGGCGACCGCGTCGATGGGGCGCCAGGAGCTCTCCGACGGACGCGCGAAGGTGCGCGATGGACGCTTCTTGGTCTCGCTCGACCACGAGTCGAGCTCGGCGGAACCGCTCACTTCGTCCGCCGGAAGCTCGTCATCTCGAGAGACCACAACGGCGTCGAACGACGGCGCGGAGTCGGCGCGCGGAGCGTCAGCTGGGAGACCGCCAAGCGGGTCGCTCAGGTGCTCTCGCGGCACGGTCGGGACGAGCTCAGGCGGGGTCAGCAGTCGCGCGCGTGGACTCGGCGTGACGTCTGCGGGAGACGAAGAGGTCGGCGCGAGGAAAGGCGCGGGCGTCATCCGTCCGGTGAAGATCGGGAGCGGATCGGCAGGCGTGTGCGGCTCGTCAATCACGGGGTCGCTGGTCGGCGCGCCCCGAGGGATAACGGGTTGCTGCAGCGCGGGCGGGATCGACGATCGCGGGGCGCTCCTTTCGGTGTTCTGTACCTCCGACATACGCGGCGCGCCGATGACTCGAGTTTCTGCCTGCGTCGATGCCGTGGGCGCGGCTGGAGCCACCGCGGGCGACGCCGGCTCGGCCACTCGCGCGGAGACAGGAACCGTCGCGTGCTCCGAGGTTGACGGCTTTCGGCTGCGCGTCGCGAGCAGCTCTTCGAGCGCGTGCCGCCGCTCGAGCAGGAACTTCTGGTGGAGCGCGGCTTGCTCGGCGACGAAGTCTCGGTGACGCGCGGCCAACCGTTCTTGTTGCTCCGCCGCGAGACGCGCTCGCTCCGCGATCTCTTCGCTCCGCTTGGTCGATTGGGCGAGCGCGAGCGCCGACGTGTCAGTCACGTCGCGTTCGCTCTCGGGTTCCGCAACCGGTTCGGGCGCGCTGGGTGCCGGTGGCTCGCTCGGCGTCGTCGTCGGCGGCGTCTCTTCAGTCGTCGCGGGAGCCTCTTGGGCGAGAGGGCGCGCCGCTTTGTCAGCGACCGCGGCTTCCCGCGCCACGTGAGGTGTCATCACAGCGATCGGGGTCTTCACGCTTTGGCGCGCTGCAGGGATCCGGTACTCCTGCGTGAGGTCGAGATCGGTCGCGACCTGTGGTTCTCCACGCAACGTGAGCGGCGGCGGCGCGCTCGAGCGACGGATCTCGAGGTCTTGGCGGAGCGAGAGCACCTCATCGCGAAGGTCGCGCCCGCTGGTCTCGACGGAACGAAGCTCTGCGCGCAGCGTCGTGATCTGCTCTTCCAAGACGCGCGCGCGTGCGGACGCGCCCTTCAGTCGAGAGAGCTCTGTGTGGAGCGAACCCACCTGCTGCTCAAACGCGATCGCGCGAGCGTCGTCCCGTCGCGCGGCCTCGAGCTGAGCGCGAAGCTCCGCGACCTGCGACGTGAGGAACTTCGCCTGTGCGCTCTGTTCGCGCGCGAGGTCGAGCTGTTGACGAAGCGCCACGACCTCACGCTCGAGCTCGTCACTGTGCGCGCGCTCGGCGCTGAGCTGCGCGATCGATGCGCGCAGCTCAGTCAGCTGAACGTCAAAGTTAGGGGGGCGCGAGGGCGCACGCGAGAGGCTCTCCTTGGCCTCCTGCAACTGCGACTCCAGCTCGTGGACGCGCCCAGCGTCCTGATGGGATCGCGCGAGCTCAGCGCGCAGCGCGGTCAGTTGAGAGTCGAGCGCACGAGCCCGATCCGCCTCTCGCCGCGCCCGCTCCAGCTCACCGCGAGTGCTCTCCAGCTCGGCGGCGAGCTGTTCGTCGCCGTTGATCTCGTACTCATCGCTGAGATCCTCGACCTTCGACTCCAACACGGGCGCCATGGACGCGGCAGCGCTGGCCGCTTCGTAGTCCGCTCGGAGGGTCGAGAGCTGAAGCTCTAGTGTCGCCGCGCGCGCCGCCTCGGTCCGCGTCTGGACGAGCTCGATCTTGAGGCGCTCGCACTCCTGCTCAAGCGCGCTCGCGCGCTCCGCGCGAAGCTGAACTTCGAACAGGCGATCTTGAAGGATGTTCAAGTTCTCTTCGATGAGGTCCGCGCGGTCCGCCTTGACCCTCGCCTCGACCAACGCGACGCGCACCGCGGTCAGCTCCTCCTGAAGCTCGCGTCGCGCCCACTCGCGGAGCGCCGGATCCACGGGTCGCATTCGATCGGTGGAGTCGCTGGTCGCGATGGGTGGCTCGGCTTGCACGGCGACGACCGGAACGATCGAGACCAAGGGCCGGTGTTCGTCCGGGAAGTCGCTCTCGTCCGACTCCTCCATCTCGAGCGCGCGGTTGAAGCCGGAGCCATGGTCGTCTGCGGGGGTCACCTCGGAGATGCGATCGGCGGTCTCCTCGGGACGCATCAGGCCTTCGCGTGATCCGGAGATGTCGTCGTCATCCACCGTGGGAGGGAGACCGTCGAGCATGGCTTCCAGCTCTGCAGCGCGTCGATCGGCCTCCGCGCGTTCTGCCTCCGCGCGCTCTGCTTCAAGGAGCAGTCGCGCGTTCAGGGCGCGGCGCTCTTCCGCGAGCCGCGCTTGCTCCGCGAGACGGATCTCCTCGTTCGCGCGTGCTTCTTCAGCGGCGCGGGCTTCCTCGGCGGCGCGTGCTTCTTCGGCGGCGCGCGCTTCTTCAGCGGCGCGTGCTTGTTCGGCGGCGCGTGCTTCTTCAGCGGCGCGTGCTTGTTCGGCGGCGCGCGCTTCTTCAGCGGCGCGTGCTTCTTCAGCGGCGCGTGCTTGTTCGGCGGCGCGCGCTTGTTCGGCAGCGCGGGCTTCTTCGGCGGCGCGCGCTTCCTCGGCGGCGCGTGCTTGTTCAGCGGCGCGTGCTTCTTCG
>CALJDU010000074.1 GCA_938024995.1 uncultured bacterium
CGTTCACACGGGAAACGCGATCGCGTGGTCGTTGGCGGGGCTGTTGCGCCGCCTAAGGCTGACGAAAAGAAGCACAGGTCGACGCCCCAGCAGCGGATCCCGACGAAAGCAGGATCCGACCCAAACGCGAACCCGAACCCTATTTGGAGCACCGAACCTGAAGTCGAATCGAAGTCGAACTCGAACTCGAACGCGAACGCGAACTCGAACGCGAACTCGAACGCGAACTCGAAGTCGAACTCGAACGCAAACGCGAACGCAAACTCGAACCCGAACCCGAACGCGAACCCGAACCCGAACGCGAACGCGAACTCGAACTCGAACTCGAACTCGAACTTGAACCCGAACTTGAACTCGAACGCGAACCCGAACGCGAACTCGAACTCGAACTCGAACGCGAACCTGACGTCGAACTCGCACCCGAACCCGAAGTCGACCGAACCCGACGTCGAACGCGAACTCGAACCCGCTCCCGAACTCGCACCCGAACTCCGATCCCGAACCCGAACTCTCGACCTATACCAACGACGAAGTCAGCGGCTGGGGCGTCCGAGTGTCGTTTGGTCAGACCACCTTCAGCGGCGCCATACGCGCACCAGCGATGAAGCGCCACGTTTCGGAGACACTCCTCGTCCTCGGAGTGTTTCGCGCCAGACGTCTCGTACGCCTATCAGCGGGGCTCTTGCACGCTCAACGTGACCTCGCCGATGACGATGCGATGATCGGAGCACGGGCCGCCGCACGCGTTCGAGATCGACAAGGAGTCGCTGTCGTACGCTCCGATGATCTCGTCCTCACGCGCGAAGAAGAGGTCGATCTTGACGCCGGTGTCGCAGGGGCCGCCGGTTGGGGTCGCGACGGTTCGCTCGCCGTGCCCAAGACAGCGCGCATCAAGGTCATCGAGCTCCCGGTGCACGCCGCGGTTGTCGCCGTTGACCGCGGTGTCCACGCTTGGAGCGTAAAAACGATTCAAGCGCGCATAGTGCGGTTGAGCGTTGAAGTCGCCCCCGATGAGCACCGTGTCTCCCGTGTCATGCCACGCGAGCAGCTGCTGCTGAATCGCCCGGAGCTGACGAACGTTGGCCGCGAAGCCATCGGCGCCGACTTCGCTGGAGGTGGTCACGTGGGTTGTGCACCAGCGCATGTGCGGCGTATCGAGAAGCGGCGCGCAGAGCAGCGTGCGGGTCTCGGTGGCGCCTTCTTCTCGGGGCAGCGCGATCCGGCTCGCGCCACCGAGCGGCTCGCGACTGAAGATCGCGTTGCCAAAGTTACTGCCATCGCACACCGCGGTCCCGGATGGGCGCGCTTCCGCGAAGCGCGAGAAGTTCTCCGTGCGTGGCCAGCCGGCGGCGCGTAACGCGTCTTGGAGCGCGCGATACTGAGAGCCGCAGAGCTCGTTGAAGCCAACCAGGTCGACGTCACGACTCACGATCGAAGACACCGCCACGTCGATGAGACCATCGGTCGTCGAGCCACGATGAAGTAGGTGCCCCGCGACGTTCCAGATCCACGCTTTGTAGCGGCGGGTGAGGCGCGGCACGGCAGTGTCGGCGCTTCCCGTGTCGTCGCTTCCGCTGTCGACCCCGGCATCGACGACCCCCGCATCGACTCGAGCATCCGCTCCGGTATCGACCACACCTGTATCGACCACACCTGTATCGACTGTCCCTACATCGTCGTCCACCTCGCCGTCCGGCGCCCCGACGTCTTCGGTCCCCGCCTCGGAGGTCGAGTCGAGGGCGGCGTCGATCGCATCCTCGGAGACGAAAGTGTCGTCCTGGGCATCGAGCGGACCCGCGTCGGTCGGCTCGTCCCCGCCGCACCCGAACGCCAAAACAAGAGCACCCCATATCGCGACGTCTCGGACCACACCGAAGCTTAGCGGGTTTACCCGGAGGCCGCCGCGAAGCATTCGGGAGGCCGGGAACACGACGCGAACGAAACTCATGGCCCAACGAACGTCAGCAGGTCATCGTCGCGCGGACATGACCTCTTTCGCGCTCAGGTTTTTTCGCGTCTCGCCCCTCTTGTTCCTCCTCGTCGCGGGGTGCGGCTCCGCGTGCGAACCATCCAGGCGCGCGCCAGAGCGTCCTCTCGAAGATCGCGTGCGCGCGGAGAGTGATCTCGAGTCAGATCGTATCGTCGCGCGCGAACGCCGCTCTCTGATCGGTTGCGGTCGGTCGCATGTCTGTGCCCTTTCCGCGACGGGCGAAGTCACGTGTTGGGGCGGCAACGCGGATGGCCAATCGGATGCGCCTCCCGGGAGCTTTACGTCCCTCGCGGTTGGTGAGCGTCACAGCTGCGCGCTCCGCGCAGACGGCACGATTCGCTGTTGGGGATGGAACGACTACGGACAGACAAACGTCCCAAACGGACGCTTTGTGTCTGTGATCGCGGAAGGCTGGGTAACCTGTGCGTTGCGTGAAGACATGACCATCGCGTGTTGGGGGAATGAGGACTCGGGTCGCACCGCGACGCCCGCCGGCCGCTTCCGTAAAATCGCAATGGCGGATGCGTATGGGGTCGGGCTACGCGCAGACGGGGCGCTCGTCCCTTGGGGCATCTCGCACTTCGGGGACGAGGGCGCTCCAGAGGTTTCCTTTGCCGATCTCGTGGTGAGCGGCTCGCTCACGTGTGGAAAAATGGACGACGGTGGTCTCTCCTGTGCGGGACACGGTATGCCCGCGCCGTCCGGACCGTTCCGGGACGTGTCCGGGGGACGACAGGGTGTCTGTGGAGTGGACACTCGTGGCGAGGCGACCTGCTTCGGCTTCGACCGTATGTCTCAGCCCCCAGCCGCGCCCGCGGGCCCCTTCGCTCGCATCTTCGCGGGACGCACCGGCGCGTGCGCGCTACGAGCAGACGGTCGCGCCGAGTGCTGGGGTCGCTCCCAAGCACAGCCGCCCGCGCACACCTTTGATGAGATCGCGGTCTGTGGGCACCACAGCTGCGGGCATCGCGTCGACGGAACCATCGCGTGCTGGGGTCAGCCCTACTCCGGTCAAGCGCGCCCTCCTTCCGGCTCGTTCCGTTCGGTCGTCTCCGGGTCGTTTCACAGCTGCGCGTTGGACGCACAGGGTCACGTCGTTTGCTGGGGCGACAACTCTACGGGAGCGAGCCGCCCGCCGAGCGGTTCGTTCTCGTCGCTGGCCGCCGGAGCGGCGCTCACGTGCGGTCTGCGTGAAGATGGACGTCTCGAATGCTGGGGCGCGGTCCCAGACGACCTGCCCACAGACGACGAGCGGTTCTCCACCATCGCGCTTGGCGGGAGCCTGGTGTGTGGCGTCACTCATGAACGAAGGATTCGTTGCTTTGGAAGAAACGCTCAAGGCCTCGATCTGAGCGGCGTTACAGACGCGGTCGAGGTGGCCGTCCAGATGGAGCACGTACGTGTTCGTCGCGCAGACAACCCGAGCGCGTGCTTCGCGCGTATCCCCAACAGCGACGTCGGCTCCCAAGAGCGCGGCGGAGCGACCGCGCCCATTTGGTCCGCGGTGCCTTGCGGTGAAACGCGGTACCGCGCGATCGCCGCGATGCGAGGGAGCCTTTGCGGATTGCGCCCCGACGGATCGATCGAGTGTGCAGAGCGCGCGCGCGCGGCCGACGCGCTCCCGGCGCCCGAGCCTTTCGCAGGCGGACCCTACTCGTCACTCACCGCCGGGAGTGACCACGTCTGCGCGCTCAAAGCCGACGGCGAAGCGACTTGTTGGGGCGGCAACGCATTTGGACAATCCACCCCCCCCGCGGACAACCGCTACCGCTCCATCGCTCCCGGTGCGTTTCACACCTGCGCGGTTCGCGACGACGCCCAGCTCATCTGTTGGGGGAGCTACGCCGGCACGCCGCTCTAACCAGCGACCTCGCAACAGAATCAGTGGTTTTGAAAAAGGCCCGCCCAAAGAAGATGAGCTAAGGTGGCCGCGTGTATTGGCTGATCCGCTCCGCGATGACCGCGCTCTATCCCCGCACCGACGATCTCCCTGGCGTCGAAGACGCGGACCTCGATCGCTATCTCAAGAAGCTCAAACGCGACAGCAACGGCGCCATCTGGGGTGGCGTGCTCGCGGGTACCGCGGTGTTCACGCTCTCGCCGATCTTCACCATCCGCCGGGCGCGGCCTTCCTTCTTACTCAGCGATAAGGAGCTCGACACCCACGCGTACAAGCTCGCGAACTCGCGCTCGTACGTCGTTCGGCAGAGCGTCTTCTTGCTCAAGCTCTTCGCGGGGCTCTGCTGGGGTGAACACAAAGACGTCCGCGAGCACTTCCACATGAACCCTTATCCCGACGACCCGCGGACCTTCCGCAACGATCGAATGGAACAGGTGCGCTCCTAATGTCGCACGTCGCTTTTCAACCCAAGAGCGCGCCTCATCTTCACGCGGAAGCGGACTACGTCGTCGTGGGGAGCGGCGCAGGAGGCGCGGCCGCCGCGGTCACGCTCGCGCGCGCGGGACGTTCGGTCGCCATCGTCGAAGCCGGTCCGTGGCGCCACCCGGAGGACTACCCGAGCACCACCTACGGTGGCTTGCGCGACATGATGGATGAGTGGGGCACCACCGTGACGATGGGACGCGCGCTCTGGCCGGTTGTGCAGGCGCGAGTGATGGGCGGGACGACCACGGTCAACTCCGCGATCTGCGTTCGCACGCCCGGCGACATCTTCAGGCAATGGAAGCGCGAGCACGGCGTGGGCGGAGATGAGCTCGCGAAAGAAGTGTGGCGACATCAAGACACCGTCGAGCGCGATCTCTTCGTCGAAGAGGTACCCACCCGTTCGCACGGGCGGAGCAACTCGCTCGCCGTGCTTGCCGACAAGAAGCTCGGGTACCAGGGCCACGTCATGCGGCGCTACACCAAGGACTGCGACGGAACCGGTCAATGCTTACAGGGCTGCCGCGCCGGAAAGAAGCAGAGCACCAACCTAAACTATGTCCCCGAGGTCATGCGCCGCGGCGGTCAGGTCTTCTCTTGTGCTCCCGTCACCCGGGTCGCGTTTGAGCGGCGCCGCGCGGTGGGCGTGACCGGTCGCTTCAAGCACCCGCACACGGGAGCGAGCGGCGCGAAATTCACCATCCGCGCGCGTCACGGGGTAGTGCTCGCGGCCTCCGCCACGCACACCCCGGTCTTGCTCAAGCGCTCTGGCATCAAGAACAAGATGGTCGGTCGCGAGTTCCGCGCGCACCCAGGGACCGGCGTGTTCGGTTGCTACGACGACCCCGTTGATATGAACACCGGCGCCACCCAAGGCTGGGCGAGCACGCGCTTTCGTGATGATCCCGGGCTGAAGCTTGAGACGCTCTCCTTGCCGCTCGAGATGGTCGCGTCGCGTTTGTCGGGCGGAGGTCACGCCTTGATGTCGAGGCTCCGCGACTTCCGGCACATCTGCATGTGGATCCACGCGGTGCGCGCCGAGTCGACCGGGCGCGTCTACGCGGCCCCTGGCGGCAAGCCCATCATTCGCTACACGCTCGACCGCGCCGACATGCTCCGGTTTCGTCGCGGCATGCGGCTCGTCGCGGACATGCACGTGGCCGCGGGCGCCAAAGCGATCATCCCCGGCGTCTTCGGTATGCCCTACTCGCTCAAACCCGACGAGGTCCACAAGCTCGACGACGCGCCGCTCGATCCGAACCGCTACGTCGCCGTCCTCTCGCATCTCTTCGGCGGCGCGGTCATGGGACAGAACGGCGCGCGATCTGTTGTCGATGGTCATGGACAGGTGCACGGGGTGAAGGGCCTGTCGGTCGTCTGCGCAGCGGCGATCCCAACCAACTTGGGCGTCAACCCGCAGCACACCATCATGGGGCTCGCGATGCACTTCGCGGAGCGGATGCTCTCCTAGCGCGGAGCGGATGCTCTCCTAGCGCGATCGCGCGCGCAGCTCAGAACACGCCTTCATCGTCGGGCGCCTGACAGCGGTCGAGCCACGGATGGGGCGGGAGAAACGTCAACGAAGGGATCGCTCCCTGAAGCGCGCGCTGCGTTTCGGCCGACGTCCAGCCCCTCGGGAGCGAGAGCGCGAGGCGGGAGAAAGAATCCCGCGCGTCGATGAACGCGCGAGCGCTCCGATCGGTCAGCATCGCGCACGGCAAGGACAAGCGGTTCAGCCTGGGCGCGCGCTTTCCGAACGTGGTCAGGAGCACCTTCAGCTGCCGCGCGGTCAAGCAGTGAACGGTGAGGTCATCGATCGTCGACGTTTGCTGAAAGAACGCGGCGAGCTCGAGATACGGATCGCTCACCACCTCCAGCGTCTTGAAATCGTGTTCGGCCGAGAGCGCGGCCACAGCGGCGTAGCTCATCGGCTCCAGCAGACGAAACACCTCGATCCCGTGAAGATCGATGCCATCCAGGACCGCGTTCTCGCTCTTCAGGACCCACTCTCTTGGACCGCGTAGCTTCGCGCTGAACCCGCGATACGGGAACGCGCTCCCGGCGCTCGGGAAGTGGTTGACGAGCATGACGACGTTGTACGCGGTCGGGAGCCAAGGCTGCGTGTGGTGCTCCTCCCCTCCGGACGCGTATTCGACCTGGTCGACACAGCGGACCCGCGAGAGGGTCGGCGGGATGAGCTCTGCGAGCGCGTCGAGGTGTTCTTGTTGGGTCGCGTTCATCGCGACGGTCATCGTGTGAAGGTAGTCGCAGGAGGGATGCTTCAAGAGCGCCCTCAGCTGCGTGCGCGTTCGCCGAAACACGGTTTCGCTCTGTGTCTCGATCGGCGCCGCCTGGATCTCCTGGATGAAACCGCGCCGCCAAATCGTCTTCAGCTCGTTGGAGTGAATCGGTTCAAGCGCCTCCCGATGACGCGCGAGCCAGGCGTCACGCTCCGCCTCCGCGGAAGGGTCGGTCTCCGCTTGAAGGCTCAGGCGAATCAACTCACCGCGAGGGTGACCGCGGCCGGTGAGTTCATCGGAGACGACCAAGAGGTCGTCTGTGGCTTCGAGGTCAATCTTCACGACGAGATCATAGTACCTTCAGCGAATGCGCTGGACGGTCGCCATCTTGTCGCTACTCCTCGCTTCGTGTCTCGGGACGACGGGTCAAGCGTCGCGAGACCTCGAGCATCAGCACCGCGCGCTGATTGACGCGGATCTCGAACGCTTGATCGGTTGTCGCGAAGTAGAGGTTCGGCGCCGCGTCGATGCTCTGAGCGCCAATGCGTACTTCGAACTTCGCGGATGTGGCCGAGAGGAGCTGGTCTTCTGCGGAAAGATCTGTGGCGGAGACGAAGAAGGATGCGTCGTTCTGCCAGGTCCATGTTGCGCGACGTTCTAGGTCAGTCGCGAAGCGTGTCCAACACGACGGGCTTTCGATTCGACCCCGTAACGCGCGCGGTTCATAAGGACTGAGATGGGGACCTTCTTCAAGCTGCTGGCGGCGCTCGTCGCGATCGCGATTCCATTGCTCGGCGCCTGGGCCGGCTCCTCGCTCGCGGCGTTCGCCAACGGTCCGATTTGGGCCGCCCTCCTCGCCGCGCTCTGCGCGTTCCCCATTGTCCCGCTGGTCTGGGACCTGATCAGCGAGGCACGTCGACCGGACGGCAAGAAGCGGATCCTGACGTTCTTCGATCGGCTCATCCTCCGAACCCTCTTGGTCAACGTCGTCTTCTTGGGGACGCTGCTCTTCTTCGGTCGGGACATCCTTTTCACCGCGCTGGCGGGGCGCGGCGACTGGATGCTCGACGGTCGATCGGGCGAAGCGGTCGACGCGGCGCGCAACGGGCTCCTCACCACCGCCGACCGTCTCGAGTGGGTCTTCTCGCTCCTGGAAGAGGACAACGAGTATCGCGAAATGGTGGAGCAAGACGACGGCGCGCAAGACGATGTCGACTTCTCCGGATCCATCGACCATCGCGATCCCGCCGTCGAGCCGCCTTCGCGCGCCCCGGCCACCGAAGATGACGACGCCGGCGCACCGGCCGCCGCGGGCGACGACGATAGCGAGTGGCCGTTCCGTGACGAGATCCACCCCGTGGTCAAGAACATGCCCGCGAGCGCGGAGCAGAGCATCGAGTCTTTGGCCCAGTACGTTGTCGCTCAAGAGCGTGACCCCTTGCAACGCGTCAAGGCGCTCCACGACTGGGTCGCCGATCACATCGCGTACGACGCGGCGCTCTTGCTTCGAATGGAAGCGGGCGAGTTCGTCTCGGCGGAGACACAGAGCGCGGAGCGGGTCTTCCGTGATCGCAAGGGCGTCTGCGCAGGCTACGCGAACCTCATGGCAGCGCTCGGACGCGTGGTCGGGATCGAGATCCGTGTGGTTGTCGGTCACGCGCGCAGCAGCATGGACGGCGTCGGTCACGCCTGGAACGCGGTCAACATCGAGGGCCGCTGGTACTTGATCGACGCGACCTGGAACGCCGGCTCCGTGGAGCCCGGGACGCCCGACTTCACCAAGCGCTACTCCACGGCCTACTTCCTCGCGCCCGCCAGGGTCTTTGGCCTCAATCACTTCCCGGAAGACCCGAACTGGCAGCTTCAGCAACCGCCAGTCAGCCGCGGTGAGTTCACGCGACAGCCGAACCTGACCCCTCGCTTCTTCATGCATGGGTTCCGGCTCGCGTCGCCGCGACGTTCCCAGGTCACGGTCGCCGACAGCGTCACCATCTCGGTCGACAACCCGAACCGTCACTCGCTCCTCGCCAGCTTCGCGCCGAAGGGAGGAGGGACGAAGACGCGTTGCGACGTCACGGGAACGACGGAGATCACGGCGACCTGCCAGTTCCCGCGAAGCGGCGTGTACGTCGTCACCCTCTTCGGAAACGAGGCCCGTGAAGGGACCCACTGGAGCGTCGGGACAGTCGAGGTCGTGCGTCAGTAGGCGCGACGACTACTTGAGACCGCGGTCTGCTCCCCACAGAGAACCGCGACAGGAAGTAGATCTCGTGGCGATCTTCGAGCGATCGGGTGACCCACCACACTACGCCGCGGTTCATTGTTGGCGTGGATTGACGAACAACTGGGGAAGCGAACACAATTGGGGGCGGTCTACGCGAATCAAGTGCGCCCCTCTTCCCACAGTGTTCGTCACCCTTGGATGGCTCTCGTGAGCGTGTTCGTGACGTCGCTCGTGCTCTTCGCCGGGTGCAAGACGACCGAGCCAGCGCCGCGCGCGGACCCACCACCGATCGAGCGAGAGACCGCCTGCTTCGACAGCGAAGACTCGCTGATTGGTTTTGTCACCATGGACGTGGACGAAGCGACCGCGAGCCAGACGCGCTGGGTTCGCCTGACGTACGATGGCGCGTCACTCCGCGAAGAGCTCCTCTCGCTCCACCGCGCCGGGATACGCGCGGTGGTCGTGGTCGGCCCGAGCGCGACCGGAATGAGCCCGCCCGGGCGCACCGGCTCCGATGAGGACTGGGAGAGCTATCGCGATGCGTTCTTGGGGTCGCTCGAGACGCTCGTCACGGACCTCGGTCCCGAGGCCGACGCGTACGAGATCTGGCCGCGCGCCAACGATGGCGCGTCCCACGCCCCGCCCGCGCACTTCGGCGCGATGTTGGTCGCCTCGGCGGAGCTCGTGCGCGCGACCAGCAACGCCGCGCTCATCACGGGCGCGATCGGGGTCGGTGGAGGGTGTGAGCTCTCCGTATGTGAAGATGAGATCCAAGGTGTCGAGTATCTCCGCGCGGCGCTTCAAACCGTCGGCGCGGTCACGAGCTTCGACTCCTTCGGGGTCGACCTCAGCGTAACCACCGCGCCCGCTGACCGCGCCGCGTATCAGATCGCGCCTGAGAGCGCGGAACAACTCGTGGGCGAAGTGTTGAGCGCGTGGGAGCCGATGCGACGATCGGCGACTCGACACGCTGCCGCCAAGCTGATGGTGGTCATTGGAGGTCCGGTGGTCGCCGACGATGAGGCGAGCGCCCGTCTCACCCAGCGCGCTCTCTTCGCTCACTCCCTCCCGACGCTCGCGGCCCAACGCTTCCGCATCGATCACGTCTTCGTCGACCCGCAAATCGGAGCCGGGAGCGGGCACATCAACGTGCCGCTGAGCGAGCTCGGGATCGAGCTCGCGCCCTATGACGATCGGCCGAGCTGCTCCGGCGCGGGTCTCGGCTCAGGAGACCCAGACGATGAGCTTTGTGCCCCGGCGGGTGCGTGCGTCGTGAGCGAACGATGCCGAGCACGGGTCGGCGCTTGCTACGAAGGCGAGATCTGCAACCCAGACGGTTGGTGGAGCCCAGACGTGTCGTGCGGCGGCGAGGGACGCTCGCGGGCCGAGAGAATGTGTAGCGACGAAGGTCTCTGCTGGATCGCGCCGCGCTGCCGCGCCGCGGTTGGCGTGTGCGTCGACGGGCGACGCTGTGAAGCCGACGGTGTCTTCCACCTGAACCCGGAGTGCGAAGGCGCATGCGAGACGGGCGGCACGTGCGTGCTCGCCGGGAGCCGCTGCCCAGTCGTTCCAGACACCTGCGACGACATGGGCAATGTTTGTCAGCTCGACGGCAGCTGGACGCCCGCGGTTCGATGCGGCGGGACGGTATGCGACCCACGCGGCGTCTGCCCGCGCGACGGAGCGTGCGACGCGCTCGCGACCGAGTGCGACGACGCGGGCAATGAATGTGACCGTGACGGTCGATGGCTCCCCACCTTTGAGTGCGGTGGGTGCGAGGCGGAGCCAGTGTGCGAAGAACACGGCACCTGTGGTTACGCGCTTGGTGGATGCGACGAAGACGGGAACGAGTGCCAAGCCGGCGGCGGGATGATCCCGACGATCGCGTGTGGCGGGATCGACTCGACCATCATCTTGATCCGCGCTTCCGGAACGTCATTTGAGGGGGAGTTCGCGAACCTTCAACTGCGCGTAGCTGGCGAGATCATTCAGACCTGGGAGACCACCGCGGAGATGGCTGACTACGCCATTGAGCTGGAGGGAATCATCGACCCAACGGACGTCGAGGTCCGGTTCACAAACGACCGCGCGACGCCCACAGGAGTCATGCCGCGCGAAGACCGGAACCTTCGCGTCGACTACGTCGAGATCGGCGGGACCCGCTTCCAGTCCGAGTCACCACGAACGTACTCGGTCGGCGTCTTCGCGCCCGGCGATATGCCCGTCTGCGGACCAGGATTCAAGGAGAGCGAACTACTTTCATGCAACGGGTACTTCCAATACGCCATGTAGCTCAGCTCGCGCTCTGCTCCGCGCTGGCCTCAGGCCTCCTCGTCGGCTGCGGCGACGACGACTCGTTTGTCCCGAATCTCGACGGCTCGATGATGAGCGGAGAGACGAGCTGCCTGGACGACGACGATGCGATCTATGGCGTCGAAGCGAGCGCCGATGATCTCGACGAGGTGGTCACGCTCGGGGCGCGGTGGGTACGCGTACGCGTGACCGGCGAAGGAACCCGCGGAATCGTCGAGCGCTTTCATGAGCGCGGGGTACGCGTGATGCTCGAGGTCGGCCCCGCCATCCTCGCGGCGTCCACCCCGGGCCGCTTCGCGACACGTGCCGACTGGGAGCCGGTCCGCGGTGACTACCTCGATCAGCTCGAACGCGTCGCGGACGACGTCGGCTCGCTGGCCGATGCCTGGGAGATCTGGGGCGAGCCCAACGTCGAAGGCGCGTCGCACGTTCCCCCGCGCGAGTTCGGTCTCTTGCTCCGGGACGCCCTCGACGTGGTCGGCGCCAGGAGCGGTGCTCCGATCATCGTCGGCACGCTGATCCATCGTGACGTCGGCGCCGGCGAGTGCGAGCCCGCGAGCTGTGATCGCGATCAAGACGGCGCGCGGTTCTTGAGCGAAGCGCTCTCGGCGGTGGGCGGCAAGCTCCCCTATGACGGAGTCGGGGTCTGGCCCGAGGAGGCCGCGGCGCGCCCTGACATTGAGAGCGCGCTCGACGACTTCGACGATGTTCGCCGCGACGGCGCGTACCTCGGAGGTCTCCCGATCTGGCTCCGCGGCACCCCGGGCGAAGGGGCGCTCAGCGCGTCACGCGTGACCGGCTACCGAGACGTCGCGAGCAACGGCCGCTGGCGCGTCACTCGTGTCTTCCTCGCTTCGGTGAGCCCCAGCGGGACGCTGCCTGGACTCGTCGAGAGCGGCGCGCGATCGGCTGCCTACGACGCGACCGCGAGCGACTACCCGACACCTCGCCCGACCTGTAGCGGCGCCGGTGAGGGTCGCGGTGATCCGGCGGACGCCCTCTGCGCGCCGTCGGGCGTCTGCTACGTCGAAGGGAGCTGCAGCGCGCGAGTGGGAGCGTGTCGCGGCGACGAGATCTGCCGCGGCGATGGATGGTGGGCGGATGACCCGCTCTGCAACGCGGACCCGAGCGACGACCCCGAGGTGTGCGCGTCGAGCGGCGTGTGCTTTGTCGCCGCCGGCTGTCTCGCGGAGGTCGACGCCTGTCACGACGGTCTTCGCTGCGCGAGCTCCGGGCTCTTCGTCGTCGACGACGCGTGCGGGGCGCCGTGCGACCCTGAGGGCGTCTGTAGCCTGAGCGGAGCGCGATGCGATCTCCCGATCGGCGCGTGCGATGCGGATGGTTCGGAGTGCCAGGCGGATGGCTCTTGGGAGCCCACCGTCATGTGCGGCGGTCTCGAGCCCCCGGCGGAGCTCGAGATCGTGGTCAACGCAACCGGCTCTCCCGCGATGGGCGTATATCCACACGGCCAGATCTTGGTGGATGACGTCGCGGTGTACGAGTTCGATGTCGACGCGGAGTACCGCAGCTACACCTACACCCATCCAACCGTCGTTGAGATACGACGCGTGAAGGTCGCCTTCACGAACGATGGGGGCGGAGGCGGCGAAGATCGCAACATGTTCGTCGACTGGGTGACGTTCAACGGAGAGCGGTACGAGTCCGAAGCACCAACGACCTATTCAGAGGGCGTGTATGACTCAGAGACCGCGTGCGGTCCGGGGTTCAAGACGGCGGAGGTGCTCGCGTGCAACGGCTTCTTCCAGTACGAGACGTGATCAGCGTCGGCGACGCTTCCGCTTGTTGCGCCGTTTTCGCCGCTCCTTTTTCGTGAGCTTGGTCGGCTCGGAGGTCTCTTCCATGAGCGCGAGCGGGTCGACGTTGTAGAAGGACACCAGCGCGTCGTAGAGCGCAGCGTGCCGCTTCTTGAGCCGCGCAGGCCGCTCGAAGAAGACCTCGGTCGCGACCGCGAAGAGCTCGGCTTGGTTCGTCCCGGCGTAGTCACGCAAAACCGAGTCATCATCGCGGACCCGGCGGAGCTCATCCTCGACCAGCGCGAGCCACGGCTCGACCGCGTGTGACGAGAGCACGGGCGCTCCATCCGCGAAGCCGTCGTCGAGATCGAGGACGTGCGCAAACTCGTGCACCGCGACGTTGTGCCCATCCGCTTCCCGAGAGAACCCGCGACGGAGCGAGCGCGCGGAGAAGATGATCGGACCTTGGCGGTGAACCATACCGGCGATGTTCGCGTCGTGACTCGCGACATAGTCCTCGCTGAAGGCGTCCGGGTAGATGAGGATGTCGCGCGTCCCTTGGAGTCGAAGATCGGGACGACCGTGAACGACCATCGCCGCGCCCGCTGCGATCAGCATCTTTAGCTCGTCAGTCACCTCCACGCCGACCCCAGCGAAGTGATAGCCCTCGGCCACCGCGATCACGTTTCGTTCGAACCGCTCTCGCTCGATCGCGTCAAGCGACGAGTAGAACGCGACCCCTCGCTGCAGCGTCTGACGGTCGGACTCGCGAAGACCGCGCCGCTGCGCACGGAGAACCCGGAGCGGCTTGTGGAGCAACCAGAGGGTCGCGACCAACGCGACCAATGGTGCCGCGATCGCGATGACGTGTGCTCCTCGCGTCACCGCGAGCGCGCAGATCCCGAGCGCGAAGACCCAAGCGATCGCGATGCGTACCTTCGTCACAGGATGCGGGCAGCGTGCAGGTGCTCCTCGATGGCGTCAAACATCCGGTTCCAATCCGTCGGGCAATCGTTGTGTCCCGCGTCAAACGAGATCACGCGCGCGTTCCCAGAAGCGCGCGCGAGGTGTCCGGCGTGCTTGAAAGGGATCACACGGTCACGCGTGCCGTGCGCGATGAGAACCGGGACCCCGGACGCCGCGATCACTTCATCGTTGCGGAACTTGTCGCGGACCAAAAACCCTGGGAGCCGCCAGGAACGCGCGATCGCCTCCACGCTGGTGAAGGTGGACATCAGGATGAACGCCGCGGGCGGCCTGCGTCGGGCGAGCGCACAGACCGCGCCTCCGCCAAGCGAGCGGCCGTGGAAAACGATCCGGGAGGCGTCCACCTCGTCGCGCGCGACCAGCTGATCGTAGAAGCGAACGAAGTCATCGGTGATGCCTTGCTCCGACGGCGCCCCCGCGGAGCGCCCATAGCCTCGGTACTCCGGGAGCAAGACGGAGACACCGAGCCGGCGGTAACGTTCAAGTGCTCGCGGCCAGTAGTCGACGAGCTCACCGTTACCGTGCGCGAAGACAACGGCGGGACCGGGACGCGCGGCGCTCACGCCGTCGCCAGGAAGGAAGTACGCCTCGACTTCTCCTCGCGGCACATCGACCGTGAGCCGCTCCGCCCCCGCGACCAGGAGCGCCTGCTCGTCCTGCGGGAGGCCGACGCGAGGGAAGAGGAGCGCGCGCTGGAGGGAGGTGAGCATCAAGAAGAGGGCTAAGGCGATCGGGAAGAGAAGCGCAATGGCCCACAGAGGCCGCTTCGCAGAGTTGGCTTTCGTCATCGAACTCTCAGGTTGATCCGAAGAGCGCGGGTCTCCAGATAGTTAAGGTAAGCGTCCCTCCTGCGTTCGCTTCGCTCAAGAGGTTCGCACAACGAACATCGGCAGGGGTTGCGGCGAAGATGTGACCGAAGCGCGACGGGACTGAGGACGTGCCTTCGCGCGTCGATGTTCACTCGTGGTATGCAGCCTCGTGGTCCGTAAGTTCATCGCGGTGCTGCGCTCGACCGGCGTGCTCCTCTCTGTTTGGGTCGTCCTCTACTCCGTCGGATGGATCGGCGGCGTGTTCCCCGCCCCCTGGAAGATCGGTCAGCCCGTCGCGAATGAGGCTGACGGAAACGCAGACGCCGGGAACGTAGACGGGGGAGTCGCGGACGCTGGGACCGACGCGCGGGTCGCGGACGCGGCTACCGATACGCAACAAGCCGAGAACGCTGAGAACGCTGAGAACGCTGAGAACGCTGAGAACGCTGAGAACGCTGAGAACGCTGAGAACGCTGAGAACGCTGAGAACGCTGAGAACGCCG
>CALJDU010000075.1 GCA_938024995.1 uncultured bacterium
TCCGGGGGGAGTATGGTTGCAAAGCTGAAACTTAAAGGAATTGACGGAAGGGCACCACCAGGAGTGGAGCCTGCGGCTTAATTTGACTCAACACGGGAAACCTCACCCGGCCCGAACACTGTGATGACAGACAGGTTGAGAGCTCTTTCTCGATTCAGTGGTTGGTGGTGCATGGCCGTTCTTAGTTCGTGGAGCGATCTGTCTGGTTAATTCCGATAACGAACGAGACTCTTGCCTGCTAAATAGACGGCGTCGACCGCGTGTCGGCGACCGCTCGCTTCTTAGAGGGACAAGCGGCTTACAGTCGCGTGAAGCGGAGAGCAATAACAGGTCAGTGATGCCCTCAGATGTTCGGGGCCGCACGCGCGCTACACTGCTTGCATCAGCGTGTTTCGTCCTCGCCGGCCGGCGCGGGCAATCCGTTGAACCGCAAGCGTGCTAGGGATCGGAGATTGCAATTATTCTCCGTGAACGAGGAATTCCTTGTACTCGCGAGTCATCAGCTCGCGGGGAATCCGTCCCTGCCCTTTGTACACACCGCCCGTCGCTACTACCGATTGAGTGGTTTAGTGAGGCCCGCGGACTGCGCGCGGCGCACGCGTCGCCCTCGGGTGGCGCGCCGCGAGCGGAAAGCGAGACGAACTTGATCACTTCTAGGAAGTAAAAGTCGTAACAAGGTTTTCGTAGGTGAACCTGCGTAAGGATCATTGACGTAAGAGGCGCCGCCGCCGCGTTAGCGAGCGCGCGCACTCCGAACCCTCTGATGCCTCCCGCACTCTCTGTACGCGCGTCTCCGAGTATAAACACACGAGGGTGAAGCGAGGGGAGCCGCGCGCTCCCGGCCACGACGTCGCGCGCCGCCAGGGTACAGCGTCCGTCTCTGCGAGCGAGCGGACCCAGGCCGAAGCCTCGGGGCGACGAGCCAATGACGCCCGGGCGGGACTATCGCGCGACGGCGCCGGCGCACCCACGCGACACCGGGCACGAGAGCGGGCGTCACGCGCGACGCCGCTCGTCTCACTCGGCGTGCCGCGGACCGGTCGAACGCGTTTGCCAGCGCGCGACCGGCCCGACGGCGAAGCGCCGCCGCGCGGCAGAGGCCGGCGACCGCACCCCGTCATCGGCAGGGGTACGCCGCGACCTGTGACGCCGCGCGCGGCGCGTCGCCCGCGGACGCGCGAGACCCGGTCGGCTGACGAGCCGCGCCGGGCCCTCGCGCGTTCGCAACGGGTCGACTCCGAAGCGTCCTCTACTCGGTGAGGACGGAGGGGGTACGTACGACTGGCTGGCGCTACGTCGTGGTAGCGAGAGCCGACCGTAAAACCCGCGCCGACGTCGGACGGCGGCCGCGTCCGCGCGTCTCATCGCCAGCGGAAGGCGAGAGGCGCGCGCGGCGGTCGCCGCGCCGGCCCGGCGCCACGCGGGTTACGTTCAATGAGGGCGCTGACAGGGCCGTTGCCTCGGCGCGCGAGCTTCCAAATCCGCGACGTCAGGAGCCGCGCGCGCTAACGAGGTACTCTGGTCGGGCGCCCCGCCCTAGACCCGGCGTCGCCCCCGTTTTTCCGACCCGGTCGGTAGACGAGGCGGCGTCCGATTAATACCCCGCGGCCTACGAAACCCGGGACACTCGCACGCACCGAAGCCAGGACCGAGCTAGGGCGGCGGCGCCGCGTCGACTCTGCCTGTCGACGCACAGCCGCCGCCGTCGGCACACGCACACTCAGAGCGCCCCCGAGCGTTCGACGCACAATCGCTTGCCGTGGATCACTCGGCTCCCACGTCGATGAAGAGCGGAGCCAGCTCCGTTACGCAATGTGAACTGCAGGACACATCGATCATCGGCATCTCGAACGCACATTGTGGCCTCGGGTCCGCCCGAGGCCGCGCCCGTCTGAGGGTCGTCATTCGCTGACAACCGCCGCGCCGAACGTCTCTAGGCGCGGCGCCCTGGGCCGTCCGGGCCGGCGCGCGCGAGCTCGTCTCGCGCGTCGCCGCCCGCGGCTTCAAGTACGGAGAGAACGACGCCGCCGCCGCCGGGCAAGGGTCGTCGCCGGTTCAGCACGCTCTGAGCCGCGCGTTCGTCCGACACACCCGGCGCGCGCGCGCGCGCGCGCACACACTCGTACGACCTCAGATCGGACGCGACTACCCGCTGAACTTAAGCATATCAGTAAGCGGAGGAAAAGAAACTAACTAGGATTCCCCGAGTAGCGGCGAGCGAAAGGGGAGAAGCCCAGCGCCGAAGCCCGCGGCCTCGCCGTCGCGGTGCAATGTGGCGTTACGGTGGCGCCTCGCCGCGTCCCCTCTGGCGCGCGTACCTCTGAACGGGTCTGCCCGCAGCGGGTGTCAGGCCTCTAGGTTCGCCGATCGAGCGGGTCGCGTCACGGCGTCATCGCGGAGTCGTGTTGCTTGAGAGTGCAGCGCAAAGTGGCTGGTAAGCTCCAGCTAAGGCTAAATACCTAGTGGGAGACCGATAGCAAACAAGTACCGTGAGGGAAAGTTGCAAAGAACTTTGAAAAGAGAGTTCAAGAGTACGTGAAACGGCGAGCGAGCAAACGGACGGAACTGGGCGAGTTCGACGCGCGCCATTCAACCCGTCGGCCTCG